>NZ_NEHZ01000001.1:0-558185 GCF_002112565.1 Pseudomonas sp. R25(2017)
TCGGGCTCGCGCAGGGCCAGGGGGGCGACGGCTCGCAGGGGCTGGATGAGCATGGCAAAGACTCCGGTGCGGGTGGGCGACGGAGTCATTGGAAGCCGGGGGGGGAGCGGTGGCTACTGTCAGATCTGACAGGGGTGGGCGGGATTCCGATGAGCGGCAGCGCAGCTCGTTTGCAAGCCGTCTGCGATGGCACATACCCGGATTGAAAGATCGCGCGCCCTTTTCGACGGGCGGGAGCAACTGTCTTGGCCCTGCCCTGCTGCCCCCCACTGACCGGGCAACGGCGCCTACGCCACCGGAATGTCCAGCTCCGCCGACATGAACTGGCTGATCCGCGACCGGAGCCAGCGTTCCGCCGGGTCGTTGTCGTGCACCCCGCTCCACGCCATCGACAGTTGCGCCGCGTCGATGGGGAACGGCGGATCCTCGGCCCGCAGCGCGCAGCCTTCCACCAGTGCGCACGCCGCGTAGTCGGGCACGGTGGCGATCATTTCGGTGCCGGCCAGCAAGGCGCGCAGGCCACTGAACTGCGGCACGCCCAGCACCACCCGGCGGGTGCGGCCGACCTTGGCCAGGTCCAGGTCGATGTTGCCGCTCAGATCGCCGGAGAACGACACCATCGCGTGGGGCCGCGCGCAGTACTCGTCCAAGGTCAACGGCCCCGGACGGTCGTCGCCGCGCAGCACCTTGCAGGGAATGTCGCGCAGTTTCTTGCGTTTGGCGTTGGCCGGCAGATCCGTGGTGTAGCTAACGCCCACGGAGATTTCCCCGGAGGCCAACAATGTCGGCATCAACAGGTAGTTGGCGCGGCGGACCACCACCACGATCCCCGGAGCCTCCTCCTGCAACTGGCGCAGCAGCGGCGGAAACAGGCCGAACTCGGCATCGTCCGACATCCCGATGCGGAACACGTCGCAACTGGTGGCGGGGTCGAAGGCCTTGGCCCGGCTGACCGCGCCGCTGATCACGTCCATGGCCGGCTGCAGCTCGTCCAGGATCGCCAGGGCCCGGGCGGTGGGCTCCATGCCGCGACCGTTGCGCAGCAGCAACGGGTCATCGAACAGATCCCGCAGGCGACCCAGCGCGGCGCTCACCGCCGGTTGGCCCATGAACAGTTTTTCGGCGACGCGGGTCAGGTTCCTTTCGAACATCAGCGCTTCGAAGATCACCAGCAGGTTCATGTCGACGCGGCGCAGATCGTTACGGTTCATGGACGTGTTTTCCTTATGGAGTCAGGCGCAAGTGCTGCGCACTTTACCCGAACGACGGTGACGGGCCATGCGCGTTTGCGGCGGAATTAACAACGTTTAACTCGCAAGCCTCCGCCCCGCCGCCGAACAATGAATCCCTCTGCGCAGCGTTGTTTTTTCGACCTGAGGGAAGGCGCTGACCGTGCGTTCCCCCCGACACGGATTCTGGCCATGGCTCACCTACAGCAAACGCTCGCCCGCATGCCTGCCGGCGATGCGCCCAAACCTCAGACCGGCGGCCTCAGCCCGCAGCGGGAACGGTTGGTCAAACAGCTGATTCTCGAACGCCTGGACCAAAGCCTCGAAGTCACCGAACTGGCCCGCGCCTGTGCGCTGTCGCGCAGCCACTTTTCCCGCGCCTTCAAGTGCAGCACCGGGCTTTCGCCCCAGGACTGGATCCGCGCCCAGCGCATCGCCCGGGCCAAGCTGCTGATCCAGCACACGGACCTGAGCCTGACCCAGATCAGCCTCGAATGCGGCTTCTGCGACCAGGCGCATTTCTGCCACATCTTCACCCGCAGCGAAGGGATCAATCCGTTCGCCTGGCGCTGCCGGGTGGTCAAAGGGCTCTGATCCCTGCTCAACGCAGCGCCATGCGCTGAGCCAGGCGCGCCACGCGTTCGCCCAGGTGGGCGGCGGTGCGGCGGTCCTCGACCGGCGGCACCTGCCCGGGCGGCCGTTCGACGCACGACTGGGACATGGCGCCCAACGAACTGCCGAGCCGGTTCAGTTGCCCGTCGAACGATCCTTGGCACGAACGCGCCGGCAACAGGTCCAGGCCGACCCAGATCATCGAGTGCTGCGCGGCGAACACGGCCATTTGCTGGAGGGTGCCGAGCTTGTCGCCGCACAGGCTGCCGGAGTTGGTGAAGCCCGCCGCCAGCTTGTCGCGCCAGGGCCTGGCCAGATAGAACGCGGCCGTGGCTTCCATGAACTGCTTGAACGCCGCCGACGCGCTGCCCATGTAGGTCGGCGCACCGAAAACGATCGCGTCGGCGCGGTGCAGCCATTCCCAATGCGCGTCCACGTCCTCCACGGCGATCAGCCGGCAGGTGCTGCCCGAGTGGCGCGCAACGCCCAAGGCCACCGCTTCGGCCATGACCCGGGTATGCCCGTAACCACTGTGATAGACCACCACCACTTCGCTCATCGCAGCGTCCTCCGGACGTATGCATTCCTTCGCCCGCAGTGTTGGGGCGAGGCCGGCCAGGGACGAGTTAATCGTTGTTAATTTTTTCCGGTCGTCGGACGGGCCGGTGCAGGTTTCGGCCTTTAAATACAGTGGGTGCGACCCCGGATCGCCGCCGGAGCCCTTCGCCAGCACATTGCGCTCGCGGGCAATCATGGGGAATATGCCCGGAAACAGCGGACTAGACGCCCCGGCAGACCCTGCCGGCCACCGTCCGCCCCGGCCCTCGCCCCGTGAACGCGTGCGGCCGGGATCACAAGAAAGCGGTACAGGAGTGAGCGGTTGAGTCTTTCCCCGGATCAGGCCATCGGTTTCGGCCCCTATCGGATCCACCCCGGCCAGCGGCTGGTGCTCGAAGGCGACCAGCCGTTGCGCCTGGGCCGGCGTGCGCTGGACATCCTGCTGATCCTGCTGGCCCACGCCGGCGAGGTGGTGAGCAAGCAGCGGCTGATCGCCGGGGTCTGGCCCGACAGCGTGGTGGAAGACATCAACCTGCGGGTGCACATGGCCGCCCTGCGCAAGGCGCTGGGCGACGGCCAGGCCGGGCAGCGCTACATCGTCACGGTGGCCCAGCGCGGCTACAGCTTCGTCGCGCCGATCATCCTGCAGGCCATCGAGCACACGCCATCACCGAGCGCGACCGGCCGGCACAACCTGCCGTTGCGCCGCACGCGGATGATCGGGCGTCAGGCGCTGGTCGACAACCTGATGGCCCAGCTGCCGCGCCAGCGCTGCATCACCCTGGTGGGGCCCGGCGGCATCGGCAAGACCACCGTCGCCCTGCGCGTGGCCGAACAATTGATCGGGCGCTACCGGGACGGCATCCGCCTGCTGGACCTGGCGCCGATCAACGATCCGCAACTGATCGGCTCGCACCTGGCCAATCTGCTGGACCTGTCGCTGCACGACAATGATCCGTTGAGTTGCCTGATCGCCAGCCTGCGCGACCGGCACATGCTGCTGGTGATCGACAACTGCGAGCACCTGATCGACGCCGTGGCCCTGCTCAGCGAAGGCATCCTGCGGGGTGCGCCCCAGGTGCACATCCTGGCCACCAGCCGCGAAAGCCTGAGGATCGAAGGCGAGTTCGTGCAGCGTCTGGAATCCCTCGACTGCCCGCCGCCGATCGCCGTGCCCGACCTTGCCCAGGCCATGAGCTTTTCGGCGCTGCAACTGTTCGCCGAACGGGCGATGGCCGGCCACGACAGCTTTGAACTGGGCGATGCCGACCTGCCGCTGGCCATCGGGATCTGCCGTCGGCTGGACGGCATTCCGCTGGCGCTGGAACTGGCGGCCGCGCAGGTCGCGACGCTCGGACTGGAAGGCTTGCTGATGCAACTGCAAGGCCGCTTGCCCGCCGGCGAGCGGATCGGCCAGAACCGGCACCAGACGCTGCGGGCCACGCTGGACTGGAGCTTCAACCTGCTCAGTGCCTGCGAACAGGCCTGCCTGCGCCGCCTCAGCGTGTTCCGCGGCGGCTTTACCCTGGAGTCGGCAGCAGCCGTGATCGTCGGTCGGCACATCGAACCGCACCACGTGTTCGGTTCGGTCACGCAACTGGTGGCCAAGTCGCTGCTCAGCGTCGAGGTCGGCGATGAAGAAGTGTTCTACCGCCTGCTCGACACCACCCGCCGCTATGCGCTGGAGAAGCTCGACCACGCCTTGGAACTCGACCAGACCCGCGAACGCCACGCCGAACGTTGCCTGGCGCTGATGCACCAGGCCCAGGCCGATTGGGAAATGACCCCCACCGTGCTGTGGATCGAACGCTACGCCCGTGGCCTTGAGGATCTGCGCGCGGCGCTGGGCTGGGCGCTGAACGGGGAAGGCCCGCAGGATCTGGGCGTACGCCTGACCGCGACCTCGGCGCCGCTGTGGCAAGAACTCTCGCTGCTCAAGGAATACGGCGGCCATGTGCGTCGGGCCCTTGAGTTGCTGGCGTCTGCCGCCTCGCCCTGCCCCCGCCTGGAAATCGCCCTGAAGCTGGCGCTCGGCAGTGCCTGCTACCACACCTTCGGCGGCACGCCGGAGACCATCGACGCCTTCGTCGGCGCCCATGCGCTGGCCCGGCAGCACGACGACATCGCCGGGCAACTGCGCGCCGTGTCCGGGCACATGGCGGTCAACCTCAGCTGCGGCCATTACCGGATGGCGCTGGAGCAGAGCGAGCAGTTCGAGAACCTGGGCCTGCACGGCGATCCGCTGTTGTCGTTGAGCACGCACCGCTTGCGGGTGCTGGCGCTGCATTACGCGGGGGATCAGCCGCAGGCCCGGATCCATGCCGAGCAGGTGATCCAGCGCATGGCCCAGAGCGGCCACCGCAACCGTTTCACCCATGGTTTCGGCGTGCAGTACGACCAGAGCGTCGCCTCGCTGACGGTGCTCGCCCGGGTGCTGTGGCTGCAGGGCTTTCCCGAACAGGCGTGGCGCACGGCCCGGCAGGCGCTGGACATCGCCGTGCAGATCGACCATGGCACGTCGATCTGCTACACCCTGGCCCTCGCCACCTGCCTGATCGCCCATTACAACGGCGACCGGCAGAACGCCCGCGCCCTGCTGCGCCAGCTGCACGAACAGGCGCAGAAGCATTCGGTGCTGCTGTTCCACACCTGGGCCCGGCAGTATGCGCAAGTGATCGACGCCGACACCGCCGTCGCCGTGCCGCCGGCCGACAGCGGGCTGGTCCGCGAGATCATGGTGACGCTCGACAGCGGCTTCATTGACGATGCCTTGCTGGAGCGCGCTCAGAGCGGCGCGGCGGGATGGAGCACGGCGGAGATCCTGCGGGCCCGGGCCGAGCAGCTGTTGCCTGAAGAACCGCTGCGGCTGGACGGACGCCATCGCCAGCAGGCTGGCGATGGCGTCGAGACAGACACGGCCAGAACCGAAACCGCCGAAGCCGTTCTGCTGCAAGCGCTGGACATCGCCCGAAACCAGGGCGCGCTGGCCTGGGAACTGCGTAGCGCCACGTCGCTGGCCCGGCTGTGGCAGCGTCAGGCGCGCCACCACGAGGCGCTGGCGCTTCTCGATCCGGTCTATCGGCGCTTCACCGAGGGCTACGCGACGCCGGATCTGCGCAAGGTGCGCCTACTGCTGGACGAGTTGCGCAGCCAGACGGACGTCTGAGGCATCGTGCGTGCGCCCCCTGTAGCGGGCATGGCGCCGCTCCAGTTCAGCCAAGTCGCCGCTGTCCGCCGGCTGTTCGCCGAGGTAGCGCCGGGTGGTGTTGAGCAGGCGGTAGCGCACCACCCCGCTGCCCCGCTCCACCGTCAGCAACGATTTGGCCGCCAGCCGTTCAACCGCCGCCGCCAGCATCGACGGCGGCATTTGCGCACAGCTGATCACGGCCATCGCCGCGTCCAGGGTAAAGGCAGTCTTGAACACCGCCAGGCGTTGCAGCACGCGCCGCTCCTGGTCGCTCAGGTGCCGGCAGCCCCAGTCCAGCGCGGCGCTCATGGACTGATGGCGCGGCACCGCCGTGCGCCTGCCGAAACTCAGCCATTGCAGGCCGTTGTCCAGCTGGGCGTGCAGCCCGACCAGCGCCAGCGCATCGATCTGCGCAGCCGCCAGTTCGATCGCCAGCGGCAAGCCGTCGAGCCGCTGGCAGATCTCGCGCACCGCCGGCAGATCCTGCTCACGCAGCGCAAAGCCGTGCTGCCGTGCCCGGGCCCGGCTGACCAGCAACTGCACCGCCGAAAACGCCATGGCCTCAGCGACATGGCAGCACGCCGACACACCGGGCACGGCCAGCGGCGGCACGTTCTGCACGGTTTCGAGGTTGACCTGCAACGCTTCGCGGCTGGTGACCAGGATCACCAGCCGCGGGGCCGCCGCCAACAGCGTCTCCAGCACCTCGCGGCAGGCTTCACGCCAATGGTCGGCGTTGTCCAGCACCAGCAGGGCGTGGCGGGCGGTCAGGGTGGGATAGTCGGTGTCCAGGGCTTGCAGCAACGCGTCGAGCAAGGGGGCGCTGGCGTCGATCAGCGAAAGATCCACCCGCCACACCCCGTCGCGAAAGTGCTGCAGCAGCAGCTCGGCCGCGCGCAAGGCCACGGTGGATTTGCCGACGCCGGCGGGGCCCGTCACGGTCATCAGCCGGCACAGCGGCAATTGGCGGACCAGGCCACCCACCAGTGAATCCCGACCGGTCACCGGGGTCAGCCGCGCCGGAAGATTGTGCTGGGGGGCCTGCAGGCTTTCGAACACCACCTGCGCAACGCTGTCGCCCTGCACCGGGGCGACGAAGCTGTAACCGCACTGCGGCACGTTGACGATGTAGCGCTGGCCCTTCTCACCGTCGCCCAGCGCCCGGCGCAAGGCGGCGATGTGCACCCGCAGGTTGATGTCTTCGACCACTGACGTCGGCCACACCAGCGCGATCAGCTGCTCCTTGCTGACGACGCGGCCGGCGCGCTCGACCAGCACCTGCAGGATGTCCAGCGCACGGCCGCCCATGCGCAATTGCCGATCCCCTTCGAGGATCAGCCGCTGGCGCAGGTGAAAGGCAAACGGGCCGAACCGCAGGACCGATGCCGTGCTCAAATCAACGAGGCTGTTCATGCCCGCTATCTTGGCAGGCCCCCATGACGGCACAACCGCCACACGGGGCGCAGCACGGACATCCGGGTGCCCGGGACGGACAGAAACGCTCTAGCTGAACTGTTCGCGGTACTGCAGCGGCGTCAGGCCCAGCTTTTCGCCAAACAGAAAGCGCATGTGGCGCACGCTGCCGAAACCGCTTTTGAACGCCACGGTCTTGAGCGGAAGGTCGCTGGTTTCCAGCAGATTGCGCGCACGGTCGATGCGTGCGTTCTGCAGGAACTCCATGGGCGTCATGCTGACCTCCCGGGCGAACACCCGCGCAAAGTGCCGCGGGCTCATGTTCGCGATCCCGGCCATCCGCTCAACGCTGAAGGCCTCCTCCAGGTGTTCCAGCACATGGTTCTGCACCCGCGTGACCGGCGTCTCCTGAGGGGCCACCGCCGCCATCAGCGGACTGAACTGAGCCTGTCCGCCCTGACGCTTCATCACCACCAGCAGCACCTTGGCCACGTCCTGGGCGAGCTTCTTGCCGTGGTCCCGGGCGACCACCGCCAGGGCCAGATCGATGCCGGCGGTGACGCCGCCGGAGGTGATGAGGTTGCGATCCTCGACGTAGATCCGGTCTGTCGCGACGATGGCCTTGGGAAACCCCTTGATCAGCCGCTCGGTGTAGTTCCAGTGGGTGGTGACGCGATAGCCGTCGATCAGCCCGGCATGCCCCAGCACGAATGCCCCGGTGCAGATGGAGCCGTAACATCCCGCCCGACCGACCGCCCCCGGCAGCCAGGCCTGCAGCGACGGCAGCCTTTCGTTGTAGGCACCGGGCCCGCCGGGCACCAGCAGCAGGTCGTAACGCTCGTTGTCGTCCTCGATGCACCGGTCGGTGTGCATCAAGACGCCATTGGATGCACGCAACGGCCCGCGTTCGGTGCCCAGGGTGGTCAACCGATAATGGTTCTGGGGCTTCAGGTAGCGGTTGGCCACCGAAAACACTTCGAGGGGGCCTGCCATGTCCAGCAGGAGAAACTCGGGAAACAGCACCATTGCCACGCTTTTCATGGGAGACACATCACTGAAATCTATGATTCGGCATAAGTTGCCGCATTTTGCCGCAGTACACCACGAGCGGCCCGAAAGACGCCGTGATCCGCAGCACAAAACTGTCAACTTGAGCAGGACAGTATTTCAATTTTCACCTACTTATTGCTCAAACCGGTAAATATTAATCTTCTCCTCAAGCGGACGAATCAACGTCCCGACAGGAGATTCCATCATGCTGACCCTTCGCAAAGCTTCCGACCGCGGGCTCGCCAACCATGGCTGGTTGAAGTCGTTCCACACCTTTTCCTTCGCCAGCTACCGTGACCCGCGCGAACAGGGTTTCTCGGACCTGCTGGTGATCAACGACGACCGCGTCGCCGCCGGCAAAGGTTTTGGCCAGCACCCGCACCGTGACATGGAGATCTTCTCCTACGTGCTCGAAGGCGCACTGGAACACAAGGACACCCTCGGCACCGGCTCGGTGATCCGCCCCGGCGACGTGCAACTGATGAGCGCCGGCAGCGGCGTGGCCCACAGCGAGTTCAACCATTCGACGAGCAAGCCCGTGCACTTTCTGCAGATCTGGATCGTGCCCGATGTGAGCGGCGCCAAGCCTCGGTATCAGCAGGAGCATTTCAGCCCGCAGAAAAAACGCGGCCGGCTGCAACTGATCATCTCGCCGGACGGCACCGACGGCTCGCTGAAGGTGCGCCAGGATGCACGGGTGTTTGCGGGACTGTTCGACGGCCACGAAAGCGCCACGCTGGAACTGCCGACCCATCGCTATGCCTACGTGCATGTCGCTCGCGGCAGCATTGAGCTGAACGGCGTGCAGTTGCAGGAAGGCGACGGCGTGCGGGTTCGTGAGGAACAGGCGCTGACCTTGAGCAACGGTGCTGATGCCGAAGTGCTGGTGTTTGACTTGAGGCCCCAAGAATTGCCAGAAATGCCTTGAGACAAACGCACCACCCAAAAACGGCCTTCATTTGAAGGCCGTTTTCATTGTTCCAGGGTGACCGGCGTGGCAACAGGCACGGGTGCGCTGGCCTCCTTGACCGACTGAACCGCCGCCAAGGTCGTCTGTATCGCGACCATCACGTTGGCCTGGTTGGTGTAGATGGCCCCCACCAGAATGGCCACTCCTGCCAGAAACTGCACGGCAACACCTGCCCAATAGCTGGTTCTGAAATTGATCACTTGCTTTGCCGCTTCCTGGGCCCCTTCGGCAGCCTTGAGCGTTTGCTCCGCGATCAGCTCCAGGCGCTTGTCTCTCTCCTGCTGGACCTTTTCACGCTCCAGCTGCGTTTTGTCCCGCTCCAACTGTGCCTTGTCTCGTTCCCGCTGTGCGACCTCCTGTGCCTTGTCTCGTTCCCGCTGTGCGACCTCCCGCGCCTTCTCCCGATCTTGCCGGGCCCTTTCCTGAGCGGTTTCCCGCTCCTGCCTGGCTCGCTCCTGTGCGGCTTCCCGCTCCTGCCGTGCTCGTTCCTGCGCTTCGTCTCGCTCCTGCCTGGCTCGTTCCTGCGCTTCGTCCCTCTTCTGCCTGGCTCGTTCCTGAGCGGCTTCCCATTCTTGCCGTGCTCGTTCCTGCGCTTCTTCCCTCTTCTGCGTGGCTCTTTCCTGAGCGGCTTCCCATTCTTGCCGTGCTTTATCCTGTGCTGCGCCCTGCTCCTGCCGAGCCCTTTCCTGAGATCGCTCCCACCTCAGCCGTGCGCGCTCCCAGGATCGCTCCCGCTCCAACCGGGCTTTTTCCTGAAGCCGCTCACGTTCCAGACGGGTTTCCTCCCGGGCCCTTTCGCGCTCCAGGAACGCCTTGTCCCGTTCCGCCTGCACCGCGACGAACTCATCCAGTTTCGCGGACATGGATTCGATCCGGGCATCCATCCTGACTTCGATGGTCTCGATCCTGGCGTTGAATTCCTCTCGGCTGACGTGGTTCATGGATTCGGTCTTGTCGGTGGCTCTGGACATGTCGCATTCCTGAAACGGGCTGATTTCCCTTGCAATCAATTCCACACCTCTGCGGCTATCAATTCGTCCCTGATTGATCCCTTCAGAACGAGGGGTTTGTCTCGTCCGAGGTCTGGAAAACGATAGAGCCCGGCCCGAAAAGCCACAAGCCGGCGAATTCCGCCCTTAATGTAGGCAATGTCGCCACCCGACGTAGCCTTGCCAAGTCCACGCATTCAGCGCGTCTGGCCTATCCGTTCTCCGGTGCGAACGCGTCCACGATCTGCTCGATCACCGCCCTGACCCGCGCCGTGTGACGCAGATCCGCATGGGTCACCAGCCACACTTCATAGGCTTGTGGCCGCGTGCGCTCCGGCCAGAGCCGAACCAGCCCGTCCCGCTCCCCCATGTAGACGGGAATTTCTCCTACACCGATGCCGGCGGCAATCGAACGCCGCACCAACAGGCTAGAACTCAGACCTGCCACGATACGCCCGCGCCCCACCGGTTCGGACGCCAGCGTCACCTCTTTTCCGGCCTTCACATAGGGTTGATACACCACCAGGTCATGGCCCTCGAATGCAGTGCCCGGCGACGGCACGCCTCGCGCGTCGACATAGGCCTGCGAAGCGAACAGCCCCACCGGCCAGTGCGCGATGCGGCGTGCGATGAGGTCGGGATCGTCAGGCCGAGCGTTGCGCACCGCGATGTCCGCTTCGCGTTTGGCCAGGCTCGAGAATTGCGTGGAGGCGTCCAATTGCACACGCACGTCAGGATGCAACTCATGCAAACGCGCGATGGCCGGAATCAGAAAGTCGATGGCCAGAGAGTCGGTGGTGCTGACCCGCACGTTACCGCTCAGCCGCTCGTCCATGCCCTGGATCCGGCGCTCCAACTCCAGCGCCGAATGCTCCATTTTCTCCACGGACAAGAGCGCAGCCTCACCCACCGTCGTCAACGCATAGCCATCGGAGGTACGCAGGAACAGCTTGGCGCCCAACGACTGCTCGAGCGCCGTGACGCGCCGTCCCACCGTGGCTTGATCAACCCCCAGGACCCGCGCCGCACCACGCAAGGTCGACTCGCGGCAAACCGCCAGAAACACCTTGGCATCATCCCAGTTCATATTGCCTCCCCCACTGATGCACCAATGCATCATCACTCAGCAAAATCGCTGCGCATGTGCAGCGACCTTAGTCGATATGCTCAGCGCCATAAACCTTTTGAGCAAAGGAGCCGCGCGACCGTTTCGTTCGCCACGTTTCAGGCGCTGGCCGGGTTCGCGTCATCGGCACTGTTCGAGGCCAGCGGAGGCAACCATGCGCTGCTGTGTTTGACGGCCGCCGGCTCATTGGCGGTGGCGCTGCTGCTGGAACTGGCCGCGATAGGGTTGCCTTACACCTTTGCGCGACACCGCTGCCTGAGTTGACCGACCTGTTTTCATCACCGAACCACACCTTGCGAGGCACCGAACATGACCCTGCCCACTGAAATGACCCGAATCGAGATCACCCGCCCCGGAGGTCCGGACGTCCTGCAACCCCGGCGCGTGCCGTTGCCGACCGTGCCGGAAGGCGAAGTGCTGATCCGGGTACGCGCGGCCGGCATCAACCGCCCCGATGCCCTGCAACGGGCCGGCCTGTATCCGATGAGGCCCGGGATGAACCCGATCCCCGGGTTGGAAGTGGCCGGAGAGATCGTCGCCCTCGGCGCCGGGGTGGATACGTTCGCCATCGGCGACAGGGTCTGCGCTTTGACTAATGGCGCAGGCTACGCCCAATACTGCAGCGTGCCTGCCGGCCAGACATTGGCGATGCCTGCGGGGCTGGACTGGGTGCAGGCGGCAGCGCTTCCCGAAACCTTCTTCACGGTATGGGCCAACCTGTTCGGCTTGGGCGGCGCCCGGCCAGGCCAGCGAGTCCTGATCCACGGCGGCACCAGCGGCATCGGCACTACCGCGCTGATGCTCTGCCGCGAATTCGGCATCGAGGCCTTCGCCACCGCCGGCAGCGCCGACAAGTGCACGGCCATCCGCGAACTCGGCGGTGAACCGATCAATTACCGCGAGCAGGAATTTTCCGCGCTCATCGCCGAAAGAACCGCTGGCCAGGGCGTCAACGTGATTCTCGACATCATGGGCGGCTCTTACCTCAACGCCAACCTCCAGGCACTGGCGATGGACGGACGTCTGGTGATGCTCGGCTTCCTCGGGGGCGCCCGGGCCAACGACGTCGATCTGCTGGCGATCCTGGCGAAACGGGCGGTGGTCACCGGCTCGCTGCTGCGCGCCCGCACCGGCGACGAGAAAGCGGCCATCGCCGCGCAACTACGTGAACACGTGTGGCCGACACTGGCGGCCGGGCGCTGCCTGCCGATCATCGACAAGGTCTACCCGCTCACCGAGGCAGCCTTGGCCCACGCCCACATGGAAGCGGGGAACCACATCGGCAAAATCGTGTTGACGGTGGACTGAGCCACCGTCGCATCTTGCAATCATTGCTGGTGCGCGGCGGTCGAAAATCTCGCGCGCGGACGAAGGCTTCTGGTACAAAGCGTTCTTTGTCCGCGCTCCGGTGAAACGTTTAATGCTCCCCGCTTTCATGACCCGTCTGCGACGCCGTCGGCTGACGTTCGCCTGCATGGCTGCCCTGATCATCGGCTTGCCGACAAGCTGCGCCGTGCTGGAGCATGCCGAGCGCAAGCTGCTTTTTCGCATCGAACCCGGCACCGCAGGCTGGTATCACGGCTTGCCCGACAGCGTGCAAGAACTCGACCTGCAGCCGAAGCGCTTCAGGGCCGGGCAAAGCATTCACGCCTGGTGGTGGCCGGCGGAACGGGCCAACGCTCCGGCCATCCTTTATCTGCACGGCGTTCGCTGGAACCTGACGGGCCAACTGTTCCGCATCGAACAATTGCGCGCGGCCGGCTATTCGGTGCTTGCCATCGACTATCGGGGTTTCGGCAAAAGCCAGGGCGACCTGCCGTCGGAAAGCAGCGTCTATGAAGACGCCCGAGTGGCCTGGGAACGCTTTCAACAACTGCAGCCCGATCCGGGCAAGCGCTTGATCTACGGCCACTCGCTGGGAGGCGCGGTGGCCATCGACCTGGCCGCCGAACTGGGCCGCAACGCCGCCAGGGACCATACCCCCCTGCCGGTGCGCGGGCTGGTCATCGAGTCCACCTTCACCTCCTTGGCGGACGTAGCCGCCGCCGTGGCCGACACCTCATTGCCGGTGCGCTGGCTGCTGTCGCAGAAATTCGACTCCATCGACAAGATCGCCGATATCCACATGCCGCTGCTGGTGGTGCATGGCCAGGCAGATGCGTTCGTGCCGCCCCGGTTCAGTGAGCAGTTGTTCGCTGCCGCCCGGCAGCCCAAACGGCTGTTGCTGGTGCCCGGTGGGACGCATAACAACAGCATGGCCCTGGGCGGGCAGAGCTATCGCAAGGCCATCGATGCCCTGATGCGTGCGCCTAGGGTGGCCGGTTCGGCGCCAGGGCAAATCGCCCGGGACTCCTGACGTCCGACCGGGCATACTGCCGCCCCCCGAACGTCACGAAAAGGATCGCGTGTGTTGCCCCGCCCCATTGCCCTGTGGTTTTACTATCCCGTCTGCTGGCTCGCCTTGCTGGCCTTGATGGCGCACATCGCCTTTTATGACTGGAGCCTGATCACGCCCATCGACGTCACCGGCACCTTCATGGGTGGCTTGGGTGGGCAACTGTTCGCCACCGGCTGGCTGATCGCAACCTCCGGGTTGCTGCTGACAGTGCTGCTGCGACTGCCCGGCTCGACCGCCGCCTGCATCGGCGCCGGACTCCTGCCCCTGTCCATCGGCGCCTGGTGGCTGGCGAACTACCCTGAAGATTCCGACAACCTCATCTACAGCACCAGCCCGCAGGAAATCAAAATCGCCATGCTCATCGGCGTGGGATTCTTGCTGCTGGGCGCGTTCCAGCGCTCACGGCGCGCCCCATCGCTTTCCCGCTTCAAGTTGATTGTCCGCACCGGGGTAGCGATTCTGCTGTCGCTCCTCTTCATCAGCGTGCCACTGATGGTCGCCAAGCAACGCTCGCTGCCGTATTGCGCATTCGACAAGGACGGGCAGCAACTGACCGTGTGCCTGGGCGACGAAGATGAGCGGGTGATCGTGGACTGACCGCTTCAGGGATAAGCCTGGCGCCAACCATGCGCAAAACATCTGGAAAAACACCGCCGCTCCCGATGTCCAACGCTTTGCTATGGTTCATGCGTCGAACGCGCTGCCGGGTGAACAATCGCCGCCGCCCGCGTTTCGACTTCCGGGAGCACTACCATGAAAATCAACCCTTACCTGATCTTCAACGGCGACTGCCGAGCCGCCTTCACGTTTTACGAGCAATGCCTGCAAGGCAAACTTGAAGCGATGATGTCATTCGGCGAAACGCCTGCCGCCGAACACGTACCGAAAGACCATCACCACCTGATCATCCATACGTGCCTCAAGGTCGGCGACCAGATGCTCATGGCCTCGGACACCACTCCCGACCGCCCGACCCCGGGCATGAGCGGCTGCTCGGTGTCCCTGAACGTCGACAGCGTCGCCGAGGCGGAACGGGTCTTCAACGCTCTGGCCAAGGACGGACGCATCGACATGCCGCTGGAGGCGACCTTCTGGGCCGCTAGTTTCGGCATGTTGACGGACCGTTTCGGCGTGTCCTGGATGGTCAACTGCGAAAGCGACAAGTGACTTAGCACGGGCGCCAGGCATGAAAAAGCCCACCCCTGAGGGCGGGCCTTGTGCTCAGCGCTGCGCCAGCTCATGCCGCACGCATTGCTCGTAATAGGTCTGCTTGACCGCCGCCGGCTTGAGCCGGGAAGTGCTGTTGTAGGTCTGCTCGGTAATGCCCATGGCCGTCATGCGCATCCATGGCTGCTGGAACTTGCGAACCTGCAAGCGCTTGCGCGCGCCATACAGGGAAATCCCCGACAGTTTCGATTGCTGTGCGCCTGCGGCGATGTCCGAGCCCCACGCGCATGCAAAACGATGGCTCTTGCTCAGTTCTTTCGCTTGAGCCCCCAGCGCAAGGGCAGCCAGGGAAAGCGTTGCAACGGTGATGACAATCGTCCGCATATAGCCCACCTAACCTTTTGAAAAAAGGCGAGTTTGCCGATACGGAGATCATCCGGGGGCCAGCAGTTTGCCGTCTGCTGGCACTTTGAAGGCAGGCGGTACGGTCAGCGCCGTCCGACGCTGCCTATCCCTTGACGCACACCACCTGACGCAAGGTATGCAGCACTTCCACCAGCTCACGCTGCGCGTGCATGACCTTCTCGATGTCCTTGTAGGCCATCGGGATCTCGTCGATCACGTCCGCATCCTTACGGCACTCGACATGAGCGGTGGCGCGAACCTGATCCGCGACGGTGAAGGTATTCTTGGCCTTGGTGCGGCTCATGGTTCGGCCTGCGCCATGGCTGCAGGAGCAGAACGACTCTTCGTTGCCCAGACCGCGCACGATGAAGCTCTTGGCCCCCATCGACCCTGGGATGATGCCCAACTCGCCCTTCTTCGCCGACACGGCCCCCTTGCGGGTGATCAATACGTCCTCACCGAAATGCCGTTCCTTCTGCACATAGTTGTGATGGCAGTTCACTGCTTCCAGGGCCACTTCGAACGGTTTGCGGATGACGGTCCGGGTCGCACGGACCACCGCGTCCATCATCATGACCCGATTCTGCCGGGCGAAGTCCTGCGCCCACCCGACTGCCTCCACATAGTCGTCAAAGTGCCGGCTGCCCTCTTCGAAGTACGCCAGATCGCGATCCGGCAAGTTGGCGATGTGCTGGCGCATGTCCTTCTGGGCCATCTGGATGAACAGGTTGCCGATGGCGTTGCCCACGCCGCGGGAACCGCTGTGCAGCATGAACCAGACCCGGTCGGCCTCATCCAGGCACACCTCGATGAAGTGGTTGCCGCTGCCAAGCGTGCCGAGGTGATTGCGGTTGTTCGTGTCGGCGAGCTTCGGGTATTTGTCGGTGATCGCCTTGAACCGCGGAAACAGCGCCGCCCAGGCCTGGTCTGCCTGTGGCGGTATCTGATCCCACGCCCCTGTATCGCGCCTTGAGCGGGTCAGGGTTCTGCCGTGAGGGACGGCCTGCTCGATGGCACTGCGCAGGCCATGCAGGTTGTCGGGCAGATCGGCAGCCCTCAGTGAGGTGCGCGCAGCGATCATGCCGCAACCGATATCCACCCCGACCGCCGCCGGAATGATCGCCCCGACCGTGGGAATCACGCTGCCGATGGTCGAGCCCTTGCCCAGATGCACATCCGGCATCACGGCCAGGTGCTTGAAAATGAACGGCATCTTGGCGGTGTTCAACAATTGCCGCCGCGCTTCCTCTTCCACCGGGACGCCCTCGGTCCACAGTTTGATCGGCTTGCCGTCAGCGACTTCCAGCAGTTGGTAGGTAGGTTGTTTCATCGTCTCTATTCTTCGTTTCGTCACCCGGTCGGGCTCAGGCTTCGTTCACCCCCCAGAAGCAGGAGTCTCCCTTCGGCATGGGCTAAGATAGACTGCTCCAAACACCTTCATGCATACAGAGTTGTATCAATGCTTAAGAAACACCCGGAAAGCAAAGCAGCCACCGCTGCCGAGATTGAACGCTCTATCCAGGCCTTGAACAAAATGGCTGAGCGTCTCTGGGGGGAGGGTCGGGAAGCTGAGGCAAAGGCCCTTCTGGATGCCTTGGATGCGCTGAACCGTGCCTTGGATCGAATCAGGATCGGAGAAAGTCGCAAGGTGGTGACGTTGCACTGAAATGCAGTGACATTTTGCGCGCGTTTTGCGCAGGCACAAAAAAGCCGATCTGATTGATCGGCTTAAGTGTCTGATTTTACTCAGGAATAATGGTCGGGACGGAGTGATTCGAACACTCGACCCCTAGCACCCCATGCTAGTGCGCTACCGGACTGCGCTACGCCCCGACTAGGCGTGAATCTTGTTCCTCATCTCGAGGAACGCTCAAGAATATATCGCAAGCTTTTGAAAACTGGAAGTATTTAAAAGCAGTAATTTATTGCTTGAGCACCACCAGCACATCTTCAAGCTCGGCGATCATCTGGCGGATCATCTGTTTGTACTGCGTGGTGTCGTCTTTGGCCTCATCACCGGATAGCCGTAGACGTGCACCACCGATGGTGAAGCCTTGATCGTAAAGGAGTGCGCGGATCTGCCGGATCATCAGCACGTCCTGGCGCTGATAATACCGGCGGTTTCCGCGCCGCTTGACAGGGTTGAGCTGAGGAAACTCCTGCTCCCAGTAGCGCAGCACGTGCGGTTTGACCGCACACAGCTCGCTGACTTCACCGATGGTGAAGTAGCGTTTGCCCGGGATGACGGGAAGTTCGTCGTTATGACTTGGTTCCAGCATAAGCCTCAACTCGGGCCTTCAACTTCTGCCCTGGACGAAAGGTGACCACACGGCGAGCCGTGATCGGGATTTCTTCCCCCGTTTTCGGGTTGCGGCCAGGCCGCTGGCGTTTGTCCCGAAGGTCGAAATTGCCGAAACCCGACAATTTGACCTGCTCGTTGTCTTCAAGAGCGTGCCTGATTTCCTCGAAAAACAGTTCGACCAACTCCTTGGCTTCCCGCTTGTTCAGGCCCAGCTCTTCATACAGACGTTCCGCCATCTCAGCTTTCGTCAAAGCCCCCATACGTCACTTCCTTAACGTGGCGTTCAACCTTTGTTCGAGCGAGGTGAGGATGTTTTGCGTCGTCGAATTCACCTCATCGTCATTAAGAGTGCGCGATGGATGCTGCCAGGTCAAGCCGACGGCAAGGCTTTTTCTATGCGGATCAATGCCTTTACCCTGATAGACGTCAAACAGCCTGAGATCTGTCAGCCATTCGCCTGCATTTTCACGGATTACGTCAAGCACAGCACTGGCGGCGACGTCTTTGTCGGCCAACAGCGCCAGGTCACGACGCACTTCAGGAAAGCGCGACAACTCACGGAATTCAGGCATTTTGCCCTGCGCCACTTCAGCCAGAACCAGCTCGAAAACAAAGACCGGACGGTCAAGACCCAGGGCTTTCGACAGTTCAGGGTGAATGGCACCGATGAAGCCGACTTCACGGCCGTCTCGCTCGATGCGTGCGGTCTGACCCGGATGCAACGCAGGGTGCTTGCCCGGTACGAACGTGAAAGCACCCAATGCACCGGCAAAGCCCAGCACCGCTTCCACATCGGCCTTGACGTCGAAGAAGTCCACGGCGTCGCGACCTTGCGCCCAGCCTTCCGGCAGACGGCTGCCGCAGACCACACCGGCGAGCATCGGCTCTTGCTTGAGCCCTTCCAACTGACCGACGAAGCGCAGGCCGCTCTCGAACAGACGGACGCGATCCTGCTGGCGGTTCAGGTTGTGCTGCAGCACCTTGACCAGCCCCGGCCACAACGAAGAACGCATGGCGGCCATGTCGTTGGAGATCGGGTTGGCCAGCAGCAACGGCTCGACACCTGGATTGAACAGTTCGAACTGTTTCGGATCGATGAAGCTGTAGGTGATCGCTTCCTGATAGCCGCGAGCCACCAGCAGACGACGCAGTTCCGGCAGGTCGCTGCGTGCTTCCGCCTTGGCCTGCGGAGCCAGACGGGCTTGCGGGTAACGGACCGGCAGGCGGTTGTAGCCATACAGACGCGCCAGCTCTTCGATCAGGTCGACTTCCAGGCTGATGTCGAAACGGTGGCTTGGCACCTCGACACGCCACTGCCCTGCTCCTTCAGCCGAGATCTTCAGGCCCAAGGCGCCGAGCAGACGCTCGACTTCGGCCGAGTCCATTTCCATGCCCAGCATCTGCGCGATGCGCTGCGCACGCAGGGTGATCGGCGCGATCGACGGCAGATGCTGCTCGCTGACCGTCTCGATGATCGGGCCGGCCTCGCCGCCGGTGATGTCCAGCAGCAGGCCAGTGGCGCGCTCCATGGCTTCACGGGCCAGTTGCCAGTCCACGCCACGCTCGTAGCGGTGAGAGGCATCGGTGTGCAGACCGTAGGAACGTGCCTTGCCGGCGACCGCGATCTGGTCGAAGAACGCGCTTTCAAGGAACACGTCGCGGGTGGTCGCGGAGACGCCGCTGTGCTCGCCCCCCATGACACCGGCAATCGCCAGTGCGCGAGTGTGGTCGGCAATCACCAGCGTATCGCTGCGCAGACTGACTTCCTGGCCGTCGAGCAGCACCAGTTTCTCGCCCTCTTCCGCCATGCGCACGCGGATTCCGCCATTGATCTCGGCCAGGTCGAAGGCATGCAGCGGCTGACCGAGCTCGAGCATCACGTAGTTGGTGATGTCCACGGCGGCATCGATGCTGCGCACGTCCGCACGACGCAGGCGCTCGACCATCCACAGCGGGGTTGGCCGGGACAGATCCACATTGCGGATCACGCGGCCCAGGTAGCGCGGGCAAGCGGCCGGCGCCAGTACGTCGACCGGACGCACCTCATCGTGAGCCGCCGGCACCGGGGCCACGACCGGGCGCACCACCGGAGCGTCGTACAGCGCACCGACTTCACGGGCCAGGCCGGCCAGCGACAGGCAGTCGCCACGGTTCGGGGTCAGGTCGACCTCGATGCTGGCATCTTCCAGATCCAGGTAAACGCGGAAATCCGCACCTACCGGCGCATCGGCCGGCAGCTCCATCAAACCGTCGTTGCCTTCACCGACCTGAAGCTCGGATTGCGAGCACAGCATGCCGTTGGACTCGACGCCGCGCAGCTTGGCCTTCTTGATCTTGAAGTCGCCCGGCAGTTCGGCGCCGATCATGGCGAACGGAATCTTCAGGCCAGGGCGCACATTCGGCGCACCGCACACGACCTGAAACGTTTCGCTGCCGTTGCTCACTTGGCAAACGCGCAGCTTGTCGGCGTCCGGGTGCTGCTCGGTGCTCAGCACTTCGCCCACCACCACGCCGCTGAATGCGCCGGCAGCCGGGGTGACGCTATCGACCTCCAGACCGGCCATCGACAGACGGGCAACCAGCCCGTCACGATCTACCTGCGGGCTGACCCAGCCACGCAGCCATTGTTCACTGAATTTCATCCTGCTCTCCTAAGAATTCGTTACGACTAGCGAAATTGCGCGAGGAACCGCAAGTCGTTGTCGAAGAACAGACGCAAGTCGTTCACGCCGTAACGCAGCATGGCCAGGCGCTCGACACCCATGCCGAAGGCGAAGCCCGAGAACTCTTCCGGATCGATGCCGGACATGCGCAGCACATTCGGATGAACCATGCCGCAGCCCATCACTTCCAGCCAGCCGGTCTGCTTGCAGACGCGGCAGCCTTTACCGCTGCACATCACACATTCCATGTCGACTTCGGCGGACGGCTCGGTGAACGGGAAGTAGGAAGGACGGAAGCGCACGGCCAGTTCCTTCTCGAAGAACACCCGCAGAAACTCTTCGATGGTGCCCTTGAGGTCAGCGAAGTTGATGTCGCGGTCGACCAGCAGGCCTTCGACCTGGTGGAACATCGGCGAGTGGGTGATATCGGAGTCGCTGCGGTACACGCGACCCGGGCATACGATGCGGATCGGCGGCTTTTTCGACTCCATGGTGCGGACCTGTACCGGCGAGGTATGGGTGCGCAGCAGCATGTTCGCGTTGAAATAGAAGGTGTCATGCATCGACCGGGCCGGGTGATGGCCTGGGATGTTGAGCGCCTCGAAGTTGTGGTAGTCGTCTTCGACCTCCGGCCCTTCGGCGATGCCGTAGCCGATGCGGGTGAAGAACTGTTCGACGCGTTCCAGAGTCCGGGTCACCGGATGCAGGCCACCCGAGGTCTGACCGCGGCCCGGCAGGGTCACGTCAATGGACTCGGCGGACAGTTTGGCGGCCAGCTCGGCCTCTTCAAACAGAGCCTTGCGCGCATTGAGAACCTCTGTGACACGCTCCTTGGCAACGTTGATCAGGGCGCCGACCTGCGGACGCTCCTCTGCCGGCAGGTTGCCCAGGGTCTTCATCACCTGAGTCAGCTCGCCCTTCTTGCCAAGGTAGTGAACCCGGATTTGCTCCAGGGCATTGATATCTTCAGCGCTTTGCACAGCCTCTAGTGCTTGAGAGACCAGCGCATCCAGGTTTTCCATGTACAGACTCCAGATACGAAATAGGGGAAGAGCTTGAAGGCTCTTCCCCTATTTATGACGTTTAACACCTGACCCCACAGATGCAGGGCCGGGTGACTGTCGGGGGTACTTAAGCCAAGGTGGCTTTAGCTTTCTCGACAATCGCAGCAAACGCCGCTTTTTCGTTCACTGCCAGATCAGCCAGAACCTTACGGTCGATCTCGATGGACGCTTTTTTCAGGCCGGCGATGAAACGGCTGTAGGACAGACCGTTGGTACGAGCACCAGCGTTGATACGAGCGATCCACAGAGCGCGGAACTGACGTTTTTTCTGACGACGGTCACGGTAGGCGTATTGGCCTGCCTTGATTACCGCTTGCTTGGCAACACGGAATACGCGCGAACGTGCACCGTAATAGCCTTTAGCAAGTTTCAGAATTTTTTTGTGACGCTTACGGGCAATGACGCCACGCTTTACACGAGCCATGAGTTACTTCCTCTATTCTTGATCCAAAAATTAACGAAGGCGCAGCATGCGCTCGACTTTTGCCACGTCAGACGGATGCAGCAGGCTGCTTCCGCGCAGTTGACGCTTACGCTTGGTCGACATTTTGGTCAGGATGTGGCTCTTGAAAGCGTGCTTGTGCTTGATGCCGTTAGCAGTTTTCAGAAACCGCTTGGCAGCACCACTTTTGGTTTTCATCTTTGGCATGTTCGGATACTCCGCATTCAGTGGATAAACATAATCAGAAGGCCTGCCGTGCCCTGTTGATTACTTCTTCTTTTTCGGGGCGATGACCATGATCAGCTGGCGTCCTTCCATCTTAGGATGCTGTTCGACCGATCCGTACTCGAGCAGGTCTTGTTCGACCCGCTTGAGGAGATCCATCCCCAGCTCCTGGTGGGCCATCTCACGGCCGCGGAATCGCAAGGAAACCTTGGCCCTGTCCCCGTCACTCAGGAAACGTACCAGGTTGCGTAGTTTTACCTGGTAATCCCCTTCCTCCGTCCCTGGACGAAACTTGATTTCTTTGACCTGAATCTGCTTCTGGTTTTTCTTCGCCGCAGCAATCTGCTTCTTCTTCTCGAAGATCGATTTGCCGTAGTCCATCACCCGGCAAACCGGCGGGACTGCGTCGGCGGAGATTTCCACCAGATCAAGCTTGGCTTCTTCAGCTATACGAAGCGCTTCATCAATCGAGACGATGCCAATCTGCTCGCCGTCAGCGCCAATTAACCGAACCTCGCGTGCCGAGATATTCTCGTTGATCGGGGCCTTCGGTGCAGTTCGTTTATCCTGTCTCATTTCACGCTTAATAATAATTACTCCGAATCTTGGCGACCACGCCGGGAAACCGCTTGCGCGAGGAACTCGGCGAACTGGGCGACCGGCATCGAGCCGAGGTCAGCACCTTCACGAGTACGCACAGCGACAGTCTGCATCTCGACTTCCTTATCCCCAATAACCAAGAGATATGGAACCTTGAGCAAAGTATGCTCGCGGATTTTAAAGCCGATCTTTTCATTTCTCAAGTCAGACTTGGCACGAAACCCGCTTTCGTTGAGAGTTTTTTCGACCTGGGCGACGAAATCCGCCTGTTTGTCGGTGATGTTCATGATCACCGCCTGGGTCGGCGCCAGCCACGCAGGGAACGCCCCTTCGTAGTGCTCGATCAGAATCCCGACGAAACGCTCGAAGGAACCGAGGATCGCCCGGTGCAGCATCACCGGATGCTTGCGGCTGTTGTCTTCGGAAACGTATTCGGCACCGAGGCGCACCGGCAGGTTGAAATCGAGCTGCAAGGTGCCGCACTGCCATACGCGGCCGAGGCAGTCCTTGAGCGAGAACTCGATCTTCGGACCGTAGAACGCACCCTCGCCCGGCTGCAGGTCATAAGGCAGACCCGCGCTGTCGAGCGCCGCCGCCAGCGCCGACTCGGCACGATCCCACAACTCGTCGGAACCTACGCGTTTTTCCGGACGGGTGGACAGCTTCATCTCGATGTCCTTGAAGCCGAAGTCGGCGTAGACATCCATGGTCAGTTTGATGAACGCAGCGGATTCGGCCTGCATCTGCTCTTCGGTGCAGAAGATGTGCGCGTCGTCCTGAGTGAACGCACGTACGCGCATGATGCCGTGCAAGGCGCCGGACGGCTCGTTGCGGTGGCAGGCGCCGAACTCGGCCAGGCGCATCGGCAGCTCGCGGTAGCTTTTCAGGCCTTGGTTGAACACCTGCACGTGGCAAGGGCAGTTCATCGGCTTGATCGCGTAATCGCGGCTTTCCGACTCAGTGGTGAACATGTTGTCGGCGTAGTTGGCCCAGTGCCCGGACTTTTCCCACAGGCTGCGGTCAACGACCTGCGGCGTCTTGATCTCGAGGTAACCGTTGTCGCGCTGCACCTTGCGCATGTACTGCTCAAGCACCTGATAGAGCGTCCAGCCGTTCGGGTGCCAGAACACCATGCCCGGCGCTTCTTCCTGGGTGTGGAACAGCCCGAGACGCTTGCCGATCTTGCGGTGGTCGCGTTTTTCGGCTTCTTCGATGCGCTGGATGTAGGCGGCCAGCTGCTTCTTGTCTGCCCAGGCCGTGCCGTAGACGCGCTGCAGTTGCTCGTTCTTGGCATCGCCGCGCCAGTAGGCGCCGGACAGCTTGGTGAGCTTGAAGGACTTCAGGAAACGGGTGTTCGGCACGTGCGGGCCGCGGCACATGTCGACGTATTCTTCGTGATAGTACAGGCCCATGGCCTGCTCGTTCGGCATGTCCTCGACCAGGCGCAGCTTGTAGTCTTCGCCGCGGGACTTGAACACTTCGATCACTTGCTCACGCGGAGTGACCTTCTTGATGACGTCGTAATCCTTGTCGATCAGCTGCTGCATGCGCTGTTCGATGGCGGCCATGTCTTCCGGCGTGAAAGGACGCTCGAAGGCGATGTCGTAGTAGAAGCCTTCGTCGATGACCGGACCGATGACCATCTTGGCGGTCGGGTACAGCTGCTTGACCGCGTGACCGACCAGGTGGGCACAAGAGTGGCGAATGATCTCCAGCCCCTCTTCATCCTTTGGCGTGATGATTTGCAGCGTCGAGTCGCTGTCGATGATATCGCAAGCGTCGACCAGCCGACCGTTGACCTTGCCGGCCAGGGTGGCCTTGGCCAGGCCCGCGCCAATGGATGCGGCGACCTCGGCTACGGAAACCGGATGATCGAAAGAACGTTGACTGCCGTCGGGAAGAGTAATAGTTGGCATGGCGCCTCCTCTCCTAGTGGTGACCCCTACCAAAGGTCACGTGGGTTGGGATGAGCCAGTACAAGATCCGATCCAGGCCATTCAATGACGAACGCCTGCCTTACAGCGGCAGGAGCCTTGCGGCCAACCGGAAAACCGAACCAGAGTGACTGGGATTCAAACAGAAAACACGGGAGCCGCATGGGCCTTGGAGGCCTGCGGTCGCCCGAGCCCGGCATGCTAGCACAGATGAACGGCTGCGGACGCTTCAGGGTTGCATTCCAGAGCAGATCATCCGTTTTTATGCCAGAGTGATGAACTTGATCCGTCCTTCGCCCATCTGATGAAGGACATTGACCCACAAGGAGCATCTTCGCATGCGTCTGCACACCCTTTTCGCCGCTCTCGCCCCCGTTGTTCTGCTGCTGCCGCTGAGCGCCCATGCCGACTGGCCCAAAGGCGAACGCGAGAAATACATGGCGCAGTGCACCCAGGCGGCGACACCGCAGATCGGCGCTGCGGCCGCCAAGTCCCATTGCGCCTGCGGCGCCGATGCCATCAAATCCTACTCGGCCAGCGACATCCAGGCCCTGATGGACAACAAGGCCAGCCAGGAACTGCAACAGAAAGCCTTGGGCCAGATCGCCAAATGCAAGGCCAACGTCCCCGCGAAAAAGTGAGCGGACGGCACGCCTGAGGCCCCCGGACACGGGAAAAAGGCTGGCAAATGACGAATTCCCACCTGTTTCGTGCAGGTTTTACAGGTTTTTTACTGCAGCCCCAAAGCCCTTGAAAGCCTTTCAAACCGGGGCCTCCAGCCGAAACAACCTGCAAAGAAAACACGACTGATTGGCAAACAGCACCTGCGGGGGGCTACCAAAGCGAACATTTCGACTATGATACCCCGGTGTGCCCAGTTGGCCTGAGCAGCACAGCACTACTGAAAATATATGTTTCTTGGAGATACACCATGTCTAATCGCCAATCCGGCACCGTCAAATGGTTCAACGATGAAAAAGGCTTCGGCTTCATCACTCCTCAAGGTGGCGGTGACGACCTGTTCGTACACTTCAAAGCTATCGAAGTTGACGGTTTCAAAAGCCTGAAAGAAGGCCAAGCCGTATCCTTCGTGGCTGAGAAAGGCCAAAAGGGTATGCAAGCTGCACAAGTTCGCCCAGAGTAATCTCCCGGCGCACAAAAAAACCCCGTCCATGTGACGGGGTTTTTTATGCCTGCCGAAAAGCCCGCAGCGATCAGCCGCAACTGGCGCGGGTGACGATCAGATCGTTGTCGGTGTTCAGGTTCAGGCGATCGGAACGGTACTCCAGGGTAATCATGTCATTGGGCTTGAGGAACCTGGCGTTCTGCGCACCGGCACGGGTGCGGGCCTGATCCAGAAGCTGCGGCGAAGCCTTTTTGCCGATGGCGAATTGCGCAGCCGATGCCTCGCAGCGGCCATGACCGGCCTCGCTGGCCACAGGATCCTTCGCCGGCTCGCTCGAAGTCGAACTGCAACCGGCCAGCATGGCAATGGCCGCCAGCGCGCCCAGCGAGGTGAATTTCATAGGCATGAAGCCTCCTTTTCCAATGGTTGTTTCGAGATCGTGCGACCACCAATCCTGCGTTTGGTTTCACGGCGGGGCTGACACACCCCTCCTCCACGGACCCCAAAGGCGCCGAGTCTGCCTGAACAGCCGGTCATGCTTCATCACGCAATCGTGACTGAATATTAATCGGCCTCAGTAAACGTCGATGTAGTCGAACGGCGGATTCGGCCAGTTGCCCTTGAGTGCGTTGTAGATCTGCTGCACCCACACGTCATCGCTCGCCGCCACACGCCCGACGTACCCTGAACCCTTGGCCCAGGTCTCCAGACGGAAAGACAGGCCATCGATTTCCTGACCGCCCGTCACGCCAGAAGAGATATAGGCAATCCCGCCTTTGGTCACCCGCAACTGCGTATGCACATCGTCACTGGCCTCAGCCAGCAACCGGCGCACAGCCTCAAGCGTCAGGCCATCGGGGGCATTCAAGTCAATCTGCACGCTGCGATCCTGGGTTCGGCCGAAAACGACCAAGTGTCGCACAGCCCTGCGCCCATGCCTAAGTCGCAGTGCCAAACGCCGGGCAACATGATTTACTCAAGGCTTCGACAGACCCGACCTCCAGAGCCCGCCATGACCACCGTAAGCATCACCGCCGACATCAAGGCCATCTGGCCCCAGGGGCACAGTTCCTACAGTCCGGGCAGCCCGGAAGAGCTTGCGCTGATCAGCGTCGACCTGCTGGTCCGGACGCTCGGCACGCAAGGCGCACGGTCATTCATCGACCAGGTCTTCGAAAGGTACCCCGACGACTTCCAAGGCACCCCGGACAGCGAAAGGGAATAGAAGCCCGCAAACTCGATGCCTGCGGGCGCATCACTCATTTCAAACGCTTCAGGCGCTCGGTCAGCAGATCGAAGAAGCCCTGGGCATCGCCGTTCTCCACCCAGAATGCGTTCTTCGGCTGTTTCAGGCCGTCGTACCAGTCAACGATGGTCTGACCGAAAGTCGGCCCTTCACGGCTGTCCACCACCACATTCACCGAACGGCCGGTGAACAGCTGAGGCTTGAGCAGGTAAGCGATCACCGTGGCGTCATGCACCGGGCCGCCCGGGATCCCGTAGTGCTCCATGTCACCTTTGATGTATTCGTTGAGGATGTCGCCGACGATCTTGCTGGCATTGTTGTTCAGCGCCGCGATCTGCTTGAGCCGCGCGTCGCTGGTGAGCACCTTGTGGGTGACATCAAGCGGCAGGTAGGTCAGCTTCACGCCGCTCTTGAGCACCACCTCGGCCGCTTGAGGGTCGGCGAAAAGGTTGAACTCCGCCACCGGGGTGATGTTGCCGCCGTTGAAGTGCGCACCGCCCATGATCACCACTTCCTTGATGCCCTGGACGATCTCCGGCTCCTGGATCAGCGCCAACGCCAGGTTGGTCTGCGGGCCGAGCATGGCGATGGTGATGCTGTGGGGCTTGGCCTTCTTCAGCGTGTCGATCAGGTAGTTGACCGCATTGCCTTCGGCCAGGCCTTTTTTCGGCTCGTGGACGGTGACTCCCGACAGGCCTTCCTTGCCATGGATGTTTTCGGCATAGATCGGCGTGCGCATCAGCGGCTTGGGCGCGCCGGCATACACCGGCACGTCTTCGCGCCCTGCCCACTCGCGGGCCAACCGGGCGTTGCGCGAGGTCTTGTCCAGGCGCACATTGCCCGCCACGGTGGTCAAGGCGCGGATGTTCAGCTCATCCGGCGACGCCAGGGCGAACAACAGGGCGACCACATCATCGGCGCCCGGGTCGGTGTCGATGATCAGGTCGATCTTTTCCGCCGCCTGGGCGCCGGTCGCGGTAAGTAGGGACAAAAGCAGCAGGCTCCGGAACAGTTGAGGCAGTTTTTTAGCATAGCGGCGCATGGCGCACTCCTTGTGCATGTGAAATCGAATGGGTTCGCGACCCGTCAGAAGGTGACGCCGGCCACCAGCACGATGTTGCAGTACGGCTGGCATTCGCCGGTACGGACAATCGCCCGCGCCTGGCGGCTGAGCGCCTTGAATTGCTCATGGCTGAGCAGGTCGCGCCGACCGAGCGCCCCTGAGCCGTTCAGCTCATCGAGGACGGCCAACGGCGCGGGACGTCTCTCGAGAATCTCCTGGGCCAGCACGTGGCTTTCCACCTGCATCTCGCTGAGCACGACCTTGAGGGTGTCGATGAACGCCGGAACACCGTGGGTCAGCGCCAGGTCGATCAGCTCGACGCCGGGCGGCACCGGCAGCCCGGCGTCCCCGATCACGAGCATGTCGCCGTGACCGAGGGAGGCTATCAGGCGCGACAGGGCGACATTGAGCAATGGGGTCTTTTTCATGAGGATTTGAATGCCTGCACTTCGGAACGTGTGGGAATGGACGGCTGTGCGCCGGCGCGGGTGACCGACAGCGCCGCGGCGACCTGACCGTAGCGGATGGCCTGCGCTTCAGACTCGCCGCGCGCCAGCGCCGCGGCGAAACCGCCGACGAATGTGTCGCCCGCCGCCGTGGTGTCGACGGCTTTGACCTTGGGCGCCGGGAAATGCTCGAAGCCTGTGCCACTGGCGAACAACAGCCCTTGGGCGCCCAGGGTGATGAGCACTTTGCCCGCGCCCAGGCCGATCAGATGGCTGGCCGCCCGTTCTGCCGACGCCCGTGAATCCACGGGCAGCCCGCTCAGGGTCGCCGCCTCGCTTTCATTGGGAATCAGGTAATCGATGGCGGCGTACCAGTCCGGCGGGAGCGCCCGACCGGCAGGCGCCGGATTGAGGATGACGGTCTTGCCGAGCGCCCGGGCACGCTTGAGGGCGTGACCGACCGTGGCGTCCGGAACCTCGAGCTGGCAGATGACCACATCCGCCGCCTGCAGCACGTCATCGAACCGATCCACTACAGCGCAGGTCAGCGCACCGTTGGCACCGGCCACGATCACGATCGCGTTCTGACTGTTGTCGTCGACCACGATCAGCGCCACACCGCTGGAATCCTCGACCGTGCTGACTGCGCGGCAATCGATCTGTTCGGCCAGGAGCGCATCACGCAATTGCGCGCCATACGCATCGTTGCCGACGCAGCCGACCATCGCCACAGCCGCTCCCAAACGGGCGGCCGCCACTGCCTGATTGGCGCCCTTGCCGCCGGGCACGGTGGTGAACGAATGGCCGATCAGCGTCTCGCCGCCAAGGGGCAGCCGAGGCGCACGGGTCACCAGATCCATGTTCAGGCTGCCTATTACCACTACATTTGCTGACATACGTCGCTACTCATCAATTCGGTTTCAGCGGTATTCGGTGAACACGCCGAACAGGGGGGCCGTCGACTCGCGCAAGACGATGCTCGGCGTGACGATCCGTTGGTCGGTGGCCAGGCTCGGGCTGGCGATCCTGCGCAACAGCACTTCCGCCGCCATTTCCCCCAACTGCAGGATCGACTGACCGACCGTGGTCAGCGCAGGGTAAACGTACCGGCTCATCTGGATGTCGTCGAAACCGATCACCGACAGTTCGGTGGGCACGCGCACGTTGCGTTCCGCTGCAGCCCGCAGCACACCGATGCCGATCATGTCGTTGCCGGCGAAGATCGCCGTGGGCGGATTGCCCTCGAGCAGCAGGGCCGCCGCGTTGTAGCCGCCGGTGCTGGTGAAGTCGCTTTCCAGCACACGACCGGGCGACACGGCCACCCCCGCTTCATCCATTGCCCGGCGGAAACCGGCCAGACGCATCTGCGCGACGCTGGTGCTGACCGGCCCGCCGATGGTGGCAATGTCGCGATGCCCCAGTTCCAGCAAATGGCGAGTGGCCAGGTAGGCGCCGTACTCATGGTCGATGCGCACCAGATCCGCATCCACGCCGTCCAGGCCACGGTCGACAATCACCATGGGGGTCTTCACCCCGGTCAGGCCCTGGACAAGGCCGTCGTCCCCGCCGGCGGAGGCGACGATCAGACCGTCGATGCGTTTTTCCAGCAGCACCCGCAGATAATTGCGCTGTTTTTCCGGATCGTCATCGGAGTTGCAGAGGATCACGCAGTAACCGTTGCGCTCGCAGTAGTCCTCGATCCCCCGCGCCAACTCGGCAAAGTACGGGTTGAGGCTGTTGGGCACCAGCAGGCCGATGGTCGCTGTGGTCTTGGCCTTCAGCGAACGCGCCACCGCGCTGGGCACATAGTCGAGGCTCTTGATCGCCGCCTCGACCTTCAGGCGCACTTCTTCGCTGACCGGCCGGGTCTTGTTCACGACATGGGACACGGTCGTGTAGGAAATCCCCGCGAGCGCCGCCACATCCTTGATCGTTGCCATGCGTCAGCCCCGCCGTGCAGCGCGTTGGCTGCGGTAGGTGTCCAGCACCACGGCGATGACGATCACGGCCCCGGTGATGATGCGCTTGGTCGGCTCGGTCGCACCGATCTGAGCCAGACCGGCCGCCAGCACGGAAATGATCAGCACGCCAAAGAAGGTGCTGATCACCGAACCGCGTCCGCCCATCAGGCTGGTGCCGCCGATCACCACAGCTGCGATGACTTGCAGTTCCAGCCCGGAACCGGCGTTCGGATCCGCCGCCTCCAGGCGGGAAATCTGGAACAGCGCAGCAATGCCCGCCAACAGACCCATGAGGCTGAACACCAGGATCTTGTAAGGCTTCGGATTGATGCCCGCCAGGCGCACGGCCTCCTCATTGGTACCGATGCCGACCAGGTAACGGCCGAACACGGTGCGCGACAGCACTGCCTGAGCGATGAAGATCACCAGCAAGGCGATGATGAACGACGGCGAAATGCCGAAGGCGATGGGGTTCGACAGCCAGGCGAACGCATCGCCGATGTAGGCGGTGCGCGAACCGGTCATCTGATACGCCAGGCCACGGGCCATCTCCAGCACACCGAGCGAGACGATGAACGACGGGATCCTCCAGGCCACGGTGATCGATCCGGTCACCGTGCCCGCCAGCGCGGCCACCGCCATGCCCAACACGGCGGCCGGCAATACGCTCCAGCCCCAGCCTAGGATCGCGACGCTGACGGTGGAGGCCGACAGGGCCAGCACCGAACCGACCGACAGATCGATGCCGCCGATGATCAGCACGAAGGTCATGCCCACTGCCAGCACCATCAGGTCGGGAATCTGGTTGGCCAGCGTGGTGAAGGTGTTATAGGACAAAAAGTGGCTGCTCATGACCGAGAACAGCGCGACCATCGCCAGCAAGGCCCCGGCCAACCCCAGATAGGTGCCCAGGCCATAAAGATTGCCACTACGGATACCGGCGGGAGATGCAGTTTTCATGGGAGATCCCTAGGCGCCGCTTCGTTGAGCAACGCATCACGTTTTTGGTAGCCGGCGAACGCGGCGGCAAGCAAGTCATCCTGGGTCCAGCTGTCACGCTCGAAGGTGTCGATCAGACGGCCGGCCGACAGCACACCGATGCGGTCGCAGATCAGCATCAGTTCGCGCAGGTCGCTGGAGACCACCACCAGCGCCTTGCCTTGGCGCGTCAGCTCGCCGAGCAAGGCGTAGATGTCGAACTTGGCGCCGACGTCGATGCCGCGGGTCGGCTCGTCGAACAGCAGCACGTCACAGTCGCGCTCCAGCCAGCGGCCGATCACCACCTTTTGCTGGTTGCCGCCCGACAGCTCGGACACCCGTTGCGCGGGGCTCGAGCTGCGGATGCGCATGGCGCCGATCTGTCGTTGCGCCAGCGAGATTTCCTCGCCGTCATTGAGGACGCCGCCCCGGGAAATCTTCGGCATGTTGCCCAATGCGATGTTGGCGCTGATCGACTGAGTGAGCAGCAGCCCCTCGCCCTTGCGGTCTTCGGTGATCAAGGCAATGCCGTTGCGCACCGCATCCACCGGCGAGCGGATGCTCACCACTTGCGCCGGCGTGCCGAGCGCGACCGTACCGCTGTCTGCGGCATCGGCGCCGAAGATCAGGCGCAGCAACTCGGTGCGCCCTGCCCCGATCAGCCCGGAGATCCCGAAAATCTCGCCGGCCCGCACCTCGAAGGACACATTCTGCACCTTGTCGGAACGGCTCAGGCCGTTGACCGTCAGCAGCGGCGCGCCGATCTGGCGCGGCCCCATGTCGATGTGTTCGCCCAACTCCCGGCCGACCATCAGGGTGACCAGTTGCTCGCTGTTGTAGTTGGCCATCGGCTCGACACAGACCAGATTGCCGTCACGCAACACGGCGATGCGCTGGGCGACACGGGCCAGCTCTTCGAGGCGATGGGAAATGTAGATGATCGAGACGCCACGGGCCTGCAGGCGGGTGATCTGCTCGAACAGCATCTCCACCTCGCGTGCCGTCAGCATGGCCGTCGGCTCATCGAGGATCAACACATGGCAATCGCCGATCAGGTTGCGGGCGATCTCGACCATCTGCTGGTGACCGATGCCCAGCTCGCCGACCGGCGTGTCCGGGTCGATGGCCTCCAGCCCGACCTGGGCCATGGCCTCGATGGCGGCCTTGCGCAGTTGCTTGCGGCTGATCCAGCCGCCGTGGCTGGGCAGGTTGTCGAGAAACAGGTTTTCCGCCACCGACAAGGTCGGCAACAGATTGAGCTCCTGCATGACCATGCGCACACCCAGTTCTTCAGCCTGAGTTCGGCTGCCGGGGCTGTAGGCCTTGCCCTGGAACTGCATCTGGCCGGCGGTCGGCGTCACCAGGCCGCCGATGATCTTCGACAGCGTGCTTTTTCCGGCACCGTTTTCGCCGGTCAGCGCCAGGACTTCGCCTCTCATCAGCGTCAGGTCGATGCCGGCAAGCACAGGTTGCGCGTAGGTCTTGCCGATGCCGCTGACCGTGAGGACAGCGTTCGGGGCGGAAACAGACATAAGGAATCTCCATGCGCCTGCCGGAGCCGGCAGGCGCCGTTGTGTCGCCGGAAAACTATTGGGTGACCAGTGCGACCGGCGTTTCGATCACGCCGTTGGCGCTGTCGACTTTCTCGCCCTTGAGGGCCTTCAGCGCGGTCTCGATGCCGAACACGGCCTGCTTGGCCGCGAACTGGTCGGCGGTCGCCAGGACGCGACCGTCCTTGAGCATCGGCTTGATGGCATTGATGTTGTCGTAGCCGACCACTTTCACCTGCCCGGCCTTGCCTGCGGCCCGCACGGCCGACACCGCACCGACGGCCATGCTGTCGTTGCCGGCCAGCAGCGCCTTGATTTCCGGGTATTCGCTGAGCATCGAAGCGGCGACCTTGTTGCCCTTGTCGATTTCCCAGTCACCCGACTGCAGCGACACCACCTTGATCTGCGCCGCGCCCATCGCATCCTTGAAGCCTGCGGTGCGGGCTTGGGCGTTGGTCGTGGTGGGGACGCCTTCGATGATGCCGACTTCGTCGCCGGCCTTCAGTTGCTTGGCCAGGTACTCGCCCACCAGGCGAGCGCCCTTGCGGTTGTCGGGCCCCACGAACGGAACGTTGATGTCCTTGCTTTTGACGACGGCTGGATCCAGCTGATTGTCGATGTTGATGACCTTGATGCCGGCATCCACGGCCTTCTTGATCACCGGCACCATGGCCTTGGAGTCAGCCGGGGCAATGACCAGGGCGTCGACCTTGGCGACGATCATCTGCTCGACGATGCGGATTTGGTTGGCGGTGTCGGTTTCGTCCTTGATGCCGTTGGAGAGCAGGTCGAAATCGGCGGCGTGTTCTTTCTGGTAGGCCTTGGCGCCGTCTTCCATGGTCAGGAAGAACTCGTTGGCCAGGGATTTCATGACCAGCGCGACCTTGGGTTTTTCGGGAGACTCGGCGAAAGCCGAAGAGACGGGCAGTGCGGCGGATGCGGCAGCCAGCATGGCGACAGCGAGAAGGCGTCCGGCAAATGGCAGCTTCATGGGTTCACTCCGATCTTATGATTATTGTGAGCAACGCTTGCGCTGACGTAAGCTTCGCGGCATTCCAGAAGCCGAATACGCTACCGGGAATGCCGCGCAAACGTTTGCGTAGACCGAACTATGCGAACCCTGCCGAGATTTGTCAACGACTGGGAATCTGCTTTTTTTGTAGGGCGATTAACCGCAACCGCCCGCGACGTCACGCCGTCGTGTTGACCAGATTTCCGCTTCCCGTCGCTTTCGCCAGCTCTTTGGCCAGTTCTTTGGCCAGATCGCCGGCGACCTGCGCAATCGCAGCAGCAGTGCCGGAGATCTGCCCCTGGATAGCCATCACGGCAGTGGATTTGGCTTCAGGCGTGGGATAGCTGGCGGCTTGCGCGGCGGCCAGTTGCTGTTGCTGCTGCTGCATTTGCTTCTGCAGTTCCTGCATCCGCTTGAGCAGCATCTTGACGACAAGGCTGTGGGTGTCGCCGGCGTCTTCCTTGTCCTCGCTCGGCGCTGCGCCGCCGGTTCTGACCTTGCCGTCGTCTTCAACCTGCCCCAGCGCCTCATCTGAATTTTCGGCCGTCGCCTCGTTCAGGCTGGCGATCATGGCCGGGGTTTTCCCGCCGATGGTGACTGCGCCGGGATTTGAGAAACCGATGGTCATCGACATGTGAGCTCCTGAGAGAAATGGATTCCTTTGAAAGCAGCATCGGCCAACCGGCCTGTTTCTTTAATCCGGATCGCCGGAGTGGCCATTCCTCTGATTCGATCTGTTGCGTAGTACCTTTCGGAGAGCCGAACGCGAAATCGGGAACCGTTCGGAAAACCGGATCCAACATCCCGGCCATTTTTCACGCATCAAAAAATTATTGATGTAAATCATCAGGTTAAACGTTTCTCTCAAGCAGAGTGTGGCTGGTACAGATCCTGCTCCCCTCCTGAACCCCCGGCTTTCAGATGGGTCTGGGGCGCATCTAGATGAACCTGCATCCGCACCGTCTCACTACTAGAGAGAAAAACAATGAAGTCTGCTTTCAATACCCTGGTTCCGGGCGCCTTGGCGCTTCTCATGCTCCTGCCGACCGCCCTCCAGGCCAAAGAAGTCGAAACCCAGGCCAAGCTGGCCAACGTCGTGGTGCTCGCCACCGGCGGCACCATCGCCGGCGCCGGTGCCAGCGCGGCCAACAGCGCCACCTACCAGGCCGCCAAGGTCGGCGTCGAACAGCTGATCGCCGGCATTCCGGAACTGAGCAAACTGGCGAACGTGCGCGGCGAACAGGTCATGCAGATCGCATCGGAAAGCATCAGCAACGAAAACCTGCTGCAACTGGGCCGGCGCGTTTCCGAACTGGCCGACAGCAAGGATGTCGACGGGATCGTCATCACCCACGGCACCGACACCCTCGAAGAGACCGCCTACTTCCTGAACCTGGTCGAGAAGACCGAGAAGCCGATCATTGTCGTCGGCTCGATGCGTCCGGGCACCGCCATGTCAGCGGACGGCATGCTCAATCTCTACAACGCCGTCGCCGTCGCGAGCAGCAAGGAAGCCCGCGGCAAAGGCGTGCTGGTGACGCTGAACGATGAAATCCAGTCCGGCCGCGACGTCAGCAAAATGATCAACATCAAGACCGAAGCCTTCAAGAGCCCTTGGGGCCCGCTGGGCATGGTGGTCGAAGGCAAGTCCTACTGGTTCCGCCTGCCGGCCAAGCGCCACACGATGGACTCGGAATTTGACATCAAGAACATCAAGAGCCTTCCTGACGTAGAGATCGCCTATTCCTACGGCAATGTCGGCGACACCGCCTACAAGGCCCTCGCCCAGGCCGGCGCCAAGGCGATCATCCATGCCGGCACCGGCAACGGCTCGGTCTCTTCCCGCGTGGTTCCGACCCTGCAGGCCCTGCGCAAGGACGGTGTGCAAATCATCCGCTCGTCTCACGTCAACGCCGGCGGTTTCGTCCTGCGCAACGCAGAGCAGCCCGACGACAAATATGACTGGGTCGTCGCCCATGACCTGAACCCACAGAAGGCCCGCATCCTGGCGATGGTCGCTCTGACCAAGATCAACGACAGCAAAGAGCTGCAGCGGATGTTCTGGGAATACTGATACCCCCTCGCCCGACCGGTTCCGGCTCGGACAGCCACCGCCCGTCATCCGTGACGGGTGGTTCCCCGGCAAAAAAAATATCGCGCAATCCCTGCCAAAAACGGAAAACCGTTGTCAGAGGATCCTCTTGTTTTTTAAGCAGTTGCGAAATCGCCTACAGTTAAATACTGTATGCACGTACAGCTTAATAAGGATAACCTCGTGGCCACCTCCCCTGATGCTCCTGACGCTTACGAACGCATGGGCATGCGCATTCAAAAAATCATCAACGCCCCCACCGCACAAAAAGCCAGAGCCGCACTGATCTTTCGCCTGCCGGACGAACCGGAGGACGCCTGGGAGCGCTTGCTGGAAGAGATCGACGAGAACGACAACGTCACCCTCGCCTACCGCGACGACGGTGGCGTGCAGATTTTCTGGGTTGTACCGAAGGAAGACTGATCCAATGAGTGTCCGCTGCTTTGCCCTGCTGTTGCTGTTCATCTCCCTGGGAGCCCAGGCCGGTGCCCCGCGCACCTTCACCGAAGCCAAGAAGGTCGCCTGGAAGCTCTACGCCCCGCAATCGACCGAGTTCTACTGCGGCTGCAAGTACACCGGCAACAAGGTCGACCTTGCCGCGTGCGGCTATGTGCCTCGCAAGAACGCCAAACGCGCATCGCGCATCGAGTGGGAGCACATTGTCCCGGCCTGGGAGTTCGGCCACCAGCGCCAGTGCTGGCAGGAAGGCGGACGCAAGAACTGCACCCGCTACGACCCGTCCTACCAAAAGGCCGAAGCCGACCTGCACAACCTGGTGCCGAGCATCGGCGAGGTCAACGGCGACCGCAGCAACTTCAGCTACGGATGGCTGCCGGAAGAGAAAGGCCAATACGGCGCCTGCCTGACCCAAGTCGACTTCAAGGCCAAGAAAGTCATGCCCCGCCCCTCTATCCGCGGCATGATCGCCCGAACGTACTTCTACATGAGCAAACAGTACGGCCTGCGGCTGTCAAAACAGGACCGCCAATTGTATGAGGCGTGGGACAAGACCTACCCGGTGCAGGACTGGGAACGGCAGCGCAACCAGAGCGTGGCGTGCGTGATGGGACGCGGCAACGACTTCGTCGGGCCGGTGAACCTGAAAGCGTGCGGCTGACCGCTCACTCAATACAAAAGGCCTCGCGCTTGATGCCCGAGGCCTTTTTTGTGCTCAACTGCCGGCCTTGTCGTAACGCCAGTAGCCCATCAGGTTGAGCGACTCGCGAGGAATGCCGCGCTCCTTGATCAGATGCCGACGCAGGCTCATGACGGCGGCAGATTCACCGGCGACCCAGCCGTAGAAACCTTCGGCGGACGCTTCAGCGATTTCCCAAAGGATCTCCTTGTCGATATCGACGTCGGCCAACTCGACCGCCCGCCCCGCCGGCGACGAATCGACAGGCAATGCCGCCCCCTTCACCGCCTCCACCATCAGCGCTCCCGCCACGGCGCCACCCGCCTGCTCCCGGACGAGCCACTGCACCGAAAGCCCGGGCCAGTCGGGAACCGGGAGCATGTCCTGCGCACTGTCGACCTCGAAGTAGGCCTGAACCTGCGGCGGCTCCGCGAGCGGCGCCAGGGCTTCGAGAATCCCCATGGCCGCCGGCAACGCTGTCGGATCGGCGACCAGCAGAACGTGCCTGAGCGCCTGCGGCGGCCTCCATTCGAAGCCCCCGGCTTCCTCGGCCGAAAAACGCCGGTCGGGCGCCAGCATCTGCATGGACGCCCCCGGCTGCGCCCTCAACGCCCAACGGGAAGCCGGCCCGGTTTCGCCATGCAGGACAAAATCGACGTCCACCTCGCCAAGCTCCGCGCGCAGTTGGCGGATGGTGTAGGTGCGCATCGCCGGACGCCGGTCGGCCAGCATCGCCCGGAAACGGCTGTACCAGCCCTCCCCCTGCGACAGCTTCGAGGGCGAGCCGTCAGCCGCCGGAAAGAACAGCTTCACCCGCTGATCAGGCGCCCATGTCGCCATGTCCGTGACGGCGGAACCGGCCAGCGTGATCCTCATCAGATGCGGCGTCAGCTGGACTTTGCGGTGCAATACGACATCGAACAGCTTGTAGGGGGTGGCGGAGGCCATGGATCGCTCCTTCTGGAAATCGTCGGTGACTCTCAAGAAAACGAGTCAGACAGGACTTCCTTTACCCGGCTCCGCCGAACGGACCTGTCACTGCGCCGTATTGCGCTCGATGACCAGCGATTCGATGTTCTGCTTTTTCGCCCGCACCAACGCAGCGCTCAGATCGGCCTGGCGCGCCTCAGCTTCGGCCTTGGAGTTGAACGGCCCCAGCAGGATGCGGGTGTTGCCGGCGGCATCCTTGATGACGTTGGGCACGAAGGCATGCTCGATCAGCCAGCCGCTGAGGTCGCTGACCGCCTGCGTGGTTTCACCGCGCACTTCCAGATCCCACTGGGCAGCAGGAACGACAGCGGATGACGTCACCGCAGCCGGCTGCGGCTTTTGCCCCGCGACATTCTTGCCCTCTCCACAACCCGCCAATGCCAATGCCGCGACGACCCAGACCAGTTTGCGCACAACGCTTCCCTCGAAAATCACAAAGGCGGCATCTTAGCATTCGCGAATACTTCACGAACGCCGCAAAATCACCACAAAACAACGAGATTGATGATTGCGGCCCCTGTATAGTGACGCGCTGGGAATTAATGCCTCGTCTGCGCGTCAGAAAGATGCACCCAAACCGCGAGACTTCGCACTAATCTATACGTACCACCGACTCTGCACTGTCCGAATCAGGTGCCCTACAAAGCAATCAAGGAGAACACCATGCTGATACTCACCCGCAAAGTCGGTGAAAGCATTAACATTGGCGATGACATTACGATCACCATCCTCGGTGTCAGCGGCCAGCAGGTCCGAATCGGCATCAACGCTCCAAAGAACGTTGCGGTGCACCGTGAAGAGATCTATCAGCGCATCCAGGCCGGCCTGACCGCTCCGGACAAGCCGCAAACCCCTTGAGCCCTGCCGCAGTCGCTAGCCAGTCCGCTGCCTTCGTGTGATGGCTGGCTAAAGATTCAGCGCCGTATTGCCTCTGCTTCATTGGTCACGGCGCCTGCCATGCCCCCTTCCTTTGCCCCGCCCAATACTAACCACACCGCCCAAGGATGGCTGTCAGACATTTCCCTTAAGCAGCAGGGAATTGCACCCTCCTAAGCGAAGACCACCCCTCGCGCCATCCCGGTAGCCGCCACCACCATCAGCACCAGCAACAGCGCCTCGGCATGACTGATGCGCGCAAACAGCCTGGCGCGGCTCATATCGGGCACTCCGCCGCGCGCCAAGGCGATGCGCCACTTGATCAACGTCACCATCGGCGCAAGCTCCAACAGCAGGATCAGCACGAACAACGTCATCTTCAGGTGGAACAGCGGCTGATGCAGATAGTAGTCGGTGCCCTTCTCATAGCCCCCAAAGGCGCGCATTCCTCCGCTGACCAACAGAATCAACGCCGAGATCCCCCACAGGTTGTCGGCCAGCAGCACACGCCCCACAGCCCCCTCTCCAACGGCAAGACGGCTGAACGCCGTCCCTCGGGTCAGCACAGCCCAGAACCCCAAAGAGACAGCCAACAAATGAACCGCAGCAAGAATCCAGTGAACCAGCATCGATGCACTCCCGTCAGGCAGCCTTGTCGTTCGGCCAGACAGTAGTAGCTGAAAAAGCGCGAACTCGCCCGATGCAGGCGCACATGCAAGGGCGCCCGGGCGCTTTCTGAAGGAAGGAGGCAAATCGCAGGCAAAAAAAATCCCAAGCAGCTGATGGAAGCTTGGGATTTAAAAATGCATAAACCGTGGTGGTGAACGCGGGGCGAATGTTACTGAATTATACGAGCTGTAACAACGTATTTTTGATAACCGGTCAGTTAAAAAAAATCGTAACCCATTAAATATCCACATATTTTTCAGGGGCGCTCAAAGAAAAGGCACAGAGGCGGTGCACATTCCTGCGAATTGTATGCAAAGGAAAAGGAGTCGCGAGGAAGCTTCAGAAATTCGGATTCGTCGAGGTCAACGACTTGCCGATTGAAGTGGGGTTTGCAAAAGCTTTGCAAATGACAGAAAGCAAAAAGGGGTCACCGTTTCCGGTGACCCCTCCTAGACCGCCCAGCAGAGCGGATTTTGTTTGGTAGGCACGATTGGACTCGAACCAACGACCCCCACCATGTCAAGGTGGTGCTCTAACCAACTGAGCTACGTGCCTGCTGTGAGGCGGCATTCTACGGAATTCCGGAGGGGTGTCAACACCTTTTTTTCACCTAACCCTATGAATATGCAAAATTTTTAATTTCACCCCGATAAAGAAGATTTTCCGGTGGCTGGCGGAGGTTTTTCAAACCGGGTAGGATCGTCGCACTCGTAAAATATATTAAACAGAGGCAGCAGGATGGCGAACACCCCTTACCCAGAGTCTTATTACGCTGCGTCGGCCAACGCCGCACCGGCCCGCCCGGCCCTGCAGGATGACGTGGAGACGGATGTCTGTGTGATCGGGGCTGGCTATACGGGGCTGTCCTCTGCCCTGTTCCTGCTGGAGAACGGTTTTCGCGTGACGGTGCTGGAAGCCGCCAAGGTCGGTTTCGGCGCGTCGGGCCGAAACGGCGGGCAGATCGTCAACAGCTACAGCCGCGACATCGATGTGATCGAACGCACCGTCGGCCCGAAACAGGCGCAACTGCTCGGGCAGATGGCCTTCGAGGGCGGCCGGATCATCCGCGAGCGCGTCGCCCGGTACAACATTCAGTGCGACCTGAAGGACGGCGGCGTGTTCGCCGCGCTCTCGGCCAAGCAGATGGGCCACCTGGAGTCGCAGAAGCGCCTGTGGGAGCGTTTCGGCCATACCCAGCTGGAACTGCTCGACCAACGCCGCATCCGCGAAGTGGTGGCTTGCGATCAATACGTCGGCGGCATGCTCGACATGAGCGGCGGCCACATCCATCCGCTGAACCTGGCACTGGGCGAAGCGGCCGCCGTGGAGTCCCTGGGCGGCACTATCTACGAGCAGTCGCCTGCCGTGCGCATCGAGCGCGGCGCCAATCCGGTGGTGCACACACCGCAAGGCAAGGTCAGGGCGAAGTTCATCATCGTCGCGGGCAACGCCTACCTTGGCAACCTGGTGCCGGAGCTGGCGGCCAAATCGATGCCGTGCGGCACTCAGGTGATCACCACCGAACCGCTGGGCGAGGAACTGGCCAGGTCACTGCTGCCGCAGGACTACTGCGTCGAGGACTGCAACTATCTGCTGGACTACTACCGCCTGACGGGCGACAAGCGCCTGATCTTCGGTGGCGGCGTGGTGTACGGCGCCCGGGATCCGGCCAACATCGAGGCGATCATCCGCCCGAAAATGCTCAAGGCTTTCCCGCAGCTCAAGGATGTGAAGATCGATTACGCCTGGACCGGCAACTTCCTGCTGACGCTGTCGCGCTTGCCGCAGGTGGGGCGCCTGGGCGACAACATCTATTACTCCCAAGGGTGCAGCGGCCACGGCGTGACCTACACGCACCTGGCGGGCAAGGTGCTGGCCGAGGCATTGCGCGGCCAGGCCGAGCGCTTCGATGCGTTCGCCGACTTGCCGCACTACCCGTTCCCCGGCGGCCAGATGCTGCGCACGCCGTTCGCGGCGCTGGGCGCCTGGTATTACGGATTGCGCGACAAGTTGGGCGTCTGACCACCATTACCTGACGGCAGAAACACTTGCGGCGAGGGCATCTGCTCCCTCGCCGCAATTGTTTCAGAGGCTGTCCCGAGCGATGCCGCTGCGGATCCGCAAGATATCGGCCAGCACCGCCAAGGCAATTTCGGCAGGCGTCTTGCTGCCCAGGTTGAGCCCGATGGGCGCATGGATCCGCGCAAGCTGCGCCTCGCCCAAGCCGCCGATCCGGCGCAAGCGCTCGAAACGCTTCTGCGAGGTCTGCACCGACCCCATCACGCCGATGTAGAACGCCTCGGTGCGCACCGCCTCCATCATCGCCAGGTCATCGATGCGCGGATCGTGCGTCAGGGCTACCACTGCAGTGTCACGATGGCAGCCGCCTTCGGCGATGAACACCGACGGCAGTTGCCGACGGATCTCCACACCCTCCAGTACCACCCCCTCCAGCACCTCGTCCCGCGGATCGCACAGGATCACCTCGAAGCCGAGGCCCAGCGCAAACTCGGCACACGCCTGCGCCACGCTGGAGTAGCCCGCCAGCAGCAAGCGCTGCGCGGCGCCGATACGGATCCTGACCCGGTCGATTTCACGTTCGATCCGCGCGCCTTGCTCGGCATCGGCCAACACTGCACGGGCACCGCTGGCCAGGTCGACCTCACGGATCAGACGGGAATGCCCCAGCAGTGCCGACTCCAGTTCGCGCAAATGCGCCTGCACGTCGCAACCGGCGTCAAATTTCTCTACCAGCACATCGAGAATGCCGCCGCAGGGCAGGCTGACCCGCGAACGCGGGTCCTCGCCCTCCCCGTAGCGCACCACATTCACCGCCTCGAAAAACGCACCTTCGGCAACCCGTTCGAGAAAGTCTTCCTCGACGCATCCGCCGGACAACGAACCGATCCACTGCCCGCTGTCGTTGACCGCCAGCAGCGAGCCCGGCGCACGGGGCGCCGAGCCATAGGTGGCCAGCACCGTGCACAACCACAGGCGCTGGCCGGCGACGGACCACTCCAGCGCCCGACGCACGACTTGCAGGTCCAGATGCTGCATGTCAGTGCGCCTTGTGCTCGACGGACGGCGCATCGGCCCGCAGCTTCTGCACGTCGCCCACGGCCAGATCCCCGGCCTGACCGCCCCAGCCTTCGCGCAGGTAGTTAAGCAGGTCGGTCAGTTGCTCGGCACTGAGCTTGTCGGCGAAGCCCGGCATCGGCTGCATGTGTTCGAAGCCGGCGAACTTCTGCTCGCCGATGCCGTCATCGATCACCCGCAGCAGGTTGCGTGGATCCTCCAGCCGCAGCGTGGTGTTGCCGCGCATGGCCACCGCGATGTGCGGTTTGCCTTCGCCGCCGGCGGCATGGCAACCGGCGCAGACGTTCAGGTATTCCTGACGGCCGCGCTGGGCGCTCGGGCTGAGCTTGTCCAGCGGCACCTCAGCCAACTCTTTTGCCTTCGGCGGCTGATCGCCGAGCAGGAACGTCGCCATCGCCGCCAGGTCCGGATCGTTCAGGCCCTGGGTGCTGTTGTGGAACACCGGGAACATCTCGTTGAACATCGTGCCCTGAGCGCTCATGCCGTGCTTGAGGAACGCGCTCAGGTCCTGGTGATTCCAGCCACGCGCCGCCAGGTCGGTGGCCAGCAGGCTCGGCGCCAGATAGCCGTTGAGGATGCCGCCGGTCATGCGTTTGTCTTGCTGCATCGCGCCCGGCAGGCCGCGCGGCGTGTGGCATTCGCCGCAGTGGCCGAGGACGTCGACCATGTACTGGCCGCGCTTCCAGGCCTCGCTTTTGCCTTCACCGGACTCCAGCTTCACGTCCTTGCCGTAAAGCATGTTCCAGCCCATCAGGCCCAGGCGCACGTTGAACGGGAAGCTCAGGCTGGTCACCGGTGCCGGACGCTCGATCGGCTCGATGGTCTTCAGGTACGCATGGATCGCGTCCGAGTCCGCACGCGGCATCAGGTGATACGAGGTGTACGGCATCGCCGGATACAGGTTGGCGCCGTCACGGCGCTTGCCTTCGGTGAGCGCAGCGAAGAACTCGTCATCAGTGTAGAGACCGATGCCATGCTCCTTGCTCGGCGTGATGTTGGTGCCGTAGATCGTACCGAACGGCGACACGATCGGCAGCCCGCCGGCAAACGGCGCGCCGCCCGGCGCGGTATGGCAGGCCATGCAGTCGGCGGCGCGGGCGAGGTATTCGCCGCGCTTGGCCTGGTCGTCCGCATGGGCCAGGAACGCCGGCGCAGCCAGCCCGACCGCCAGGGCCAGACGGGTCAATGTACGCTTCATGCTCAACCCTCCTTGACCAGGCCGAGATCGGTCAGCACGTTGCGGGTGGCGTTGTAGTAACGCACGTACCCGGTGCAGCGGCAGACGTGATGACCGAGGCTGTCCTCGATGACTTGTTCCAGCTTGCTTTTGGCCACTGGCTGGCGCTGAAGCTTTTCCACCAGCACCGTCGCGGCGTTGACGAAGCCCGGTGCGCAGTAGCTGCACTGGAAGGCGAACTCATCGACGAAACGCTGCTGGATCGGGTTCAGCTCGGTGACGCGCCCTTGCTCGTCACGCTTGGCGTGGCCTTCGATGGTGCGGACTTTCTTGCCCTCGAAGTAATGCGCACCGGTGATGCAGGTGCGCACTTCCTCACTGGTGCCGTCCGGGTTGTCGACGATCACCACGCAGGCATGGCAGATGCCCTGGCCGCAACCCAGGCGCGAGCCGGTCAGGTTTTCGTGCTCGTGCAGGTAGTCGATCATCGGCAGGTCATCAGGGATGTCCACTGGACCTACGGGTTGACCGTTGAGGGTCAGTTGAAGCGGACGGTTAGCCATTGAGGGCCTCCTTGATGCGGGCAGCGGTGATAGGCAAGTCGCGGACACGTTTACCGATGGCATGGGCCACGGCGTTGCCGATGGCGCCGACCACGGGGATCATCACCACCTCGGCGATGCCCTTGGACGGGTCGCTCGGCGACAGCGGCGGCAGGATTTCCGCCGTCTGCTTCCAAACAGCCACGTGACGCGCCATCGGCAAGCGGTAGCGGTTGAAGTTCCAGTCGCCCTCCCCCGGCCCGCCTTCGTACAACGGCATCTCTTCCATCAAGGCGTGACCGATGCCCATGGCGATGCCGCCTTCGAGCTGCCCCTTGACCAGTTCCTCCACCAGCACCCGTCCGCATTCCAGCCACGAATGGTGGTTGAGCACTTCGACTTCAGCCGAACCTTTGTTGACCTTCAGCTCCACCAGCGTCGCCACCGGGCTGTAGTAGGTCACGGCCGCGTTGTTCAGTTGAACGACCGGATAGGCGACGTTCTGCCGATCCAGCAGGTGGAAACCGGCGCTGGTCATCTGCGCCTGTTTCGCCTTCGGCGCGCCGTCGCCGTACTTCACCGCCAGGCCGTCGAGCGGCAGGCGTTCACGCACGCCGTCAATACTGAATTCGGCCTCGGCCCAGCTCCAGCGGTTGAAGCCGTGCACCGTGGCGCCGGTCACCAGGCCGCGCTCGTGGGCGCGCCGGGCCAGCTCTTCGAAACTCAATGGCTGCATGCCGTTGGCGGTCAGCTTGCCGTCGACCCAATGCGCATCTTCACGGCGCACCACGTAAGGGTTGGCCTGACCGCCGTACGGGCCCTGACGCCAGATCTCCAGCGCTGCCGGCCACAGGCCATGGTTGAACAGCACACGCGCCGCTTCACGGGTGGCATGGCTGAAGTAGTACGCGGAGTTGGTCGCCGAGGAGGCCGACGCCAGCTTGCCGACCCAGCGCGGGTTGCGCAGGAAGTTATCCTGCTCGGCCTGGCTCATGATGTAAGGGTTGCCGGCGGTGACCAGCTGCATTTCCTTCCATTCGGTTTCGCCGGTCTTCACGTCGTGGGCCGGGCTGCCGAGGAAATCGGCCACCACCAGCGCCTGCGAAGTGGACATGCCGGTGCCGATCTCGATGCCGATGTGGCGCAGGGAAATGCGCCCGTCGGCCGTGAACTCGATGCTCGCCATCGGCGCCTCGGAACCGGTGCCGAAGTCTTTCTGGCAGATGGCGAAACCTACGCCGTACCAGTTGTCCGGATCCGCCGCCTCGCGCTGTTTCTTGATCGCGTCGCGGTTGCGCCAGACTTCGTGCAGCGAGGCCTTGTCGAGAATCTCGTGCAGGCGCAGCGCACCGGCCGGGATCGCGCCCTGGGTGTTCTTCATCCCCGAGCGCAGCGCGTTCTTGCGGCGCAGGTCGATGGCGTCGACACCGAGACGGTCGGCGATTTCATCGACCATCATTTCGGTGGAGGCCATGCTCTGCAGGGTGCCGTAACCACGCATGGAGCCGGCCTCGACGGCGCGGGAATGGTAAGCGGTGACCTGCAGGTCGTTCTGCGGCATGTAGTAGATCGACTGCGCCGCCGTGGCGCCCACCGCCGCCACCGAAGGGCTGTAGTTAATGCGGCCGCCGCCATCGACGCTCATCTCGGCGCGGAAGATCTTGAAGCTGTGGTCGTCCTTGTCCACCGCCAGCTGATAGCGGATGTCGAACGGATGGCGCTTGATGCCGCTCTGGAACTGCTCGTAGCGGTCGTTGGCCAGGCGCACCGGCACACCGGCGCCGTACAGCGCGGCCAGGGCTGCGTAGTAGACGAAAATGTTGTGGTCCTTGGAGCCGTAACCCACCGTGTAGCCCGGGTGCAGGTTGAGATGGGCCAGGCCGAAGCGCGACGGCGCGATCATCTTCGCGGTCTCGGTGGCGGTTTCCAGCGGGCATTGGGTAGCGACCACGAAGTGCAGGGTCTTGGTCGCCGGGTCGTACCAGCCGTTGCCGTTGTCCGGCTCCATGGCGGCCGGCTCGATCGACGGTGTCTTGTAGCGTTCGTCGAACACCAGCCAGTTGTCCGGCGGCGTGTCGATCTGCTGCTTCATGCGCTCGGCGTAGAACAGGCCGCGCTCGGTCAGGTTGCCGTGCAGGTTCGGCTGAGCGTTCCAGACCGGACGGCGGTTGCGCAGCATCGGGAACAGGATCGAATCCTTGAGGCTGGCGAACTCGTCCTCGTCCGCCGAGGTCGGGCCGCCGACGCGCACGTAGCGGAAACTGCCGTAAGGATCGCCTTCGTAGAACGGCACCTGGGCGCCGTAGCGGATCGCTTTGTCATTGAACTTGAGTTTGGTCTTGGCCCGACGGAAGCGCTCGAAGTCGTTCCAGATCAGGATCGCCACGGGGTGACCGATGAACATCGGCACCTTGCCCGGCGGCAGCAGCGGATCCGGAGCGTGCTCTTCCGGGAACACGATGCCGTCCTTGTCCAGGTCGGCGGCGGTGACGATGCGGTCAGGCTGCAGTTCGGCACCCAGCCACGACAGGTCGTAACCGTCATAGATGCGGTCGGCCTTGATGGTCTTCAGCAGCATGGCGTGGCCCTGCTGGCCGGGCCAGCCCGGCATGTCCTTGGCACGGATGTCGCGGGCAAAGACCTTGCTGCCGCAGACCTTGGACAAGGCATCGTTGCGTTGGCGCGCCTTGCCGTTGTGGCCGAGCCACTGCTCGGACGGCACGGTCACGCTGTTTTCCATCAAGGCGGCCAGCGCCGGGCTGCCGATCGGCGCAAGCGTGACACTCACGCCGGCTACGAGCCCGCCCTGAAGGAACGAACGCCGGGATATTTCACGGTTGGACATGGATCATCCTTTGGGCGGTTATGAATCCGCCCTTCTGGTTATCTACGGGGAATCTCGAGTCTTGCTGAAGCCCTTTCTGGCGAAGCGAAGGGCTGTGATGAGCATGCAAAGCTGACCGAAAGGTTAACTTTAAAGGTTTCTGCGCCAGCAGCAAACAACTGGACACAAAAATTTGACTAAAGAATCAAAAATTTTGCTTGCGAAGTCTTCGGACTTTTCCGCATCTGCATCGACTGAGAGAACGCTATCGCGAGCAGGCTCGCCCCCACCGGGATTGGTGTTGAATGCGGGCGGCATGAGGGAGGGAATGGAGGAAGGACAAATTTCAGGCACAAAAAACCCCGGTCTTTCGACCAGGGTCTTTGTTATCGATCCGAATCAGCCAGTTGGCTTGCTTCGGCGCTTCGAGGCGTTCAGTAGTCCTCGAAACAGATATGGCGCAGCGGACGGGACTCGAACCCGCGACCCCCGGCGTGACAGGCCGGTATTCTAACCGACTGAACTACCGCTGCGTATCGCTGTGGACTTGCGTCCGGATAACTCGTTTTGATTGAAAGCTTCGGTGCTTTGCAATCGCGAACCAGGCATTGCCTGACTCGTTGAAAATGGCGCAGCGGACGGGACTCGAACCCGCGACCCCCGGCGTGACAGGCCGGTATTCTAACCGACTGAACTACCGCTGCGCGTCGGTGGAGGCATTTCAGCCTTCCATCTTGCTTTCGCAAGACTCTCGGGAGTGGTGGGTGATGACGGGATCGAACCGCCGACATTCTGCTTGTAAGGCAGACGCTCTCCCAGCTGAGCTAATCACCCGTTTGCATCTCCGAGGCCGCGAAATTTACGCAGGTGCCGAAGCTAAGTCAATACCCTGCTTGAAGTTTTTCTGAAAAAGACGAAATCGTTTCAATCAGGGCACCGCGAAGCGCCCTCCAAACCCGCCACCTATTCGGAATAGATCATCTTCTTGGTCATGCCGCCATCGACCACAAACTCCTGGCCCGTGACGAACCCGGCGTTCTTCGACAGCAGCCAGGACACCATCGCCGCCACATCTTCGACCGTCCCTACCCTGCCCGCCGGATGCTGAGCGTGATCGGTGTCGGTCAACGGCTCGGCGCGACGCACGGAAGGATCCCGCGCATCGATCCAGCCGGGGCTGACGGCATTGACGCGGATCTCCGGCCCGAGGCTGATGGCCAGCGCATGGGTCAGGGCCAGCAGGCCGCCCTTGCTCGCCGCATAGGCCTCGGTGTCCGGTTCCGATTGCCGCGCACGGGTCGACGCCAGATTGACGATGGCGCCGCTGTGCGCGCGCAGGTACGGCGCACAGTGCTTGGCCAGCAGCATCGGGCCGCTGAGGTTCACCGCCAGCACCCGGTTCCACCAGGCCAGATCGAGGCTTTCCAGGGTGATGTTGTGCGGATCGGCCACCGCCGCGTTGCACACCAGCGCGTCCAGCCGGCCGAACTGCCCCAGCACCTCGGCCACGCCCGTCGCCACCTGCCCCTCGTCCGCCACGTCCATGGCGATGAACCAGGCGTTTTCGCCCAGCACCTTGGCCACTTTGGCGCCGCGCACGCGATCCAGGTCGGTCAGCACCACCCGCCAGCCTTCGCTGATGAGCCAGGCCGCGATACCCAGACCGATGCCGCGCGCCGCGCCCGTGACCAGTGCGACACGGCCATGGGCGCCTGCGACCTGAGCCGGCAGCTCGATCACAATGCCGCCAGCCCGCGGGACAGATCGGCCTGCAGGTCCGCCACGTCTTCCAGGCCGACCGCCACGCGGATCAGGCTGTCGCGGATGCCCGCCGCCTCACGCTCCTGCGGCGCCAGGCGACCGTGGGACGTGGTGCTCGGGTGGGTGATGGTGGTCTTGCTGTCACCCAGGTTGGCCGTGATCGACACCAGCCGGGTCGCGTCGATGAAACGCCACGCCCCTTCCTTGCCGCCCTTGACCTCGAAGCTCACCACCGCTCCGAAACCCTTCTGCTGACGACGGGCCAGCTCATGCTGCGGATGGCTTTCGAGGCCGGCGTAGTGCACTTTCTCGATGCCGTCCTGCTTCTCCAGCCATTCGGCCAGTTGCTGCGCGTTGGCGCAGTGCGCCTTCATCCGCAGGTTCAGGGTTTCCAGGCCCTTGAGGAAGACCCAGGCGTTGAACGGGCTCAGGGTCGGCCCTGCGGTGCGCAGGAAACCGACCACTTCCTTCATCTGCTCGCTGCGGCCGGCGACCACGCCGCCCATGCAACGGCCCTGGCCGTCGATGAACTTGGTCGCCGAATGCACGACGATGTCCGCGCCCAGCTTCAGCGGCTGCTGCAAGGCCGGGGTGCAGAAGCAGTTGTCGACCACCAGCATCGCGCCCTTGGCATGGGCGATTTCCGACAGCGCGGCGATGTCCACCAGTTCCGCCAGCGGGTTGGACGGCGACTCGACGAACAGCAACTTGGTGTTGGCCTTGATCGCCGCGTCCCATGCCGACAGGTCCGCCAGCGGCACGTAATCGACTTCCACGCCGAAGCGCTTGAAGTACTTCTCGAACAGGCTGATGGTCGAGCCGAACACGCTGCGCGAGACCAGCACATGGTCGCCCGCGCTGCACAGGCTCATCACCACCGCCATGATCGCGGCCATGCCGGTGGCGGTGGCGACCGCCTGTTCGGCGCCTTCCAGCGCGGCGATGCGCTCTTCGAACGCGCGCACGGTCGGGTTGGTGTAGCGCGAATAGACGTTGCCCGGCACTTCCCCGGCAAAGCGCGCCGCCGCATCGGCCGCGGTGCGGAACACGTAGCTGGAGGTGAAGAACATCGGATCGCCGTGCTCGCCTTCCGGCGTACGGTGCTGACCGGCACGTACGGCCAGGGTATCGAACGCTACGCCTTCGAGGTCGCTGTCCAGCCGACCGGCATCCCATTCCTGACTCATGCTGTCACTCCTTGCCCTGATCCTGATAAATGAACGTCTTGCGACAGATGCAAAACCGGCCCCTCAGGGCCGGTGGAAACTCAGTTGTTGTACAGATCGATGATCGCGCTGACCGCCTGGGTCTTGGCCTTGGAGGCATCGTTGCGCGCCTGCTCGATCTTGTTCAGGTACGCCTCGTCGACGTCGCCGGTGACGTACTTGCCGTCGAACACCGCGCAGTCGAACTGTTCGATCTTGATCTTGCCGCCGCCGACGGCTTCGATCAAGTCAGGCAGATCCTGGTAGACCAGCCAGTCGGCGCCGATCAGGTCGGCCACGTCCTGGGTCGAACGGTTGTGGGCGATCAGCTCGTGGGCGCTCGGCATGTCGATGCCGTACACGTTCGGGAAGCGCACGGCCGGGGCCGCGGAGCAGAAGTAGACGTTCTTCGCGCCGGCTTCTCGGGCCATCTGGATGATCTGCTTGCAGGTGGTGCCGCGCACGATGGAGTCGTCCACCAGCATCACGTTCTTGCCGCGGAACTCCAGTTCGATGGCGTTGAGCTTCTGGCGCACCGATTTCTTGCGCGCGGCCTGGCCGGGCATGATGAAGGTACGGCCGATGTAGCGGTTCTTGACGAAGCCTTCGCGGAACTTCACGCCCAGGTGGTTGGCCAGCTCCAGGGCGGCGGTGCGGCTGGTGTCCGGGATCGGGATGACCACGTCGATGTCGTGGTCCGGACGCTCGCGCTGGATCTTCTCGGCCAGCTTCTCGCCCATGCGCAGACGGGCCTTGTACACCGACACGCCGTCGATGATCGAGTCCGGACGCGCCAGGTAGACGTGCTCGAAGATGCACGGGGTCAGGGACGGGTTGGTCGCGCACTGACGGGTGTGCAGCTTGCCGTCTTCGGTGATGTATACAGCCTCGCCCGGCGCCAGGTCGCGGATCAGGGTGAAACCGAGCACATCCAGGGAAACGCTTTCGGAGGCGATCATGTACTCGACGCCTTCGTCGGTGTGACGCTGGCCGAACACGATCGGGCGGATGCCGTGCGGATCGCGGAAACCGACGATGCCGTAGCCGGTGATCATCGCCACCACCGCATAACCGCCGACGCAACGGTTGTGCACGTCGGTCACGGCGGCGAACACGTCCTCTTCGGTCGGCTGCAGCTTGCCGCGCTGGGCCAGCTCGTGGGCGAACACGTTGAGCAGCACTTCCGAGTCGGAACTGGTGTTGACGTGGCGCAGGTCGGACTCGTAGATCTCCTTGGCCAACTGTTCGACGTTGGTCAGGTTGCCGTTGTGCGCCAGGGTGATGCCGTAAGGCGAGTTCACATAGAACGGTTGGGCTTCGGCCGAGGTCGAGCTGCCGGCGGTCGGGTAACGGACGTGGCCGATCCCCATGTGGCCCACCAGACGCTGCATGTGACGCTGCTGGAACACGTCACGCACCAGGCCATTGTCCTTGCGCAGGAACAACCGGCCGTCATGGCTGGTCACGATACCGGCAGCGTCCTGGCCGCGGTGCTGGAGCACGGTTAGCGCGTCATACAGCGCCTGATTGACGTTCGACTTACCGACGATACCGACGATGCCACACATGCGACGCAACCCCTACTTAATGGATCTGAACTGAACAACACTCACTGCGGCGTTTTGGCCGACGGCAAGAGCTGCTCCTTGAACGGTATTTCAGCGGGTACGCTGATACCGCTGGCAAGCCACTGACTGCTCCACCCGAGAATCAGGTTCTTGGACCAGTCGGCGACCAATAGAAACTTTGGCACGAGCTGTGATTCTTTCCACCACCCGTCCTGCTGCACCGGCCCCAGGCTCAAGAGCCCGACGGCCACGACCACCAGCAGCACGCCACGCGCCGCGCCGAAAGCCATGCCCAGGAACCGGTCGGTACCGGACAGTCCGGTGACGCGAACCAGTTCGCCGATGAGGTAATTGATCATTGCGCCCACGATCAGCGTGGCGACAAACATGATGGCACAGCCCGTGATCACACGGGCCGACGGAGTCTGGATGTATCCGGCGAGGTACTCGGACAGTGAGCCACCGAACATCCAGGCAACCGCTCCTGCGATGATCCAGGTCACCAGCGATAGCGCTTCCTTGACGAAGCCGCGGCTCAGACTGATCAAAGCGGAGATGGCGACGATTGCAACGATCGCCCAGTCAACCCAGGTAAATGGCACAGTGCAGCCTACAGACGGATAAGGCGGCGCATTTTAGCAGAGCCCAGGGCTGTCGGTAAGCTGCGATTGTCAGTGCATTTCAATCGGGACGATAGTTTTCAGCCGCGCTCAGGCTGGAAACGCACGACGAACCCCTTGAGGTTCTGCTGGCGGCTGAGCAGATCCCGCAGACGGTCGGCCTCGGCGCGCTCGATCAGCGGCCCCACGAACACCCGGTTCTTGCCGTCGGCGGAACGGATGTAGGCGTTGTAGCCCTGGCTGCGCAGGGTTTTCTGCAGGCTTTCGGCACTGGCGCGACTCGACAGGCTGGCCAGTTGCACCGACCAGCTCACCGACAGGCCGTTCGCATCGACGCGGCTTGCGCTGGTGTCCGGTTTGGCCGCTGCCGCGGCAATCGGCTGGGCCGGAGCGGGGGCCGGCTTCACCACCGGCGCCGGCGCAGGGGCCACCGGCTTCGCCGCCGCGACCGGCGCGGCCGGTGCAGGGGCTGGTGCAGGCGCGGCCGGCGCAATCGGCATCGCAGGCGCCGATTGCTCGGCGACGTCTTCATCGCTCGGCACCGGCTCTTGCGGCAAGGCTTGCGGCTCAGGCACCGCCACCGGCTCCATCTGCACTTGCGCCACGGCAGGCGCCTGCGGCGCGGACGGGGCATCGACGGTCACCTGACGCTGCTCGTCCTGACGGGAAAACAGCATCGGCAAAAAGATCACCGCCAGCGCCACCAGCACCAGGGCGCCGACCATGCGCTGTTTGTACGCCTTATCCAGCAATGCCATCTGCCGCTTCCTCCGTGGAGCGCCGGGCCAGCCATTCGAGGGCCTCGGCAACACAATAAAATGATCCGAACAACAGAATCTCGTCTTCGTCCGTGGCCACGGCGCACTGCCCTTCCAGGGCGGCCGCCACGCTGTCGTAGGACGTGACCGACGCACCGAGCCCCTGCAACGCCGCATGCAGTTCGGCGACCGGACGGGCCCGCGCCGAATCCAGCGGTGCCACGGCCCAGTGCTGGACACTAGCATTCAACGCGCCGACGACGCCATCCAGATCCTTGTCCGCCAGCAGGCCGAACACCGCCAGGCGCTTGCCGACCGGTGGCCGCGCCGCCAGGCGCTGGGCCAGGTACTCCGCCGCATGCGGGTTGTGGCCCACATCCAGCAACAGGTTCAGACGCTTGCCGTGCCAGTCGAACGAGCGCCGGTCGAGCCGGCCGACCACGCGGGTCGCCTGCAACGCACTGACGATCCGCTCAGAATCCCACGGCAGACCCGACACGAGATAGGCCTGCAGCGCCAGCGCGGCGTTTTCCATCGGCAGGTCGAGCAGCGGCAAGTCTCGCAATTCGACAGCCTGCCCCTGGGCATCCGTACCGCGCCATTGCCAGTTCCGCTCGGTCACGCCGAGATCGAAATCGCGCCCGCGCAGGAAAAACGGGCACGCCAGCTCACGGGCCTTGTCGAGCAACGGCTGCGGAGGATTCAGGTCGCCGCACAGCGCCGGCTTGCCTGGGCGGAAGATGCCGGCCTTTTCGAAGGCCACGGATTCGCGGGTATCGCCCAGATAATCGGCATGATCGACGCCGATGCTGGTGACCAGCGCGAGATCGGCGTCCACCACATTGACCGTATCCAGGCGCCCGCCCAGGCCGACTTCCAGCACCACCGCATCGAGCCCCGCGCGCTGGAACAGCCAGAACGCCGCCAGGGTGCCCATTTCGAAGTAAGTGAGGGAAGTGTCGCCGCGCCCTGCCTCGACCGCCGCAAAGGCTTCGCACAGCTGCGCGTCGGTGGCTTCGACGCCGTTGAGCTGCACCCGCTCGTTGTAGCGCAGCAGGTGCGGAGAATTGTAGACACCGACGCTCAGGCCCTGCGCCCGCAGCAGCGAGGCCACGAATGCGCAGGTCGAACCCTTGCCGTTGGTGCCGGTGACCGTGATCACCCGAGGCGCCGGCTGGCCCAGCCCCATGCGGGACGCTACCTGTTGCGAACGCTCAAGGCCCATGTCGATGGCCGAGGGATGCAACTGCTCAAGGTAGGCGAGCCACTCGCCAAGGGTGCGCTCGGTCATACGTTGGCAGGCACCGGCGGAACGACGATCGGCTCGACCGGAGCGGCGACGTAGGTCGGCGTCGGCTGGCCGGTCAGTTGCGCCAGCAGGTTGCCCAGGCGCGGACGCAGCTCGCGGCGGTCGACGATCATGTCGATGGCGCCGTGCTCCAGCAGGAACTCGCTGCGCTGGAAGCCTTCCGGCAGTTTTTCGCGCACGGTTTGTTCGATCACGCGCGGGCCTGCGAAGCCGATCAGGGCCTTCGGCTCGCCGACGATCACGTCGCCGAGCATCGCGAGGCTAGCGGAAACGCCGCCGTAGACAGGGTCGGTCAGTACGGAGATGAACGGAATGCCTTCTTCGCGCAGGCGCGCCAGCACCGCCGAGGTCTTGGCCATCTGCATCAGCGAGATCAGGGCTTCCTGCATGCGCGCGCCACCGGAGGCGGCGAAGCAGATCATCGGGCAACGGTTTTCCAGGGCGTAGTTGGCGGCGCGCACGAAGCGCTCACCGACGATGGCGCCCATGGAGCCACCCATGAAGTTGAATTCGAACGCCGACACCACCACCGGCATGCCCAGCAGGGTGCCGCTCATGGAGATCAGGGCGTCTTTTTCGCCGGTCTGCTTCTGCGCAGCGGTCAGGCGGTCCTTGTACTTCTTGCCGTCACGGAACTTCAGGCGGTCGACCGGTTCCAGGTCGGCGCCCAGTTCGCTGCGGCCTTCGGCATCCAGGAAGATGTCGATGCGCGCACGTGCGCCGATGCGCATGTGGTGGTTGCACTTGGGGCAAACGTCCAGGGTCTTTTCCAGCTCGGGACGGTACAGCACAGCCTCGCAGGACGGGCACTTGTGCCACAGGCCTTCAGGCACCGAGCTCTTCTTGACCTCCGAACGCATGATCGAAGGGATCAGTTTGTCTACCAACCAGTTGCTCATGCTTTCTTTCTCCAGTACCGGCGGCCCGAACGCTCTGGTTCGCGGCCCCGCGTATGCCCTTCAGCTAAATTCATTGTGTGCGGCGATGACCGGTGGACTGCCGGGTCGGCGTGAAGCGACCTTGCGCGCAATCCAAACATCCTCAGCCGCGCCTGCTTGTTGCAAGTGCAGTTATGGACGGCGGCAGTCTGCCAGCCGTCACATCGGTGCTGCGTTGCCGCGTGCGGCGTTGATGAACGCCCGGATCTTCGCGTGATCCTTGATGCCCTTGCTCGCTTCCACCCCGCCGCTGACGTCGACGGCGTACGGCCGCACCCGGGCGACGGCGTCGGCGACGTTGTCCGGCGTCAGGCCGCCGGCGAGGATCAGCGGCTTGCTCAAACCTTGCGGAATCAAAGACCAGTCGAACGCCTCGCCGGTTCCGCCCGGCACGCCTTCGACGTAGGTGTCGAGCAGCACGCCGCTGGCGCTCGGGTAGGCATTGCAGGCGGCGGCGATGTCGTCGCCGGCCTTGACCCGCAGGGCCTTGATGTACGGCCGGTGCCAGCCTTCGCATTCGGCGGCGGTCTCGTCGCCATGGAACTGCAGCAGATCCAGCGGCACGGCGTCGAGGATCTCCCCCAGCTCGCAACGGCTGGGGTTGACGAACAGACCCACCGTGGTCACGAACGGCGGCAACGCCCGGATGATCCCCCGCGCCTGCTGCACGGTCACCGCCCGCGGGCTCTTGGCGTAGAACACGAAACCGATGGCGTCGGCCCCGGCCTCGACGGCCGCCAGCGCATCCTCTAAGCGGGTAATCCCGCAAATCTTGCTGCGAACGGCTGACATGTCGATAGAACCCCAAGGCAAATCCGAGAAAGTCCCGGATGGTAGCAAATGCATTCGAGGGCGTCAGCCGTCCAGTTCAGCGAAACCGGTCAGGAAATGCGGCCCGATGAAACGCTCCGGCAGCGGGAACTCGTCGTGGTACTCGACCTGTACCAGATACAGCCCGAACGGGTGCGCCGTCACCCCTCCGGAGCGCCGTTCACGGCTCTCCAGCACCTCTTTCATCCACCCCACAGGGCGCTCGCCGGCGCCAATGGTCATCAGCACCCCGGCGATGTTGCGCACCATGTGATGCAGGAACGCGCTGGCGCGGATGTCGATCACGATCATCTTGCCGTGACGGGTCACGCGCAGGTGGTGGAGCTTCTTGACCGGCGACTTGGCCTGGCACTGGCCGGCGCGGAACGCGCTGAAATCGTGGGTGCCCACCAGGTACTGCGCCGCCTGCGCCATGCGCTCGACGTCCAGCGGACGGTGGTTCCAGGTGATTTCCTCATTGAGATGCGCCGGACGGATCTGATCGTTGTAGATCACGTACCGGTAACGTCGGGCGATAGCCTTGAAGCGCGCATGGAAGTGGGCCGGCATCACCTGAGCCCAACTGACGCTGATGTCGTGGGGCAGATTGATGTTGGCGCCCATGACCCAGGCCTTCAGCGACCGCACAGCCTGCGTGTCGAAGTGCACCACCTGCCCGCAGGCGTGCACCCCGGCGTCGGTGCGGCCGGCGCACTGGATCGCCACCGGCGAATCGGCGACCTTCGACAGGGCCTTCTCCAGCTCTTCCTGCACGGACGGCACACCCGAGGCCTGGCGTTGCCAGCCACGGTAGCGCGAACCTTTGTACTCAACGCCCAGGGCGATGCGGAAAAAGCCTTCGGGGGCCATTTCGGCGGCCGGGTTATCTATGTTTGCCAAAGCGGGACAGCCTGCAGATGCACAAAGGCGGGCATTATAAGGCCATGGATGGGGGATGCCAGAAAGTTCTCCAGCGACCGCCGCCGGCCCACAGCCTCACCTGCAGCACCGATTACCTGTGGGAGCCAGCCTGCTGGCGATGGCGGCCTGCCTGGCATATCGATGCCGGATGTGCCGCCGTCATCGCCAGCAGGCTGGCTCCCACAGTTTTATCTGCACGCTCCCCTTCAAGCCTGAGCACAGAAGAGGGCTTACCGATCTAAAGCGAAAAAAAAAAAACGGCAGCCCCAATGGGCTGCCGTTCTCATTACCGCCGAACGCCGGATCAGGCCAGGTGCGAAAGCATCTCCCGGGCCTCGTTCTTCTGCTTGTCGTCACCCTCGCTGAGCACTTCGTTGAGGATGTCGCGCGCGCCGTCGTTGTCGCCCATGTCGATGTAGGCCTGGGCCAGGTCAAGTTTGGTGGCGGCCTCATCGGTGCCGGAGAGGAAGTCGAAGTCATCCTCGCCCAGTTCACCGAGATCACCGCCCATGGCCGCGTCAGCTTCGCTGAAGCTCGGCTCGCCGAGGCTCTGGGACAGGCGGTCCAGCTCTGCGTTGACGTCGTCCAGCTCGGCGGAAAACGCATCCGGCTCAGCCGGGGCCGCGTCCATTTCGTCCGCCAGGGACAGGTCGAAATCGGCCGGCAGATCCAGCTCGTCGATCGGCGCCTGGGCCACGACCGGCGCTTCGACCGGCGGCAGATCCTTCATGCCGTCATCCAGATCCAGCAGGAAATCGTCTTCGGCCAGCGTGGCCGGCGACGCTTCGGCGCCCAGGTCCAGATCCAGGTCGAACTCCGGCAGGTCGTCGAGGTTCTCCTTGATTTCGGTCTGCTGCTGCAGCACGGACTCGAAACTCAGGTCGTCATCGGCCGGAAACTCGTCCAGCTCGACCGGTGCTTCCGGCTCGATGGCCGCAGCAGGTGCAGGCTCAGCCACCGCTGGCTCCACCGGCTTGATGTTGTCCAGATCGTCGAGGCTCAGGTCGAACGCGCTGTCCAGCTCGTTGTCGGTTTCGGCCGGGGCCTGCGGCTCGTCGAGCAGCAGTTCCTTGACGTATTCGGCATCCAGCTCGGCGGCCATGGCCGCAGCGGCCAGCCCGGTGGCGGCAACGACCGCCATGGCCGGGAAGCGCTTCTTGAGCTCTTCGACCTTGGCGAAGTTCTCGCCGTTGGCGACCAATTGACGTTCCTGGCCGACAAACATGTCGCGGTCGCCTTGGCGGCCGTAGACTTCCATCAGTTTCAGGCGCAGGTCGCTGCGCTGCGGCTCCAGGCTCACGCCCTCCTCCAGCAGCGCGGCGGCCTGGTTCAGGCGACCGCCGTCGATGTGCGACTGGGCCTTGGCCAGTACGTCATCGGTGCGTTCGGCCGCCGGCGCGACCAGCGGCGCAGCGATCGGCTGCGCCACGACGACAGGCTCGACGGCCGGCGCCGGGGCTGGAGCTGGCGCCGGAGCAGGTGCCGGGTTCAGCTTGACGCTCGCCGCCGGCGTTTCCAAGCCTTCGAAGCTGCTTTCCGGCAGATCGAGCTCAGGCTCGAAGGATTGCTCCTCCAGGGCCCGGGCCATGCGCAGGTGCTTCTCGGCTTCCTGCTGGGCCTTGCGCCGGCGGGCCAGCAGCAACAGCAGAAGCAGCAGGACGATGGCGCCGCCGCCGGCCAGACCCAGCAGGATCGGGTTGGTCAGCAGTTCGTTGAAGGCCTTGTCGTCATCGGCGGCCGGTTTCGGCTCGACCACAGGCTCGGCGGGCGCAGGCGCAGCTGCCTCGGGCGCAGGCGCAGCCGGAGCAGTTTGCACCGGAGCGACCGGCGGCGTGGTCGCCAGCTCGGCGGTAATGGCCGGCACCGGAGCCGGCGCAGGCGCAGCTTCCGGTGCGGCGGCCGGCGCAGCCCCTTCGGCCTGCATCTTCGCCAGTTGATTGTTCTTCAGTTCGATCAGGCGTTGCAGCTTGTCCAGCTGGCTCTGCAGGTCAGCCATGCGGCTTTTCAGCTCGGCATTGTCGCGACGGGTCGTGTCGAGGCTTTCCTGGGTCACCGCCAGCTTGTTGCTCAGGGCCTTGGCGTCGCCCGCCGGGCCTTTGCCGCGGGCCTTGCCGCTTTCGGCGGAGACCAGGCTCAGGTTGTCCTTGGGGTTCGGCGCAGCGCCGGCATTGCCGCGGCCACGCTTGGTCGCGTCCAGTTGCTGCTGGCCGGTGCCCGGCTTGGCCACGTAACGGCGGCCCTGGCGCCAGGCGGTGTTCTGCGCCGCGACTTCGGCGATCGCCTTCGATTGCGGCAGCGCCGTGCTTTGCACCGAGTCCGGCAGGCGCAGCACCTGGCCGGTCTTCAGGCGGTTGATGTTGCCGTCGATGAACGCATCCGGGTTGAGGGCCTGAATCGCCAGCATGGTCTGCTGCACCGATCCGCCGTTGCGCGCCTTGGCCGCGATCTCCCACAGGGTGTCGCGCGGCGTCGTGGTGTACTGCGCCGGGTGAGTGGCGCCGGTGGTCGGTGCGGTGATGGTCTGCACCGGGGCCTGCTGGGCGGCGTCGGCGGTCTGCTGGGAGAACTTGGACGGATCCAGCAGCACGCTGTAGTCGCGCAGCAGGCGGCCGTTGGGCCACATCACCTGCACCAGGAACTTCACCATCGGCTCGGACAGCGGCTTGCTGGACGTCACGCGCAGCACACTTTTGCCGCTGGCGTTGAGCACCGGGGTGAAGGTCAGATCGTTGAGGAAGGTCTGGCGGTCGACGCCGGCCTTGGCGAAGTCTTCGGGCGAGGCCAGGCTCGGCACCACTTCGGCAGCGGTGAGGTCCTTGACGTCGAGCAGCTCGATCTCCGCCACCAGCGGCTGGTTCAGGGTCGACTTCAGGGTCAGCTCCCCGAGCCCGAGGGCATGCGCCATACCGGAGGACAGCGCCGAGGCGGCCGCTATTGCTAACACCAGTTTGCGAACTTGAACCATAGCCTCTTCCTTTGTCTGAACATTCCTCGGCCAGCGAGAAGTCTTGAATACCGCTGCCGCAAGGCATTGCGCGCGACGACGGGAACGGGCCGCGCGCGATCATTTCTTTGATGCCCCGGAAAGTCCCGGAGAGTGACTCGTTGCCAAGCGCTCCGGCCAAGCATAGCGCCCGGCTAGAATCAGTCGACAAATTGTTGCCAAGTATCTTTTACAGCAGGCCTTTTATCAACAATTCGGCGACCTGCACCGCGTTGAGGGCCGCGCCTTTGCGTACGTTATCTGACGTCAGCCACAGATTTAGTTCCGCCGGCTCATCGACACCGCCGCGCACCCGCCCGACATAGACCACGTCCTGCCCCACCGCGTCACCGACCGCCGTCGGATAATCGCCGGCTTCGACCAACTCAATACCCGGCGCGTCTTCGAGCGCGGCGTTGACCTTTTCCAGGTCGACCGCATCCGCTGACCGCAAGGTCACGCTAAAGCTATCGCCAAAAAACACCGGGGCTTGAATGCAAGTCGCGGAAATCTTCAAGGAAGGGTTGGCCAGCACCTGGCGCAGCTCACGCACCAGGCGTTTTTCCAGGGAGGTGTGGCCGTCGGCGTCCGGCGTGCCGACCTGGGCCAGCAGGTTGAAGGCGATCTGACGGTCGAAGAACGACGGCTCCAGAGGGCGCATGTTCAGAAGCTCGGCGGTCTGGCGCGCCAGCTCGGTGACGCCTTCGCGCCCCAGGGCGGACACCGCCAGGCTGGCGGTGACATGCACCGATTGCAGGTCGAGCAGACCGCGCAACGGCGCCAGCGCCACCGCCAGCGTCGTGGCCGACGGGCTCGGGCTGCCGACCTGGAACGGCGCCTTCAGGCCGTCCAGCACGCTGGCGTTGGCTTCCGGCACCACCTGCGGCGCCCGCTCGGCCGGCAAGGCGCCGGACAGGTCGATCAGCGAGCAGCCGGCGGCATGGGCGCGGTCGGCAAAGCTCAGGGTGACGGCGGGGCCGGCGGCGAAAAACGCCAGTCTGACCTTGCCGAAGTCGAACGCATCGACTTCCCGCACCCGCATGTTCTTGCCGCGAAAGGGCACCGAGCTGCCGGCGGATTCGCTGCTGGCCAGCAGGTGCAGGTTGCCGACCGGGAAGTCGCGCTCCTCAAGAATCTGCACAAGGGTTTCGCCGACGGTGCCGGTGGCGCCGATCACGGCAATATCGATGGGCTGGCTCATGGTGCGACCTCAGGCAGAACGGGGGGGAGCGGCACTTTACCGGGTGGCCGGCACACAGGCAATTTCTGCCGAAGCCCGGCCATGCCGGCGACCGCCCCGCCCTCCCCGGAGGCCACCCATCAAGGCATCAGGATGATCTTGTCCCCGCCGCCCTGATTCACCTCGGCATAACGGGCCAGCCCCTGCTCCAGCGGCGCCTCCACCAGCCCCTGCGGCAACGGCAGCAGGCCCTCGTCGAAGTAGCGGCCGAACTGCTCCAGCATTGCCGCACAGGCCTGCACGCCGTACAGCAGCGAGTTGATCCCGACCACCGACCCGCCCTTGCGGTACAGGGCCAGCGCCGGCAACTGCACATGCCCGTCCACCGGCGCGGCGATGATCGCGATCCGCCCGAACGTCGCCAGCGCCGCCACCGAAGCCGGCAGCCAGAAGCCCGTGGTGTCGAAAATCACATCGGCGCCGCCGCGGTACACCGCATTGACCTGGGCGCCCAGCGACTCCGGCGTGTCGAGCAGGATCGTCCGGTAGCCCTGGGCCTGCAAAGCCTCGACCTGCTCCGGCCGACGCGCCGCCGCCAGCACCTGGGCGCCGCGCACTTTGGCCAAGGCCAGCGCCGCCGTGGCCACCGCCCCGCCGCCGATCACCAGCAGCCGCGTTTCGGCGCTCACCAGGCTGCGTTCCAGCGCGTCCCACGCCGTGGTGTACGGCACGCCGAGGCTGGCGGCCTGGGTGAAGCTCAGGTGCGAAGGCTTATGCGCCACGCCGTTGGCCGGCAGTTTGACGAACTGCGCATGGGAACCGTCGGCGAAGAAACCCAGCTCACGGCCCGTGCCCCACACTTCCTGGCCGATCAGCGCCGACGGCCCTTCGACCACGACCCCGGCGAAATCCCGACCAGGGATGCGCGGCAGCGTGGTGTAGGGAAAACGCCCGAGCACGTTCTTCACGTCGCTGGGGTTCAGGCCCGCCGCCTTGATCTGCACCAGCACCTCATCGGCGCCCGGCACCGGGGTCGGCACCTCGACGAAGCGCAGGGAAGCCAAATCGCCCGTTTGATCGAATTGCAATGCTTTCATGGGTACATCCACCGAATGGAAAAGGAAGGGATTCAGGACAGCCAGCCGGCCACCAGTTGCCGGCCCATCGGCCACAGCTGCTCACCGGCCAGCATGCCCAGCAGGCCGACCAGCGCGATCGTCGGCGGCGCCGGGGAGCGGACATCCAGCGCGCCGTAGAGCAGGCCGACGCCCAGGCCGACCGCCAGGGAAATCAGGTAATTCATGGGACAGCTCCGCCTGAGAAAGGGAATGGGCAGAGTCTAGGGAAAGGCGTGCGGCGGCATCGGCCAAGGACTTCCGAATTTCGGCCAATCCTTCGGCGCCCTGAATGGCGCCATCGCCAGCCGCCTATTGGATTTCGGTCAAAGGTCCGGATCCCGCGCGACCGCTGTGGGAGCGAGCCTGTTCGCGATCGCGGCGGAACATCCGGCACCGGCTTCGACTGACAGACCGCCATCGCGAGCAGGCTCGCCCCCACAAGGGATCGCGATCAACCGGAGCCGGCGCCTGCGCCGTACTGTGAAGGCGCCACGCCGAGCTCACGGCGGAACATGTCGCTGAAGCTGCTCGGCGAATAGCCCAGCTCCCGGGCGATGGCGCTGACCGGCACGCCCTGGATCAGCTCCGCCGCCGCGGTCGCCAGTTGCACCTGCCGCCGCCATTCGGCGAAGCCCATGCCCAGGCCGTCCTTGAACAGCCGCGCCAGGGTGCGCACGCTGGCCCCGGCGTTCTCCGCGTGCCGCTCGAACGGAATGTCCAGCGAAGGCGCGGCCATGACCGCCTGGCACAGGTTCATCAGGCGCCGGTCGGAATCGTCCGGCAGCGGGATTTTCAGCTGCGAGCGCCGGGCGCGCTTGAGCTCCAGCAGGGCCAGGCCGACCAGCGCGTCGTAATAGGCCGGATCGCCGCTGTCGCCCTCCTCCACCAGCCCGACGATCAGCTCGCGCAGCAGGCCGCCGACCTCGATCACCTGCACCGTGGCGTCGAGCGTCGCCGCCAGCGCCGGGCGCAGGTAAATATTGCGCATCTGCAGGTCCGACACCACGCGGATCCCATGGGGCACGCCCGGCGGCAGCCACACCGCCCGTTGCGGCGGGACGACCAGCGCCTCGTGAGGCGTCTCGACCCACATCACCCCGCTCATCGCATACAGCAACTGGCCCCAGACATGCTCGTGGGGCTCGATGAACAGGCCGCGCGGGTAGGTGCGCGCCAGCGGCTGCACCGGCACGTCGGTATCGCTCAGGTCGGGAGGCGCGGCAAGGGCCATGGCAGGGGTTCATCGGTTTGAGGGAAGCGCCATGGTAACCAGTCGCCGATCCGCCCGCCAACGCGCCGCCGGACAATCCGAATGAATTTTCCCGGCCCGCCGCGATCCCTCTATAACAACAGGGAGGAACCGGGGCTTTATGAACAACGCAAAACTGTTTGTCATCGAATACACCCTCCACGGCGCGCCGAAGTCGTTCATCATCCGCTCGGAAAAGATGGACAACGTCGAGGCCTGGCACTGGGCGAGCTGCGACGCCGGCGTCGGCCGGATCCCGCGTTTCGGCCGGGAAAAGGTGCAAAAGACCAGCAAGCCGATGGCGGAGAAATTCGGCGTGGAGAACGTCACCTGGCGACCGGCAAGCTAAGCTTGTCCGCTCACCGGCAGACACGGGGGATAGCCGCCATGACATCGATCAGCAGCCCGGCGCGGCTCGACTACGGGCTGGAGACGCCGGCCGGGTACGTCATCAAGAGCGTCGAGTGCCAGGTCGGGCTGGAACCGGTCGAGGGCGATCCCTACCGGTTTGCGCTGTGCGTATCCGCCCCGCTGCCGCAAGACCTGGACCAGGCCAAGACCGTGGACGTGCGGGTGCAGGGCCGACGCCTGCAAGGCGCTGTCCTGCGGATCAAACACTTGGACGACACGCGCCTGAGACTGGAAGTGGAGCCCGATTAGGCCCCACTTACCCGGCATCAGCTCCGTGGGCGCATTTGCAACCCTGTAGAAGTTGCCGCGGATGTCCAGTCTTTCACTGCAGGTGCGCACGCGCCGAAACCGGTGGGAGCCAGCCTGCCGGCGATGGCGCCCGGCCGGGCGCCGTATGGGTTTCAAATGCGGAACTGCCCCACCAGCCGGCCCAGGCGCTGACCGAGCTCGGCCAGGCTGCGCGAGGTCTGGGCGCCGAGCTGGGTCTCGTCCGCCACGCTGTCCACGGCCACGGCGATCTGGTGCACGCTGCGGTTGATCTCTTCGGCCACGGCGGTCTGCTCTTCGGCGGCGCTGGCGATCTGGGCGTTCATCGAGTTGATGGTCGCGATCAGTTCCGCCATCGCATCCAGCGATGCGCCGGCCTGATTGGCCTGGGCCGACGTGCCGTCGCCGGCCTCGCTGGAACGGCGCATGGCCTCGACCGCCGATTGGGTGCCGGCCTGCAGGCGGTCGATCATGCCTTGGATTTCCTGGGTGCTGATCTGCGTGCGGCTGGCCAGAGCCCGCACTTCGTCCGCCACCACCGCAAAACCGCGCCCGGCCTCCCCGGCCCGCGCCGCCTCGATGGCGGCGTTCAGCGCCAGCAGGTTGGTCTGCTCGGCGATGGAGCGGATCACCCCGAGCACGCCGACGATCGACGACACGTCCTGCTGCAGGCTGTCGAGGGACACGCCGCTGTGGCGGATGTCGTCCACCAACGCATGGATCTGCTGGATGCTGCCGGCCACGACCCGCTTGGCGGCCTGGCCTTCCTCGTCGGTCTGACGGGCGGCGACGGCGGCGTTCTGCGCGCTCTTGGCCACTTCCTGGGCGGCGGCGGACATCTCGTTGATCGCCGTGGCGACCTGATCGGTCTCGTGGCGCTGGCGCTCCATGGCCTGATCGGAACGGTGTGCCTGGTCCGACACCTGGGTCACCAGGCCAGTGAGCTGGGACGTCATTTCGGTGATCTGCCGTACCAGGCCGTGGATCTTGTCGACGAAGCGGTTGAACGAGCCGGCCAGTTCGCCGAGCTCATCCTGGCTGGTGATGGCCAGACGGCGGGTCAGGTCGCCCTCGCCCGCCGCGATGTCGTCGAGGTTGGCTTTCATCAGGTTCAACGGGCGCAGGATGGTGTTGGCCAGCAGCATGCCCGCCGCGGCGATCACCAGCAGCACCACCACGGCCACGCCGACGATGCTCAGCACCACGCCCCGCATGCGCTCCTGCACCGTGGCCTCGACCGCCGCCACTTGCGCTTCGATGCCGTCCAGGTTCACCGAGGTGCCGACCGCCATGTCCCACTTGGACAGGTATTCGGTGTAGCCAAGCTTAGGCACCAGCACCTGGGCATTGCCCGGCAGCGGCGAGCTGTATTGCAGGTAATGGCTGCCGTCCTTCGCCACCTTCACCAGGTCGCGGTTGACGTAGACGCCGTTCGGGTCGCGGTTGTCCTTGAAGCTCTTGCCCACGCCGTCGGGGTCGTTGGCCTTGAACAGGCGCACGGTCTCGGAGTCGTAGCCGAAGAAGTAGCCGTCCTTGCCGTACTTGATGCTCGACAGCAGCTTGATCGCCTGGGCCCGGGCGGCGGTGTCGCCGGGGGCGGCGGCGTCGTACAGCGGCTTGATCGTGGTCATGGCCACGGCGACGTAGCTCTGCAGCGTGGCCTTGGCGTCGCCGAGCAGGCGCTCGCGGGTCTGTTCGACTTCCTTGTGCGCCTGTTCCTGAAGGATGAACAGCACGGTCAGGCTGATCACCAGCGCAAAGAGCAACACCGGAAGGACGGCAAGGGACAGGACTTTAGCCTTGAGGCTCAGACGCATGGACGGGCTCACTCTTTTGGTTTTATTGGCGTGGATAAAGGCGTTAACGGCCTGCCGAACCAAAAGTTGAGCCGGAGGCTCCCACCCGTGCCGATGCGGGAGCCAACAAGTGACCGCTGGTGGTCAGAGCACCATCGCGGCCAGCCACCCGGCCGCCAGCAGCGGCAGGTTGTAGTGCAGGAAGGTCGGCACCACGGTGTCCCAGATGTGGTGGTGCTGGCCGTCGATGTTCAGGCCGGAGGTCGGGCCCAGGGTCGAGTCCGAGGCCGGCGAGCCGGTGTCGCCCAGGGCGCCGGCGGTGCCGACGATGCAGACGATCGCCATCGGGCTGAAGCCCAGCTGCACGCACAGCGGCACGAAGATCGCCGCCAGGATCGGCACCGTGGAGAACGACGAGCCGATGCCGATGGTCACCATCAGCCCCACCAGCAGCATCAGCAGCGCGCCGATGGCCTGGCTGTGGTCGATCCACGCCGCTGCGCTCTCCACCAGCGTGCGCACCTCGCCCGTGGCCTTCAGCACCTCGGCGAAGCCTGAGGCCGAGATCATGATGAAGCCGATCATCGCCATCATCTTCATGCCTTCGGTGAACAGGCCGTCGGTCTCGCGCCACTTCACGATGCCGGAGGCGGAGAAGATCAGGAATCCGGCCAGCGCCCCGATAATCATCGAGTCCAGCAGCAACTGAATCATGAACGCCGCCGCAATGGCCAAGAAGGCGATCCCGAGGGTCATCGGGTTATAGGCGACGCTGACCTGCTCCACCTGCTCGATCTTCTCCAGGTCGTAGACCCGCTTCTTGCGGTAGCTGAAGAACACCGCCAGCAGCAGGCCGAACACCATGCCCGCCGCCGGAATGGCCATCGCGTGCATGACGTTGACCTGGCTGATGTCCACCCCGGCCTTGCTGACGTTGGCCAGCAGGATCTGATTGAGGAAGATGTTGCCGAACCCCACCGGGAACACCATGTACGGGGTGATCAGGCCGAAGGTCATCACGCAGGCGATCAGGCGCCGGTCCAGTTGCAGTTTGGTCAGCACATACAGCAACGGCGGCACCAGCAGCGGAATGAACGCGATGTGGATCGGCAGGATGTTCTGCGACGCGATCGCCACCACCCACAACAGCCCGATCAGCAGCCACTTGACGCTGCCGCCGCCGGTGGCGTGCTGGCGGTCGACCATGGCCAGGGCCTTGTCGGCCAGCGCGTGGGCCAGGCCGGACTTGGCGATGGCCACCGCGAACGCGCCCAGCAGCGCGTAGGACAACGCCACCGTCGCCCCGCCGCCCAGGCCGCTGTTGAACGCCTTGAGCGTGGCGTCGATGCCCAGGCCGCCGGTCAGGCCACCGACCAGCGCACCGACGATCAACGCGATCACCACGTGCACACGGGACAGGCTGAGGATCAGCATGACGCCGACCGCAGCAATCACTGCATTCATTTCACTACCTCAAAAACACGGCGATGGATGCGCTTCACCGCCAGACAGGATGAGTCCGCCCGGCAACGCCCGGAGGCCGCCAGCGAATTTGGATCGAGGGTCTTGTTAGAAGGGCGCGCACTGTGCCGCAGAGTGGCCGCAGTGTCAAAGCGAGGGGCTGCATTGTCCTGTAACAACCGATGAATCCGTGGCGAGGGAGCTTGCTCCCGCCGTGGGGGGGCGGCCCGCATCGCGCCTGCTGCGCAGTCGAGCGGGAGCAGGCTCCCTCGCCACAGGAACATACGTGGCACTGCCGCCGGATGCGGCAATCGGTCCTATTGCGTTTGCGCCATAAAGAAAACCGCCGCGCTGCCGTTACAGTGCAAAGTCTCAGATAAATATCGAATAAGGACGTCTCCATGTCGCTCAGACAACTTTCCATCCAATGGAAAATCACCCTGCTCGCCGGGCTCTGCCTGGCCGGTATCGTGACCCTGTTGGTGGGTCTTTCGCTGTACCGCATGGAGCACAGTTCCGAGCTGGTGAAGGCGTCGAGCATGGAAATGCTCACCGAGTCGGCCCAGGCCCGCATCGAATCCCAGGGCGAAGTGCAGGCGGCGTTCATCCGCCAGCAGTTCATGGACGCCTACCAATACGGCCACGGCTTTTCGCGCCAGGTACTGTTCCTGCGCGAACAGGCCGAGAAACGCTTCCTGGATGCCTTCGACCTGCGCGAGGACATGACCCGTCAGGTCAAGTCGGCCCTGCAGGCCAACCCTGAGCTGCTGGGCCTGTCGCTGGTGTTCGAGGCCAACGCGCTGGACGGCAAGGACGAACTGTTCGCCGGCCAGGCGGAACTGGGCAGCAACGACAAGGGCCGCTTCGCCCTGTACTGGTCGCAGCCGACGCCGGGCAAGGTCACGTCCATGGCACTGCCGGAAAGCGACATGGCCGACACCAGCACCGGCCCCAGCGGCCAGGCCGCCAACGCCTGGTTCACCTGCCCGCGCACCACGCTCAAGCCCTGCGTGATCGAACCCTACTTCTATGTGATCGACGGCCAGAAGGTGCTGATGACCAGCATCGTGTTCCCGCTGACGGTCAACGGCAAAGTCATCGCCTCGCTGTCGGTGGACATCAACCTCAACAGCCTGCAGGCCATCAGCCAGAACGCCAGCAAGAAGCTGTACGACGGCCAGACCGCTGTGAGCATCATCAGCCCCGCCGGCCTGCTCGCCGGCCACAGCCCGGACGCCGGCAAGCTGAGCCAGCGCCTGGACGCCGTGGACAAGGCCAGCGGCGCCGAACTGCTGGGCCTGCTCGCCTCCAGCAAGACCGTGAGCAGCCTGCACAGCAACCAGCAGTTGAAGGTGCTGTCGCCGTTCCAGCCGATCCCTGGCGGGCCGTCCTGGGGCGTGCTGCTCGATGTGCCGGAAAAGGTGCTGGTCAGCCGCGCCGAAGCCCTCAAGCAGCAACTCGACGCCAGCAACCGCTCGGGCACGCTGATCGAGCTGAGCCTCGGCGCCCTCGCCGCCCTGCTCGGCCTGCTGCTGGTGTGGCTGATGGCCCGCAGCGTGACCAAGCCGATCCTCGGCGTGGCGCACATGCTCGAAGACATCGCCAGCGGCGAAGGCGACCTGACCCGGCGCCTGGCCTACGACAAGAACGATGAACTGGGCCAGCTGGCCGGCTGGTTCAACCGCTTCCTCGACAAACTGCAGCCGATCATCGCCCAGGTGAAACGCTCGGTGCAGGACGCACGCAACACCGCCGACCAGTCCTCGGCCATCGCCACCCAGACCAGCGCCGGCATGGAGCAGCAGTACCGCCAGGTGGATCAGGTCGCCACCGCGTCCCACGAGATGAGCGCCACCGCCCAGGACGTCGCCCGCAGCGCGGCGCAAGCCGCCGAAGCGGCCAAGGACGCCGACCGCGCCACCCGTCAGGGCCTGACTGTGATCGACCGCACCACCGCCAGCATCGACACCCTGGCCGCCGACATGAGCGCGGCGATGGCGCAGGTCGAAGGCCTGGCCGCCAACAGCGAGAAGATCGGCACCGTGCTGGAGACCATCCGCGCCATCGCCGAGCAGACCAACCTGCTGGCCCTCAACGCCGCCATCGAAGCGGCCCGCGCCGGAGAGGCCGGACGTGGCTTCGCGGTGGTCGCCGATGAAGTGCGCAACCTCGCCCGCCGCACCCAGGAGTCGGTGGAGGAGACCCGCCAAGTGATCGAGCAATTGCAGAACGGCACCCAGGACGTGGTCGGCTCGATGGGCAACAGCCACCGCCAGGCCCAGGGCAGCGTGGAGCAAGTCGGCCAGGCCGTGACGGCCCTGCGCCAGATCGGCGACGCCGTGACGGTGATCAGCGACATGAACCTGCAGATCGCCAGCGCGGCGGAAGAGCAAAGCGCCGTGGCCGAGGAGATCAACAACAACGTGGCGACCATTCGCGACGTGACCGAATCGCTGTCCGGCCAGGCCAACGAATCGGCGCGGGTGAGCCAGTCGCTCAACAGTTTGGCGAACCAGCAGCAGGGCCTGATGGACCAGTTCCGCGTCTGACCTACCGCTGGAACAATCTGTAGGCGCTGCGATGCGATGACTCGACTTGCCAGCGAAGGGGCCGGCCCATCCGACATCAGTGGCGGCTGACCTTCCGCCATCGCTGGCAAGCCAGCTCCCACAAGGGGCTTGGCTGGCTGCAAAAATCTGTGTTCACCGCAAAACCTGTGGGAGCTGGCTCCCACAGGGGGCTTGGCTGACTGCAAAAATCTGTGTTCACCGCAAAACCTGTGGGAGCTGGCTCCCACAGGAGGCTTGGCTGACTGCAAAAATCTGTGTTTACCGCAAAACCTGTGGGAGCTGGCTCCCACAGGGGGCTTGGCTGGCTGCAAAAATCTGTGTTCACCGCAAAACCTGTGGGAGCTGGCTCCCACAGGAGGCTTGGCTGGCTGCAAAAATCTGTGTTCACCGCAAACCCTGTGGGAGCTGGCTTGCCAGCGATGGCGTCGGTCAAGGCGCCGCCGCTTCCGCAGCCCTCAGCGCTTGGGCAGTTCGATCACCACGCTCAACCCGCCCCACTCGCTCTCGCGCAGCGCCAGTGTCCCGCCCCAGGCCTCGACGATGTCCCGCACGATCCCCAGCCCCAGGCCATGGCCGTCGGTCTGCTCATCCAGCCGGGTGCCGCGGCTGAACACCTGATCGCGCTGGGCCTCGGGGATGCCCGGGCCGTCGTCCTCGACGTTCAGCAAAAAACCGCCCGCCGCCTCGACCACGCTCAGGCGCACCTCGGCGTCGGCCCATTTGCAGGCGTTGTCCAGCAGGTTGCCGAGCAGTTCCAGCAAGTCTTCCCGATCCCACGGCAGTTGCAGGCCCGCAGGCGCCGTGAAGCTCAACGCCAGGTGTTCGCCGTGGATCATGTTCAACGTCGCCAGCAGGCCCGGCAGCTCCGCACCGCAATCGAACAGCGCCCCCGGCAGCGCATCGCCGGACAGCCGCGCACGGTTCAACTCGCGGTTGAGCCGCTGCTGCACCTGCGCAAGTTGCTCGGTGAGCATCTTGCGCAGCTGCGGGTCCCCGTCGAGCCGTTCGCTTGAGGCCAAGCTCAGCAGCACCGCCAGCGGCGTCTTCAGCGCATGACCGAGGTTGCCCAAGGCGTTGCGCGAGCGTTTGAGACTGTCTTCGGTGTGGGCCAGCAAATGGTTGATCTGCGCCACCAGGGGTTCCAGCTCGGTCGGCACTTGCTCGTCGAGCTGCGAGCGCTGGCCCTGCTGCAACTGGGCGATCTGTTCCCGTGCCGTTTCCAGCGGGCGCAGGGCCCGGCGCACGGTGAGCCGTTGCAGCAACAGGATCAGCAACAGGCCGGCCAGTCCGAGCCCGAGCCCGACCTGGCGCATGCGCCGGAAGCTCTCGCGCACCGGGGTGTAGTCCTGGGCGACGCTGATGGAGATCGACTGGCCCAGGCGCCGGTAGTCCGAGCGCAGCACCAGCAACTGCTGGCCGCCGGGGCCCAGTTGCAGGTTGCTGTGCAGGCCGGGGTGATCCAGCAGCGGCAGATCCTGATCCCACAGCGAGCGCGAGCGCCAGTGGCTGTCGGCGAAGTCGATGCGGAAATAATGCCCGGAGAACGGCCGCTGATAGGCCGGCGACAGATGCCGCTCATCCAGCTGCAAGCCCTGCGGGCCGCGCACCAGCGCCACCAGCAGGCTTTCGCTGTCGTTGCGCAGGCCGGCTTCGAGGTAACGCTGCAGGCCCACTTCGAACAGCCACAGGCTGACCTGCGCCAGCACCAGGCCGACGATCACCATCACGCTGATCAGGCCCAGGCTCAGGCGCCGCTGGATCGACCTCACGAAGCCTGCCCGCCGAACAGGTAACCCTGGCCGCGGCGGGTTTCGATCACGCTCTTGCCGAGCTTGCGCCGCAAGTGGTTGACGTGGACTTCCAGTACGTTGGAGTCGCGCTCGGTCTCGCCGTCGTAGAGGTGTTCGGCAAGGTGGCTCTTGGACAGGATCTGCTGCGGATGGAGCATGAAATAGCGCAGCAGGCGGAATTCGGCGGCGGTCAGCTGAATGTCGGCGCCGTCGCGGGTGACGCACTGTCGGCCTTCGTCCAGGTGCAGGCCGGCGGCCTTGAGGGTCGGCTGGTTGGCCTGGCCCTTGGAGCGGCGCAGCAGCGACTGGATGCGCAGGAACAGTTCTTCCGGATGGAACGGCTTGGTCAGGTAGTCGTCGGCCCCGGCCTTCAGGCCTTCGATGCGCTCGGCCCAGGAGTCCCGGGCCGTGAGGATCAGCACCGGCACGGCCAGGCCGCCGGCCCGCCACTGCGCCAGCACCTCCAGCCCCGGCACGCCGGGCAGGCCGAGGTCGAGGACGATCAGGTCATAGGGCTCGCTGCCGCCCTGATAGACCGCATCGCGCCCGTCCGCCAGCCAATCGACCGCATAGCCCTGGCGCTGCAGGCCGGCGAGCAGTTCATCGGCCAACGGTACGTGGTCTTCCACCAATAGCAGACGCATCGGTCAATCTTCCTTGTCTTTGATCAGTTGCCCGGTGTCGGCCTTGAGGTGCAGCTCGCGGGCCACCCCTTCGACCGTCAGCAGCTCGACTTCATAAACATAGACGTCGTGCTTCTCTTCCAGCTCGACCTCCAGCAGCTTGGCGCCGGGATAGCGGTCCAGCGCCTGTTGCAGCACCTGTTCCAGCGGCAGGATCACGCCCTGCTGGCGCAGGCGCAGGGCCTCATCCTGGTCGAGGTCGCGGGCCGCCGCCAGCGAGCAGAACGCCAACAGCGCCAGGGCCAGACGGCTCCCGACGCGCGGATGCAGAAAATACGGCTTCATTACGTGTCCTGATGATCCTTGAGCACTTGCCCGCTGACCGCGTCCAGTTCCATGTCCCACGCCTGGCCCTGCGGATCGCGCAGTTCGATCTGGTAGAGGTACTTGCCGTACTTCTCTTCCAGCTCGGTGTCGGTGACCGTCGAACCAGGGTGTTTGGCCAGCGCTGCGGCGTTGAGCTTCTCGAAAGACTGGATAGTACCAGCGTCGCGCAGGCGCAGGGCCTCATCGGGGCCCAGGTCGCGGGCGTGGGCGAGGCTCGCGGTCAGGCCGATGATCGAGGCGATGGACAGGGCAGTCAGGGTCTTCATGGGGTGTCTCCGTATTTTTATGTGCTGCGGGGCATCACCTTAGCGGGGTGAACTTAATTGAAACTGAATGGCCATCATTGCCCTGCCCGACACGACCTCCTGCGGGACTTCCTGTGGGAGCTGGCTTGCCAGCGATAGCGATTCTGCGTGCGACATCGCAGTGACTGTCCTTCCGTCATCGCTGGCAAGCCAGCTCCCACAGGGTTCGCAGTGGCTCTATAATCCCCGCTCGCCATCGACCGAGGCCGACATGACCGCCATCCACATCAAGTTCCCCGCCCTCACCCTCAAGGCCGGCCCCCGGGCCATGGCGCGCATCCGCGCCCGGGGCCTGAGCGCCGCCGACGTCGGCACCCTGCCCGGCGCCGCCGGCGGGCCGAAGGCGCTGGGGATCCAGGGGCTGGATCTGGCACTGTTCGGCGAATGGCTGCCGGCGGCGCCCCGGGAGCGCTCGCTGATCGGTGCGTCGGTGGGTTCCTGGCGCTTTGCCAGCGCCTGCCTGCCGGACGCCGCCGAAGGCATCCGCCGTCTCGGTCACCTGTACACCGAGCAAAACTTCAACAAGGGCGTCACCGTCACCGAGGTCAGCCGCAGTTCCCGGCGCATGCTCGACGACCTGCTCGACGGCCGCGACGCGCGCCTGCTCGACAACCCCCACTACCGCCTCAACATCATGGTGGTCAAAAGCCACGGCCGGCTGGCGGACGATCACCGCGGCCGGCTGGGCCTGGCGCTGGGCTCGGTGATCGCCGACAACCTGCGCGGCCGGGCGCGGCTGGCGCGGCACTTCGAACGGCTGATCATCCACGACCCGCGCCTGGCGCCGCCGGTGGAGGCGCTGAACGACTTCCCGTCGCGCTTCATCGCCCTGGACGCCGGCAACCTGCGCCAGGCGCTGCTGGCCTCGGGCTCGATCCCGATGGTGATGGAAGGCGTGCGCGACCTGCCGGGAGCCGGCGCCGGCACGTTCCGCGACGGCGGCCTGCTGGACTATCACCTCGACCTGCCCTACAGCGGCGACGGCATCGTGCTGTATCCGCACTTCACCGACCGGGTCATCCCCGGCTGGTTCGACAAGACCCTGCCTTGGCGCCGGGCGTCGACCCAGCGCCTGCAAGACGTGCTGCTGCTCGCCCCGTCGAAGGAATACCTGGCGCGCCTGCCCTACGGCAAGCTGCCCGACCGCAACGACTTCAAGCGCTTCATGGGCGATGCGCCCGCCCGGCAGAAATACTGGCGCGCGGCGATGGACGAAAGCCGGCGGCTGGGCGACGAGTTTCTCGAACTGGCCGCCAACGGTCGCCTCGCCGAACGCCTTCTGACCCTTTAGTCAGCGTTTTGCCGCACGGCCGCAGACAAGCTGGTAAACTCGCCGCCTGCCCGAATCGCTGACGCGACGCCATCTGAACAGAGCCGACATCACCGTGGAAATCTTCAAGGAATTTACGTTCGAATCCGCCCACCGCCTGCCCCACGTGCCGGACGGCCACAAGTGCGGACGCCTGCACGGCCATTCGTTCAAGGTGGCCATCCACCTGAGCGGCGACATCGATCCGCACACCGGCTGGATCCGCGACTTCTCCGAGATCAAGGCGATCTTCAAGCCGCTGTACGAGCGCCTGGACCACAACTACCTGAACGACATCCCGGGCCTTGAGAACCCGACCAGCGAAGTGCTGGCCAAGTTCATCTGGAACGAGCTCAAGCCCCTGCTGCCGGAACTCAGCGCGATCCGCATCCACGAGACCTGCACCAGCGGCTGCATCTACCGCGGCGAGTGAGCCCAGCGGCCTAAAAAAACCACCGGGAACGGTGGTTTTTTTGTGCCTATGCTTTTTGGCTCAACCCGCCAAGAGGACAGACCCATGACGGACTGGCTGCTGGATCAGGTCTTTGACTTCAACGGGCGAGGCGTTCGCCATGCCGTCCGCGGCGACGGGCCGCCGCTGGTGTTCGTGCACGGCACCCCGTTTTCGTCCTATGTATGGCACCGCATCGCCCCGCACTTCTACAGGACTCACCGGGTGCACTGCTTCGACCTGCTGGGCTACGGGCAGTCCGAAAAGCCTGACGCCGACGTGTCCCTCCGGGTGCAGAACGAACTGCTGGCGCAATTGCTGGATCACTGGAACCTGCAACGTCCGGACGTGGTGGCCCACGACTTCGGCGGCGCCACCGCCCTGCGCGCGCACCTGCTCAACGGCAAGGAGTACCGCACCCTGACGCTGATCGACCCGGTCGCGCTGTCGCCCTGGGGCTCGCCGTTCGTCCAGCACGTGCGCCAGCATGAGGCCGCGTTCAGCGGCCTGCCCGACTACATTCAGCGGGCCGTCGTTCCGGCCTACATCCGTGGCGCCGTCCACCGCGACATGCCCGACGACGAACTCGCCCCCTACGTGCAGCCCTGGCTCGGCGATCCGGGCCAGGCGGCGTTCTACCGACAGATCGCGCAGATGGACGAGCGCTACACCCGCCAGGTGCAGGACCTGTACCCGACGATCCGCTGCCCGGTGCAGATCCTCTGGGGCGAGGACGATCAGTGGATCCCCATCGAGCGCGGCCGGGCGTTGCACGGGATGATTCCCGGGTCGCGGTTCCACGCCATCCCGAACGCCGGGCACCTGGTCCAGGAAGATGCCCCGGAGGCCATCGTCGCGGCCCTGCTGCGTTTCCTCTGATGTCCCAGCGGGTGCGGGTATTGCGCTAAGGTACGACGCAGTGACCGCACCCGATCCATGAAAAGGATGAGCCGATGCACATCATCAACGCCCGCTTGCGCAACCAGGAAGGCCTGCACGCACTGCACCTGGAAGACGGCCTGATCCGCAGCGTCGCCCGCCAGACCGAAGCCCCCACTTTGGGCCCCGACGACCTCGATGCCGGCGGCAACCTGGTGGTGCCGCCGTTCGTCGAACCGCACATCCACCTCGACGCCACCCTGACCGCCGGCGAGCCGCGCTGGAACATGAGCGGCACGCTGTTCGAAGGCATCGAATGCTGGGGCGAACGCAAGGCCACCATCACCTTCGAAGACACCAAGACCCGCGCCGGAAAAACCCTCCAGGCCCTGGCCGCCCACGGCATCCAGCATGTGCGCACCCATGTCGACGTCACCGACCCGCAGCTCACCGCGCTCAAGGCGATGCTGGAGGTGCGCGAGGAAAACCGTCACCTGGTGGATCTGCAGATCGTCGCGTTCCCCCAGGAAGGCATCGAGTCGTTCCGCAACGGTCGCGACCTGATGGAAGAAGCCATCCGCCTGGGCGCCGACGTGGTCGGCGGCATTCCGCATTTCGAGTACACCCGCGACCAGGGCGTGAGCTCGGTGAAGTTTTTGATGGACCTGGCCGAGCGCACCGGCTGCCTGGTGGACGTGCACTGCGACGAGACCGACGACCCGCATTCGCGCTTTCTCGAAGTGCTGGCCGAAGAGGCCCGCAGCCGCGGCATGGGCGCCCGGGTCAGCGCCAGCCACACCACGGCCATGGGTTCCTACGACAACGCCTACTGCGCCAAGCTGTTCCGCCTGCTCGGGCACTCGGGCATCAGTTTCGTCTCCTGCCCGACCGAGAGCATCCACTTGCAGGGGCGCTTCGACACCTTCCCCAAACGCCGGGGCGTGACCCGGGTCAACGAACTGCTGGAGGCGGGTATGAACGTCTGCTTCGGCCAGGACTCGATCGTCGATCCGTGGTATCCGCTGGGCAACGGCAACATCCTGCGGGTGCTGGAGGCCGGGCTGCACATCTGCCACATGCTCGGCTACCGCAACCTGCAGAACGCCCTGGACCTGGTGACCGACAACAGCGCCAAGGCCCTGCACCTGGGCGAACGCTACGGGCTGGAGCCTGGGCGGCCGGCGAACCTGCTGATCCTGTCGGCGGACAGCGACTACGAAGTGATCCGCAGCCAGGGCCTGCCGCTGTATTCGATCCGCGGGGGCAAGGTGCTGATGAAGCGGCAGATGCCGGTGGTGGAATTCGTCTAAGGTTCAGGAATCGGCGCCATCCCGGCGCCGATCTCCCGATGGACGCCGTGTCATGCCGTAATTTGTGCGAAGTTGCTCTGCTGCCATCCTCATTCGAACGTGAGGACGCGACATGAATCATCACTCCCCTTCCGATCCCATGGCCACGCTCTACTGCGAAGGCCGCCACACATTCATCGACCTGGTGCCCGATGGCGGATCCCGCCTCGATGCACTGTTCCATACCGCACCCGCCTTGGGTGAGCTGGCGGTCGGCGTGGTGTACGGGCACCTGCACGCCCGGCCGGGCCTGGATCCCCGCTTGCGCGAAGCGGTGTCGTTTGCGGCGATCGTGGCGTCCGGCATGGTCGGGCCGCCGTTGAGCGTGCACCTCAAGACTGGCCTGGCCTCCGGCCTCGCGCCCGGCGAACTGACGGAGGTGCTTTTGCAGGCTTCGGCCTTCGCCGGTTTCCCCCGGGCAGTGAGCGCCGCCGACCAGCTCAACCGCCTGTTTGCCGACGCGGGCCTGCCGTCGCCTCCACCCGCCCCTCCCCGCGAGGTTGCCCAGGCATTCTGCGGGTTGGTGCGCGAGGGCCGTCCGCCGATGCCGGTCAGCGAGGCGGTCAAGCGTCATCTGTGCCGGGCCGAACGCCTGGCGTTGTTTGCCACCTCAGCGAGCGCCGTCGTGGTCGAGTGCTTCGACGGCATCGACACTGATCCGCAAGCCTTGCTTCACCTGAACGTGGAAGGCGAAACCGTCGTGAGCGTCGCCTTGTTCAAGGCCCACTGAAACGGCCGGCCACTCTTCCGGGCCGGCATCAAGCCCGGGCGTGCGCAGTGCCGAACAGGCGCACGCCCGTCAACTCGTCGCCGCACGCCTCCAGCAGCACCGGTGCCGTGCCGCCGGGCATCACCACCTGCACCTGCCCTGCCTTCACCCAACCGACCCGCCAGGCCGCGCACGCCACCGCGCTGGCGCTGGTGCCGGAGGACGCCGTGGGGCCTTCGCCGCGCTCGAACACCCGCGCGATGATGCGCTGTTCGCCGCCGCGCTGCGCCCATTGCAGGTTGACCCCGGCCGGACAGGGTTGGCCGGCCCCTTCGGGCATGGCGTAGGCGATCCGGGTCAGGGGCTCGTTCAGCGGCGCATCGCGCAGTTGTTCGTTGTCCGGCAGGTGCGCCCCGTCGGCCACCAGCGTGACGCCATGGGGATTGCCGATGCGCACGAACTGACTGCACCCCCAGGCCGGATCGAGGCGTGCCAGCGGTTCGACCCGGCTGAGTTCGCGGCCCTCGAACATCACCGTTTCGACGCCTTGCGCGCCCACCGCCGCCGGGCCGAAGCATGGCCGGCCGAGATCCAGCCAGAAGCCTTGCACGGCTTCGACCTGCGCCGGTTTGACCGAGGTGGCCACAGGCGAGACCGCGTCCTGCTTGTCATGGTGCACCCGCAGCAACGCCCCCTCTTGCGGCATCAGGCCTTGTTCGAGCAGCGCCTGGGAAAAGATCGTCAGGCCGTTGCCGCTGCGCTCGGCCAACGAGCCGTCGGTGTTGACGATCAGCAGGTCGAACGGCGGCGCGGACTGGAACGGACCGATCAGCAAACCATCGCTGCGGTGCGCCTTGGCCCCCGCCGGACGCTCGCCGTCGGGCCACTCGCAGCAGGCCGCCACCGCAGCGCGGCTCCACGACGGCCGCGACGCCGCGCAAGCTTGCGCCGTGGCGGGCAACGGCACGCCGGCGTCCCGCAGCGCCTTGGGTGAAACGACGGCGTAAAGGTTGCCCCGTGCATCGTAAAGCGGCGTCATCGGTCGATCCCTGGATGGTTCAAAGGCACCACTGTACCTCGTGTGGGCGCGCGCCTGCTCGCGCCCGCGGGCTCACTGTGCAAGGATGTCCGCCTGCTGTAACGATTCTGCCAAGGATTCCCATGACCGACCTCAACGCCCAAGCCGCTTTCGTTCCCGGACGCCTGCAACAGATGTCCACCCGCATCGCCTTCTTCATCGCCGGCCTCGGCATCGCGGCGTGGGCGCCGCTGGTGCCGTACGCCAAGGCCCGGGCCGGGCTCGACGAAGGCACGCTGGGCCTGTTGCTGCTGTGCCTGGGGGTGGGGTCGATCCTGGCGATGCCGCTGGCGGGCATCCTGGCCACCCGGTTCGGCTGCCGCAAGGTGGCCACCGGCGGCACGCTGCTGATCTGCGCGGCGTTGCCGTTGCTGGCGACGGTGTCGTCGGTTCCGGCGCTGATCGCCACGCTGTTCATGTTCGGCGCCGGGCTGGGCACGGTGGACTCGACGGTGAACCTGCAAGCGGTGATCGTCGAGCGGGCCAGCGGGAAAAACATGATGTCCGGGTTCCACGGCCTGTTCAGCCTCGGTGGCATCGTCGGCGCGGCGGGGGTCAGCGGCTTGCTGGGCCTCGGCCTGTCGCCGCTGGCGGCGATGCTGGTGGTGGTCGCGCTGCTGGTCGCGTCCCTGTTCAAGGCCGTGCCGCACATGCTGCCCTACGGCAGCGAAAGCTCGGGGCCGGCGTTTGCGGTGCCCCACGGCATCGTCCTGTTCATCGGCGGCATGTGCTTCATCGTGTTCCTCACCGAAGGCGCTGCGCTGGACTGGAGCGCGGTGTTCCTGGCCGAGGAACGCGGCATCGACAAGGCCTACGCGGGCCTGGGCTACGCCGCGTTCGCCCTGACCATGACGGCAGGCCGCCTCACCGGCGACCGCATCGTCCGGCGCCTGGGGGCGACGCGAGTGATCCTGTTCGGCGGGCTGACCGCGGCGGCGGGCCTGTTCCTGGCAACGTTCGCGCCGTCCTGGCAGGCGGCCCTGATCGGTTACGCGCTGGTCGGGGCCGGTTGCTCGAACATCGTGCCGGTGCTGTACACGGCGGTGGGCAAGCAGACGGTGATGCCGGAAAGCATCGCGGTGCCGGCCATCACCACCCTGGGCTATGCGGGGATTCTGGCGGGACCTGCGGTGATCGGGTTCGTCGCCCACGGCAGCAGCCTGAGCTTCGCCTTCGGCCTGATGGCGGTGCTGCTGGTGGCGGTGGCGATCGGCGGCAAAGTGCTGAAGGTCTGAACGAGCGGCCTGGCTGGCACATAGGTGCTGGATGGGCCGCCGTCATCGCGGGCAAGCCCGCTCCCACAGGGTTCTGCGGTGACCACAGCCCCTGCATTCACTGGAGATCTCCTGTGGGAGCCAGCCTGCTGGCGATGGCGGCCTGCCTGACACATCGAGGTTGGATGGGCCGCCGTCATCGCGAGCAGGCTCGCTCCCACAGGGTTCTGCGGTGACCACAGCCCCTGCATTCACTGGAGATCTCCTGTGGGAGCCAGCCTGCTGGCGATGGCGGCCTGCCTGACACATCGAGGTTGGATGGGCCGCCGTCATCGCGAGCAGGCTCGCTCCCACAGGGTTCTGCGGTGACCACAGCCCCTGCATTCACTGGAGATCTCCTGTGGGAGCCAGCCTGCTGGCGATGGCGGCCTGCCTGACACATCGAGGTTGGATGGGCCGCCGTCATCGCGAGCAGGCTCGCTCCCACAGGGTTCTGCGGTGACCACAGCCCCTGCATTCACTGGAGATCTCCTGTGGGAGCCAGCCTGCTGGCGATGGCGGCCTGCCTGACACATCGAAGTTGGACGGGCCGCCGTCATCGCGGACAAGCCCGCTCCCACAGGGGGAGCGGGGGCGCTGCGGGAGTCGTCAGAAGCCGACGCTGGCCTGCACGAAGAACGTACGCGGCGTGCCCACGTAGATCCCCGAGTTGTTGTCGCTGGAGCGGGTGAAGTACTGCTTGTCGAAGATGTTCTTCACCCCGGCGCCCAGCTTGAGGTTCGACAATTGCGCGCCGAAATCGTAGCCGCCGCGCACGTTCCAGGTCACGTAGCCCGGAATGTCGCCGTATTGCCCGTCCGCCGTGCCTTCGGTGATGTAGTTGCCGCTGAAGCTGCCGTCGGCGTTGACCCCGGTGCCCGGCGAGCGTTGCTTGGACTGGGCGAAGCCGTCGAGGTTGTAGGTCCAGCGGTTGATGCCGTAACGCAGGCCGACGGTGGCCACCTGGCGCGAATAGAACGGCAGGTCTCGGCCCTTGAAGCCCGGGATCTCCCCTTCATAGGTCGCCCGGGTGTAGGTGAAGCCGGCGTTGGCGGTCAGGCCGTCGAGGCGCGGGTCCAGCGCGGCCATGTCGTAGTGCACGGACGCTTCGACGCCCTGGTGCTTGGTCGCGCCGAGGTTGGTCCAGCCCACGTCGTTGCTGATGTATTGCAGCTCGTCGTCGAAGTCGATGTAGAACAGCGTCACCTCGCCGCCCCACACGTCATCGTTGTAGCGGGTGCCGATCTCGTAGGTCTTGGCCTTTTCCGGGTTCAGGCCGTTGGCGGTCTGGTCGCCCGAGCCACCCTGGCCGAGCTGGAAGTACTGCAGGCTGCCGAACGAGGTCTCGTAGTTGGCGAACAGCTTCCACGCATCGGACAGGTGGTACATCACGCTCAGGGCCGGCAGCGGCTCGTTGCTTTCGATGCTGCGGTTCTTCTCCGGCACGCGCTTGCCGGCGGTGTCGAGCACCGCGCGGTCGTGCCAGTCAGTGCTGATGTGCTCGAAGCGGATGCCCGGCGTCACGGTCCAGTTGCCGACGTCGATCTTGTTGTCGACGTACACCGCATTGGCCTCGGTGCCGCCGGTGCGGTCCTGGAACACGTGGCCGTCGGAGGTCTTGGTCACCACCGGCTGGTTGTTGACCAGGGCCAGGCGGCTGGACTGCTCGTGCATGGCCTCTTTCAGGTAGCGGTAGCCGACGCTGACTTCCTGGGTGGTGGGGCCGACGTCGAACACCCGCGACACGCGCGGCTCGATGCCCAGCGTGTAGTAGGAGCGCGGGAACGAGCTGAGGGTCTTCTGGTCGCGGGCGGCGATGGTGCTGCCGCGGAAGCTGTCGGAATAGTAGGTCAGCACTTCGGCCTGGGTGCGCTCGTCGATCTGGCGGATCCACTTGAACGACACGTCCTTGCGCCGCCCGCTGAAGCCGTCGTAGTCGCGGTCGGACTGGAACGGCTTGTCGTCGTACTGTTTCTGGGTCAGGCCGCCGGGCATGTCGGCGCTGGCGTCGTAGTAGTGGAAGTTGAGGCTGAAATCGTCCTGCTCGGTCGGCGCCCAATGGGTCTTGAGGATGACGTCGTCGATGTCGTTGCCGTTGTTGCGCTCGCGGTAACCGTTGCCGTTGACGCCGGAGTACAGCAGCGCCATGCCGAGGCCGTTGTCGGCGGTACCGCCCAGGAAGGCGGTGTCGATGTGTTTCCAGCCGCCGTGCTGGGAGGTCTCCAGCGTCGTACCGATTTCACCGGTGGCCTTTTCGGGGATGGCGCGGGTGACGAAGTTGATCACACCGCCGACGTTCTGCGGCCCGTAGCGCACGGAACCGGCGCCGCGCACCACGTCGATGCTGTCGAGGTTGCCCGAAGAGATCGGCGCCATCGACAGCTGCGGTTGGCCGTAAGGGGCGAAGGCCGCCGGCACGCCGTCGATCAGCACGGTGGAGCGCGGCGACAGGCGCGAGGTCAGGCCGCGCACGCCGACGTTCAGCGAGATGTCGCTGCCGCCGGTGCCGTTGGCCTCCTGCACCTGCACGCCCGGCACCCGGCGCAGCACGTCGCCGACGTTCATGGCGCCCTGCTCCACCATCGCTTCGCGGCGGATCACGGTACGTGCGCCGGGGTGGTTCTGCACCACGGCGGCGTCGGCGTCGCCGAGCCAGTCGCCGACCACCTTGATGTCGGTCACGCCCAGTTCCAGCGGACCGTTGGCGGCGGCCGTCGGCGCCGGGGACAACGTCACCGAGCCTTCGTTGATCTGGTAGTCCAGGCCGCTGCCCTGCAGCAATTGGCGCAGGGCCTGTTCCGGCGAGAGGTTGCCTTCCACCGCCGGGGCCTGTTTGCCGGCGACCAGGTCAGGACTGAAAAACACTTGCAGCGAGGTTTGCTGGCCCAATTCGCTCAGGGCCTGGCCCAGCGGCTGCGCGCGGATGTGGATGGCGTCGGCGGCGAACGCCAGCGGCACGGCAGCGTTGACCGCCAGCGCGAGGGCCAGCGGCAGCCAAGGGGATTTCTTGTTGTTGGCGTTGGTGTTTTTCACGTCGAACGTAGTCCTGTGGATCGCAAGTGTATGCGTCTGTTAATGCAAACCAGTTGCAGTTGAACAGGAAGACGATGAACTCGAAAAAAACCTGAATTTTATTTTGAAATTATTTCCTGGCTGCCGTCGGCCAGCGTGCGCACGGCCACCGGCAGGATGTTCGGCAAGGCCTTGAGCAAGGCGTCGGTGTTGTCGGTGCGGAACACGCTGGTCAGGCGCAGGTTGGCCACGGCGGGGCCGGAGACCTTCAGAGGCTTGTCGCGGTAACGGGACACCTGCGCCGCCACATCGCTCAGGCTGGCGTTGTTGAACACCAGTTTGCCGCTGCGCCAGGCGGTCAGCTCGGCCGGGTTGACCGCGTAGGCCGGCGCGACGGCGCCCTGGGCGTCGACATGGGTGCCCAGGCCGGCGGTCAGGCTGACGAAGGCGTTGTCCGGCGCGTTGCGGCCCTGCACCTTGACCGTGCCCTGCTCCACCGCGACCCGGGTCTGCGCCGGGTCGCGGCGCACGTCGAAGCGGGTGCCGGTGACCGTGACCTTGCCGCTGCCGGCCTCGACCACGAACGGACGCGAGGTGTCGTGCTCGACACTGAACATCGCCTCGCCTTCGGTGAGTTCGACGACGCGGCGATCCTTTTCAAAGCGCACCTTCAAGGCACTCCGGCTGTCGAGGTCGACGACCGAACCGTCAGGCAGCGCCACATGCCGCCGTTCGCCGGTCTTCGTCGCGAATTCGGCGCTGTAGCCCGCCGGTGGGGTGAGCCCGCTGAACAGCCCCAGCCCGACCGCCACCGCCAGCACCCCGGCGGCCACCGCATAGCGCAGCGCCGGCCGGCGCCCGCGGCGGGCCGGCGGCTCGTCGCACAAGGCCTTCAGGCGTGGCGCCGGCAGCAGGTCGGCGGCGGTCCACACGCCTTGCAGCAACAGGAACTCGTCGCGGTGCGAGGCATGTTCGTTCAGCCAGGCGTCGAAGCGCTGCCGCTCGTCCACGCTGACGGCCGCCTCCTGCAGGCGCACGAACCAGCGTGCCGCCTCATCGCGCACCGTTGCCTGCCCGCACGCGCAATCACGGGTCTGCATCATGGAATGTCCTGTCTGGCCGGGGATGAATGACGGCGCCCGCTCATGGCTGCAACCCGTCCAGACGGTCGCGCAGGTGCCGCAGGGTGCGGATCATATACTTTTCCACCATGTTCCTGGACAGCCCCAGGCGCTCGGCGATTTCCGCCTGGGTCAGGCCTTCGAGCTTCTGCCAGACGAAGATCCGCCGGCAGTTGACCGGCAGCTCCGCGAGCGCCCGCTCAATGGAATCGGCCAACTGGATCGCATGCATGTAATGCTCCGGGTCGCCGGTCGGCGACTCACTGAGATCGATCGCCTCCGACTCCATGGCGCCCCGTCGGTCCTCACGCCGAAAGCCGTCCACCGCGATGTTGCGTGCGGTCTGGTGCAGGTACGCCCGTGGCTGCTGCACTGTCGCCGCATCGGTTTCGAGCACCCGCACGAAGGTGTCGTGCGCCAGGTCCTCGGCCTGCTGACGATTGCGCAGGCGACGGGTCCAGGTGCCGATCAACTCTTCGTAATGCTCGAAAAAGCCGGGTCTGCGGGGCAGCATGGGGATCATGGCGGCGTGCTGAGGAAAGGGGCGTGAATAGTAATGTTTCGTATTACGCCCGGCAATCGTTCCTTGGGCCTGTCGACGGGAGGCGGCATGCGCCCTATTTGGCCTTGATCTTGCCCGTTCCTTTGCCCTGGTCCGGATCGACGATGCCGAAACACCCCTCCGGCGGATGCAGATACTGATAAAGCGGATTGACCAGCAGGTGCGCGTCACCGCAGGTGATCAGGTGGATGTGGTCGCGGTAGGTGTCGATCAGGCGCTGGATCGCGGGGGCGATGTAAGGATGGATGCCCGTGCGCAGCTCCATGCCGGCCCGCACGTAGGCCGAGTAGAGTTCCTTGAACTTGGCGCCGTCCGTTGCCGACAGCCGCGTCGTCGACGACGGGGTGGAACTGAAGATGGCCTTCAGGCCGGTCTTTTCCTCGACGTAGGGTTTGGCGAAGTCCACGAACGCCTGGTGCTCGGTTCTCAGAAAACCCATCTGCGCGACCTTGGCGCTGTCGCCCAACGCACCGCGGACAAACCCGACGGTGATGTTGGCGGGAAAGTCCTGCGCCCGGTTGTAGTAGTTCTTCATCAGGTTTTCGAGGATCGGGAACACCGCGTGCTCCCAGCCGAACACCTTGCCGTGGTCAAACACCGGGCCGAACAGCGGCGGCACCGAATCACGGGTGACCGCCCTGGGGTACTGCTCGACATGGCAGACGATCTTGTTGTCTTCGATCAGCGGTGCGAAGAAGTTCGCCCAGACGCCCTGCGCCGCCCATTGGAACGGCGGCTCGCGGTGGGCATCGCCGGTAAGGAAGATCATCGGGTCGTATTCGTCCGGAAAATGCCCGGCGGCGGCTTCGAGATCCGTCGCGCGCTCGTCGGACATCAACACCCCTTCATCGATCCACCAGCCGTTGCCGAACTTCTTGCCCATGTCGTTGCACCCCGTCAGTCCCTTGCAGTGAGCGTCCGTTCTCACACGCTAGTTGCAGGCCTGCGGGTTTTCCAGCGGGGGCGAAGAAATCGACGCAGACCAGACCATGCCCCCCTGTAGAAGCGAGCCTGCTCGCGATGGCGATGGAACAGGCACCTTTGCAGTGACTGGTCCGACGCCATCGCGAGCAGGCTCGCTCCCACAGGGGCATGCTTGTCGTTTGGGTTGAGGCCTGCAGGGTTGGACGGTGGATGGGGCTCATCCACCGTGGGGGCTTCAGCCGCGTTCGTCGATGCCGGCCTGCAGCGTCTGGCTGTCGAAATGACCGCTGACGGTGACCGGGCCGGCTTTCAGCGTGCCGTTCTCAACCGAGACCTTCGGTGCGTTCTCTTCAGCCTTGTGCGGCAGGGTCAGGCCGGCCTTGACCCCGTAGTCGCGGTTGTCCAGATCCGTCTTGCCGACCGGTGAGCCGCCCAGGTGCACCCGGCCGCCCGCCGCCGAGACCCGCGCGCCGGTCAGTTGCGTGGCGCCGCCGACGTTCAGGTTCACGCCTTGCTGGCCGCTGATGCCGGACGCCTGGCCGACGCTGTCCTTGTGGGCGTATTCGCCCTGGGCGATGAGGGTCGGCTTGTAGTCGGTGCCGGCCAGTTCCTTCTTGTCGCTCGGCGGGTTCTTCTTGCCGGTCAGGCCCAGATCCACATCGACCTTGGCGTGGTTCTGCGTGTCCTGGCGGCTTTCGACGGTCAGGTCACCGGCAATGTTGCCGCCGACGGTCTTGCCCTCGACCTGCGCACCGCTCAGTCGGGCGTCGCCCGCGCTGTTCAACACCACCGCATCGGCCTTGATCCGGCTGTTCTGCTGCGTGGTGCCCTGCACATAGTCCACGCCCACCTTGGCCCCGGCGTTGAAGCCGTGGTCGCTGGTGGCCTTCTCATCGGCGGCGGTCGGTGTGCTTTGGCTGAGGTTGCCGCCGGCATTCAGGGCGACGTTCCAGTTGTTGCGGCTGTCGCTGGACTGCGCGGATTCCAGCGCGATGCCGCCCTTGCCGGCGTCGAGGCTCACGCTCGGCGCGCCGACCTGGGTGCCTTGCTGGCGCACCGAATCGCCGCTCAGGGCGATGCTGGTCTGGCTGTCAAGCTGGCCGCCCTTGAGGGTCTGGGTGTTCTCGTTCACCCGGCCGATGTTGAAGTTGCCGCTGAGGTTGCCACCCTGATCGCGGCTCTTCTCGCTGCTGGTCTTGCTGCCGCCCGCCTTCAGGCCGCCGCCGAGGTTGCCGCCGGTGGCGACGTGGGTGTCGGTGGCCGCTTGCAGGTCGAGGGTGCCGCCGGCCTTCAGGTCGATGGCGCCTGCGCTGTCGATCTTCGCGCCTTGCTGGACCTGGTTGCCGCCGCTGGTGAACTGCACAGGGCCGTTGCCCTGGACGCTCGCCACACGGGCCTGGCTGTCGTTGACCTGCTTGCCGGTGTGGTCGAGCTGGAACCCGGCGCCGAGATCGACGTTGGTGCCGTCGGTGCCCGGCAAGGTGCCGACGGTCAGCGAGCCGTTGCCGCGCAGGCTGGAAGTGTCGCTGCCCTGACGGTCGTTGGCCTGGTTCAGGGCCAGGTCGCCGCCGGTCTTGACGCTGACGCCGCCCTGGCCGCCGTCGAAGCGGCTGCCCTCGAACTGCGCGTCGCCGCGCACGTTGATGTTCACGCCCTGGCTGCCAGCGTAGCCGCCGACCACCGCCGTGGCGCTGTCCTTGCGGGTCTGGCTGCTGCCGCCGGCGCCGCTGCCGGCGACGTTCACGTCTTCGCCGGTCTTGGTGTAGACGCGCACATCGACCTTGGCGTCCACCGCCTTGTCGCTGCTGCTGCGGGTATCGGCGGCCGCGTCGGCCACCAGTTTGTCCGCGCCGATGTTCACCTTGCCGGCGCTTGCGTTGTATTGGGTGCCTTGGTCCTTCAGCGTGCCGGCGACGTTCACGTCCACGGTGGCGCCATCGAAGCGACTGACCACGGCGGTGCTGCCCTGCTCGGTCTTGCCGGCGCTGGCGTGGCCCACTGCGACATCGATGCCGACGTTCGGCTGCCCGAGGTTGCTCAGGGCGTCCTTGTCCGGCACCTTGCCGGCGAGCACGTCCTTGACCGCTGCGACGACCGGCCGGGCGATGTCCTTGTACTCGACGTTGGCGCCGATGTCCGCCGACCAGTGGCTCTCGTCGTGGGTGCTGCTGGAGGTGTTGCCGGCCGCACGGTTGTCCACCTCGTTGGCGACCACGTTCAGGCCGTTGCCGGACTTGAGCTGCGCGCCTTCGGTGACGAGTGTGCCGGCATTGATGGTCAGGCCGCCGCTGCTCTGCACGCCGGTGGTCTGCGCGGTGGTTTTGCGGGTGGCGTCGTGCGCCGTGTCGCGGGCGAAGTCGATGCCGCTGCCGGCGCGGTCAAGGCCGCCGGTGTAGTAGAAGCCGCCGCCGGTGTTGGCGGTGTCGGTGGAGGTCTGATGGCTGTCCTGCTCCGCCAGCAGCGACACATTCTTGCCGCTGAGGGTCGTATCGCCTGCGGTGGATTTCACCTCGCCGCCCTTGACCGTCAGGTCGCCGCCGGCCTTCACCTGCACGGTGCCACCGGTGAGGCTTGCGCCCTGCTGGCTGACATCGTTGGCGGTGACGGTCTTCTGCTTGTCTTCGTAATGAATGCCGGCGCGGTACTGCCCGGCGTCCGGCGCGTTCTCTTTGGCGTAGGCGTCGAAGCCGCGGGTCTGGATGCTGTCGCTGCGCTCGCGGGTGTCTTGCGCAGCCTTCACGTTCACATCGCCCGCCGCGTCGGCGGTCAGCGCCCCACCGGCCTTGACCGAGGCGCCGGCGACTTCGATGTCCTTGGCGCTCTTGAGCTTGAGGTTGCTGTCGGACACCAGTTCGCTGCGCACCGTGGTGCTGTCCTTGGCGTTCTGCCGGGACTCGTCCTTGGTGATGCCGAAGAACTTGCTGTCCTTGTCGTGGCTGTTGCTGTGGGAGGTGTCCTGCACGCCATCGACAATCAGCGAACCGCTGTCGCTGATCACGCTGGCGTCGGTGCCGCCGCGCACCTGACTGGCGCTGATGCGCACGTCGTCGGCCTTGACCGTCAGTTTGCCGCTCGCGTTGACCTTGCTGCCCTGGTGGCGGGTCTGGCCCTTGTCGGCGTCGCCGGTCTTGCCGAAGAAGCCGCCGCCCACCAGATCGCCCGCGTAGCGGTTGTCGCTGCTGCGGTCGGTGCGGCTGGCGGTGGTGATGTCCACTTGTTTGCCGGCCAGTTGCAGGTCGCCCCGGCTGGTCAGCTCTGCCCCTTCGGAGCGCAGCAGCGCGGCGGTCTGCAGGGCGATGTTGCCGCCCGTCAATTGACTGGTGACACTGCGCTGGGTCTCGCTGCTGCTGTCCCAGTCGGCCTTCCACAGGTGCTTGCGGTGCTTGCCTTGGTCGGTCTGCACGTGGCGCTCGGTGGCGGCGGTCAGGCGCAGGTCGCCACCGCTCTGCACGCTCAGGTCACCGGTCGCTTCGACCTTGGCGGCGTTCAGTTCGGTGTCCTTGCCGGACGACAGTTGCGCATCGCGGCTGGCGACGATCTGGCTGCCGTGCTGGCGCGAATCGCTGTCGGTGCGGGTGCGTTCGTAGGTTTCCCAGGTGATGCCGATGGTGTTGTTGCTCCAGTTCTCACGCTGTTCCTGGAGCTTGCGGCTTTCCACGGTGGTGAGGGTCAGGTTGCGGTTGGCGTCGACCTTCACGTCGCGGCCGCTGACATCGGCGGCAGCCAGGGTCAGGTCCTTGCCGCTGTGCAGGCCGACATCGCCCTGGCTGCTGCGAATGCCGGCACGGGTCACATCGAGGCTGTCGGCGACGGCCTGGCCGCTGACGCTCAGGTCGCCGGCCGAACGGATCTGCACGCCGTCGCGCCCGGCCACCTGCACCGCCCCCACCTTCACGCCGGCGCCTTCGGCGGTGCTGACGATATTGATGCGCCCGGCCTGCATCGCGCCGAACAGGCTGGCGTCGATCCGCTGGCCGGCGGTGTGGCCGCTCGGGTCCACGGTCTTCACCTGGCCGCTGGCGTAATCCACCTGGTTGCGTCCGACGGTGACGTTCAATTGGTCACGGGCGCTGAGGTTGCCCTGGCTGTCGATGCGCGGGGCGATCAGGTTCACCGAACCTTCGCCGTTGCGCAGGCCGCCGGCCTGGATCTGCAACTGGCCGCTGGCGTCGCGGGTGTTCAGCGATTGCAGCTTGCCGTCGTTCAGCTCCGGACGGCCGACCACCAGGCTGGCGTTCGGCGCGTTGATGAAACTGCCGCCGTTGACCGAGATGCCGTTGGGGTTGGCCAGCACGTAATCGGCGGCGCGGCCGAAGATTTCCTGGGCGCCGTTGATGGCTGACGGGTTGCGGCTGATCACTTCGTTGAGGATCACGCTCGCGGCCTGGCCCTGCAGTTGCGGGTTGGCCGCCAGTTGCCCGGCGAGCTGCGATTGCCCGGCCTGCAGGGCGTTGTTCAGCACCACGCCCTGGCGGTCGACGTTGTAGTCCAGGAACTGGTTGTGCGACAGGCCCGAGCCGTTGGGCGCGACGATGTTGACGATGGGCACACCGCCCTGGGTCTGCAATTGCGCGGTGCCGCCGGGGCCGGGGGCGACCACCACGCCGCCGGCCAGGGCGCTGGGCAGGTGGGCGGCGAGGAACAGGCTGGCGATGGCCCAGCGCAATTGGCCCCGGGGCGAAAGGTTGAATGCGAAGGTGTGTGCTGGCATAAAAACGTCTCCATGTAAGTACGGCATCACGTCGCGCGTTTTGGTCTTGGCCGGGGCTGTCGCGCTCAGATCCGTCGGCTGTGGGTTCACTGCGTTGTTCATATCTGCACCCCCACCCGCATCAGCCAGGCGTCGGGCTCATGGGGCAAACCGCTGGGGGTGTTGAGGTTGCGCTGGTAATCGACGTCCACCTGCAGGTTCTTCCAGCCCAGATTGAGGCCGACGCTGGCGCCGCTCAGGCGTTGGCCCGGCACGCCATGGTCGGCCTTGATCCAGCCGTGGTCGAGCCCCAGGCGCGGGGTGACCTGCACAGGCCCGCCCGTGGCCAGCGGCAGGCGCAGGGTGTTGCGCCAGATCGCGCCGCTGGCGCCGGACGCGCTGGCGACCCGGTAACCGCGCACGGCGGAATCGTCGGTGCCGAGCATCTGTTCGATGGCAGGCAACGGGTCGGGGCTGTATTGCAGGTTGAGCTGGCTCTGCCATTGCCAGGCCTGATCGCCGAGCCGACCGTTGCGCCATTGGCTGAGACCGGCGCGGTACTTGCGAAACTGCGCCTTGGGCAGGTTGCTGACCTGGCGCGCGCCGTCATCGTCGGCACCGAACCAGCGCAGGCCCTGGGCATAGTTGACGTCCAGGTTCCACACCGCGCGGTCGAGCCAGAACAGGTTGAGCCCGGCTTCGGCCACGGTCAGCGTCGGGCTCTGGATGCCCAGGCGCGCGTCCGCCAGGTAACTGTCGACGTCCTTGTGGGCCAGTTGCAGGTTGGCGCTGAGCTGGTGGCTCTGGTCGCGCCAGAGCACGCGGTCGGCGCGCAGGCTGAGCTGGTCGGTGATGCCGGTGCTGTACAGGGTCGTCGTGCTGAGCTTGAACGGCGCCCGGTACTCGGCGTGGCTGGCGAACGCGCTGTAGGTCCAGTAGCCGTAGGGAATCGCGTAGTACAGGCTGGCGTTGCGGCTGTAGCGGTCACCCCGGTTGAGGGTGTCGCTGGCGCTGAGGCTCAACAGGTCGTTGAGCTCCAGCGGGCTGTCGAGGCTCAGGCTGACGGTGTTGCGGTCGCGCCCGGTGCTGGCGCTGCCGAGGTTGTCGGCGCCCAGCCCCAGGGCCCAGCGCGATTGCCCGGCGCTGCGCGAACGCAGGACGACCCGCGAAGCGCCGGGCTGGCTGCCGGGGGCGATGTCGGCGGTCAGGTCCACCGACCGCAGGCGGTTCAGTTGGTCCAGCCCTTGCTCCAGGTCACGTAGGTTCAGCGGCTTGCCGAGCATGTGGGGAAAGGCGCCGCCCAGCGACACCGGCAGGCTCTGGTCGGCCAGTTCGATGGATTCGACGTAGCCCTCGTCGACCAGGATGTCCAGCGACTGCCCCGCCGCCGGCGCACTGCTCAAATAGGGACGGCTGGCGATGTAGCCCTGCTCGACGTAGATCGCGGTGATGTTCGCCAGCAGGTGATTGATCTGGTTGACGCCCATGCACGGCGCCAGCAGCGGTTTGATCCGCGCATTGAGCGCGTCCCTGTCGATCAGGGTGACGCCGCCGATGCGCGTGCCGCTCAGGGGCCAGCAGCGCTCGTCGGGGGTGACGGGTTGGGCGGTGGCCGTAGAGGCCGGCGCCGGGCCGAACGCGCCACGTTCCAGTTGCCGGCGCCGTTGTTCCAGTTGCAGCTGTTGCAGGTCGCGCTGTTGCTGTTGCTGCTGACGCAGCGCTTCCTGGCCGGCGGACGCCGGTTCGGCAGCCCCGGCCGGGAAGGCGCACACGCCCAACACAAAAGCCGACAACAACGGGCGACGCAGGGAACGGCAACGGGAAACAGCGCGGAACGAATACGGCACTCAACTTCCTTGCAATCATCAAATGGCGTAATGCCACTTCATCAATGTTCGTGATAGTCGGAGCCCTCCTACGCAAATGCAAGACGCTTCCTACAGTGGTTACATTTCTTAAACAATTCAGTGATTTGCCGTCATCGACCGTAATCACGGAGGGATCTGCGTACCCTCAGGGTTTCCCTGAGGGCCTGATGCGGGGCTCGAAGCAGCGCTCAAAGGGTGTTGAGCGATTGGCGGGATTCGTCATTGCGGCGGCGGCATGCTCCATTGCCTGAGGCGTTTGCCCGTGGGGCGAACCGGTCGGGTGACCACCTGACGGCCGGCGACAGAAATGAATTGCCACAAAATATTACCTGCGTCATATTACAGGCGTAATAACGGCCCGCTTCCACAGGTACATTCCCATGACCAGCATGCCCACCGTCGAACCCGACCTCGCCGTCCCGGTCGGCGCCGCCCGATCGCCCCTGCTCAAGCGCCTGCTGTTGCCCGCCGCCGGGATCGCCGTCCTGGCGTTCGCCGGACTGTACGCCGCCCATTGGTGGAGCGCCGGGCGATTCCTGGAAGAGACCGACGATGCCTACATCGGCGGCGACGTCACGGTGATCGGGCCGAAGGTCTCCGGCTACATCGAAGAAGTGCTGGTCAGCGACAACCAACCGGTCAAGGCCGGGGACGTATTGATCCGTCTCGACTCGCGGGACTACCGCGCCAGCCTGGCCAAGGCCGAAGGTGCGGTCGCCGCCGAAGAGGCGCTGCTGGCCAACCTCGACGCCACCGAACAACTGCAGCAAGCCGTGATCGGCCAGGCCCGCGCCGGCATCGACGCCGCCGGTGCCGAAACCGCCCGCTCGCGGGACGACAACGCACGCTACAAGCGGCTGGTGAGCAGCAACGCCGTCTCGGTGGAAAGCGCGCAACGGGCCGACGCCACCTTCAAGACCGCCCAGGCCCAGAGCGCTCGCGCCCAGGCCGAACTGCTCGCCGCGCAGCGCCAGCTCTCGGTCATCGAAACCCGCAAGCAACAGGCCCGCGCCGCGTTGATGCAGGCGAAGGCCGAACGCGACCTGGCGCAACTGAACTTAGGCTACACCGAGCTGCGTGCGCCGGTGGACGGCGTGATCGGCAACCGCCGCGCCCGGGTCGGCGCCTATGCCCAGGCGGGTTCGCAGCAGTTGTCGGTGGTGCCGGCCAGCGGCCTGTGGGTGGACGCCAACTTCAAGGAAGACCAGCTGGCCCGGATGAAACCCGGCCAGCGCGTGAGCATCCGCGCCGACGTGCTGTCCGGGCAGGAGTTCCACGGTCGCCTCGACAGCCTCGCCCCGGCCACCGGCTCGCAGTTCAGCGTGCTGCCGCCGGAGAACGCCACCGGCAACTTCACCAAGATCGTCCAGCGGGTGCCGGTGCGGATCCTGCTCGACCCCGCCGACGGCGTGCTCGGCCACCTGCGGCCGGGGCTGTCGGTGACCGCCGAGGTCGACACCCGCGCCCGGCCCGACACCGCCGCCGTGGCCAGTGCACCATGAGCCGCGCCCAGGCCGTCCCCGCGCCCGCGTTCAATGCCGCCGACATGGCGACGGCGACCAAGGTGTTCGCCTTCGCCACGATGTGCATCGGCATGTTCATCGCGCTGCTGGACATCCAGATCGTCTCGGCCTCCCTGCGCGACATCGGCGGCGGGCTGTCCGCGGGCACCGACGAGACGGCGTGGGTGCAGACCAGCTACCTGATCGCCGAAATCATCGTGATTCCGCTGTCGGGCTGGCTGTCCCGGGTGTTTTCCACTCGCTGGCTGTTCTGCGCCTCGGCGGTCGGCTTCACCCTCGCCAGCCTGCTGTGCGGCATCGCCTGGAACATCCAGAGCATGATCGCGTTCCGGGCGCTGCAGGGTTTCCTGGGCGGTTCGATGATCCCGCTGGTGTTCACCACGGCGTTCTTTTTCTTCACCGGCAAGCAACGGGTCATCGCGGCCGCGACCATCGGCGCCGTGGCCTCGCTGGCGCCGACGCTGGGCCCGGTGATCGGCGGCTGGATCACCGACCTGTCGTCCTGGCACTGGCTGTTCTACATCAACCTGCTGCCGGGGATCTTCGTCGCCGTGGCGGTGCCGATGCTGGTGAAGATCGACCGGCCGGAACTGTCGCTGCTCAAGGGCGCGGACTACCCGAGCATGATCCTGCTGGCGCTGTTTCTCGGCTGCCTTGAGTACACCCTCGAAGAAGGCCCGCGCTGGAACTGGTTCGGCGACCGCACCATCCTCACCACCGCGTGGATCAGCGGCCTGGCCGGCCTGGCCTTCATCGGCCGCACCTTGCGGGTGGCCAATCCGATCGTCGATCTGCGGGCGCTCAAGGACCGCAACTTCGCCCTGGGCTGCTTCTTTTCGTTCGTCACCGGCATCGGTCTGTTCGCCACCATTTACCTGACGCCGCTGTTCCTCGGCCGGGTGCTCGGCTACAGCGCGCTGGACATCGGCCTGGCGGTGTTCTCCACCGGCGTGTTCCAGATCATGGCGATTCCGCTGTACGCCTTTTTGGCCAACCGAGTCGACCTGCGCTGGATCATGATGGCCGGCCTGGCCCTGTTCGCGCTGTCGATGTGGGAGTTCAGCCCGATCACCCACGACTGGGGCGCCGCAGAACTGCTGCTGCCGCAGGCGCTGCGCGGGATCGCCCAGCAACTGGCGGTGCCGCCGGCGGTGACGCTGACGTTGGGCGGCCTCGCGCCGGCACGGCTCAAGCATGCCTCGGGCCTGTTCAACCTGATGCGCAACCTGGGCGGCGCCATCGGCATCGCAGCCTGCGCGACCATCCTCAACGACCGCACCAACCTGCACTTCACCCGGCTGGCGGAGCACCTGAACAGCCGCAACGAAGCGCTGAACCAATGGCTGGGCCAGGTCGGCGGCAACCTCGCCGCGTGGGGGCAGCACGGGGACGCGGGCATGACCGCCAGCCTGCGCCAATTGTGGCTGCTGACCTACCGTGAGGCGCAGACGCAGACCTATGGCGACACGTTTCTGGTGATCATGGTGTGCTTCGGCCTCGCCACGGCGATGGTGCCCTTGATGCGCAAGGTGCTGCCGCCGCCCGCACCGAGTGCCGATGCACATTGAAGGGATACCTGTAGGAGCCAGCCTGCTGGCGATGGCGTCAGTGAAGCCACCGCCGGGCAGGGTCAAGGCAGTCGGATCAGGCCTGCGGGGTCTTGCGGAAACCGACGGCCAGGCGGTTCCAGCTGTTGATGGTGCTGATGGCCACGGTCAGGTCGACCATTTCCTTGGGCGAGAACTGGGCGCTGACGGTTTCGTAGTCTTCGTCCGGCGCGTGGGTCAGGCTCAGTTGGGTCAGCGATTCGGTCCACAGCAGGGCGGCGCGCTCGCGGTCGGTGAAGAACGGGGCCTCGCGCCAGGCGGTCACGGCGAACAGCCGACGCGGGGTCTCGCCGCCCTTGATCGCATCGCTGGTGTGCATGTCGATGCAGAACGCACAGCCGTTGATCTGCGAAGCGCGCAGTTTGACCAGTTCGATCAGGCTCTTTTCCAGCGGCAGTTTGGAGACGGCGCTTTCCAGGGCCATCATCGCTTTGAGTGCGTCGGGGGAAGCGGTGTAGAAATCGATGCGGGCTTTCATGGCAGGTTTCCGGGTCAAGTGAATGTGCGGCTACGTTAATCCCGCAGCCCCGGCGCACAAATAGCCAATCCGGCAGAAGTCCGGGTGACCACTGCCTTACGCACGATGCCGCAACCAGTGCAGGAACCCCTTCTTCGGCACCACCGCCGGCACCTCCTGGGTCAGGCTCTTGGCCTTGAGCAGACGGAAATCCAGCAACGCCTTCATGGCGTCGCTGATGTCGTGGCGGGCATCCAGGCAGGGCTTGAGGTAAGCCTTTTCGATGCGGTACAGCGTGCAATAGGTCTTGGCCGAGAACGTCGCCGGCAAGGCCGAGTCGCTCAGGATGCCGGCCTCGCCGATCACCTCGCCCGGCCCCATGCGCCCGGACTCGAACGGCGTTCCGTGGCGCAGCAGCGTCACCGAGAGCACGCCGGACTCGATGATCAGCAGATGGTCGCTGACCTGCCCCGCCTCCAGGATCACCTCGCCGGCACGGAAGGTCTGCAGGGTCATGTTCTGGCTGAACGTGTCCTTTTCTTCCTCGCGCAGGGTGGAGAAGATCGGCGAACTCTCCAGCAGGGCCCGGGGCCGCGACAGGTCGGCGGGCGCCAGAGGTTCGACGCTCGACAGCAGGTTGACCCCGGAGGCCTGCAAATGCCGGTAGGCGAGGTCGAACAGCTGGTTGCGCACCGAGCGCTTTTCGCTCATCGACGCGACGAAGCCGCCGATCTCGTATTCCACGCCGGTGCTGGTGGCGTTCTTCATCGCCACGCTGGGCGCCGGGTCGTCCAACAGGAAGCGGCAACCCTGCACGGCCCGCTCCAGCGCCTCGAGCACCGTGTTGGGCCGCGAATGGGGGCTCACCTGCACGCTGACGGACACCCCGAACATGTTGCTCGGCCGGCTGAAGTTGATGATCTTGGCCTTGGCCGCCAGCGAGTTGGGGATCACCGCCATGCTGCCCTGGGACGTCTGTAGGCGGGTGGCGCGCCAGTCGATGTCGGTGACCCGGCCTTCGGTGCCGTCGATGGAGATCCAGTCATCCAGTTGGTAGGGTTTGGTGGTGTTGAGCACGATGCCGGAGAACACGTCGCTGAGGGTGCTCTGCAATGCCAGGCCGACGATGATCGCCAAGGCGCCGGACGTCGCCAGCACGCCCTTGACCGGCAGGTCGAGCACGTAGGCCAGCGCCGCGATGACCGCGATCAGGAAGATCACGGCCCCGAGCAGATCCTGCAGCAGCCGCCCGGTGTGCCCGACCCGCTGCATCATCGCCGCGCCGATCAGCACCGTCAGGGTGCGCGCGCCGAACAGCCACCAGCCGATCTGCAGGCCGGTCGCCGCCAGGTGCAGCGGCACGTTGTCGGCCCACGGCGCGGTCTCCATCGGGTTGAGGCCTTCGTTGAACAGCAGGATGCTGAACAACGTGAAGATCACCACCCGCACCAGCAGCTTCCACCCGCTGCCGTGGGAGCTGATCAGGCGCCACAGCCCCAGATCGACCAGGATCAGGATCAGCGCGCAAATCAAGGGATGATCGGTGAGCAGTGACAGCATCAAACAACTCCGGCAGAGACCAATCGGCAGAAGATCTCACAGATCGGTTCAGTGTAGGAGCATTTGATTCACGCCATAGAAACTGTAGGCGCCAGCCTGCTGGCGAGGGCGCTGGGTCAGGCACCAGGGATGTCGGCAATGCCGGCCTCATCGCTTGCAGGCAAGCTCCTACAGGATCTTGTAGTGTGCCGGGATTTTGCGGGCACCTGAGATACCTGTGGGAGTGGGCTTGCCCGCGATGGCGGCCTGTCAGCCACCGGAGATGTCGGCTGTGATGGCCCAATCGTTGGCAAGCCAACTCCCACAGGTTTCTGTGGTGTACAGGAATCCTGCGGACACCGGGGATCCCTTGTGGGAGCCAGCCTGCTGGCGATGGCGGTGTTGGCGAACCGGGGTCAGTCCTGCATCCGGCCGAACCGCCCCGACTGGAAGTCGGCGAACGCCTGATGGATTTCCGCTTCGCTGTTCATCACGAACGGACCGTGACCGACGATGGGCTCGTCGATCGGTTCGCCGCTGAGCAACAGCACCACCGCGTCGGCGTCAGCCTTGAGCGTCACCTGCCGGCCATCGCGCTCGAACAGCGCCAACTGGCCGACGGCGGCCTGTTCCCGTCCGTTGATCTGCACCGAACCACGCAACACCACCAGGGCGGTGTTGCGCCCTTCGTGCAGGTCCAGGTCCAGCGTCTTCCCGGCGTTCAGCCGGATGTCCCAGACGTCCACCGGCGTGAAGGTGCGCGCCGCGCCCTGGCGGCCGTCGAACTCGCCGGCGATCAAGCGCAGGCGGCCCGCGCCGTCCTTGAGCTCGATGTCGGGAATGTCGCCGTCGAGGATCGTCTGGTAACCGGGCGCCGCCATCTTGTCCTTGGCCGGCAGGTTGACCCACAGCTGCACCATTTCCATCCTGCCGCCGGTGCGGGCGAAGTCCCGGGAATGGAATTCCTCGTGCAGGATCCCGGACGCCGCCGTCATCCACTGCACGTCGCCGGGGCCGATCTTGCCGCCGCTGCCGGTGGAGTCCCGGTGCTCCACTTCACCGTCGTAGACGATGGTCACGGTCTCGAAGCCGCGGTGCGGATGCTGGCCGACGCCGCGCCGCTCATGGGTCGGCGTGAACTCGGCGGGACCTGCGTGATCGAGCAGCAGGAACGGGCTGATGTGCCGGGCCAGGTTGTCGTAGGAAAACAGCGTGCGAACCGGAAATCCGTCGCCCACCCAGTGGCCACGGGGACTGGTGTAAATGCCGATGAGGTCTTTCATGGTGCCTCCCGAAAGGTGGTTTCAATGGATTGATGTTAAATCCGCTACCTATCCGGCACTAGTCAGGCAAAAGCAGCTTCATCGTTCCACACGTAGAACAATGCGTACCCGCACCGCCGATTCGTGACTTGCGCTCAACAGTGCTTTGCCGGGGCAGCGGTTTTTCCCGGGCAGGCCGCCACGGATACTGCGCCCATTCCCTTCGCAACCCTGGAGTCACGCATGTCTGTTCCCGCTTTCGGTCTTGGTACGTTTCGCCTGCAAGGTCAGGTGGTCATCGATTCGGTGAGCACCGCCCTGGAGCTGGGCTACCGGGCCATCGACACCGCCCAGATCTACGAGAACGAAGCCGAGGTCGGCCACGCCATCGCCGTCAGCGGCATCCCCCGTGAAGAGCTGTTCATCACCAGCAAGATCTGGGTCGCCAATTACGCCAAGGACCGCCTGATCGACAGCCTCCGGGAGAGCCTGCGCAAACTGCAGACCGACTACCTCGACCTGACGCTGATCCACTGGCCGTCCCCCGACGATCAAGTGCCGGTGGAGGAATTCATGGGCGCCCTGCTCGAAGCCAAGCGCCTGGGCCTGACCCGCCGGATCGGCGTGTCCAACTTCACCATCGGCCTGCTGAAACAAGCCATCGCGGCGGTCGGCGCCGAGCACATCGCCACCCACCAGATCGAAGTGCATCCGTTCCTGCAGAACCGCAAGGTGATCGCCTTCACCCAGAGCCAGGGCATCCACACCACCTCGTACATGACCCTGGCCTACGGCGAAGCGCTGAAGGATCCGCTGATCCAGCAGATCGCCGAACGGCTGGGCGCCACCCCGGCGCAGGTGACGCTGGCCTGGGCGATGCAGTCGGGTTATGCGGTGATCCCGTCGTCGACCCGGCGCGCCAACCTGCAAAGCAACCTCGGCGCCACGGCCCTGACCCTGAGCGAGGCCGACATGGCCTTGATCGCGACCCTGGACCGCGGCCAGCGCCTGACCAGCCCCGACGGCATCGCCCCCGAGTGGGACTGACCCGCTACCCCTGAAGGTGCTGCGCCAGGCCGTTCATGGCCTGGCGCAGCGATTCGACCGCGCCCGTCAGCGCCACGGTTTCGGCATCGCGGCACGCCTGTTCCAGGGCGTGGCACGCCGCCACGACCTGCCCGGCACCGACCATTTGCGCACCGCCCTTGATGTGATGGGCCAGGTCGCGCAAGCCGCCACGGTCGGACGCCCGGCCCAGGTCATCCAGCCGCTTCAGGTCGTCGCGCAGGCTCTGCGACACCTGGTCGCGCAAGCGCAGGATCAACCCGCGGTTGTCGCCCGCCAGGCGTTCCAGGGTGCTCAGGTCGAGCGCGGCGGATGCCTGCTCCTGCCCCATGGGTTCTGCACCGGGCTCGGCAACAGACAGCGCCCGGCCCAGGTCGCCCAGGCCGATAGGCTTGAACAGGCAATCATCCATCCCTGAGGCGAGGCAACGCTGTTTTTCCTCGGCCTGGGCGTTGGCGGTGAACCCGAGCAACAAGCAGCGGCGCCGGCCCGTCGCGGCCTCCTCCGCGCGGATCGCCCGCGCCAGTTGATGGCCGCTGAGCCCCGGCAGGTTGATGTCGACGATCAGCACATCGAACGGCTGCCCGCGCCACGCGGCCAGGCCCTGTTCGCCATCCTCCGCGCCCACGCTCCGGTGCCCGAGCTCGCTCAACTGCCAGCCCAGCAGCAAGCGGTTCACCGGGTGGTCGTCCACCACCAGCACGTTCAGCGGCGCCGACGGTTCAGCCACCTCCCCATCGGCCTCAGGCGCAGGCAGCGGATCCAGCACCGGAAACTGCAGCAGCGCCCGGACCTGCGTGCCGCGCCCCGGTTCGCTGGCCAGTTGCAGGTCGCCGCCCATCATCCGGCAAAGGTCCCGGCTGATCACCAGCCCCAGGCCGGCACCGCTGCGCACCGGCTGTGCAGCGTCGCGGGCCTGCACGAAAGGACTGAACAGGCGTCGCCGGTCATCGGCGCCGATGCCGATGCCGCTGTCTTCGATGGTCACGCTCAGGGCCAGCCGACGGTCGTGCAGCGACGTCACCCGCAGCACCAGGCTGACCTCACCGTTGGCGGTGAACTTGACCGCGTTGCTCAACAGATTCGACAGCACTTGCTTGAAGCGCGTGGGGTCGACCAGCACATCGACATCGCTGCGCGGATCCAGCTCGACGTGCCACAGCAGTTGCTTCTGCCGCGCAGGCCCCTCGAACACCCGGCAGACCGAGGCCACCAGGCCACGCAGGTTGGCGCGCTGCGGGGCGAGCTCCAGGTGCCCGGACTCGATGCGGGCGATGTCGAGGATGTCGCCGATCAGCGCCAGCAGTTGCTGCCCGGCGCTGGAGGCGATCTCGATGGCCAGGCGATCGGTCACGCCCTCGTCGGCCCGCTTGAGCGCCAGTTCGAGCATGCCGATCAGGGCGTTCATCGGCGTGCGGATCTCATGGCTCATGGTCGCCAGGAACGTGGTCTTGGCCCGGTTGGCCTCGTCGGCCGCCTCCTTGGCCTGCTGCAGCCTGCGCAACCAGCCCTGGCGTTGACGGAGCTGGCGACGCTGCCAGCCGATCCACGCCAGCGCCAGCATCAGCAGGACGGCGGCCGCCGCGAACCCCGAGAGGATTTCCCGGCGATGGCGCTGCCAGTAGCTGTCTTCGACCACCACCCCGTGGCTCCAGCGCTCGACCAGCTCGTCCATCTCCTGGGGCGCAATGCTCAGCAGCGCCTTGTTCAGCAGCGAATGCAGCAACGCCGCGTCCGGCGCCGTGGCCAGCGCGATCCGGGCCGGCTGATCCCCCACTGTGGTGACGATGCGCATGCGCCCCTTGTATTGGCGGGCGATCAGGTAGCGGGCCACCAGCAGCGAGCCCAGCGTCGCGTCCGCCTGCCCGTTGGCGATGGCCGCCATCCCTGCGGCGGGGCTGGCCACGTCGACCAGCCTGATCTGCGGCACCTGCTCGACCAGATAGTCGTGCAAAGGATGGCCACGGTAGATCGCCAGCCGCTTGCCCGCCAGGTCGCCCAACGAACGCAGACGGCCGTCCGCCGCCGCGATCAGCACGAACGGGTTGTTCAGGTAGGCCCGGGTGAACCGCAGTTCCAGCTCCCGCTCGCTGCTCGGCGTCACCACCGGCAGCACATCGAGCTCGCCCGCTTTCAGTTGCGCCATCTGCCGGTCCAGCGACTGCCCCCGCACGATGTCGAACGTCAACCCCGTACGCTGGCCGATCATGTTCAGCAACTGTGCGGTGAGCCCGTGCAGTTGCCCGTCCGCATCAAAGAACGTCAGGGGCGCGAAGTCCTCCACGGCCCCCACCCGCACCACCGGGTGCCCGTCGCGCCACGCCTGTTCGGCGGCGCTCAGGGTGACGCTCGCCTGCCCGCTCATGTCGGCGAGGCCGGCGCTCCAGCGTTGCTCCATCAGCAGCCGCTGTTCGAGGGGAATGGCCGCCAGCGCCCGGTCCACAAGACGCTGCAACCGCCCGTTGCCCCGGGCCAGGGCAAAGCCGAAGGGGTTGGCGTCGAGCCCCGAAGGCCCGGCCAGTTGCAGGTCGTTGCGATAATTGATGTTGATCAGGTAGTTGGCGCTGATGAGGTCCCCCAGGTACAGGTCGTCCTGGCCGAACGCCACCGCACCGAGCGCGTCGAGGATGGCGGGATAGCGCACCAGGGTCGCGGTGGGGTACGCCTTGCGCACGGTCGCCTCCGGCAGGTAGTCCTCGGCCATGGCGATACGCTTGCCGGTCAGGTCCGCCGGCAGTGGCTCGCTGAGCCGGGTCACCCACATGGGCTGGTCTTCGGCGTAGGCGCGGGACAGCACCACTTGCGGGTCGGCCAGCTCGAAAAGGTTGGAGGTGCCGAGCAGGTCGAGCTCGCCGCCCTTGAGCGCCGCCATCGCCCCGGCACGGTCGCGGTAGCGCTGCACCGTGACCGCGACGCCGAGCAGGCGCCCCAACAGGTCGGCGTAGTCGGCGGTGATGCCTTCCAGCTCATGCCGGTTGCGCGTCAGTTCGAACGGCGGGTAGTCGGCGCCGGACACGCCCACCCGCAGCACGGGGTGCTCGCGCAGCCATTGCCGATCCGCATCGTCCAGGCGGATCGGGGCCGTGTCGGGGCTGCTGCGGGCCAGCACCTCCAGCACCTGCGGCGGCTCGCCTGCCCGAACGTGGGCCGCGACCAGCACCAACGACAGAAGGAAAAGACGCCACGACCCCATGCCAGCCCCCCTCAGATCAGTTGGTTGCGCAGGGCGAATTCGCGCAGCAGCACCAGCGACCCCACCCCCAGCTTGGTCATCAGGCGGGTCTTGTAGGTGCTGACAGTCTTGTGGCTCAGGCTCATGCCTTCGGCGATGTCCTTGTTCGCCCGGCCCTGGGCCAACTGCACCAGGATGTGCAGTTCGCGGTCGGAGAGCAGGTCGATCAGCTGTCGCTCGTTGTTCTGCAGCATGCCGCTGCCGGCGGCGAGGTCCGTGGAGCCGGGAAAGTAGGTGTAGCCGGAGCGCACGGCTTTGATGGCGTTGCGCAGTTGGTGCAGGGAATCGGACTTGGTGACATAGGCCATCGCGCCGGCGCGCATGCAGCGCATCTGGTAGTGCGCCGGCTCGTGGGAGGTGAACACCACCACGCGGCAGTCCAGGCCGTTGGCGCGGATGCGCTCCAGCACCTCCAGGCCGCTCATCCCTTTGAGGTTGAGGTCGAGGATCACCAGCTCCGGCGAAAGCCTGCGGATCGCCGGCACCGCTTCGACGCCGCTGGCGACCACCTCCACCTGCCTGAAGCCCTCCGACTCCAGGATCAGGCCGAGGGTGGCCCCCACCACCGGGTGATCGTCGACGATGAGCGCTCTCTTCATGACCACTCCCAGTGCAATGTCGGGACGCCGGTGCCACAGGCGTCGCCCGGCTCGGACAGACCCTGGCTGCGCCAAGACTGTTGCACGGGATGCGGGAGGAATCTACCTGTCAGATCTGACAGTTGCGACAAACGGATAACCGTGCTCAAACGCCGACAGCCTGCCCGACCGCCCCCTCGATCTGTGCCATCAGGCGCTCGATCCGGTGGATGTCCGGCAGCTGCGCCTCGCTGATCCCGATGGGCTTGCAGGCAAACCCGGCCACCGTCGACGCCGGCGCGTTGTAGACCAGGGCATGGCGGACACGGGGATTGCCGCACAGGAAGTCCGCCAGGTCCATCGAGCCCGCCGCCAGCCCGGCATTGGCGGCGACCACGTCGAAGGCACCGCAGTCACGCTCGACCAAGGTCAGCAGTTCGGCCAGGTTGCGCACCGGCGCGATGCGAAAGTACCCGAGGCGATTGAACGATCGCTCGAGGGTCATCCGGTGAAAATGCTGCGGATCGGCAATCAGGATGCGCAAGGCTTTTTGGGGCACGGTGGACTTCCCGGTCGGTGTCGGCTTCACGAGGCGCCAAGGTTACGCAAGCGCCACGGAACACTCTGTAGGACTTTTCCGAAAAATCCGGCCGCCCATCCGCAGGCCGCACCGCCGCGCGCAGCGACCTCACTCGGTGGTGCTCGGGCTCCAGAAGGCCTGCACCACCAGGGCCGACGTCGAGACCCGCGCCACCAGCGCGTCGAGCTCATCGCCGTCCACCGAGGTGGTGGCCAGCGTCGCCTCGATCTCCACCTCATCGCTGCCGAAGGCATGCACGTCGACGTCGCTGGCCGGGTAGTTGCTGCGTTCCAGTTCCGCCTCGAGCAAGGCCAGCACGGCCTTCTGCTGCGAGCGCCGGGCGATGACGTAGACGATGTTGGTGACTTCCGCCGAGACCACATCCAGCGGCTGGCGGTTGATGTTGTTGACGATCGGCCGCAGCAGCGTGTTGGCCGCCAGCACGAACAGCGTGCCGAGCACCGCCTCGGCCAGCAGGTCCGCCCCGGCGCAGGCCCCCACCGCCGCCGAGGTCCAGAGGGTGGCGGCGGTGTTGAGGCCGCGCACGTTGCCCTCTTCGCGCATGATCACCCCGGCGCCGAGAAAGCCGATGCCCGACACCACGTAGGCGACCACCCGCACCGCCCCTTCGGCGCCGCCGAGGCGGTTGGCCATGTCAACGAAGATCGCCGCGCCCACTGCTACCAGCACATTGGTGCGCAGGCCCGCCGTGCGTTGGCGGTACTGGCGCTCGAAGCCGATCAGGCCGCCGAGGATGAACGCCGCGCTGAGGCTGACCAGGGTGTCGAGCAGCGAGGTCAGGTTGAGGTTGTCGATGGCTTGCATGTCCAGCTCCTTGAAAAATCTGCTGTCCTTTGTGGGAGCAGCGGTTCGGTCACCGCAGATGTTGGCTGTGCCGGCCTCATCGCTTGCAGGCTGGCTCCCACAGGTATTTCTGGTGCCTGCAAGCTCCCTGCGCACCGCAAAACCTGTAGGAGCTTGCCTGCAAGCGATGAGGCCGGCACAGACATCGCAGAGCAAGGAGAAGCCCCTTGCTCGCACAGCGTCCCCAGTCTTACTGCCAGCCGAACCGGCGGATGTAGAAGCCCTTCACCGCCTGGGTCAGGGCCATGTACGCCAGCAGGATCACCGGCAGGAACACGAAGTACAGCGACGGCAGCGCCTGCAGCTTGAAGTAGTTCGCCAAAGGCCCCATCGGCAGGAAGATCCCCACCGCCATGATGATCCCGGTCATCACCAGCAGCGGCAGGGCCGCGCGGCTTTGCAGGAACGGGATCTTCGGCGTGCGGATCATGTGCACGATCAGCGTCTGGGTCAGCAGCCCCACCACGAACCAGCCCGACTGGAACAGAGTCTGGTGGTCCGGGGTGTTGGCATCGAACACGTACCACATCAAGGCGAACGTCGTGATGTCGAAGATCGAACTGATCGGCCCGAAGAACAGCATGAACCGGCCCACGTCCGCCGGCTGCCAGCGCTGCGGCTGCTTCAGCATCTCGTCATCGACGTTGTCGAACGGGATGGCGATCTGCGAAATGTCGTAGAGCAGGTTCTGCACCAACAGGTGCATCGGCAGCATCGGCAGGAACGGAATGAACGCACTGGCCACCAGCACCGAGAACACGTTGCCGAAGTTGGAGCTGGCGGTCATCTTGATGTACTTGAGCATGTTGGCGAAGGTGCGCCGCCCTTCGAGCACGCCCTCCTCCAGCACCATCAGGCTCTTTTCCAGCAGGATGATGTCCGCCGCTTCCTTGGCGATGTCCACGGCGCTGTCCACCGAAATGCCGATGTCGGCGGTGCGCAGCGCCGGCGCGTCGTTGATGCCGTCGCCCATGAACCCGACCACATGGCCGTTGCCCTTGAGGATGCGGACGATGCGTTCCTTGTGCGACGGCGTCAGTTTGGCGAACACGTTGGTGGTCTCCACCGCCACCGCCAGTTCGGCATCGCTCATGCGCTCCACGTCGTTGCCCAGCAGCAGGCCTTGCTGGGCGAGGCCCACCTCGCGGCAGATCTTGGCCGTCACCAGTTCGTTGTCGCCGGTCAGCACCTTCACCGCCACGCCATGCTCGGCCAGGGCCTTGAGCGCCGGCGCCGTGCTTTCCTTCGGCGGATCGAGAAACGCCACGTAGCCGATCAGCGTCAGGTCCTGTTCATCGGCCAGGCTGTAGGTGTCGCGCCCCTGGGGCATCGACCGCGCCGCCACCGCCACCACCCGCAGGCCTTCGGCGTTGAACGCAGCGGTCACCTGGCGGATGCGGGCCAGCAGGTCCGCGCTCAGCACTTCGTCGGCTTCGCCGTGGCGCACATGGCTGCACACCGCGAGCACTTCCTCCACCGCGCCCTTGCAGATCAACTGGTGCGGCTGGCCCCGCCCTTCGACCACCACCGACATGCGCCGGCGGTTGAAGTCGAACGGGATCTCATCGACCTTGCGAAACGCCGTGCCGACCTTCAGCTCGCGGTGGACCTCCACATGCTCCAGCACCGCCACGTCCAGCAGGTTCTTGAGGCCGGTCTGGTAGTAGCTGTTCAGGTACGCCATCTCCAGCACGTCGTCGGAGTCCTCGCCCCAGACGTCGACGTTGCGCGCCAGGAAGATCTTGTCCTGGGTCAGGGTGCCGGTCTTGTCGGTGCACAGCACGTCCATGGCGCCGAAGTTCTGGATCGCGTCCAGGCGCTTGACGATGACTTTCTTGCGCGACAGGAACACTGCGCCCTTGGCCAGGGTCGAGGTGACGATCATCGGCAGCATTTCCGGGGTCAGGCCCACAGCGATCGACAGCGCGAACAGCAGCGCCTCGGTCCAGTCGCCCTTGGTGAAGCCGTTGATGAACAGCACCAGCGGCGCCATCACGAACATGAAGCGAATCAACAGCCAACTGACCTTGTTGACGCCTTGCTGGAACGACGTCACCGCCCGGTCGGTGGCCCCGACCCGCTGGGCCAACGCACCGAAATAGGTGTTGTTGCCGGTGGTCAGGATCACCGCCACCGCCGTGCCGGACACCACGTTGGTGCCCATGAACAGGACGTTGTCCAGTTCCAGCGGGTTGCGCGTGTCGCGGTCCTGCTGGCGCGGGAATTTCTCCACCGGCATCGATTCGCCGGTCATCGCCGCCTGGCTGACGAACAGGTCCTTGGCGCTGAGCACCCGGCAGTCGGCGGGGATCATGTCGCCGGCCGACAGCACGATCAGGTCGCCCGGCACCAGTTGCTTGATCGGCAATTCGATGCGCGGCGCATCCCGACGGATCACCGTGGCGGTGTTGCTCACCATGGCCTTGAGCGCGTCGGCGGCCTGGTTGGATTTGCTTTCCTGCCAGAAGCGCAGCAGGGTCGACAGCACCACCATCGAGAAGATCACGATGGCCGCCTTCAGGTCCTCGGTCAGCCACGAGATCACCGCCAACAGGGTCAGCAGCAGGTTGAACGGGTTCTTGTAGCAGTGCCACAGGTGCGTCCACCACGGCAGCGGCTGTTCGTGCTCGACTTCGTTCAGGCCGTGCTGCGCACGCAGCACATCGACCTCGAAATCCGTGAGGCCGTCGGCGTGGGTGCCCAGCGACGACAGCAGCGCGCCGCTGTCGCAGTGGGCGGCGTCCACCAGGGTGTTGGCCAGGCTGGGCGGCACTTCACGGCTGACCGTGGTGTCGCTGATCGATTCCAAAAGCGCCAGGCGCCGGAAGTGGCGGGCGATGTGGCGGGTCCGCAGGAAGCCTGCGAAGAATTCCTTGAGCGTCAGTTTCATGGCTGCTACCCCTCTGGTCAGCCGGGAAACCGTCGAGCAGGCACGTCCACGCCCCGGCCGCCGGAAACACCGGCAAGGCAGGGCCTGGCACGCCGGTCAGCCAAGACAGGCGTGTCGATAGGGCTGCGGCGGCGACGCAAAGGTCACGGCCACGCTCTGTTCAGCGTCGATGAGAAGGACGTCGGGACATGGCCTCAACCGGCCATGATCGGGATGCCGCCGCTCGCTGTTCGGCGAGACAACGGCATCAGGGAATGCGCGTTATCTTGCCGAGAATCTGCCGGTTACCGAGACCGGCCGACAACTGTCACTCGAACAAGTACCCACTGTGGGTCTCCGCTATTGATGAAAACGCGCGAAGCTTACGCCCCGGTATCTGGAGAGTAAACCCGCAAAGGAAAGTGTGACGGGGAATGTCACCGCTTTTCAGGAAGGGTTCAGGAAAGGTTCAGGTTGGGATTGCCGGGGGCCGAACGCGAGCAGGCTCGCTCCCACACCGGATCGCCGTTCGACACACCTTCCGTGTCCGCTGGAGATCCCCTGTGGGAGCGAGCCTGCTCGCGGTGACGGCCTTGAAGGCGCCGCGGTCTTAGCTGGCGGTCGCCAACAGCAGGTCCGCCACCGAACGGCTGTGCCCGCGGTGCTTGCCGTGCTCATACAGGGAACCGGCGATCTCGTCCGCCCGCACCGGCAGCACCGACAGCAGCGTGTCGCTCAGGCCGTGGCTGGCCTGGCAGAAGCCCTGCATGTACAGGCCGGCCTTGCAGCGCTCGTCGGTGATCAGGCGGTAGTTGCGGTCGACCTCGAAGTCGCCCAGGTACTCTTCCAGCGGCGCCAGCAACTGGCGGTGCAACTGGCGCTCGTAACCGGTGGCCAGCACCACGGCGTCGTAGTGGCGCACGGTGACTTCGCCGGTGGCGTTGTTGCGCACGGTCAGCTCGATGCCGCGGTCGGTGGCGACAGCCTTCTCGACGGTGGTCAGGGTGCGGAACATGTGACGGGCGACGCCCGAGACCTTCTGGCGGTAGAAGATGCCGTAGATGCGTTCGATCAGGTCGATGTCCACCACCGAATAGTTGGTGTTGTGGTACTCGTTGACCAGACGCTCACGCTCGCTGCTTTTCTGCTGGAAGATCAGGTCGGTGAATTCCGGCGAGAACACTTCGTTGACGAACGGGCTGTCGTCGGCCGGCTTCAGGGCCGAACCGCGCAGGATCATGTCCACCTGCACCGACGGGAAGGAGTCGTTGAGGTCGATGAACGCTTCCGCCGCGCTCTGCCCGCCGCCGATGATCGCAATGCTCATCGGCTGGTTGTTGACGCACGGCTGCTTGGCCATCTGCGCCAGGTACTGGGAGTGGTGGAACACGCGGGCGTCGCCCTTCAGGCCCTTGAACGCCTCCGGAATGCGCGGCGTGCCGCCGGCGCTGACCACCACCGAGCGGGCGGTGCGCACGAACTGCTGGCCCTGGACGTCACGGGAGATCACCCGCAGCGCTTCGACCTGCTGGTTGTGCAGCACCGGCTCGATGGTCAGCACTTCTTCGCCGTAGCGGCTCTGCTCGGTGAACTGCCCGGCGACCCAGCGCAGGTAGTCGTTGTACTCCATGCGGCACGGGTAGAAGGTGCCGAGGTTGATGAAGTCCACCAGGCGCCCGTGCTGCTTGAGGTAGTTGACGAACGAGTACGGGCTGGTCGGGTTGCGCAGGGTCACCAGGTCCTTGAGGAAGGAGATCTGCAGCTCGCTCTGGGTCGACAGGGTGTTGCCGTGCCAGCTGTAGTCGGCCTGCTTGTCGAGGAACAGCACATCCAGTTCGCCCTGGGTCGGGCCGCGCTCTTGCAGAGCGATGGCCAGCGCCAGGTTCGAAGGGCCGAAACCGACGCCGATCAGATCGTGAACGATGGGCGATGCAATTGCCTGTGTCATTTCCAGTGTCCTCTGGATGAACCCCAACGCAGCGGGGAGGAAGAGCCTACGTGACCGGCCGGCCCCGAGCGGGACAGCAGGTCGTCTGTTGAGTAGGAACGAGGACAGTGAAATAAAATTTAACGACGGCGGCTCAATGGGCGTCCCATTGTTTGATGCGCACCCGGCAGTGCTTCATGGCGTTGACGATGTGCTTTTCCACCAGCGCCTTGGAAATGCCCAGGTGCTCGGCGATCTCGGGGTGCGACAGGCCTTCGATCTTGCGCAGCAGGAAACTGTCGCGGCACAGCGGCGGCAGTTCCGCCAATGCACGCTGGAGCATCTCCAGGCGCTGGCCGTGGTCGAGCGTGCTGTGGGGGGACGGGGTGAAATAGCGCTCTTCGCTGTCGAGCACCTCAAGGGACTCGACCTGACGCAAGGCGTTGCGCCGGTGGTCGTCGATCACCAGGTTCAGGGCCGTGCGGTAGAGAAAGGCCCGGGGCTGCTCGATCGGCGTGTCGCTGGAGCGCTCCAGCACCCGCACATAGGCGTCATGCACCACATCTTCGGCGACCTGACGGTTGCCGAGTCTGGCATTCAGGAAACTCACCAGCTCGCGATAGTAGTTTTCCAACATGGCTCCCCGCCGCAGCGGTGCGGTTTCTGTCCTTGGGCACACTGATCCGGGAACCCGCGACGGGCGCTAGCAAGATAGTGGCAGCTTGAGGCGCGTAATTTATAGTAATTCTCATATAGATTTAAAGTGATGTTTCACGTTGCCCGACAAATAGTCCCGTCCTATACCTGTAACATCGTGTGTCCCCGCTTAAATTCCCTCGCCCACCTCTCGTTAACAGGACAGCTCCCCGTCTCTGCCGCGCCCTGCGACAGTGTTCAGCGGTGCCCGATCCTGCGCACCCCCGTGAACGACGGGCCGATTCCCACTGGCCGGAACCCTGCATGAAACGTCCCCGCCCCGCCCGACGCGCCCTGCTCGCCACCCTTTGTCTGATCCCCGTCGCCGCCTATGCGGCCTGGCAGATGCTGCCCCCCGGCCGGGACAAGTTCGCCACCGTGCAAGTCACCCGCGGCGACATCGAAAGCAGCGTCACCGCCCTGGGCACCCTGCAGCCGCGACGCTACGTGGACGTCGGCGCCCAGGCCTCGGGCCAGATCAAGAAGATCCATGTGGAGGTCGGCGACACGGTCAAGGAAGGTCAGTTGCTGGTGGAGATCGACCCGTCCACGCAAAAGGCCAAGCTCGACGCCGGGCGCTTCTCCATCGAGAACCTCAAGGCGCAGCTGCAGGAACAGAAGGCCCAGCACGAACTGGCGCAGCAGAAGCACCAACGCCAGCAGCACCTCGCCGCCGGCGGCGCCACCCGCGAAGAAGACGTGCAGACCGCCCGCGCCGAGCTGAAGGCCACCCAGGCGCGCATCGACATGATCCAGGCACAGATCCGCCAGGCCGAAGCCAGCCTGCGCAGCGACCAGGCCGAACTCGGCTACACGCGCATCTTCGCGCCGATGGCCGGCACCGTCGTCGCCCTCGACGCCCGCGAAGGCCAGACCCTCAACGCCCAGCAGCAGACGCCGCTGATCCTGCGCATCGCCAAGCTGTCGCCGATGACGGTCTGGGCCGAAGTCTCGGAAGCCGACATCGGCCACGTCAAACCGGGCATGACCGCCTACTTCACCACCCTGAGCGGCGGCCAGCGGCGCTGGAGCAGCACGGTGCGGCAGATCCTGCCGGTGCCGCCCAAGCCGCTGGACCAGACCAGCCAGGGCGGCGGCAGCCCCGCCAGCACCAGCAAAAGCGGGAGCGCCCGGGTGGTGCTCTACACCGTGCTGCTGGATGTCGACAACGCCGACAACGCCCTGATGGCCGAGATGACCACCCAGGTGTTCTTTGTCGCCGGCCAGGCGAAGGACGTGCTCACCGCGCCGGTCGCCGCCCTGCAGGGCAGTGCCGCCGCCGGCCTGCAAACCGCCCGGGTGGTCGCCGCCAACGGCGAGGTGCAGCCCCGCGAAGTGCGCACCGGTATCAGCGACCGCCTGAACGTGCAGGTGCTGGAAGGCCTGAACGAGGGCGATCACCTGCTGATCGGCCCCGCCGACGGCAACGGAGGCTGAATGCAGACGCCCCTGATCGAACTGCGGGACATCCGCAAGGCCTACGGCGGCGGCGACGCCCCGGAAGTCCACGTGCTGCGCGGCATCGACCTGTCGATCCACGCCGGCGAGTTCGTGGCCATCGTCGGCGCGTCGGGCTCCGGCAAATCGACGCTGATGAACATCCTCGGCTGCCTCGACCGGCCGACGTCCGGCGAATACCGCTTCGCCGGCGAAAACGTCGCCGGCCTGGACAGCGACGAACTGGCCTGGCTGCGCCGCGAAGCGTTCGGTTTCGTGTTCCAGGGCTATCACCTGATCCCGTCCGGCTCGGCCCAGGAAAACGTCGAGATGCCAGCGATCTACGCCGGCACGCCAGCGGCCGAGCGGCACGCCCGCGCCGCCGCCCTGCTCGACCGCCTCGGCCTGGCCTCGCGCACCGGCAACCGTCCGCACCAGCTCTCCGGCGGCCAGCAGCAGCGGGTATCCATCGCCCGCGCCCTGATGAACGGCGGCCACATCATCCTCGCCGACGAACCCACCGGCGCCCTCGACAGCCACAGCGGCAAGGAAGTCATGGCGCTGCTCGATGAACTGGCGGGCCAGGGCCACGTGGTGATCCTCATCACCCACGACCGCGAAGTCGCGGCCCGGGCCAAGCGCATCATCGAAGTCCGTGACGGCCTGATCATCAGTGACAGCGCCGCCGACGACCCCGCCGTCCAGGCCGCCGCCAACCCCGGCGCCCTGCAGGCGGTGGACCTGCGCAAGCGCCTGGCCGAAGGCGCGCAAGCCAACGGCGCCTGGAAAGGCGAACTGGTGGACGCCCTGCACGCCGCTTGGCGGGTGATGTGGATCAACCGCTTCCGCACCGCCCTGACCCTGCTCGGCATCATCATCGGCGTGGCCTCGGTGGTGGTGATGCTGGCGGTCGGCGAAGGCAGCAAGCGCCAGGTGATGGCGCAGATGGGCGCGTTCGGCTCCAACATCATTTACCTCAGCGGCTCGGCCCCCAACCCGCGCACGCCGCCCGGCATCGTCACCCTGGACGACGTCGCGGCGCTGGCCAGCCTGCCGCAGGTCAAACGCATCATGCCGGTCAACGGCGCCGAGGCCGGGGTGCGCTTCGGCAACGTCGACCACCTGAGCTATGTCGGCGGCAACGACACCAACTTCCCGGCGATCTTCAACTGGCCGGTGGTCGAGGGCAGTTACTTCACCGAGGCCGACGAACGCAACGCCACGGCCGTCGCGGTGATCGGCAAGAAGGTGCGCGACAAGCTGCTCAAGGATGTCGCCAACCCGCTGGGCCAGTACATCCTGATCGAGAACGTGCCGTTCCAGGTGGTCGGCGTGCTCCAGGAAAAGGGCGCCAGCTCCGGCGACCAGGACAGCGACGACCGCATCGCCATCCCCTACTCCGCCGCCAGCGTCCGGCTGTTCGGCACGCGCAATCCGGAATACGTGGCCATCGCCGCCGCCGACGCGCGCAAGGTCAAGGAAGCGGAGCACGCCATCGAGCAACTGATGCTGCGCCTGCACAACGGCAAGAAGGACTTCGAGCTGACCAACAACGCCGCGATGATCCAGGCCGAGGCCCGCACGCAGAACACCCTGTCGCTGATGCTCGGCTCGATCGCGGCGATCTCGCTGCTGGTGGGCGGCATCGGCGTGATGAACATCATGCTCATGACCGTGCGCGAACGGACCCGCGAGATCGGCATCCGCATGGCCACCGGCGCCCGCCAGCGCGACATCCTGCGCCAGTTCCTCACCGAGGCGGTGATGCTGTCGGTGGTCGGCGGCCTCGCCGGGATCGCCCTGGCGCTGATCATCGGCGGCGTGCTGATCCTCAGCGAAGTCGCCGTCGCGTTTTCCCTGATGGCGGTGCTGGGCGCCTTCGGCTGCGCCCTCGTGACCGGTGTCGTCTTCGGCTTCATGCCCGCCCGCAAAGCCGCCCGGCTCGATCCGGTCACGGCCCTTACCAGTGAATGATCGCTTGATGAAACCACGCCTCAGCCTGTTGGCCGTGTGCCTGATGCTCAGCGCCTGCGCCAGTCCCGTCCAGCGTCCGGACAGCGGCCTGCAACCGCCTGCCGCCTGGCAATCGCCCCACTCCGACGCCACCGCCCGCCACGACGCGCAGTGGTGGACGCAATTCGGCAGCCCCGAGCTGGACCGCCTGATCGAACAGGCCCGGCTCGGCAGCCACGACCTGGCCGCCGCCATGGCCCGGGTGCGTCAGGCCCGTGCCGCCACGGTGATCGCCGGCGGCTCGCAGTTGCCCGAGATCAAGGCCGGGGCCAACGCCAACCGGCAGAAGCTGCTGCGCGGCAACGGCTACAGCCAGCTCGACGCCGACAACAGCAACAAGGCTGTGGACTACTTCGACGCCAACCTGAGCGCCAGCTACGAGATCGATTTCTGGGGCGGCAAGCGCGCCTCCCGGGACAGCGCACGGTTCAGCCTGCAAGCCAGCGAGTTCGACCGGGCGACCGTCGAGCTGACGCTGCTGGGCAACGTCGCCGACACCTACGCGCAGGCCCTGTCCCTGGGCGAACGCAGCCGCATCGCCGAACTGAACCTGACCAACGCCCGCAGCGTGCTGAAGCTGGTGCAGACCCGCTTCGACGCAGGCTCGGCCACCGCCCTGGAACTGGCCCAGCAAAAAAGCCTGGTGGCCGCCCAGGAGCGTCAGGTGCCCCTGGTGCAGCAACAGGCCCAGGAAGCGCTGATCAGCCTCGCCGTCCTGCTCGGCCAACCCGTGCAGGCGCTGGCGCCGTCGCCGGAACCGTTCGACCGGCTGACCTGGCCGACCATCGCGGCCGGCGTCCCCAGCGACCTGCTCAGCCGCCGTCCCGACATCGCCCGCGCCGAAGCGCAACTGGCCGCCGCCGAAGCCGACGTGAAAGTGGCCCGCGCCGCCATGCTGCCCACCGTCACCCTGACCGCCCAGCTCGGCTCGGGCGCCAACCGGTTCAGCAACCTGGTTCGCAGCCCCTTCTACAACCTGACCGCCGGGCTGGTGGCGCCGATCTTCAACAACGGCCGCCTGGGCGCCGAGCGCGACAAGGCCACGGCCCGCCAGGAAGAACTGCTGGAAACCTACCGCGGCGCGATCGTCAGCGGTTTTGCCGACGTCGAAAAAGCCCTCAACAGCATTCGGGGGCTCGACGAACAGCGCCAGTGGCAGACCGAAGAACTGAACCAGGCCCAGACCGCGTTCAACATCGCCCAGAGCCGCTACCAGGCCGGCGCCGAGGATCTGCTGACAGTGCTGGAGACCCAGCGCACCCTGTACGCGGCCCAGGATTCGAACGTGCAACTGCGGCTGTCGCGACTACAGGCGAGCATTGCCCTGTACAAGGCGCTCGGAGGCGGGTGGCGGGCGCTGTAACTCCTGTGGGAGCCGGGGCAGCCACAAATGCCCTGCACACCCAAAAAACCTGTGGGAGCTAGCTTGCTAGCGATGAGGCCCGAACTGTCGGCATCTCTGTTGCCTGTTCCACCGCCATCGCCATCGCCATCGCCATCGCCAGCAGGCTGGCTCCCACAAGGGATCGGGAGCAGCCACAAATGCCCTGCACACCCCAAAACCCTGTGGGAGCCAGCCTGCTGGCGATGAGGCCGGAACTGCCGACATCTCTGTTGCCTGTTCCACCGCCATCGCCAGCAGGCTGGCTCCCACAAGGGATCCGGGGCAGCCACAAATGCACTGCACACCCCAAAAACCTGTGGGAGCTAGCTTGCTAGCGATGAGGCCCGAACTGTCGGCATCTCTGTTGCCTGTTCCACCGCCATCGCCAGCAGGCTGGCTCCCACAAGGGATCCGGGGCAGCCACAAATGCCCTGCACACCCCAAAACCTGTGGGAGCCAGCCTGCTGGCGATGAGGCCGGCACTGCCGACATCTACGATGCCGGCAGTGCGCGAATGAACGGTGACGCGCGGGTCAGGCCTGGCTCTGCTTGGCCTTCAGGTTGCGCGCATACCACGGCCGCTGCGGCACGCGCCGGAACAGTTCGGTGAGCTTCTTCTCGTCTTCGCCGAAAGTGATGCGCAGCGCCAGTTTCATGGTCTCCGGATCCATCTCCACCGACTTGCCCACCTGCAGCCCCGGCGTGGTGCTGCAGCCATGGGTGGTCGGCCCCAGCCACGGATCGGCCACTTCGACCCAACGCCCTTGCGCAAACCACTGCACACCGTTGACCTCAAGCCGCTCGACCTGGCCCGGGTGGAAGCGCTCATGGGCCCGGAACCAGTCCTCGACCCGGTCGTCGATCCAGCCGTGGAAATGCCAGAACACCGGGTTCACATGGGAAGAGAACGGATCGCCGAGGAAATCGTTCTCCGGCGCGAACCAGCGGGCGGCGAAGTCGTCCAGGTCCCGGGCCAGCGGCACCGGCTGGCCGTTGGACGGATCCCGCGGCACCGAGGCCCAGCGCATGTGCAGCCAGTCGTGCAGGCCCAGTTCCATCTCCGACCCCAACTGCCCCAGGGTCAGCTTCGACAGGTACTGCGGATCGCGGTACTGCGATTCCCACACCTCGAAATTGCTCTGGTACGTCTCGGCCGTCTTGATGTCGCTGACCCACTGGCTGTACTCGTCGTCGCCTTCGGCCAGCCAGGTCGGCGGCAGCGCGGTGCCGTCGTGGTTGTCGAAGTAGCGGGCGAAGCCCTGGCGGTCACGCACCAGCTCCGGCTGCGGCAACGGGAAAAATGCCCATGACGGCAGGTCCTGCATGGAGCGGGCCGTGCCGAGCATGTGCCGGTGCATGAAGAAGAAATCGATCCCCGAGCCGTTGCGGTCCTTGCGCGGACCACGGGCGTCACGCTCCTGGTCACGCGGGCCGGGCTGCCAGCCGAGGCCGCGCAGGGCATTGCGCTTGTCCTCGGACAAGGTGTGCCACTTGTCCCGGGTCGCATGCCAGACCTGATGGAACAGGCGATGCTCAGGCGACACCAGCCAGGCCAGCAGCGTCGGGTTCAGCGGCGTGCGCTGGCGCGCCTCCGGGAACAGGCACTTGACCGCGATGAAGCGGTGATCCTGGGCCGGCAGCGCCAGCGAACGGTCCAGCCGCTGCACCGTGCCGCTGAGGCTGCCGCTGCCGGCATTGCCGAAATCGGCCCAGACCTCGTCGAGCACCATGTTCAGTTCATAGTCGACCCGCCCGCCCGCGCCGATCAGGCGCCAGCTGAGCGTCGAGGCGTCAGCCCCGGCCAGGTCGCCGAGAATTCGGTAACGGGGTGTTTCATCCGAGCGCAGACGCTCCGGGGTGTCGAGAAAGCCGCACACACCCCGGCCTTTCTGACCGATGTCCAGAAACACTTCGAGCCCCTTGGGCGGCAACCCTTCGAGGCCGGCGTCGGCCCCCGTGAAACGGATCTTCCAGACCCCGCGCAGCGCATTGGCCAGACGCTGCCCGGCCACGTCGGCCACGTCGAACGACGCCTCGCCAGGGGTGACCGTCGGATCCGGCTTCGTCCATTCGCGATGCCCGAAATAGGCCGCCGGTACGGCAGCGCCGGTCAGCGCCAGGCCTGCCATGAACCATCGTCGAGAAATTCTCATTGCCCTACCTGTGTCAGCCTTGAAGCAGGCCTTATCCCAGCAAGAACGTTTGCTGCGCGGACAAATTTACGGTGCGCGCGCGAATGGGCCGCCGCACCTCCCCCCCTGTGGGAGCGAGCCTGCTCGCGATGGCGATGCATCAGCCACCTCGATGTCACCGACAGACCCTCATCGCGAGCAGGCTCGCTCCCATAAGGCCCACCGCGCCGGGCACTTCGCCGGCCAGCCTAAATTCCGTCGCCGACCGCTCGTTCTTCCCAGATAGCGAAGGCCTCTGCGCCTGCATCCCGACAGCGAACCTGACTGAGACGGCAATGACAAAACCACGTTCGAAAAAGGCTCTTTTCATCGGCCTGCCGCTGGCCCTGGCGGTCGCCGCCGGCGCCGGCTTCGCGGTCTGGGACACCTTCTTCAAGGACAATCCCGGCTACCCGCACAAAGTGATGCAACAGGCCGAGGCGTTGCACGAGCACATGCTGTCGTTCGACAGCCACATCACCATCACCCAGAGCTTCGGCACCACCGGCAACGAGATCGACAAGGACGGCAGCGAGCAGTTCGACCTGGTCAAGGCCAACCGCGGGCGGCTGTCGGGCGCGGCGCTGACCATCTTCGGCTGGCCGGAGATCTGGAACGGCGCCAACGCCCCGCACCGCCCCACCGCCGGCTTCGTCGACGAGGCGCGCAACCAGCAGGAAATCCGCTACAAGATCATTTCCGGCATGGTGCGCGACTTCCCCAACCAGGTCGGCATCGCCTACACCGCCAACGATTTCCGCCGCCTGCACGGCGAAGGCAAGTTCGCGATCTTCATCAGCATGCTCAACGCCTACCCGCTGGGCCACGACCTGAACCAGCTGGACCTGTGGACCGCCCGCGGCATGCGCATGTTCGGCTTCAGCTACATCGGCAACAACGACTGGGCCGACTCCTCGCGGCCGCTGCCGTTCTTCAACGACTCGCCCGACGCCCTCGACGGCCTCTCGGACCTGGGCAAGCAGGCGGTCAAGCGCCTGAACGACCTGGGCGTGATCATCGACGTCTCGCAAATGTCCACCAAGGCCCTGGAACAGGTCGCCCAACTGAGCCGTACGCCGCTGGTGGCGTCGCACTCGGCGCCGCGGGCCATGGTCGACATTCCGCGCAACCTCAGCGACAAGGAACTGCAACTGATCAAGAACAGCGGCGGCGTGGTGCAGATCGTCGGCTTCTCGCAGTACCTGCGCCCGCTGACCCAGCAGACCCAGGACAAGCTCAACGAACTGCGCAAGCGCTTCGACCTGCCGCCGCTGCCGAACCTGGCCGTGGCCCTGATGCCGGGCGACCCGATCATCGCCGCGTGGCCCGAACAACGCTTCGGCGAGTACGCCGGCCAGCTCTACGCGATCCTCGAAGAGGAACCCAAGGCCAGCCTCAAGGATCTGGGCGACGCCATCGACTACACCGTGCGCAAGATCGGCATCGACCACGTCGGCATCAGTTCCGACTTCAACGAGGGCGGCGGCGTCAAAGGCTGGGAGAACGTCGGCGAGATCCGCAACGTGACCGCCGAACTGCTGTCGCGCGGCTACTCCGAGGCGGACATCGCCAAACTGTGGGGCGGCAACTTCCTGCGGGTGTGGGACCAGGTCGAGAAATCCGCCAGGCCTGCGCTGGCCCAGAACCGGGAAGCCGCCAAGCCATGAGCAACCGTCGCGAATTCCTGAAACAGGCCGGGCTGCTGGCCGCCGCACTGCCGCTGGGCGCCGGCCTGCCGGAACTGGCCGCCGCTGCCCAGTCGCCGGCATTGGCATCGGCATTGGGCGACAAGTGGACGCAGTTGCGGCAGCTGTTCGACCAGGATCCGGATTACCTGCACTTCTCCAACTTTCTGGTGACCACCCACCCGCGCCCCGTGCGCGATGCCATCGCCCTGCACCGGGCGGCGATCGACAAGAACCCCGGCCTGTCGATGGACTGGGACCTGGGCGTCACCGAGCAGCGCGAGGAAGAAGTCCGTGCCTGGGCCGGCAAGTACGTGCAGGCCGACGCCCGGCAGATCGCCCTGACCGGCAGCACCACCCAGGGGCTGGCGATGATCTACGGCGGCGTGCGGGTGCGCGCCGACCAGGAGATCCTCACCACCGAACACGAGCATTACGCCACCCACACCATCCTTGAGCTGCGCACCGAGCGCGAAGGCACCCGGGTGCGCAAGATCCGCCTGTTCGACGACCCGCAGAAAATCGACAAGGCACAGCTGCTGGCCACCATCGACCGCAGCATCCGCCCCGAAACCCGCGTGCTGGGCATGTGCTGGGTGCACTCGGGCAGCGGCGTGAAACTGCCGCTGGCCGACATCGGCGCCCTCGTCGACAAGCACAACCGTGGCCGCAGCGAGGCCGACCGCATCGTTTACGTGGTGGACGGCGTGCACGGCTTCGGCGTGGAAGACCTGAGCTTCCCGGCGATGAACTGCGACTTCTTCATCGCCGGCACCCACAAGTGGATGTTCGGCCCGCGCGGCACCGGGATCGTGGTCAGCCGCACGCCGGAGGTGAAGTACGTCACCCCGATCATTCCGACGTTTTCCGAAGCCGAGCATTTCTCCACCACCATGACCCCCGGCGGCTTCCACGCCTTCGAGCACCGCTGGGCCTTGAGCGAGGCGTTCAAGCTACACCTGCGGCTGGGCAAGGCCGATGTGCAGGCGCGCATCCACGCCCTCAACAGCTACCTCAAGCAACGCCTGCTGCAGCGGCCGCAGATCGAACTGGTCACGCCGCTGAGCCCGGCGTTCTCCGCCGGCTTCACCTTCTTCCGGGTCAAGGGCAAGGACAGCGACAAGGTCGCCGCGCACCTGATGGCCAACCGGGTGGTGGCCGACGCCGTGCACCGTGACGTGGGCCCGGTGATCCGCACCGCGCCGGGGCTGCTCAACGACGAGGCGCAGATCGACCGCCTGCTGGCCGTGCTCGACCGGGCCCTGTGACCCCGCCCTTCCCGCTTCCTTTTGGCGATTTCCTTTTTTGAGAGGCATGAAATGAACCGCGAACCGCGACGTTTTTCCCTGAAGGCCCTGCCGGCCCTGGCGCTGACCGCCCTGGCCGCCGCCCTCCTGCCGGGCGCCGCCCAAGCCGCCACCCCGCCGGCGCCGGGCAAGGTGTTCAAGGACTGCAAGGACTGCCCGGAAATGGTCGTGCTGCCCACCGGCACTTTCACCATGGGCACCCCGGACGATGAGGTCGGCCGCGAACCCGACGAAGGCCCTATGCACGAGGTGACGTTCGCCAAGCCGCTGGCCATCAGCCGCTTCCAGGTGCTCAAGGGCGAATGGTTCGCCTACCTCCAAGAGACCGGCTACCGCATGCCCGACGGCGACGACCGCCCGGGCCGCGCATGCAAGGCCGGGATTCCGGACTACGCAGGCAGCGACCCGCGCAAGCAGTACACCGACCGCCACCCGGCGGTGTGCATGGACTTCGCCGAGGCCAACGCCTACGTGGCGTGGCTGTCGAAGAAGACCGGCAAGCAGTACCGCCTGGTCAGCGAGTCCCTGCGCGAATACGCCGCCCGCGGCGGCACCGCAGGACCGTTCCCGTTCCCGTTCGACGAAGGCAAGGAATACAGCATCGCCAAGCACGCCAACACCTACGGCGCGGCGGACGGCTACAACTTCACCGCCCCGGCCGGCAGCTTCCCGGCCAACGCCTTCGGCGTGTACGACATGCACGGCAACGTCTACGAGTGGACCGCCGACTGCTACAACGAGAACTACGTCGGCGCACCGAACGACGGCAGCGCCTGGCAGACCGGCAAGTGCGAATTCAAGCGCATCCGCGGCAACGACTGGGGCGAAGCGCCGGTGTTCTCCCGCTCCGGCAACCGCAACGCGCTGGTGCCGACCGAGCGCGGCGACTGGATCGGCTTCCGCGTCGCCCGGGACCTGTGAGCCCGCAGCACCGCTAAATTAACCCTCCCTCCAGTCGTTCTACAGGTGGGCGCGATCCGTTGCGGCGCGCCCCCGCCCTCTTCTACGTCACCCAGGCGAAGCCGCCACCGCTGTCGGCCTTCGCCGCTTTTTCAAGCAGGGAACCTCCATGAGCAAACCAACACGCGGGGTGATCAATGAATTGTTCGCCCTGCTCAAACCCTTTCGGCTGATCGTCGCCGGCTCGATCCTGCTCGGCATGGTCGGCGGCCTGAGCGTCACCGCCCTGTTGGCGACGATCAACGGCGCCCTGCACGACGAAGGCGGCCTGACCAGCACCGTGGTCGCCGCCTTCGCCGGCCTGTGCCTGCTGGCGCTGGCCAGCTCGATCTTCTCCGACATCGGCACCAACTTCGTCGGCCAGCACATCATCGCCAAGCTGCGCAAAGAGCTGGGCGAAAAGGTGCTGTCGGCGCCCATCGAGCAGATCGAACGCTACCGCAGCCACCGCCTGATCCCGGTGCTGACCCACGACGTCGACACCATCAGCGACTTCGCCTTCGCCTTCGCGCCGCTGGCCATTTCCCTGACCGTCACCCTCGGCTGCATGGGCTACCTGGCGATGCTGTCGTGGCCGATGTTCCTGTTGATGGCGGCGGCGATCCTGATCGGCACCGTCATCCAGTACATCGCCCGCGGGCGCGGCATGCAGGGCTTCATGAAGGCCCGCGACCACGAGGACGAGCTGCAGAAGCACTACAACGCCGTCGCCGAAGGCGCCAAGGAACTGCGCATCCACCGCCCGCGCCGGCACCGCATGTTCATTTCCGGCATCGAGGCCACCGCCGACCGCATCTGCGACACCCAGGTGCGCTCGGTGAACATCTTCGTGGTCGCCAAGACCCTGGGCTCGATGCTGTTCTTCGTGGTGATCGGCCTGGCGCTGGCCCTGCAATCGCTGTGGCCGAGCGCCGACAAGGCCGTGATGAGCGGCTTCGTGCTGGTGCTGCTGTACATGAAAGGCCCGCTGGAGCACATCATCGGCACCTTGCCGATCGTCAGCCGCGCGCAGATCGCGTTCCGCCGCATCGCCGAACTGTCCGAGCAGTTCTCCTCGCCGGAGCCGCACCTGCTGCTCAGCGACCAAGGCAACCGCAAGACGCCGGTGCACAGCCTGGAGCTGTCCGACGTGTCGTACAGCTTCCCCACCGTGGAAGGCGCCGCGCCGTTCCGCCTGGGCCCCGTGAACCTGAAGATCGAACAGGGCGACATCATCTTCATCGTCGGCGAGAACGGCTGCGGCAAGACCACGCTGATCAAGCTGCTGCTGGGCCTGTACGCGCCGCAGCAAGGCGAGATCCGCCTCAACGGCCAACCGGTCACCGCCCTCACCCGCGACGACTACCGCCAACTGTTCACCACCATCTTCGCCGACTACTACCTGTTCGACGATGTGGTGCAGGGCGACACGCACATTCCCGACGACGCCAACAAATACCTGCAGCGCCTGGAGATCGCCCACAAGGTCAGCGTGCGCGACGGCTCGTTCACCACCACCGACCTGTCCACCGGCCAGCGCAAGCGCCTGGCGCTGATCAACGCCTGGCTCGAAGAGCGTCCGGTGCTGGTGTTCGACGAGTGGGCCGCCGACCAGGACCCGACCTTCCGCCGGATCTTCTACACGGAACTGCTGCCGGACCTGAAGCGCCTGGGCAAGACCATCATCGTCATCTCCCACGACGACCGTTACTTCGACATCGCCGACCAACTGGTGCGCATGAACGCCGGCAAAGTGGTCACCGAGCCGCAACCCGCCTGACTGTGAAACATTCGTAAAAAAGTGCGTTGAGCCTTTCCGGTTTTCCGGAGGCTCAACGTCTTACTTACAGTTAATAGAAATAGTTCTCAGTCAACACTTTGAAGAGTAGAAGAACAATGCCCGCACCGCACGGACTCCACCCGCTCGCCAAGGCTCTGCTGATCCGCCGCTCCTTCCGCCCGACGCTTCCGGCACTTTGCGCGCTGGCCATGACCCTGCCGATGGCCGGCATGGCCCAGGCCGCCGCCGTGGCGATCGACATTCCTGCCCAGTCGCTGGGGAGCGCCTTGCAGGAATTCGGCCGCCAGACCAACCTGCAAGTGCTCTACAGCCCGGACGAAGTCAGCGGCCTGCGCAGCACCGCCGTCAGCGGCAACCTGGAACCGACCGCCGCCATGGCGCAACTGCTGCAAGGCACGGACATCGCCTACAGCGTCCAGGGCAACAGCGTCGCGTTGCGCGTGCGCAGCAGCGGCGCCAGCCTGGACCTGGCGCCGACCAGCATCACCGCCGCACAGGAATCGGCCTGGGGCCCGGTCGACGGGATCGTCGCCAAGCGCAGCGCCACCGGCACCAAGACCGACACTCCGCTCAACGAGATCCCGCAGACCATCAACGTCGTCACCCAGGACGAAATCAAGATGCGCGGCTCGCAGTCGGTCACCGAGGCCCTGCGCTACACCGCGGGCATGACCGGCGGCGGCTTCTCCGACCGGGTGAAGATCTTCGACGAACCGACCTCCCGCGGCTTCTCGCCGACCCCGCTGTACCTCGACGGCCTGCACCTGCCCTACGGCGGCGGCAGCACCGGCGGCTCGCTGCAGATCGACCCGTACACCCTGGAGCGCATCGAAGTGCTCAAGGGCCCGGCGTCGGTGCTGTACGGCCAGAACCAGCCCGGCGGCATCGTCAACATGGTCGGCAAGCGCCCGACCGCCACGCCGCTGCACGAAGTGATCATCGGCGGCGGCAGCTATGACCGCAAATACGGCGCCTTCGACCTCGGCGGCCCGATCGACGACCAGGGCGAGTTCCTCTACCGCCTCACCGGCGTGATCAACGACAGCAACTCGCAGATCGACCACGCCGACCAGAACCGCATGCTGCTCGCGCCGAGCCTGACCTGGCTGCCGAACGACAGCACCAGCCTCACCGTCTACGGCCAGTACCAGAAAGACCGCGACACCCCCGAGGCGCAAGGCCTGCCGGCCGACGGCACCGTGCACCGCAGCGCGAACGGCCGCATCAGCCGCAGCCTGTTCCTCGGCGAGCCGGGCCTGAACAAGTACGACCGCGAGCAGTTCGTGGTCGGCTACGAGCTGGCCCACGAGCTCAACGACGTCTGGACCCTCAAGCAGAACGCCCGCTACGCCGACCTCAACGACCGGTACGTCGCGCCGCTGCACGGCTACTCGTTCCTGCCCAACCCCAACACCGGCATCAATGACGGCAGCTACCAGACCCGCTACGGCGTGGACTGGGCCCAGCACAACACGGTCTACGGCATCGATAACATCGCCCAGGCCAAGTTCAAGACCGGCGACGTGGACCACACCCTGCTGCTGGGCGTGGACTACTACCACTTCAACTCCAAGTTCCTCGGCCGCTACGACCGCACCGGCCCCGCCATCGACCTGTACAACCCGGTCTACGGCAGCCAGTTCAACTTCCGCCAGCCGTACAAGTGGGACAACACCGTCAAGCAGACCGGCCTGTACACCCAGGACCAGATGCGCTGGAACCAGTGGTTCCTGACCCTGGGCGGCCGCTACGACTGGGCCGAGACCATCAACAAGGAGCCGCTGGGCGGCAACCGTTCCAACATCAAGGACGAGAAGTTCACCGGCCGCGCCGGCTTCGGCTACGAATTCGAGAACGGCATGACGCCGTACGTGAGCTACGCCGAGTCGTTCCTGCCGCAGACCGGCGCCGACCTCAACGGCCGCGGGTTCGAACCGACCGAGGGCAAGCAGTACGAAGTCGGCATCAAGTACGAGCCGAAGTCCATCGACGGCTTCATCCAGCTGTCGGCGTACCAGATCGACCAGAACAACATGCTCACCAACGACCTGCTCAACCCTGGCTTCAGCATCCAGAGCGGTTCGGTGCGTTCGCGCGGCGTTGAGCTGGAAGGCAAGGTCAACGTGACCCAGAACGTGCGCGTGCTGGCGTCCGTGTCGCGCAACCAGATCAAATGGCGCAGCGTGAACGACGGCCGCGAAGGCCGCACCCTGGCCATGAGCCCGCCGCTGACCGCGTCGGCCTGGATCAACTACGACTTCGACCTCTCCACCTCGCTGGCCGGTCTGGGCATGGGCCTGGGCACCCGCTACGTGCGCAGCAGCTACGGCTCGGACTACGAAGAGGACTCCTTCCAGATCCCGTCGTACACCGTGTATGACGCCATGGTCTCCTACGACCTGGAAAAATCGCCGCTGCACATCAAAGGCGTGAAAGTGAAGATGAACCTGGAAAACCTCACCGACGAGAAATACGTCGCCAGCTGCAACAGCACGCTGGACTGCTACTACGGCGAAGGCCGCACCATGACCGCCGACGTGACCTACAACTGGTAACACGTCCCGCGTCATGCAAAACGCCGGCATCTGCCGGCGTTTTGCTGTCTGCGATTCCACCGGCCACAAAAGCCCCGCCCACAAAAAAGGCCGCTGTCAGCGGCCTTCTCCGTCCCTCAACATGCAGCCTACAGGCCGAATACCGCCCTCAACCGCTCGGCGATGTGCTGCTGCGCCTCTTCGGCCTCATCGACGATCGCGCCCATGCGCATGAAGTCGTGGGTCATGCCCTCGTAGACCTTCAGCTCCACCGCCACCCCCGCCGCCTGCAGATGACGGGCATACGCCACGCCCTCGTCGTGCAGCGGATCGCATTCGGCCAACACCAGCAGCACCGGCGCCACCTGCGCCGACGGCTCGCCCAAAAGCGGCGAGAAGCGCGGGTCGAGGCGGTCTTCGGCGCTGCGCTGGTAATGGCTGTAGAACCACTCCAGGGACGCCTTCTCCAGCAGATAGCCCTCGGCGTAACGCTCGATGGTCGGCGTGCTGCGGCTGGCGTCGGTGACCGGATAGATCAGCACCTGCAACAGGGGCCGCACCGGCGCCTGGGTCAGTTGCGCGGCCAGCACCGTCGCCAGGCTGCCGCCGACGCTGTCGCCGGCGATCGCCAGGCGGGCGGTGTCGATGCCCAGGTCCTGGGCGCTGCCCACCAGCCAGTCCCAGGCGTCCCGCGCATCGTCGGCGGCGGTCGGGAAACGGAACGCCGGCGCCAGCCGGTAAGCCACCGACAGCACCACGCAACCGGCCATCGACGCCAATGCCCGGCACAGCGAGTCATGGGAATCGAGACTGCCGACCACGTAGCCGCCACCATGGAAGTACAGCAGCGCCGGGCACTTGGCCCCAGGCTGTAGCGGTCGGTCGCTGTAGAGCCGCGCGTCCAGCAGCGCGCCGTCACGCACCGGCAAGCGCAGCTCGTCGACGACGGCGAGGTCTTCGCCGCCGGCGTCCATCAGCAGCGACGATTGATCGAACTGCTCACGGGCCTGCTCCGGGGTCAGCTCATGCATGCCCACGCGCTTGCCGCTGGCCCGGCCGTTGCCGACCAGTTGCAGGAACGCGGCGATATCAGGATTCAACGACATTCAATTCTCCAAACCGAACGGGCGCCATGGGCGCCCGTTCGGTGTTTCCGGTTTCAGGACAGGTTTCAGGACATGACTACAGGTTCAACGATCTCGCCGAGCATTTCTTCAGCCTCCGACAGGAAAGTTTCATGGCGCGGGATCTCGAAGTGCCCGCAATCGAGCCATTCCCCGCCCATGCCCGGCTGCTCCAGTTGCGCCGCCAGCTCCATGGCCTCCTCTTCCCGGCCCAGCGTCCACCAGCACACCGGCGAGACGGCCAGCGGCGGGCAGCGCTCCAGCTCCAGCGACAAGCGCTTGAGCCGACGCGCGACGCTGAACACATGGGCCAGTTCATCGGCGCCCAGGGCCACGTAGGTCGATGCCCCACGCTCGGCCCCCAGGGCGGCCTCGAACACCGCCCGCACCGCCTGCGCCGACTCTTCGCCGTCGATGGCCGCGCCCGCAGCCGCCTGCGGCAGGGTCACCCGCAGGAAGTCGCGCAGGTCGGCCTGCCAGTCGTCCACCGCCCCGGCGTTCACGGCCGCCGACGGCACGAAGCTGTCCACCAGGCCGACGAACTCGACCTGCTGGCCGGCCTGCTCCAACTGCGCGGCCATCAGCATCGCCAGCGTCCCGCCCAGCGACCAGCCCAACAGGTGATACGGCCCCTGCGGCTGCTTCGCGCGGATCTGCGCCACGTAGTCGCTGGCCATGCGCTCCAGCGACACATCGCTGAAGGCCGGGTCCAGCAGCATCCGCGACTGGATCGCCAGCACCTGGCGCCGACCGCCCAGACGACGGGCCAACGGCTCGTAGTCGAACACCGTGCCGAAGCCTGCGTGAATGCAGAACAGCGGCGCCCGGCCCTTGACCTCGGCGTTCATCGCCAGCAGCCCGGAGGCCTTTTCGGCGCTGCCCTGAACGCTGGCCACCAGTTCCGCGATGCTCGGCTTCTGCATCAGGTCGCGCAGCTTCAGGCTCAGGCCCTGGGCCTTCAGCACGCGGCTGCGCGCCACCACTTGCAGGCTCAGGATCGAATCACCGCCCAGTTCGAAGAAGTTGTCGGTCAGGCCGACGCGTTCGATCTTCAGCACGTCCTGCCAGATGCCCGCCAAGGCCTTTTCCAGCTCGGTGCGCGGCGCCACGTAGTCCTGACGCTGTTCGGCGCCAGGATCCGGCAATGCCTTGCGGTCGAGCTTGCCGTTCGGGGTGAGCGGCATGCGCTCAAGCAACATCAGGTGCGCAGGCACCATGTAGTCCGGCAGGCTGGCCTTGAGCTGCTCGCGCAGGCGTTCGCACAAACCGTCCGCCGGTGCATCGGCGGCGGCCAGCACATAGCCGAGCAATTGCTTGCCGCCGGCACCCTCGCGGGCCACCACGGCGGCGTCGCGCACGCCCGGCAGTTGCTTGAGCCGCGCCTCGACCTCACCCAGCTCGATGCGGAACCCGCGGATCTTCACCTGATGGTCGATCCGGCCCAGGTAGTCGACGGTGCCGTCCGCACGCTGGCGCACCAGGTCGCCAGTGCGGTACAGGCGGCTGCCGTCGGCGCTGAACGGGTTGGCCACGAAGCGCTCGGCGGTGCCGCCGGCGCGTCCCAGGTAACCCCGGGCCAACGCGCCGCCCAGGTACAGTTCGCCCGCCACCCCGACCGGCAAGCGGTTGAGGTCGCTGTCGAGCACATACCCGCTGCGCTCACCGACCACGCTGCCGATCGGCGCGTACGCCGCCCCGCACACATCCTGCGCGCCGGCCTTCCAGATCAGCGGCGTGACCACGGTTTCGGTCGGGCCGTAGCCGTTGATGATGTACTGCGGCTTGAGCGCACGCTTGGCCAGTTCGAAGCTCGCCACCGGCACCGCGTCGCCGCCGAAGCAGTAGATGCGCACCGGCGGCGGGTTGCCGTCCTGCTCGGCGTGTTCGGCCAACTGCTGCAGGTAGACCGGCGGGAACGCCGCCACGGTCACGCCGTGCCGGTGCATCGCGCTGTAGGTCTGCTCGGCGGTCCACAGGCTGTCGTCCCGGATCAGCAGGCGCGCACCGTGGGTCAGCGTGGTCAGCCAGCGTTCATGGGCGCCGTCGAAGGCGAACGACATGAAGTGCAGCTCGCAGTCCGCTTCGCTCATTTCGTAGCGCTCGCCGATGGCCCGGCAATGCATCGCCAGCGGCCCGTGGGCGACACCGACGCCCTTGGGCAGGCCGGTGGAGCCGGAGGTATAGATCACGTAGGCCAGGTTGCCCGGCTGCACCGCGACCTCTGGCGCGCGGTCCGGTCGGTCGCCCAGCGCCAGGCGGTCCAGTTCCAGCACCCGCAGGCCGTCCTGCACCGGCATCACCTGCCGCAGGCCCGAATCGCTGAGCAGCAACGCGATGCCCGAATCGCGCATCAGGTAACTCAGGCGCTCACGCGGGTACGTCGCGTCCAGCGGCACATAGGCGCCGCCGGCCTTGAGCACCGCCAGCAGGGCGACGATCATGTTTTCGCTGCGCGGCAGCGCCACGCCGACCCGCACTTCCGGGCCGACGCCTTCGGCGATCAGCGCATGGGCCAGGCGGTTGGCCCGGGCCTCGATCTGGCCGTAGCTGAAGGCCTGGTCATTGAACACCACGGCGGTCTGCTCGCTGCGCTGGATCGCCCACTGCGCGATGCGCTCATGCACCGCCGGTGCCGGCGGTTGTGGCGCGGCTTCGGCCGGCGCCACAGCCTGGGCGGTCGGCAGACCGATGCGGCCCAGCGGTTGCGCGGCGTCTTGCGCCAACGCTTCCAGCAGCCCTTCCATGTCGCTGCGGATGCCTTCCACGGTCGCCCGGTCGAAGTGCTCGCGCAGGAACATGTATTCGATCACCAGACCGTCTTCGAGCGTGACCATCAGGTCCATCGGGAAGTTGGTCAGACCGGCGCTGTCGCTCTCGCCGAACGTCAGCGAATCGTCGCGCCACTCGCGCAGCGCCTGGTCGATCGGATGGTTCTCGAACACGATGATGCTGTCGAACAGCGACTGCCCGGTGCGCCCGGCCCAACGCTGGACGTCGGACAGCGGCGTGTACTCGCGCTCGCGCATTTCCAGGTTGAAGTCCTGCAGATCGCGCAGCCACGGGCCCACCGCCTGTTCGGCCGGCACGTCCTTGATCACCGGCAAGGTGTTGATGAACAGGCCCAGGATCGACTCCGACGCCGGCAGGCTCGCCGGCCGTCCGGCCACGGTGGCGCCGAACGTCACGGTGCGCTGGCCGCTGTAGCGGCTGAGCAGCATCAGCCACGCGCCCTGCACCAGGGTGTTGAGGGTGACCTGCTGGGCCTGGGCAAATGCCTTGAGCCGTTCGGTGCGGGCTTCGCCCAGTCGGCTGTACAGCGCCTCGTGACCGCGCCCCTCGCCGGTGCGCGCCACGGTGTCGGCCAGGTACGTCGGTTCGTCGAGCAGGCTCAGGTGCCCGCGCCAGAAGCCTTCGCTGGCGTTGGCGTCCTGCTGTTGCAGCCAGTTGATGTAGCGACGGTAAGGCACGGCCGCAGCCAGCGGCTGGCCGGAGTACTGGCTCAGCACCTCGCCGATCAGCTGCGAACTGCTCCAGCCGTCGATCAGGATGTGGTGATAGGTCCAGATCAGCTGATGGCTGTCCTCGCCCACCCGCACCAGCGTCAGGCGTTGCAGCGGCGGACGGTCAAGGTCGAAGCCCTTGGCCCGCTCGTCGGCGGCCAGCGCCTGCAGGGCCGCTTGCGAATGATCCTGGTCGCGCCAATCGAGCAGGCTGACCGGCAATTGAGGATCGGCCAGCACGAACTGCAGCGGCTCGGCCATGTCCTGCCAGAGGAAACCGGTGCGCAGGATGTCGTGGCGGCGGCTCACCGCCTCCCACGCCGCCTTGAACCGCGCAGGCTCAAGACCCTGCACCGGAATGCTCACCTGGTTGATGTACAGGTCGGCTTCCGGCGAGTTCAGGCCCAGGAACAGCATGCCCTGCTGCATCGGCGACAACCGGTACAGGCCATCGAGCCGGCCTTGCGGCAACGGCAGCGCGGCGACCTGAGCCTCGCTCAGGCCATGCAGCGGCATGTCCACCAGCGCGGTCTGCGGCGCAGGTGTGCCTTCGGCGGCCTGGGCACGCAGGGCCAGTTGCTGAATGGTCGGCTGCTGGAACAGGTCTTTCGGGCTCAGTTCGATGCCCTGCTGACGGGCGCGGCTGACCACCTGGATCGAGACGATCGAATCGCCGCCCAAGGCGAAGAAACTGTCGGTGGTGCTGACCCGCTCAAGGCCCAGCACCTCTTTCCAGATGTCCACCAGCGCCTGCTCCACCGCACCGGACGGCTCGACGTGGTGCTGCGCCGCCGAGAACTCCAGGGCCGGCAGGCGTTTACGGTCCAGCTTGCCGTTGGGGCTCAGCGGCATCTGCGCCAGCCAGACCCGGTGCGCCGGCACCATGTAGTCCGGCAGGCTCGCGCCCAGCCAGTCCGACAGGCTGTCGTGCAGCGCGTTGCGCACGGCCTCGGCGGCGTCCACGGTCGCCGGATCGCTCGGCACCAGGTAGGCCACCAGTTGCTGGCTGCCCAGCACGTCACGGGCGACCACCACGGCTTCGCGCACGGCGGCGTGCTCCACCAGCCGCGCCTCGATTTCGCCCAGCTCGATGCGCAGGCCGCGCAGCTTGACCTGATGGTCGATCCGGCCGACGTACTCGATCACGCCGTCGGCGCGGTAGCGCGCCAGGTCACCGGTGCGGTACAGGCGCTCGCCGGCACCGAACGGGCTGGCGACGAAACGCTCGGCGCTCAGCCCCGGCCGGCGGTGGTAGCCGCGGGCCAGGCCCACGCCGCCCAGGTACAGCTCGCCGGCCACGCCCGCCGGCAGCGGATTGAGCCCGCTGTCGAGGATGAAGGTCGACAGGTTGGCGATCGGCTGGCCGATCGGCACACCGTCGCGGCCCTCGTCGCGGCACGTCCAGTGGGTCACGTCGATGGCCGCCTCGGTCGGGCCGTACAGGTTGTACAGGCCGGCCTGCGGCAGCTTGGCGAACACCTGCACCTGCGCATCCACCGGCAGCGCTTCACCGCTGCACACGATGCGGGTCAGGCCGGTGCAGCTCGACACCCCGGCGTCCTGCAGGAAGGCCTGGAGCATCGACGGCACGAAGTGCAGCGTGGTGACGCGCTCGGCGTTGATCAGCGCGATCAGCTTTGCCGGATCGCGGTGGTCGCCCGGTGCGGCGACGACCAGCCGCGCACCGGTCATCAGCGGCCAGAAGAACTCCCACACCGACACGTCGAAGCTGAAAGGGGTCTTTTGCAGCACGGTGTCGGCGGCGTCCAGGCCATAAGCCTGCTGCATCCACATCAGGCGGTTGGTCAGGGCCCGGTGCGAGTTGCCCGCGCCTTTCGGCATCCCGGTGGAACCGGAGGTGTAGATCACATAGGCCAGGTTGGCGGCGTCGTACGGCACCTGCGGGTTGTGGGTCGACAGGTCGGCGAAGTCCGCGCCCGTCGGCTCCAGGCACACGGTCTGCACGCCCTCGGGGATCGGCAGGCTGGCCAGCAAATGCGGCTGGGTCAGCAACAGGCCGATGCCGCTGTCGCCGATCATGTGGCTGAGGCGGTCGCGCGGGTATTCCGGATCCAGCGGCACGTAGGCGCCACCGGCCTTGAGGATCGCCAGCAGGCCGACGACCATTTCCAGGCTGCGCTCGACCGCGATGCCCACCAGCCCGTCCGGGCCGACGCCCCGGGCGATCAGCCCGTGGGCCAACTGGTTGGCCCGGGCGTTGAGCTGGGCGTAGCTCAGGGTCTGGCCGGCGAACACCAGCGCCGGGGCGTCCGGAGTGCGCAGGGCCTGGGCTTCGATCAGGCTGTGCACGCCCTGCTCCAGCGGATAGTCGATGCCGGTGGCGTTCCACTGCTCGACCATCAAGCGGCGGTCGGCGGCGTCCAGCAGGTCCAGGGCGCCGAGGCGGGCGTCCCCCGACTGCACCATTTGCGACAACAGGTTGTTCAGTTGCGCGCTCAGGCGTTCGATCACCGAATCGGTGAACGACCCGCGCCGGTAGCTGTAGTGCAGCGACAGCTCATCGCTGACGTTCACCGCCAGGGTCAGCGGGTAGTTGGTCTGCTCGTGGTTGTCGACGCCGCCGAAGCGCAGCTCCTGCGGTGCGCCCTCCTCCAGCGCCTGGGACACCGGGTAGTTCTCGAACACCAGAATGTTGTCGAACAGCGCCTCGCCGCTCTGCCCGGCCCAACGCTGAATGTCGAACAGCGGCGTGTGCTCGTGCTCGCGCAGGGCGATGTTCTGCGCCTGCACGCTCTGCAGCCACTGGCCGACGCTGTGCTCGGAACGCGGGCTGGCGATCACCGGCAAGGTGTTGATGAACAGGCCGATCTGCTGCTCGACGCCCTTGAGCTCGGTCGGGCGGCCGGCCACGGTGGCGCCGAACGCCACGCTCTCCTGCCCGGTCAGGCGTTGCAGCAGCAACAGCCACGCGGCCTGGATCAAGGTGTTGAGGGTGACCTTCTGCTGCCGGGCGAACTCGCCCAGGCGGCGGGTCTGCGCGGCGTCGATGAACACGTAGCGTTCGCCGTGACCGTCGCGCGGCGCGTCGCCATGGGGAGCGGCGATCGCCTGGGCCAGGCGCGTCGGCTCTTGCAGGTGGGCCAGTTGCGCCGTCCAGAACCGTTCGCTGACCGTGGCGTCCTGACGCTGCAGCCATTCGATGTAATCGCGGTAGCGGCCGGTCGGCGCCGGCAGCGTTTCGCCGGCGTAGCGCTGAAGCACTTCGCCGAGCAGCTGCGAGTTGCTCCAGCCGTCCATCAGGATGTGATGGTTGGTGTAGATCAGGTGGCAGCGCCGGTCATCCAGACGCACCACCGCCATGCGCAGCAGCGGCCCTTGGCCGAGGTCGAAGCCCTCGGCCTGCTCGTCGGCCGCCAGCGCGTCGAGCGCGGCTTCGGCGTCGTCGCGACCGCGCCAGTCGAGCACGCGGAACGGCATCGGCAGTTGCTTGTGCACCACCTGCACCGGCCTCGCCAGGTCACCTTGCCAGACAAACCCGGTACGCAGAATGTCGTGGCTGTCCACCGCCGCCTGCCAGGCTTGGCAAAAGCGTTGCGGGTCGAGGCCTTCGACGTCCAGGCGCACCTGGTTGATGTAGTCGCCGGACGCTTGCTCGTAGAGGCTGTGGAACAGCATGCCTTGCTGCATCGCCGACAGCGGGTAGATGTCGGCGATCTGCTGGGCCGGCCACGGCAGGCTGTCGAGCTGCGCCTGGGTCAACCCGGCCAGCGGGAAGTCCGACGGCGTCAGGCCTTCGGCGCCCGGCGTCACGCAATGGGCGATCAGCGCGGCAAGTTCGTCGGCGTAGTCCTGGGCCAGCCGTTCGATGGTGGCGCTGTCGAAGCGCTCGCCGCTGAAGGTCCAGCCGACGCTCAGTTCGCCGCCGTACACCTGACCGTTGAGGGTCAGCCAGTTGCCCATCGGCGCATCGGGGCTCTGCTCCAGGCCGGCGTTGTCCGGAGCCGGCGCGAACAGCGCGCCGTCGTCGGCCTCGAAGCTGCCGTCGAACTGGCCCAGGTAGTTGAAGGTGATGCGCGGGCTCGGCAGCGCCCGCAGGCTGGCCTGGGCCTGGGCATCGCCCAAGTGGCGCAGGGCGCCGAAGCCGATGCCCTTGTTCGGGATCGCGCGCAGTTGCTCCTTGATGCGCTTGATCGACTCGCCCGCCCCTTCGGCCGGGGTCAGGCGCACCGGGAACAGGCTGGTGAACCAGCCCACGGTGCGGGTCAGGTCGACGCCGTCGAACAGTTCTTCACGGCCGTGGCCTTCCAGCTGGATCAGTGTCGACGGCTGGCCGCTCCAGCGTCCGATCACCCGCGCCAGCGCCGTCAGCAGCAGGTCGTTGACCTGGGTGCGGTAGGCCGCCGGGGCTTCTTGCAGCAGTTGCCGGGTCAGCTCGGCGCTGAGGCGGGTCTGCACGGTCTGCGCCAGACGGTTCTGCTGGCCGGCGTCGAGACGCTTGCACGGCAGGTCGGTGGCGGCGCCGCAGAGGCAGGCCTGCCAGTAGGCCAGTTCCTGCTGCAGCACCGGGCCGTTGGCGTAGCGCTGCAAGTGCGCGCTCCAGTCCTTGAACGCCGTGGTCTTGGCCGGCAGTTCCGGCGCCTGGCCGTCGACCGCTTGCCGGTAGGCGTTCTGCAGGTCTTCCAACAGAATCCGCCACGACACGCCGTCCACCGCCAGGTGATGGATCACCAGCAACAGACGCTGGCTGCCGTCGGCCAGGGTGGCCAGCACCGCGCGCAGCAACGGGCCGTCTTGCAGGTCAAGACTGCGCTGGGCACGGTTGCCCAGGGCTTCGAGCGCCGCGATGTCGGCGATGTCTTCCAGCCAGAGCAAGGCCTGCGGCAGAGCCTCCACCGCCAGGTGCTCGGCCTGCCAGGCCTCGCCCTCCCGGCGGAAACTCAGGCGCAGGGCATCGTGATGCACCGCCAGGGCCTGCAGCGCCTGCTCGACCTTGTCGGCCTGAAGCGGCTGACGCGGCTTGAGCAGCACCGACTGGTTCCAGTGGTGACGCTCGGGGATGTCATCCTCGAAGAACTGCTGCTGGATCGGCAGCAGCGACGCTGCACCGGTGACCGCTTGCTGGTCGATGCCGGACACGTCCTCGCCGATCTGCGCCACCAGGGCCAGACGCTGCACGGTCTGGTGCTGGAACAGGTCTTTGGGGTTGAGGCGGATGCCGGCCTGACGGGCGCGGCTGACCACCTGGATCGAGATGATCGAATCGCCGCCCAGTTCAAAGAAGTTGTCGTTCAGGCCCACTTGCTCAAGCTTGAGCACGTCCTGCCAGATGTCGGCCAGACGCCGCTCCAGCTCGCTTTGCGGGGCCTGGTAGGCTTGCTGCGCCTGGCTCGCGTCCGGCGACGGCAGGCTACTGCGGTTGAGCTTGCCGTTGGCGGTCAGCGGCAGCTGCGCCAGCAGCAACAGGTGCGCCGGGATCATGTGGTCCGGCAGGTTTTCCTTGAGCGCGGCGCGCACGTCGTCACGCCAGCGGGCTTGCTCCGTCGCGTCGGCGTCCAGCAGCGCGGCATCGGCCGGCACCAGGTACGCCACCAGTTGCTGGCCGCTCGGGCCTGGCTGCGCCAGCACCACGGCCTGGGTGATCGCCGCCTGCTCCAGCAGTTGTGCTTCGATCTCGCCCAGCTCGATGCGGAAGCCGCGGATCTTCACCTGATGGTCGATCCGCCCGATGTATTCGATCACGCCGTCGGCGCGGTAGCGCGCCAGGTCGCCGGTGCGGTACAGGCGACCGCCGTCGGCGGCGAACGGGTCGGGAATGAAGCGCAGCGTGGTCAGGTCAGGCCGGTTCAGGTAGCCCCGGGCCAGGCCCGCTCGACCCACGTACAGCTCGCCGATGCAGCCCTTGGCCACCGGGTTGAGGTCGCCGTCGAGCAAGTACCACGACAGATCCGGGATCGGCTCGCCGATCGGGCTGCTGGCGTCACGCGAAAGATCCGCCAACGAGATCGGCCGGTAGGTCACGTGCACCGTGGTTTCGGTGATGCCGTACATGTTGATCAGTTGCGGAGCGCGGTCGCCGAAGCGGTCGAACCACGGCCGCAGGCTCTTGACCTCCAGCGCCTCGCCGCCGAACACCACGTAGCGCAGCGCCGGTTGCAGCGCCGCGTGTTCCGGGGCGCACGCCACTTGCATCAGCTGCTTGAACGCCGACGGGGTCTGGTTGAGCACGGTGATGCCTTCGCGGCACAGCAAGGCGTAGAAGTCTTCCGGCGAACGGCTGACCTCGTAAGGCACCACCACCAGTTTGCCGCCGTACAGCAGCGCGCCGAAGATCTCCCACACGGAGAAGTCGAAGGCGTAGGAATGGAACAGGCTCCAGGCGTCCTGGGCACCGAAGCCGAACCAGGCGTCGGTGGCCTCGAACAGACGCAGCACGTTGCGGTGCGCGAGCAAGGTGCCCTTCGGCTGGCCGGTGGAGCCGGAGGTGTAGATCACGTAGGCCAGGTTGTCCGGGCTCATGTCCACGTTCGGGTTGGCGTCGCTGTAGCCTTCCAGGCCGTCGCGCTCTTGGTCGAGCATCAGGCTGCGCACCGATTCCGGCACCGGCAAGCGGCCGAGCAGATGGCTCTGGGTCAGCAGCAGGCCGATGCCGCTGTCGCCGATCATGTAGGCCAGACGGTCCTGCGGATAGGTCGGGTCGAGCGGCACGTAGGCGCCGCCGGCCTTGAGGATCGCCAGCAGGCCGACGAGCATGTCGAGGCTGCGCTCCACCGCCAGGCCGACGCGCACGTCTGGCCCCACGCCGCTGGCGATCAGCTTGTGCGCCAGCGGGTTGGCGCGGGCGTTGAGCTCGCCGTAGGTCAGGGCCTGTCCGTCGCAGGTCACGGCCACCGCGTGCGGGGCCCGCTCGGCTTGGTCTTCGATCAGGCGGTGCAGGCAGCGCTCGCCCGGGAACGCGGTCAGCGCCGGGTTCCATTGCGCCAGGGTGGCCTGACGCTCAGCGGCGTCCTGCACCGGCAGGTCGGCGATGCGCTGGCCGCAGTCGGCGACGATGCCGTGCAGCAGCGTCGTCCAGTGCTGCGCGAAGCGCGCCATGGTGGCGGCATCGAACAGGTCGGTGGCGTAGGTCAGTTCGGCCCAGACGTTGTCCACCGATTCGAACGTGTCCAGGGTCAGGTCGAACTGGGCGGTGTGCGACGCCCAGCCCAGGCCTTCGATCTCGACCTTCGCCAGGCGCGTGGCACCCGAGGCGCGGCGGGCCTGGCTCTGGTGGTTGTGCAGCACCTGGAACAGCGGGCTGTGGCTGAGGCTGCGCTCCGGTTGCAGGGCGTCCACCAGTTGCTCGAACGGCAGGTCCTGGTGGGCCTGGGCGCCGAGCACGGTGTTCTTCACCTGCTGCAGCAGGCTGCGGAAGGTCTGCTGGCTGTCGAACTCGGCCTTCAGCACCTGGGTGTTGACGAAGAAGCCGATCAGGCCTTCGGTCTCGACCCGGTTGCGGTTGGCCACCGGCACGCCGACGCGGATGTCGGCCTGGCCGCTGTAGCGGTGCAGCAAGGTCTGGAACGAGGCCAGCAGCAGCGCGAACAGGGTGACGTTCTCCCGTTGCGCCACCTGTTTGAGGCCGGCGGCCAGTTCCGCGCTGAGCGGGATGTCCTGACGCGCGCCGCGGTGGCTTTGCTCCGGCGGACGCGGACGGTCGGTCGGCAACTCCAGCAGCGGCTGTTCGCCGTCGCCCAGTTGCGCGGTCCAGTAGTCCAGTTGGCGCTCGCGTTCGCCGGCGTCCATCCACTGGCGTTGCCAAACGGCGTAGTCGGCGTACTGCACCGGCAACGCCGGCAGTTCGACGTTTTGGCCCTGGCTGTAGGCGGCGTACAGCGCCACCAGCTCATCGACCATGATGCCCATCGACCAGCCGTCGGAGACGATGTGGTGCAAGGTGATGATCAGCGCATGGTCATCGGCGGCCAGGCGCAGCAGCTTGACCCGCAGCAGCGGGCCCTTCTGCAGATCGAACAGGTGCAGGGTCTCGGCGGCGACCAACGCTTGCAGCGCGGCGTCGTCCAGGCCGCCGTCGATCACCTCGACCGGCAGCTCCAGCGCCCTCTGCGCCTGGATCACTTGCAGGGTCTGGCCCTGCTCCTCCACAAAGCAGGTGCGCAGGGATTCGTGGCGGGCGATCAGCGCATCGAAGCTGCGCCGCAACGCCGCCAGGTCCAGCTCGCCGCGCAGGCGCAGCGCCGCCGGCACGTGGTAGGCGGTGCTGGTCGGCTCCAGTTGCCAGAGGAACCACTGACGCTCCTGGGCGTAGGACAGCGCCAGCGGTTGCAGGCGCGGCAACGCCACGATCGGCGGCTCCTGACGGGCCTGATCGACCCCGAGCGCGGCGACGAAGTCCGCCAGGGTGCTGTGCTCGAACAGGGTGCGCAGCGGCACCTGCACGTTCAGCGCCTGACGCACCCGCGACACCACCTGGGTCACCAGCAGCGAGTGCCCGCCCAGCTCGAAGAAGTTGTCGCCAAGGCCCACTTGCTCAAGCTTCAGCACCGCTTGCCAGATGCCGGCCACGGTGTGCTGGGTGGCGGTCTGCGGCGCGATGTAGGCCGATTGCCGTTGGCTGGCGTCAGGCGCCGGCAGTGCCTTGCGGTCCACCTTGCCGTTGGGCGTCAGCGGCAGTTGCGCGAGGAACAGCAGATGCGCCGGCACCATGTACTCCGGCAGTTCGGCCTTGAGGCTGGCCTTGAGCGCGGCGCGCAACGCGGCCTCGCCGTCGGCGTCCAGGCTTGCGCCGTCGGCCGGCACCACGTAGCCCACCAGTTGCGGGCCGGTCGGGCCGTCCTGGGCCACGACCACGGTTTCGCGCACGCTATCGAGGGCCAGCAGGCGCGCTTCGATTTCCCCCAGTTCGATGCGGAAGCCGCGGATCTTCACCTGATGGTCGATCCGCCCGATGTACTCGATCACGCCTTCGGCGCGGTAGCGGGTCAGGTCGCCGGTGCGGTACAGGCGTTCGCCGGTGCCGGAGAACGGATCCGGCACGAAGCGTTCGGCGGTCAGGGCCGGACGCTGGAAGTAGCCGCGGGCCAGGCCGTCGCCGCCGATCAGCAGTTCGCCCGGCGCGCCGAGGGGGTTCAGTTCCAGGTCGCTGCCCAGGATGTACAGCGCGGTGTTGTCGATGGGCTTGCCGAGGAACGGACGGCTGCTGTCCGGGCTCAGCGGATGCAGCGCCGACCAGATGGTGGTTTCGGTCGGGCCGTACAGGTTCCAGACCTTCGCCGAGCGCGCCAGCATGCGCTGCGCCAGCTCCTGAGGCAGCGCCTCGCCGCCGCAGAGGAAGGTGCGGCCGTCGAGGATGGCGGCGTGTTCGTTGTCCAGCAGCATGCGCCAGGTGGACGGAGTGGCTTGCAGCATGCTCACGCCGTGGCGGGCGATCAGCTCCAGCACCGCCTGCGGGTCCTGGTGCACGTCCTTGCCGGTCAGCACCACGGCGGCGCCGGCCAGCAGCGGGCCGTAGATCTCAAGGCCGAAGATGTCGAACGAGAACGTGGTCAGCGACAGCATGCGGTCGGCAGCGGCGATCCCCGGTTGCCCGACCATGCTGACGACGAAGTTGCTCAGGGCGCCGTGGCGCACCATCACGCCCTTCGGTTTGCCGGTGGAGCCGGAGGTGTAGATCGTGTAGGCCAGGTGTTCGGCGTCCGACGCCACGTCAGGGGCCGATGTCGGGTAATCCGCCAGCCAGTCCTGCGGCCCGTCCAGCAGCACGGTGGCCAGGCCGGCCGGGATCGGCAGCAGCGTCTGCAGGTGGGATTGGGTCAGCAGCAGCTCAAGGCCGCTGTCCTCGATCATGTAGGCCAGGCGATCTTCCGGGTAGGCCGGGTCCAGCGGCACGTAGGCGCCGCCGGCCTTGAGGATCGCCAGCAGGCCGACGATCATTTCGACGCTGCGCTCGACGGCGATGCCCACCAGCCGGTCCGGGCCGACGCCCAGCTCGATCAGCTTGTGCGCGAGGCGGTTGGCGCGGTTGTCCAGTTCGGCGTAGGTCAGCTGCGCGTCGCCGACGATCAGGGCGACGGCGTCAGGCGTCTGCCGGGCCTGCAAGGCGATGCGCTGGTGCACGCACGGCGCTGGCGCGGCGTGGTCGACCACGCGGTTCCAGTCCTGCAGCAGCACTTTGTGTTCGCTGTCGTCCAGCAGCGGCAGTTCGCCGACACGCTGGTTTGGCGCGGCGACGATGCCGCGCAACAGGTTGAGCCAGTGACGGGCCAGGCGCTCGATGGTTTCAGGCTTGAACAGGTCGGTGGCGTAGGTCAGTTCCGCCGCCACGCCCTCGCTGGACTCGTAGGTGCCCAGGGTCAGGTCGAACTGCGCGGTGCGGCCCTCCCAGACGATGTCCTCGACGCTCAGTTGCGGCAGCTGCACCTGGCTCTGGCGCTGGGCCCGGTCGTTGACCGCCTGGTGGTTGTACATCACCTGGAACACCGGGCTGTGGCTGAGGCTGCGCTCCGGTTGCAGGGCTTCGATCAGTTGCTCGAACGGCAGATCCTGATGGGCCTGGGCCTCCATCGCCGCTTGCTTGACCTCGGCCAGCAGACGGTTGAACGGCAGTTGCCCGTGCACCTGGGCGCTGAGCACCTGGGTGTTGACGAAGAAGCCGATCAGGCCTTCGGTCTCGACCCGGTTGCGGTTGGCGGTCGGCACACCGACGCGGATCTGCGGCTGGCCGCTGTAGCGGTGCAGCAAGGCCTGGAACGAGGCCAGCAGCACCATGAACAGGCTGGCGCCTTCGCGCTGCGCCAGGTGCTTGAGCCCGTCGGCCAGGTCCGTCGGCAGGTTCAGGTCCAGGCGCGCGCCACGGAAGCTCTGCACCGCCGGGCGCGGATGGTCGATCGGCAGTTCCAGCACCGGCTGCTCGCCGCCCAGGGTCTTGACCCAGTACGCCAGTTGCCGCTCACGTTCGCCGGCCTCCAACCAGTGCCGTTGCCAGATCGCGTAGTCGGCGTACTGCACCGCCAGCGGCGGCAGGGTCAGCGGTTGGCCGGCGGTGTCGGCGGCGTACAGCTTGATCAGTTCGCCGACCAGCACCTGCATCGACCAGCCATCGGAAATGATGTGGTGCTGAATCAACGCCATGACATGGTCGTCGTCCGCCACCTTGAGCAGCGCGACCCGCAGCAGCGGGCCCTGCTGGAGGTTGAACGGGCGCGCGGTCTCGCCTTCGACGAACGCCTTGACGGCGGCGTCCACCGCCGCCGCGTCCAGCCCCGGCGCCAACGGCTGCACCGACACGCTCAACGGCATGTGCGGGTGGATCACCTGGCAGGTCTTTTCATCGTGCTCGACGAAGGTGGTGCGCAAGCTCTCGTGGCGCGCCACCAGGGCATTGAAGCTGCGCTCCAGCGCCGCGACGTCCAGCGCGCCCTTCAGGCGCAGGGCGCTGGGGATGTGGTACGCGGTGCTGTGCGGGTCCATCTGCCACAGGAACAACTGGCGTTCCTGGGCATAGGACAGCGGGATCGCCTCGAAGCCTGTACGGGTTTCCGGAATCGGCAGGTTGGCCGGCGAGACGCCCTCTTCGAGCATCTTTTCCAGGTACAGCTTACGTTTGTCCAGCGGCAGAGTGATAAAGCGCTTGGCAATCCTCAAAGCAACACTCGTGTCCATCAGACCTCCTCCATATCGTCAAGCAGGGCTTCCAGCTTGCTCAGTTTCTGTTCATTGATAGCCCCGCCTCCTGTATTGAGGTGAGCGACGAAGTCGCCCAGGACGGGGTGCTGGAATAGCAGTTGCGGAGTCAGGCTCAGCCCCAGTTCAAGGGCCATTCGCGACACGACATTCACCGCCAGCAGCGAGTGCCCGCCCAGTTCGAAGAAGTGATCGTTCAGACCGATCCGTCCGACGGACAGCACCTGCTGCCAGATCGCCGCGACCTGCTGCTCAAGCTCCGACTGCGGCGCGACGTACGCGGCCTGCATTTGGCTGGCGTCCACCGCCGGCAGCGCCTTGCGGTCGAGCTTGCCGTTGGGGGTCAGGGGCAGCTGTTCGAGGAACAACAGGTGCGCGGGAATCATGTAGTCAGGTAACGAAGACTTGAGGCCAGTCTTTAGTCCCTCGCGCAGTCGGCGTTGCGCCTCGCCGTCGGACAGATCCAGTTGCGCGGCGGCCACGTACGCCGCCAGTTGCGCGCCGCCCTCGCCGTCCACCGCCAGCACCGCCGCCTCGCGCACGCCCGGCTGGGCCAGCAGGCGCGCCTCGATTTCGCCCAGCTCGATGCGGTAGCCGCGGATTTTCACTTGGTGGTCGATCCGGCCCATGTACTCAAGCTCGCCGTCCTCGCGCAGGCGGATCAGGTCGCCGGTGCGGTACAGGCGCTCGCCGTCGCCGGCAAACGGATTGGGCACGAACTTCTCGGCGGTCATCGCCGCACGGCCCAGGTAGCCCCGGGTGACGCCGGCACCGGACAGGTACAGCTCCGCCGACACGCCCTGGGGCACCGCTTGCAGATCGGCGTCCAGCAGATGGCTGGCGGAATGGTCGAGCGCCCGGCCGATGCGCGCCTGGCCACCGGCGCGGCGGCGGGTCCAGGTTGAGTAGGTGGTGTCTTCCGACGGCCCGTAGAGGTCGTAGACGTGCTCGATGCCCGGCGTTTGGTACAGCGCCTCCACCAGCGCCTGCTTCAGCGGCTCGCCGGCCAGGTTGACGATCCGCACGCCCGGCGGGATCTGCCCGGCACGCTGCAGCGCGGCGATGGCCGACGGCACGGTGTTGATCAGGCGCACCTGGTCCCGCGCCGGCAAGTGCGGCAGCTCCAGGGCATTGCGGGCGATGATCAGCGACCCGCCGTTGGCCAGGGTCACGAACAGCTCCCACACCGACAGGTCGAAGCACACCGACGTGGACGCCAGCACGCCCTGGATGTCCTCGCGGCGGTACACCTGCGCCGACCAGTCGATCAGCGCCATGACGTTGCGGTGGGCGATCGCCACCCCTTTCGGCTTGCCGGTGGAGCCGGAGGTGTAGATCACGTAGGCCAGGTTGTCCGGCGTCACCTGCGTACGCGGCGTCTCCCGGGCATAGCCGTCCAGCGCGACCTCGTCCATCAGCACCACGTCGGTGCCGGCGCCCACGGTCAGGGTGGCGGCGATGTCCCGCTCGGTCAGCAGCACCCGCGCGCGGCTGTCTTCGAGCATGTAGGCCACGCGGTCGGCCGGATAGTCCGGGTCCAGCGGCACGTAGGCGCCGCCGGCCTTGAGCACCGCCAGCAACGCCACCAGCAAGTGCTCGGAACGCGGCATCGCCACGCCCACCCGCACTTCCGGGCCGACGCCCAGTTCGATCAGCTTGTGCGCCAGGCGGTTGGCTCGGGCGTCCAGCTCGGCGTAGCTCAGTTGCCGTTCGGCGAAGGTCACGGCCAGCGCGTCCGGGGTGGCGGCCACCTGACGGCCGATGGCCTGGTGGATGCACCGGTCGGTGACGAAGCGGTTGTCCGCAGGCTCGACATCGCACAGCGTCAGTTCGCTCAACGAGCGCTCGCCCGCATCGGTCATCTGGCTGAGCAGACGCTGCAGGTGCGCACCCAACTGCGCCACGCCGGCACTGGCGAAGCGGTCGTTCTGGTAGCTGAAGTGCACCGACAGCTCGCTGCCCAGGTGCACCAGCAGGGTCAACGGGTAGTTGGTCTGCTCATGGTTGACCACCGGGCCGAACCGCAGGCCCTGGGGTGCGCCCTGCTCCAGCGCCTCGGCGATCGGGTAGTTCTCGAACACCATCAGGCTGTCGAACAGGGCCTCGCCGCCCTGCCCGGCCCAGCGCTGGATCTGCGCCAGCGGCGTGTGCTCGAACTCGCGCAGCGCCAGGTTCTGCGCCTGCACGGCGGCCAGCCAATCGGCCAGGCTCTGCTGGGCACGCGGCGCGGCGATCACCGGCAGGCTGTTGATGAACAGGCCGATCTGTTGCTCGGCCCCCGGCAGATCTGCCGGACGCCCGGCGACCGTGGCGCCGAACGCCACGCAGTCCTTGCCGGTGTAGCGCTGCAACAGCAGCAGCCACGCCGCTTGCACCACGGTGTTGACGGTGACTTTCGAGGCGCGGGCGAACTCGCCCAGACGCTGGGTCAGCCCGGCGTCCAGCACCTGGTAGTGATCGCCGTAACCGGTGGCCGGCAACCCCGCCGCCGGACGCGCCATGGCATCGGCCAGGCGGGTCGGTTCTTGCAGGTTGTCCAGCGCCGCCCGCCACCAGACTTCGGCCGCTGCGGCGTCCTGGCGCTGCAGCCAGGCGATGTAGTCGCGGTAACGGCCCGCCGGACGCGGCACCGCGTCGCCGCTGTAATGCTGCAGCACTTCGCCGAGCAACTGCGCGCTGCTCCAGCCGTCCATCAGGATGTGATGGTTGGTGTAGATCAGGTGATGGCGCCCGGCTCCGGTGCGCACCAGCACCAGACGCAGCAGCGGTGCGCGGGTCAGGTCGAGGCCTTGGGCACGCTCTTCGTCGGCGAGCGATTGCAGGGCCGTGTCGAGGTCGTCCCGGCCGCTCCAGTCGAGCACGCGGAACGGCACCGCCACCTGGCGTTGCACCACTTGCACCGGCTGTTCCAGGTCGCCCTGCCAGACGAACCCGGTGCGCAGGATGTCGTGGGCATCCATCGCTGCCTGCCACGCGGCACGGAAACGCTCGGGATCGACGCCGTCGACGTCCAGGCGCATCTGGTTGATGTAGTCGCCGTTGCCGTGTTCGAGCAGGGTATGGAACAGCATGCCCTGCTGCATCGGCGACAGCGGGTAGATGTCGTCGATGGCCTGCGGCTGCGGCGCCAGCACGTCGAGCTGGGCCTGGGTCAGCGTGGCCAGCGGGAAGTCCGACGGCGTCACCCCACGGTTGGCGCTGTCGCAGCAATGGGCGATCAGCGCGGTCAGTTCTTGCAGGTAGTCGTCGGCCAGGCGCTGGATGGTCGCCGGCTCGAACATCTCGCGGCTGAACGTCCAGCTCAGGTCCAGTTCGCCGCCGAACACTTTGCCGTCCAGGGCCAACGGGCTGCCCAGCGGGCCCTGCATGTTCACCTCTTCGCCGCCGGATTCGGCGGTCGGCGCGAACAGCGCATCGCCTTCGGCCTCGAAACCGCCGTCGAACTGGCCCAGGTAGTTGAAGGTCAGGCGCGGCGTCGGCAAGGCTTGCAGGGTCTGGCGCGCGTGGTCGTCGCCCAGGTGCGCGAGGGCGCCGAAGCCGATGCCCTTGTTCGGGATCGCCCGCAGCTGTTCCTTGATCTGCTTGAGCGAGGCCCCCAGGTCTGCGGCCGGCGTCAGGCGCGCCGGGAACAGGCTGGTGAACCAGCCGACGGTGCGGGTCAGATCGACCGTGTCGAACAGGTCTTCACGGCCATGCCCTTCCAGTTGCACCAGCACGCTGTCATCGCCGGTCCAGCGCACCATCACCCGCGCCAGCGCGGTCAGCAGCAGGTCGTTGACCTGGGTGCGGTAGGCCGCCGGGGCCTCCTGCAACAGTTGGCGGGTCAGCTCTTTGCCCAGCGGCGTGCGGATCGCCTGCGCCTGGCAGTGCTGCTGGCCGCCCTCAGGGTTGTCGCACGGCAGCGCCACCGACGCGCCTTGCAACTGCTGCTGCCAGAAGCCCAGCTCAGCCTGCAACGGCTCGCTGGCGGCATAGCCCTGCAACGCTTCGGCCCAGGCCTTGACCGAGCTGGTCCTGGCCGGCAACTGCACGGCGGCGCCGGCCAGGATCTGCCGGTAAGCGCTTTGCAGGTCTTCGAACAGGATCCGCCACGACACACCGTCGACCACTAGGTGATGGACGATCAGCAACAGGCGCTGGCTGCCGTCGGCCAGATCCGCCAGCACGGCGCGGATCAGCGAGCCGCCGTTCAGCGTCAGGCTGCGCTGGGCCTGGTTGCCCAAGGCCTCCAGCGCCGCAAGGTCAGCGACCTCGGCCGGGATGAGGATGGCTTCGCCCGCCGGCGCCTGCGCGCTGCGGTACTGCGCCGACCAGGCGTCGGCCTGCTCGGTGAATGCCAGGCGCAGGCTGTCGTGGTGCGCCACCAAGGCCTGCAACGCTTGCTCCAGCACCTGCCCGTCCAGCGGCTGGCGGGCCTTGAGCATCACCGACTGGTTCCAGTGGTGCCGGTTCGGGATCGGTTGGGCGAAGAACCACTGATGGATCGGCAGCAGCGCGGTCGCACCGCTGGCCGGCCGCTGGTCGATCGCCTGCAACGGTTCGCCGGTCTGCACCACGGCCGCCAGCGCCTGGACGGTCTGGTGCTGGAACAGGTCTTTGGGCGTGAAGCGCAGCCCGACCTGACGGGCGCGGCTGACCACCTGAATCGAGATGATCGAGTCGCCGCCCAGTTCGAAGAAGTTGTCGCCGAGGCCGACCCGCTCAAGCTTGAGCACGTCCTGCCAGATCGTCGCCAGTTGCTGCTCCAGCGCCGTCTGCGGCGCCACGTAAGCCTGCTGCAATTGGCTGACGTCAGGCTTGGGCAGGTTCTTGCGGTCGAGCTTGCCGTTGGGCGTCAGCGGCATGCGTTCGAGGGTCAGCACGTAGGCCGGCACCATGTGCGCCGGCATCGTCGCCTTCAGTTGCTCGCGCAGGCCCTCGGCGAAGTCCGCCCGCTGCGCGTCGCCGACCACGTAGGCCACCAGGCGCTTGCTGCCGCCGCTTTCCTGGGCCACCACCACCGCTTCGCGCACGCCCTCCAGGGCTTGCAGGCGCGCCTCGATTTCCCCCAGCTCGATGCGGAAGCCGCGGATCTTCACCTGGTTGTCGATGCGTTGCAGGTAGTCGAAGGTGCCGTCGACGCGCTGGCGCACCAGGTCGCCGGTGCGGTACAGCACGCCGCCGGCCTGGCCGAACGGGTCGGCGACGAAACGCTCGGCGGTCATCGCCGCCCGGTTCAGGTAGCCGCGGGCCACGCCGCTGCCGCCCAGGTACAGCTCGCCGGCCATGCCTTGGGGCAACAGGTTCAGGTCGGCGTCGAGCACATAGGCGCTGCGGTCGCCGATGCGGCTGCCGATCGGCGCATAGGCGGCGCCGCACGGTTCGTCGCGGCCGGCCTTCCAGATCAGCGGCGTGACCACGGTCTCGGTCGGGCCGTAGCCGTTGATGATGTACTCCGGGTTCAGCGCACGCTTGACCCGTTCGAAGCTGGCGTTCGGCACCGCGTCGCCGCCGAAGCAGTAGATGCGCACCTTCGGCGGGTTGCCCACGCGCTCGGCGTGTTCGGCCAGCTGTTGCAGGTACACCGGCGGGAACGCGACCACGGTCACGCCGTGTTCGAGCATCGCGTTGTAGGTCTGCTCCGGCGTCCACAGGCTGTCGTCGCGGATCAGCAGCGAACCGCCGTGGGTCAGGCTGGTCAGCCAGCGTTCGTGGGCGCCGTCGAAGGCGAACGACATGAAGTGGAATTCGCAGTCGGTGTCGCGCATCTCGTAGCGCTCGCCGATGGCCAGGCAATGCATCGCCAGCGGGCCGTGGGTGACGCTCACGCCTTTGGGGTTGCCGGTGGAGCCGGAGGTGTAGATCACGTAGGCGAGGTTGTCCGGATCCAGCGCCACGTCCGGCGCCTGGGCCGGACGGTCGCTGAGGTCGAGGCGGTCCAGTTCCAGCACGCTCAGCGCCTCGCCGACCGGCAGCTGCGCCGACACCCGCGAATCGGTCAGCAGCAGCGCCAGCCCGGCGTCCTGCATCAGGTACGCCAGGCGCTCGCGCGGGTAGCTGGTGTCCAGCGGCACATAGGCGCCGCCGGCCTTGAGCACCGCCAGCAGCGCGACGATCAGGCCTTCGCTGCGCGGCATGGCCACGCCGACCCGCACTTCGGCGCCCACGCCACGGGCCACCAGTTCATGGGCCAAGCGGTTGGCCCGGGCATCCAGTTCGCCATAGCTGTAGTGCTGGCCGTCGAAGATCACGGCGGTGCGTTCAGGCTGCTGCGCCGCCAGTCGGGCGTAGCGCTGATGCACGGCGATGTCCGTCGGGTAGGCCTGCGGCCGGTTCTCGGCCTGTTGCCGGGCGTGTTCCTCGGCAGTGGCCAGGGCGATCTCGCCGAGGCGGCGCTCGCCGGATTCGGCGAACCGCTCCAGCAGGTGCAGCAGTTGCGCGCTGAGGCGCTCGACGGTGGCGGCGCTGAAGTGCGCCCGGTCGACGCTCATGTGCAGCGCCAGGGTGTCGCCCAGAGTGACGCCCAAGGTCAGCGGGTAGTGGGTCTGGTCCTGGTTGGCCACAGGACCGAACACCACGCCTTCGGCGGTGCCGTGCTGCAAAGCTTCGGAGATCGGGAAGTTCTCGAACACCAGCAAGGTGTCGAACAGCGACTCGCCGCCCTGCCCGGCCCAGCGCTGGATGTTCGCCAGCGGCGTGTGCTCGAACTCGCGCAGCGCCAGGTTCTGCGCCTGCACGGCGGCCAACCACGCGGCCACGGTCTGGTCCGGACGGCTGGCGGCGATCACCGGCAAGGTGTTGATGAACAGGCCCACCTGTTGCTCGATGCCGGCAATCTCCGCCGGACGCCCGGCCACGGTGGTGCCGAACGCCACGCAGGCGCTGCCGGTGTAGCGCTGCAACAGCAGCAGCCAGGCGGCCTGCACCAGCGTGTTGACAGTGACTTTCTGTTCACGGGCGAACGCGTTCAGGCGCCGGGTGCGCGCCGCGTCGAGGTCGTGATGCGTGAGGGCATGACCGCTTTCGGTGCGCACCTCGCCGCCGGCCGCCGCAGCCTGCGCCAGCACGGTCGGCTCCTGGAAGTCCGCCAGTTGCGCCAGCCAGAACGCTTCGCTGACGGCGGCGTCCTGACGTTGCAGCCACTGGATGTAGTCGGCGTAGCGGCTCACCGGACGCGCCGGCTCAAGCCCCGCGTAACGCTGCAGCACCTCGCCGAGCATCTGCGCGCTGCTCCAGCCGTCCATCAGGATGTGGTGGTTGGTGAAGATCAGGTGATGGCGGTGTAAAGCGACGCGGATCAGGGTCACGCGCAGCAGCCCGGCCCGGGTCAGGTCGAAGCCTTGGGCCAGGTCGGCGGCGGTGAAGTCCTTGAGCGCCTGGGCGACGTCGTCGCGTTCGCGCCAGTCGAGCAGCGTGTACGGCAGTTCGAGGCGGCGGTGGATGATCTGCAGTTGCTCCTGCAGTTCGCCCTGCCAGATGAAGCCGCTGCGCAGGATGTCGTGGGCATCCATCGTCGCCTGCCACGCGGCGCGGAAGCGCTCGGGGTCGAGGCCGTCGACGTCCACGCACAGCTGGTTGATGTAGGTGCCGGTGCCTTGCTCGTACAGGGTGTGGAACAACATGCCCTGCTGCATCGGCGACAGCGGATAGAGGTCTTCGATGGCGGCGGCCGGCACCGGGATCGCGTCCAACTGCGCCTGGCCGATGTGCGCCAGCGGGAAGTCCGACGGCGTCACGCCCATCGATTCCGGCAGGCAGCAGTGGCGGATCAGGGCCTGGAGCTCGGTTTCGTATTCGGCGGCCAGACGGGCGATGGTCGCCTCGTTGAACTGCTCGCGGCTGAAGGTCCAGCGCAGGTCGAGCTCGCCGTCGTAGACCTGGCCTTCGACGCCCAGCCAGTTGTCCAGCGGCGCGTCCGGGCTCTGCTCGCCGCCGGCGCCCTCGCCGGCCGGGCTGAACAGCGCGCCCTCTTCGGCATCGAAACTGCCGTCGAACTGGCCGAGGTAGTTGAAGGTGATGCGCGGCATCGGCAGCGCTTTCAGGCTGGCCTGCACAGAAGCCTCGCCCAGGTGGCGCAGCACGCCGAAGCCGATGCCTTTGTTGGGGATCGCGCGCAGCTGTTCCTTGACCTGCTTGATCGCCGCCGCGACGGATTGCGCTGGGGTCAGGCGCACCGGGAACAGGCTGGTGAACCAGCCCACGGTGCGGGTCAGGTCGATGTCGTCGAACAGGTCTTCGCGGCCGTGGCCTTCCAGTTGGATCAGGGTGTCGGCGTGGCCGGTCCAGCGGCAGATCACCTGCGCCAGGGCGGTCAGCAGCAGGTCGTTGACCTGGGTGCGGTAGGCCGCCGGGGCCTGTTGCAGCAGCTGTTGGGTGAGGCGCTTGTCGAGGCGGCTGTGGACAACCTTGGCGTGACGGCTCTGGCGGCTGCCCTGCGGGTTGTCGCACGGCAGCGCCAGCTCGGCGCCGTCGAGCTGACGTTGCCAGAAGCCCAGTTCGGCCTGCACCGCGTCGGTTGCGGCGTAGGCCTGCAGATGCTCGCCCCAGGCCTTGTACGGGCTGGTCTTGGCCGGCAGCTGGATGCCCGTGCCTTGCGCCGCTTGCTGATAGGCCTGTTGCAGGTCCTCCAGCAGGATCCGCCACGACACGCCGTCCACCGCCAGGTGATGCACCGCCAGCAACAGGCGCTGGCTGCCGTCGGCGACGGTGGCCAGCACCGCACGCAGCAGCGGGCCGTGTTGCAGGCTCAGGCTCTGCTGGGCCTTGCCGTACAGCGCTTGCAGGTCGGCATCGGTCAGGCCGTCCGCCGTCCACAGCAGCTCAGGGTCGGCCGCCACCGGCGCCACATCGGCGCGCCAACCGTCGGTGCCCTCGACGAAGCGCGAACGCAGGCCGTCGTGGTGCGCCGCCAGCCCGTTGAGCGCTTGCAGCAGCGCGTCGGCATTCAGGGCCTGATGGCTGCGCAGCAGCACCGCCTGGTTCCAGTGGTGACGCTGGGGAATGTCGTCTTCGAAGAAGGTCTGCTGGATCGGCAGCAACGGCAGCTCGCCGGTCACCGGCCCCTGATCGATGCTCACCCCGCCGCGGCCCTGCTGCGCCACCGCCGCCAGCGCCTGCACGGTCTGGTGCTGGAACAGGTCGCGCGGACTGAAGTGAATCCCGGCCTGACGCGAGCGGCTGACCACCTGAATGGAAATGATCGAGTCGCCGCCCAGTTCGAAGAAGTTGTCGGTCAGGCCGACCTGGTCGAGCTTGAGCACGTCCTGCCAGATCGCCGCGATCTTCTGTTCCAGTTCGCTGCGCGGCGCGACGAACGCCTGCTGCATCTGACTGGCGTCCGGCGCCGGCAAGGCCTTGCGGTCGAGCTTGCCGTTGGGGCTCAGGGGCAGCGCGGCCAGGAACATCATCTGGGTCGGCACCATGTAGTCCGGCAGGCTGTCCTTGAGCTGCGCCTTGATCGCCTCGCGGGCTGCGCCCTGGCCGTCGGCCGAGGCGTCGACCACGGCGGCGTCCGCCGGCACCACGTAGGCGACCAGTTGCAGGCTGCTGCCGCCCTGCACCGCGAGCACCACGGTCTCGCTGACCGCGTCCAGCGCCAGCAGGCGCGCCTCCACCTCGCCCAGCTCGATCCGGAAGCCGCGGATCTTCACTTGATGGTCGACCCGGCCGACGTACTCGATCTGGCCAAGGGCGTTGTAGCGCGCCAGGTCGCCGGTGCGGTACAGGCGCGCGCCGTCGGCGGAGAACGGATCGGGGATGAAGCGCTCGGCGGTCAGGTCGGCGCGCTGGAAGTAACCCCGCGCCAGCAGTTCGCCGCCGAGCATCAGTTCGCCGACCACGCCGACCGGGGTCGGCTGGCCCTCGGCGTCCAGCAGGTAGGCATGGCGGCCCGGCAGCGGCCGGCCGATGGGCATCGTCAGCGGAAGCGCCTGCTGCCCGCTGACGTAGTCGCTGCAATCGAGGGTGGTGGCGGTGACGGTGGCCTCGGTCGGGCCGTAGGTGTTGAGCAGCCTCACGTGCCCCAGGCCCGCCTCGCGCCAGGCCTGCACGCCTTCCGGCGGCATCGCCTCGCCGCCGCTGTGCACCTGGCGCAGCGCGGCGTAGTCGCGCGGGCCTGCGGCGGCGAACTCCTTGGCGATCATGTTCCAGTAGGCGGTGGTCAGGTCCATCACCGTGATGCCCTGCCCGACGATCTGGCGGTACAGGGTTTCGCTGTCCCACACCTCGTTGCCGCGCAGCAGCACGCGGGCGCCGCAGGTCAGCGGGCCGAACAGCTGCTCGCCGAACGCATCGAAGTTGAACGTGGCGAACTGCAGCGCGCAATCGGCGGCGCTCAGGCCGTAGTAGTGCTGCGAAGCGAAGGCGTGCTTGCTCAGGGCGCCATGGCTGATGCCGACGCCTTTCGGGCGCCCGGTGGAGCCGGAGGTGAACATCACATAGGCCAGGTTGTCGGCCCAGACGGTGCGTTGCGGGTTGCCGTCCTCGTCGTGCAGCCAGGCTTCGGCCTGATCCAGGCACAGGCTCCGGACGTTCTCGGGCACCGGCAGACGCCCGAGCAGATGGCTTTGGGTCAGCAGCAGGCGGCTGCCGCTGTCTTCGATCATGCACAGCAGGCGGTCGCGCGGGTATTGCGGATCCAGCGGCACATAGGCGCCGCCGGCCTTGAGCACGGCGAGGATGGCGACGATCAGCTCCAGCCCCCGATCGACCGCGATGCCCACCAGCACCTCCGGGCCGACCCCTTCGGCCAGCAGCGTGCGGGCCAGGCGGTTGGCCCGGGCGTTGAGCTGGGCATAGGTCAGTTGCTCGCCGTCGAAGATCAGGGCGACCGCGTCCGGCGTCTTCGCCACTTCGGCCTCGAACAGCTCATGCACCGGGCGCTCGCTCGGCCATGCGGCGTCATGACGGCCCCACTGGCGGATCAACTGCTCGTGTTCCTGCGCCTGCATCAGGCCGATGTCGCCGACCCGCTGCTGCGGATCGGCGGCGACGCTGCGCAGCAGCTCGCTCCAGTGCCGCGCCATGCGTTCGATGGTCTGCGCATCGAACAGGTCGCTGGCGTAGGTGAACGCCGCGTGCAGCTGGCCGCCCTTCTCGTAGGTGTCCAGGCTCAGGTCGAACTGGGTGCTGCGGCTTTCCCACTCGATGACGCCCAGCTCCAGGCCGTTGCCGACCTTGAGCGCGGTGACGTCGGCGACTTCCGGCTGGTGGTTGTACATCACCTGAAACAGCGGGTTGTAGCTCAGGCTGCGCTCCAGCTTCAGCGCCTCGACCAGGCGCTCGAACGGCAAGTCCTGGTGGGCCTGGGCGCCGAGGGCGGTTTCCTTGAGGTCGCGCAGCAGGTCGGCGAAGCGGGTCTGGCCGTCCAGTTGCGCACGCAACACCTGGGTGTTGACGAAGAAGCCGATCAGCCCTTCGATCTCGCGGCGGTTGCGGTTGGCGATGGGCACGCCGACGCGCAGGTCGGTCTGCCCGGTGTAGCGGTGCAGCAGCACATTGAAGGTGCCCAGCAACAGCATGAACAGGGTGACGCCGTGCTGGCGGGCCACGCCGCGCAACCGCTCGACCAGCCCGGCCTCGACGACGTGCTCCAGGCGCCGGCCCAGGTTGCTCGGCAGCACCGGGCGCGGACGGTCCAGCGGCAGTTCCAGCACCGGGTGTTCATCGCCCATCTGCGCCAGCCAGTAGTCGAGCTGGCGCTGCTGCTCGCCGGCCTCCAGCCAGCGGCGCTGCCACAGTGCGTAGTCGCTGTACTGCACCGGCAACGCCGGCAGTTCGGCGGCGATGCCCTGGTCGTGGGCGTCGTAGAAGCGGCAGAACTCGTCGATCAGCACGTTCATCGACCAACCGTCGGACACGATGTGGTGCAAGGTCAGCAGCAGCACGTGTTCCTGCTCGCCCAGTTGCAGCAGCACCACCCGCAGCAGCGGACCGTTGGCCAGGTCGAACGGCAGCAGCGATTGTTCCTGGGCGGCGGCCGCCACCTGCGCCTCACGCTCGTTGGCCGGCAGGGCCGACAGGTCGATGCGGCGGATCTCCAGCGGCTGTTGCAGCGGCACTTGCAGCAGGCTGTCGTCGGCCTGCTGGCGGAACACGGTGCGCAGGGTCTCGTGACGCTCGATGAGGCTGGCGAAGGCCTGCTCCAGCGCTGGCCGGTTCAGGCGCCCGGTCAGGCGCACCGCCGCCGGCAGGTTGTAGGCGCCGCTCTGCGGATCCAGGTGCCAGAGAAACCACATGCGCTGCTGGGCGTAGGACAGCGCCTGGCGATCCTCGGCCTCGACCCCGGCCGGAATCGGAAACCTTGAAAAGTCCACGCCTTCGCGTTGCAGGGCGGCGAGGAACATCTGGCGCTTTTCCAGCGGCAACCCGATAAACCGGCGAGCGAGTTTCAAGGAGTCATCAGCATTCATTTCTTGGGATCCGGATTCAGTAGGCAAGAAGCACAAAGGCACGTCGTCCCTATAAAACGAATCCAGACCTGAAAAATTAGCGATTGAGAACAACTGTCAGCGGGGAGACAAAGCGGGGGCGCAGGAGGGAATTCTTGAAGGTGGGAGAGGTTGTCTTGGCCTTGCTCGGCGGCGCCCGGGCTGACGCCATCGCCAGCAGGCTGGCTCCCACCGGGTTTGCGGTGGCCGCAGATTTTGCATTCACCCGGCACTCTGCGGGAGCCAGCCTGCTGGCGATGGCTTCAGTGAGGGCACCGCCTGCCGGACTGGAGGGGAATGTCAGGCGCTCACGGCCAGGGCATGCCGCCGGTGATGGATCTCCAGTTGGTCCTTGATCACCTTCAGCACCTTGGCCTCGTGCTCATGGATGAAGAAGTGCCCGCCGGCCAGCATGTCCACCGAGAAGCTGCCGCGGGTCTCCTTGCTCCAGCCGATCAGCTGTTCGGTGGTGGCGCGGTCGGCCTTGCCGCCCAGCACGTGCACCGGGCAGTTGAGCAAGGGGCGCTGCATAGGCTCGAAGGTGCCGCAGAGCAGGAAGTCCGCGCGCAGGATCGGCAGGGTCAGGCTCATCAACTCTTTGTTGGCCAACACTTCTTCGCTGGTGCCGTTGAGCGTGCGCAGCTGCTCGATCAGTTCGGCATCGGTCTTGGGGTCGGCGAAGCCGCGGTCGTAGTCGGCCCGCAGGGTCGGCGCCGCCGTGCCGGAGGCGAACAGCGCCACCGGCTCCGGGCAGCCCAAGGCGCGCAGGGCATGGGCCAGTTCGCAGGCCACCAACGCGCCCAGGCTGTGGCCGAACAATGCGTACGGGGTCTTGAGCGTCGGGCGCAATTCTTTGGCCAACTGCATCGCCAGCCCCCGCATGTCGGTGTGCAGCGGCTCGTCGAACCGGGCGCCGCGCCCCGGCAGTTCCACCGGCTGCAATTGCAGCCATTGCGGCAGCTTGGGCCGCCAGCGGCTGTAGACCATGGCACTGGCGCCGGAATACGGCAGGCACAGCAGGGTCAACTTGGTCACCACGCTTCCCTCTCATGAACGTCTCTATAGAGGGGGGACGGATGGCCCGCCCGGCAAATTAGTCGGCGCCCGGTAAATTCCCCCGACAAGCGCTCGTTAACCGTTCAGACCAAAACAACAACGTCACAGCGGGGAATCACCGTGGATCTGCACAGCATTCTGGGCAAACTGTTCGCCAATGCCGGCGCCGTCGGCATCGAAGGCGTGTTCCAATTCGTGTTCGGCCCGCAGGCGGCGTACTGGGCCGAGGTCGGAACCACCAGCCGCACCGGGCCCGGGCGCCATGCCAGCCCCGATGTGACCATCGAGGTGGCGCAGCAGGATTTCCTCGGGATCATGGGCGGCACGGCCAACGTCGAGGAACTGTTCGCCAGCGGTCGCCTGAAGATCGGCGGCAACATGGGCCTGGCCACGCTGCTGCCGCAAATCATCGACCAAGCCATGCACGGCGGCGCCCCGACCGAAAAGGTCGACATGAACAAACGTTACCCGACGCCGGCGCGCGTAAGCGAGCGACTCACCGCGGGGCTGCCGGTGCAGACCCAGATCGAACGGCGCCCGCGCAGCGAATTGCCGGTGGACGAATTCAGGCGCCGCTACCTGCCCCAGGGCATTCCCGTGGTGATCAGCAATGCATTGCACGACTGGCCGCTGTTCAACCTCAGCCGTGAAGAATCGCTGGAGCACTTCGCCGAGCTGCAAGGCATCACCCGCCACGGCGACTACGTGAAGAAGACGTTCTCCACGGAGCGGGACTTTCGCTCCACGTCCATGGCCGAGTTCATCGCCTCCCTCGACAGCCCGGCGGTCAAGGGCGAAAACGGCGAACCGCCGGCCTACATGGGCAACAACATCCTGCCGGCCAAGCTGATGGAACAAATCCGCCTGCCGGCCTACTTCGACGCCGGGCTGTTCATCCCGCCCCGGATCTGGATCGGCCCCAAAGGCACCCTCACGCCGCTGCACCGCGACGACACCGACAACCTGTTCGCCCAGGTCTGGGGCCAGAAGCGGTTCACCCTCGCCGCGCCCCATCACCGCGAAGCGCTGGGCACCTGGTCCACCGCGCCGGAAGGCGGCCTGGACGGCTGCGACTTCAACCCGGACGCGCCGGACTACGGGCGCTTCCCCGCCGCCCGCGACGTGACGTTCCTGCGGGTGGTGCTGGAGGCCGGGGATCTGCTGTTCCTGCCTGAGGGCTGGTTCCATCAGGTGGAGTCGGTCTCGACGTCGCTGTCGGTGAACTTCTGGGTGAATTCCGGCCGGGGCTGGTGAAGCGGCAGCCTTGCCCCTGCCCGGCGGCGCCCTCGCTGACGCCATCGCCAGCAGGCTGGCTCCCACATCGGATCTGTGTCGTGCAGGCTAACCTGTGGGAGCTGGCTTGCCAGCGATGACGTCAGTATGGGCACCGCCGGACAGCGACTTCCACAGAAGATCGGGCGTTACTTGAGGTGTCGGTAGCTCTGGATCGCAGAACCCAGCACCACCGCCCCCGCCGCGATCGCCAGCCAGAACCCGCTGCGGGCGCCGAAGGCATCCACCAGCGCGCCGGAACCGGCCGCGCCCACCGCCACGCCGATGCTCAGGCCCGTGACCAGCCAGGTCAGCCCTTCGGTGAGCTTGGCCGGCGGCACGATGCGCTCGACCAGCGCCATGGCGACGATCAGGGTCGGCGAGAAGAACAGCCCGGCAATGAACACCGCCACCGACAGCCCGACGATGTTGCCCGCCAGCAACAACGGCAGCGTGGTCACTGCCGTCGCTATCCCGCCGTACATGAACAGTTGCGGCAGCGGCAGCCGCGAGCGCATCGCCCCGAACGCGATGCCGGCCAGGCACGAGCCGATGGCGTACACCGACAGCACGATGCTCGCCGCCGCCGGCTGGCCCTGCTGCTGAGCGAAGGCCACGCTGACCACATCCACCACGCCGACGATGACGCCCATCGCGACCATCAGCAGCAACAGCAGGCGGATATCCGGGGAACGGATGATCGAGCCCTGATGGTGTTCTTCATGAGGATGCACCGGCGGCTCGGTGCCGCGCTGGGCCACGAACGCCGTGACGCCCACCGCCAGCATCAGCAGCGCCGCCAGCGGCCCGGCCTCGGGGAACACCGCCACGCACAGGCCCACCGACAGCGGCGGGCCGACGATGAAGCAGACCTCGTCGAGCACCGACTCCAGCGCATAGGCGGTCTGCAACTGCGGCTGGCCGCGGTAGATCTCGGTCCAGCGCGCCCGCACCATCGCCGACATGCTCGGCATGCAGCCGGCCAACGCGGCGCAGACGAACAGCGTCCAGTACGGCATCTGCAAGCGGGTGCACAACAGCAACATCAGCAGCGCCCCGCCGCCGATCAGCGCCGACACCGGCAGCACCCGGCCCTGGCCGAACCGGTCCACCAGCCGCGACACCTGCGGCGCACAAAACGCCGTGGCCAGCGCAAACGTCGCCGCCACGCCACCGGCCAGGCTGTAGCCGCCCTTGAGCTGGGACAGCATGGTGATCACGCCGATGCCGGTCATGGAAATCGGCATGCGCGCGATCATCCCGGCGATCACAAAATTGCGGGCGCCGGGGGCGTTGAACAGTTCGCGGTAAGGGTTGGCCATCGGGTGCGGTCTCGTCAGGGGCCTGCAACTTGCCACAAAGGCCCGTGGGCGCAAAAGCGCCGATTTGTTGGTGGAGTGTGAAGCCCGCGTCCGTCGGGCCGTTTGGCGAAACCGGTGGCGTCGGGCTATTTTTTCAACGGTACCGATCACCCGCGCCTGTTGTTCACCCGCCAGTCGGGTCAGCCGTCACGCCCAGCCGCGAAGGCCTTCATGCGAGCCAAAGCCATGGAAGAGATGCTGATCCTGGTCTCCCCCCAAGACCGCCCCACGGGCAGCGCGCCCAAGATGCAGGTGCACCGCCAAGGCCTGCGCCACCGCGCCTTTTCCATCTTCATTTTCGACCTGCACAGGCGCTTGCTGCTGCAGCGGCGCGCGGCCGGCAAATACCATTCCGCCGGCCTGTGGACCAACACCTGCTGCGGCCATCCCCGGCCGGGCGAACGCACCTCGGCGGCCGCCCGACGGCGCCTCCGGGAGGAGATGGGGCTCGACTGCGAACTGCAAGAAGTCACCGCGATGCTCTATCGCGAACAGGTGACCGACCAGCTCATCGAACATGAATACGACCACATCCTGATCGGGCTCGGCACGGCCGACCCGCAGGCCAATCCCGAAGAGGCCCAGGACTGGCAATGGCTGACGCTGGAGACGCTGACGCAGCAACTGCAAGCGGATCCGCAGCGTTTCACCGTTTGGCTGCGACGCATCTTCGAGACGTTCGGCGTCGACACCGTCGCACGCTGGGCCGAAACGGCCCGCTGCCGGCCCGCCACCTGAGAGCGGTCAAACGCTGGGGGGCGGGCAGCCTCGACCGGCACCGCCACAGCGGCCGCGAACGGCTCTGGAGCGGTCTGGGTTTTCATGTTCGGGGATGAACTCTGACCGCCACGCTCCGGTCAGCTGAATACATCCCCTGCCCCGGAGCCCCCACGCCATGGCCGAGCATCAACCGGAACGCCAGAGCGCCATCGATGCCCACGGCATCATCGGCGACATGCGCAGCGCCGCGCTGGTCAACGACCAGGGCAGCGTGGATTTCTTCTGCTGGCCCGAATTCGACAGCCCGTCGATCTTCTGCTCGCTGCTGGACACCCCCGACGCGGGGATCTTCCAGCTGGCGCCGGACCTGCCCGAGGCACGCCGGGAACAGATCTACCTGCCGGACACCAACGTCCTGCAGACGCGCTGGCTCAGTGAGCGCGCCGTGGTCGAGATCACTGACCTGCTGCCGGTCGGCGACCGCAGCGACACCTTGCCGCTGCTGATGCGCCGGGTGCGGGTGGTCAGCGGCCAGGCGACGTTCCGGTTGCGCTGCGCGGTGCGCCACGACTATGGCCGCGCCGCCACCCGCGCCCAAGTGGACAAACAGGACGTGACCTTCAGCGCCGACGGCCAGCCGACCCTGCGCCTGACCTCGGATCAGCCGATGCGCATCGAGGCGCAGGCCGCCGTCGCCGAATTCACCCTCAAGCAGGATCAGCGCGCCGCCTTCATGCTCGGCGCCGGCGACGACCCGCGCCTGGGCGAAGACCACGGCGACCTCTACCTGGAGCGCACGCTGAAGTTCTGGCGCGACTGGCTCCGCCAGTCCACCTACCGCGGACGCTGGCGGGAAATGGTCAACCGCTCGGCCCTGGCGATGAAACTGCTGACCTCCCGCGAGCACGGCGCGATCCTCGCCGCCGCCACGTTCGGCCTGCCGGAAACGCCCGCCGGCACACGCAACTGGGACTACCGCTACACCTGGATCCGCGACGCCTCCTTCACCGTGTACGCCTTCATGCGCCTGGGCTTCGTCGACGAGGCCAACGACTACATGCGCTGGCTGCGTGGCCGGGTCAGCGACTGCCGGGGCCAGCCGATGAAACTCAACATCCTGTATGGCGTCGACGGGCGCCAGGAACTGCCGGAGACCGAACTCACCCATTTGTCCGGCCACGGCGGGGCTCGGCCGGTGCGCATCGGCAACCAGGCCTATGAACAGATCCAGCTGGACATCTTCGGTGAACTGATGGATGCCGTGTACCTGGTCAACAAGTACGGCGACGCCATTTCCCACGAGGGCTGGAAGCACGTGCAGGAAGTGGTCGATCAGGTCTGTGAGACCTGGCAGAACGAAGACGTGGGCATCTGGGAAATGCGCGGTGAGCAGCATCACTTCCTGCACTCGCGGCTGATGGGCTGGGTGGCGCTGGACCGGGCCATCCGCCTGGCTTCGAAGCGTTCGCTGCCGGCGCCGTTCGCCCGCTGGGACCAAACGCGCCAGGCGATCCACAGCGACATCTGGGACAACTTCTGGAACGAAGAGCGCGGCCATTTCGTGCAGTACCTGGGCGGCACCGCCCTGGACGGCTCGATGCTGCTGATGCCCCTGGTGCGCTTCGTCAGCGCCAAGGATCCGCGCTGGCTCTCGACCCTGGACGCCATCGAACGGCACCTGGTGCGCGACGGCATGGTCTACCGCTACCGCAATGACGACACCGGCATCGACGGCCTGCCCGGCACCGAAGGTGCGTTCGCCGCCTGCTCGTTCTGGTACGTCGAATGCCTGGCCCGCGCAGGCCAAGTGGACAAGGCCCACCTGGAATTCGAACAGCTGCTGCGCTACGCCAATCCGCTGGGCCTGTACGCCGAAGAGTTCGACAGCCGCGGCCGCCACCTGGGCAACACGCCCCAGGCCCTGACGCACCTGGCGCTGATCAGCGCGGCGTGCTTCCTCGACCGCAAACTGAGCGGGGCGAAGAACTGTTGGCAACCGTAAGGCGTCATCGTTTTTCGCCAGAGACTGTCAGACATCTCCCGCATCAATCCCGGTTAGCGGAATGAATTCCTACAACAATTAAACATTTCACCCCCTCTGCGGCGAAGACTCTGGCTCCGGCAGGTGGGCGAAGCGGCCCCCTCTTTGTGCCACCGGATTTTTACTGGAACAGCGCAGGGCCCTGATCTGCGGCTATTTCGCGGTCGAGCGGGAGCCAGCGCCCTCGCCATAAGCGCACAAGTGAAGGCCTACAAATGTTCAACAAACGTCGCGCAATGCCTCCCCCCGTAACTTGCACTTACACCCTGAAATACCTTGTTGCCAGCCGTGTCGCCCGCCCCTACCATCCACCGCAACGGGCACAGCGGAGCTGTCCAATAAAACCCGATTTCAAGGAACCAGAATGAGCCAGCGCATCCACCGTCAGATCGACGTTCCCCTTCGCACGGGCCTGACCCGCAGCCAGTTGTGGGAAGCCCACGACAAAGGCCTGATCAAATGCTGGGAGATCGGCCGCCAGCGCGCCGTGCGCTTTCCCGATCTGGCCAAGCGCTGCCTGGCCGACGAACTGCCGGTGCTGGGCTGGAAAGGCGGGGTCAGCCGCAGCCTGAAGAAGAACGAAAAGTACGGTTCCCTCAAATACCTGGCCGAATGGCAGGGCCTGCGCGGCGAGCCTCTGGACATCGACCTGGGTGAGGAACGGGCGCTGACCTGCTCACGCACCCGCATGGTGGTGACGTTCACGCCGGACCGGAGCAAGTATTTCAATCAGGTGGCGGAAGAGGCCTGACAACGAGGAGTGCCGCATGAGCCGTGACGCGATCCTGTTCAGCACAACGCCCACCCTGACCATCGCCTATGAGCAGCACGGCCCGAGCGACGGCCCTGCGGTGATTCTCCTCCACGGCTTCCCCTACTCCCCCCGCGCCTACGACGAGGTCGCCCCGGCCCTCGCCGCCGAGGGCTGCCGGGTGATCGTGCCATACCTGCGCGGCTACGGCCCGACCCGGTTCAACCGTGCGGACACATTGCGCTCCGGCCAACAGGCGGCGCTGGCCCAGGACCTGCTGGATCTGATGGATGCGCTGGGTATCGACCGGGCGACGCTGTGCGGCTACGACTGGGGCGGCCGGGCCGCGTGCATCGTGGCGGCGCTGTTTCCCGAGCGGGTGCGCGGGCTGGTCACCGGCGACGGCTACAACCTGCAGAACATTCCGGCCTCCGTCCGGCCGCTGGATCCGGCCACCGAGCACCTGTACTGGTATCAGTACTATTTCCACACACCCCGCGGCGTCGAAGGCCTGACGCAGAACCGGCGGGCGCTGTGCGAACTGCTCTGGCGCCTGTGGTCGCCCACCTGGGCCCGCAATGCCGAGCGCTATCCCCTGACCGCCCCGGCCTTCGACAATCCGGACTTCGTCGAGGTCGTGATCCACTCCTACCGTCACCGCTTCATGTACGCACCGGGTGACCCCGCGCTGGAGTGGATGGAAAAGGCCCTGGAGCAACAGCCGGCGATCAGCGTGCCGACCGTTTCCCTGTGCGGCGCCGACGACGGCGTCGGCCCCGCGCCGGAGGAAGACGAAGACGCCGACCGCTTCACCGGCCCCTACGAGCGCCGGGTGCTGGCCGGTGTCGGGCACAACACTCCCGAAGAGGCGCCGCAGGAGACGCTCAGGGCATTGCGGGATCTGTTGCGCGCCTGAGGTTCAGGTTTGGGGATGCCAGCGGGGGTCGCTTTGTAGGATTGCGCCGATCTCGTTGAAGAAGCGCTTGCGGATCTTCAATTGCAGCCCCGTTGCGGTCTCCTTGATCGTCAAGTCATTGTCTTCCGGACGTTCGCGGTACTGCACCCGCGTGAAGACCTGCGCAGCCTCGCCTTGAATGAAGTAATGGCAGGTGTGACGCGAGTTGAGCGAAGGCAGATCGTCGACGCTCACGTCCTCACGCTTGAGCGTGCCTCCCGGTTCCTGAACCACATACAGTTCCTGATGGACGATGCCCGTCTTCGCCCCGTCCCGCACGAACCGCACAGGCATGATCATCAGGTTTGCGTCGCGGTAGAACTGCTTGCGGATATGAAAGGGCTGGGTGATTCCGACACCCTTTTCGGACACCTGAACATTCCAGTAGACGTGGGTCACATCATCCAGCTTGCGAAAGCTACCCTCGTCGAACAGCGCCACTTCATAACCTCCACCGAAGAAATTCAACAATGAGGTGGGGCTTTTCTTCAGTTCCAACTCCAGCAGCATGCCGGCAAACGCGCAGGTGGTGCTCAGGCACTTTCCCCCTTCGGCGTCCATGCCACGGTTCGCGCCCGTGACCCATTGATGGCCGTCCAGCAGCGCCTGGAACAGCGGCGCGCCGTTGCCGACCAGACGTAGGTGATCACAGTCGCAGGAGTGGCCTTCGCTCGACCTGAACTCGATGGGATAACCGCAGTTCTCGTAAACGTACCAACCCGTCAATTCCAGGTCCAGCGTCATCAGTACCGCGGGCAATCCATCGAGCAATGCTTGAACCCGATCCGGATCAAGCCCCTTGGCGGCCAGCGCCCTGAGTTCTGCGATGGCCAGCCTGGCCGCCACTTCGTTGCCCGCCCAAGTGATCGCCATGTCCTTGCTGATCACGATGACTTTCTGGGTCATGCCCGTGATCGAATAGCCCGACCCCTTGCAGAACACTTCCTCGACGTTGCCCACCGACGGGACGAACACGTCGTGCTCCCGTTCGTCACCCGACAACAACAGATCCCCCAGCACGACAGGTTGCTGATGGATGGAATAAGAAACACCCAATGTCATGACCGCCACTCCCTCCAGCATGAGCACGGCAGTGTGAGCGGGACGCCTGCTGTCATCAAGCCTGCGCCAACCCCACCGAAAACCGCTCCCGGTACGCCTGCGGCGTCACCCCCATGGCCCTCAGGAAACTGCGGCGCAGGGTCTCTTCGCTGCCGAAGCCGCAGTTGGCGGCGATCCGCTTGACCGCAAGTCCAGTGTCGCTCAGCAGCCGCCGGGCGGTTTCGACGCGGATTTGCTCGATGGCCCGGGCCGGGGTCTGGCCGGTGTCGGCGCGGTAGTGGCGCACGAAGCTGCGCTCGCTCATGCCGGCCTGCTCGGCCAGGGCGGCGATGCCCAGGTCACGGGTGAGGTTTTCGGTGATCCACACATGCAGGTTGTCGAACCGGTTGCCTTGCCGGTTCAGCGACTGGTTCTGCAGCGACAGCATCACGCTGAACTGCGACTGCCCGCCGGGCCGCTTGAGGAACACCACCAGATGGCGGGCGACCTCCAGGGCGATGTCGCGGCCCAGATCCTCCTCCACCATGGCCAGCGCCAGGTCGATGCCGGCGGTGACGCCCGCCGAGGTCCAGACCGGGCCGTCGTTGATGAAGATCGGATTGGCTTCGACCCGAAGCTTGGGGTGCTGGCGGGCCAGTTGCTCGCAGCGCGTCCAATGGGTGACCACCCGGCGTCCGTCCAGCCAGCCGCTGGCGGCCAGCAGGAAGGCGCCGGTGCACACCGACGCCACGCGCCGGCACGTGGCGGCGTGCACGCGCACCCAGTCCACCAGCGGCGCATGGTCGGCGGCCGCGTAGATGCCCCAGCCGCCGGCGATGATCAACGTGTCGCTGGGCGCCTGCGGCAACGGCTCGGCCAGCAGCGCCAGACCGGCCGACGAATTCACCGCCCCGCCGCCACTGGCGACCACCGACGGCGCATAGGGCAGCGGCTGGCCGCGCCGACGGAAGATGTCGTTGGCCGAGGCGAACACCTGCAAGGGACCTGTGACATCGAGCACCTGGACGTCGGCGAACGCGAGGACATGGATGGATTTAGGCATTTGGCGAGATTCGTGGGTTGATTGGCGTATGCGCCAAACGCTACGCGCCTACAGTGAAGCCGTCCACCCCCACTACAGGAGTAAAACGCCATGACCGTGCAGATCGGCTTTCTGTTGTTTCCCCAGGTGCAGCAACTGGACCTGACCGGCCCCTACGATGTGCTGGCCTCGCTGCCGGGCGTACAGGTGCACCTGGTGTGGAAGGATCTGATTCCGGTCACCGCCAGCACCGGCCTGGTGCTCAAGCCGACCGTGACCTTCGACGACTGCCCGGCGCTCGATGTGCTGTGTGTGCCCGGCGGCGCAGGCGTCGGGCCGTTGATGGAGGACGATCAGACATTGGGTTTCCTCAAGCGGCAGGCCGCTCAGGCCCGGTACGTGACCTCGGTGTGCACCGGCTCCTTGGTGCTCGGGGCGGCCGGCCTGCTCAAGGGCAAACGGGCGACCACCCATTGGGCCTATCACGACCTGCTGGAAACGCTGGGGGCGATCCCGGTAAAGGATCGCGTGGTGCGCGACGGCAACCTGTTCACCGGTGGCGGCATCACGGCCGGGATCGATTTTGCGCTGGTGCTGGCGGCTGAGCTGGTGGGCGCCGACACGGCGCAGCGAGTGCAGCTGCAGCTGGAATACGCGCCGGCGCCGCCGTTCGATTCGGGCAGCCCGGAGCATGCGCCCGGCCACATTGTCGAAGAAGCCGTGCGGCTCGCCGCTCCGTCACTGAGCAAGCGGCGGGAAATCACCGAACGCGCTGCGGCGAAGCTTGGCTTGCGCTGAACCACCAGGATTCATTATCTGCCCCAGCCCTGCGGCGCCTTGGCGGACGCCATCGCCAGCAGGCTGGCTCCCGCAGTTATCCCGTTTGACTGAAAAATCTGCGGCCACCGCAAAACCCTGTGGGAGCAACTGTCTTGCTTCTGCCCTGCGGCGCCTGGACTGCCGCCATCGCTGGCAAGCCAGCTCCCACAGAGTTCTCGATTGAATGCAAAGTGAGGAGGCACCGCAAAACCCTGTGGGCGCGGGCTTGCCCGCGATGACGGTCTGTCAGCCTCCAACATGGATGCTGACATGCCACCCACGCGGGCAATCCCTGTCCCAGAGGTACAACCTGCATACCGGGACTCTGCGCATCTTCACTTGTCCCCCCGTGCCTTGCCGTGTAGAAAGCAACCCCACATTCTGCGCACAAGGACTTCCCATGCCTGCCTTGCCATGGCTCTATCTCGGCCTTCTCGGCCTCGGTTACGGATGGGCGCTGAGCGTCGGCGCCCTCGGTTGGCTGGCGCTCATTTCCGTGGGCCTGTTGCTGGCCGCCGGTTTCGCCGTCCGCCAGCAGCACCTGCCGGTGGCCCGTTACCTCGGCCACGGGCTGTTTGTCGTGCTGGCGCTGGCGTTGGCCCTGCACTGGCTGCCGGGCTTTCACAACGGTCGGGCCATCGAGCCGCAACGCTTCACCGACGACGCCGTGCCGTTCTCGATGTACCTGAACCTGGACAAACCCCTGATCGGCTTCTGGCTGCTGCTGGCCTGCCCGTGGATCGTCGCGCGCAGGCCGCTGCGCCTGCAGGTGTACGCCGCCGCGCTGGCCTTGGTGCTGACCGTGGTGCTGGCTCTGGGCGGCGCGCTGGCGCTCGGCATCATCGCCTGGGCGCCGAAGTGGCCGGACCAGGCCTGGCTGTGGGTGCTGAACAACCTGCTGCTGGTGACGCTGGTGGAGGAAGCGCTGTTTCGCGGCTATATACAGGGCGGCCTGAGCCAGCGCTTCAAGTCCCTGCCCTACGGCGACAACCTCGCGCTGCTGCTGGCGTCGCTGCTGTTCGGCCTGGCGCACATCGGCGCCGGCTGGACGTGGGTGCTGCTGGCGAGCCTGGCGGGGGTCGGCTATGGTCTGGCCTACCGTTTCGGCGGACTGGGCGCGGCGATCTCCACGCATTTTGCGCTGAACCTGCTGCATTTCGGACTGTTCACCTACCCGATGCTCGCCGGGTGAGGCAAGCCCCGTTTTGCGACGCCGTACTGATTAATGAAAAAAAACTTCAATAAACGGCCAAGCCCGCCGACAACCTTTCAAAGCCTTGCGGATTGAAAAACCATGCGTAATAACCAGCCCATTACACAGCGCGAACGGACTTTCCCGGCTCAGCAACGGTTGATCTCCACAACCGACGCCAAGGGCGTGATCACCTACTGCAACGACGCTTTCGTCGAAATCAGCGGGTTCTCGCGCGAGGAACTGATCCGTGCGCCGCACAACCTGGTCCGTCACCCCGACGTCCCGGCCGCGGTGTTTTCGCACATGTGGGGCACACTGAAACAAGGCTTGCCATGGATGGGCATTGTCAAGAACCGCTGCAAGACCGGTGACCACTATTGGGTCAACGCCTATGTGACACCGGTGTTCGAAGGCAGTCAGGTGGTCGGCTACGAGTCGGTGCGGGTCAAACCCACCGCCGAGCAGATCCGCCGTGCCGAAGCGCTCTACCAACGCATCAACCAGGGCAAGTCGGCGATTCCCAAAGCGGACAAATGGCTGCCGGTGCTCCAGGACTGGCTGCCGTTCATCCTGGTCAGCCAGCTGAGCTTCATGATCGGCGCCACGCTCAACTCCCAGTGGGGCTTCGCCCTCGCCGCCGGCCTCTCGGTGCCGCTGGGCCTGATGGGCCTGCAATGGCAGCAGCGCGGCCTCAAGCGCCTGCTGCGCCTGGCCGAGCAGACCACCTCCGACCCGCTGATCGCGCAGATGTACACCGACAGCCGCGGCGCCCAGGCGCGCCTGGAGATGTCGATCCTCAGCCAGGAAGCGCGCCTGAAGACCTGCCTGACCCGCCTGCAGGACACCGCCGAGCACCTGACCGATCAGGCCAAGCAGTCCGACGCCCTGGCGCACAACAGCTCCAGCGGCCTGGAACGCCAGCGCGTGGAGACCGAACAGGTCGCCACCGCCGTCAACCAGATGGCCGCCACCACCCAGGAAGTGGCCAGCCACGTGCAGCGTACCGCCGACGCCACCCAGGAAGCCAATCGCCTGACCGGCCGCGGCCGCGACATCGCCGGCGAAACCCGCGAAGCCATCCAGCGCCTGTCGGTGGTGGTGGGCGAAACCGGCCTGACCGTGACCCAACTGGCCCGGGACAGCGACGAGATCGGCGGCGTGGTAGACGTGATCAAAGGCATCGCCGACCAGACCAACCTGCTGGCGCTCAACGCAGCCATCGAAGCGGCCCGCGCCGGCGAGATGGGCCGCGGCTTCGCCGTGGTGGCCGACGAGGTCCGTCAACTGGCGCAGCGCACCAGCGAATCCACCGGGCAGATCCACGCCCTGATCGCCAAGCTGCAACAGACCGCCACCAGCGCCGTACAGACCATGGAAGCCGGGCACCGCCAGGCCGAAGAAGGCGTGGCAAGGGTGCTGGAAGCGGACCAGGCCCTGGTGGGCATCAGCGAAGCGGTGGCCAACATCACCGACATGACCACCCAGATCGCCGCCGCGACCGAAGAGCAAAGTGCCGTGGCTGAAGAAATCAGCCGCAACATCAGCAACATCTCGGAACTGGCGGACCAGACCTCGGAACAGGCGCACAACTCGGCGCTGCTGAGTGAAGAGCTGACGAAGACGGCCAACACGCAGTACTCGTTGGTGGAGCGGTTCAACCGCTGATTGGACTGGCAACAAGAAAACCCGGACAGCGAACGCTTCCGGGTTTTTTATTGCCAATCTGGAATCAAGGCTGACGGGTGAATCGCCATCGCGAGCAGGCTCGCTCCTACAGGGGATATGCGTCGTACACAAATCCACTGTAGGAGCGAGCCTGCTCGCGATGAGGCCAAAACAGCCAGCGAAATTATTGTGGCAACTTCAGCTTATCCAGCAGTCGATTGACCAACAGTTCGTTGAGCATGATCAGCTGTTGCAGCGCCAGCAGCGGTTTACGCTCCGGGCCTCTCGCCGAGTTCGCGATGTTGCCGGCCATGGCGTTGGCCGTCGACAGCGACTCGCAGGCTTCGACCAGCAGCGTTTCGTCATCCAGCGTGGGATCGACGAAGTAGATGGGACGGGCCTTCGGAGGGAAGTACTCCGGGATTTCAGGGCCCAGGTAATAGTCGAGTGCGCGGTCGACGGCTTCTTTTGTCTTTTGAGACTCAAGCTTGGGGTCGTGGGAGGTTGGATCTGTAGCTGGAGGGTTGGGCGTAGCTTTGAACATAGATAAGACTCCAATTCGAAAAATGGGAGCCATCACCCTCGCTACCAAACGGCGGGCGGTGGCCATGCGCGGGTTGGTAGACCGGTCGAATTGGAAAACCCGGCGCTCACGAATGAGCCCCACGCACGTCCACCATAGAACGCTGAACCAAAAAAGAGGCAGCATTGACGGTGTCGCTGTCATCACAACTCGAAGCGGGCTACCAAACCCGATCACTGTTTCTCAGTGACAGGGACACGATAGAGCCCTCTCCAAGCCGCGTAAGCCGGCGGATTCTGGCGTAGGCGTAGGCAACGACGCAAGGCACTGTGGCCCTTATGACGTAACGCCTCGTGTACTTTAAACGCGCTCACGAAATCATGTTTACGCGCATGAAAACGCCAGACACGCCTCTCTTCTGACGTCGCCTGGCTGCCGCCTTCACAGGCAAAACACCTGTCAGGTTTGACAGTAGACGCCCGCCCTATCAGTGGATATTAAGTGCGTGACCGTTAGAGCAGTCGGTCGAACATCATCCAAACCTGAGAAGGAAGGTGCCCAAATGACTGCGCAAACCCTGCTGATCGCAAAAAAGCCCAAGGCCAAGCATGACAGCTCTTTTAAGTGGACTTACGGTGATATCGAAAAGACTGCTGAATTCAGCGAATTCTATAGGTTCCTGTTTCCCGGAGATGGCAAGTACTACTGGTCAATCAGCGGCGGAACGGGGACGTCTGAAGCCGAGGACTATTTCAGCTTCAGCTTCACCCTGCCCTATGAGGGGGACGAATCGCTCGTCGGCACCTACAACCTGGAAAATGGCCTCACATGCACACACGTCCACTCCATCCCCGCCCCGCCCGGGTTCGAAGGTTTCCATGCTGAGGATGCCGATTCGGCAACCCTGGAGATCAGCGAATATAACCTTGTCACAAAAGTCGTCAAAGGCAATTTCAAGGCACTGTTCAAAAGCCATGGCTATCGCCTTTTTCCGGAGGGGGAATTCACCCTGACGCAATTTACTAACAAGGAAGAAAGCTGAGGCATCGTGAGGGCCACTTCGCTTTGCCGCTGTCAGGAACGTCTTGACCCGACACGGCGGCGCCTGGGCTGACGCCATCGCCAGCAGGCGGGCTCCCACAGGGATAGGCGCACGACGCAGATCCCGTGTGGGAGGCCCTCACGCTCACCGAAGAAACGCAGCCACCTTCCCCGCCGCCGTCGCCAAGTGCTGCTCATGGCTGAACCCCGACGCCTTCAGCGGCTTCAGGTCATGATCCCCCGCCGCCAGCCAACACACCTCGACACTCGGCGATAACGCATACCCCTCGACTGTCTCGCGATTGCCAAGCGCATCCCGCTCCCCCTGAACAATCAACGTCCGCGCCTTCAAAGCCGCCAGATGCTCGACCCGCGGTTTCTCAGGCTTGCCCGCCGCATAGAACGGATACCCCAGGCACACCAGCGCATCCGCGCCCAGCTCATCGGCCAGCAAGCTGGCCATGCGCCCGCCCATGGACTTGCCGCCGATGGCCAGCGGGCCGGCGACATGTCGTCGCACGTCGGCGTACACCCCGCGCCAGCATTCCAGCAGTTTTGCCGCCGGGTTCGGCGGGCGTTTGCCGCCGTCGACGCGGCGCTGGGCCATGTAGGGGAATTCGAAACGCAGCACGTTGACGCCATGCGCGGCGAGGCGCCGGGCCATGTCGGTCATCCAGTCGCTGTCCATCGGCGCGCCGGCGCCATGGGCGAGGATCAACGTCGCGTGAGCCTCGCCCGCGGCGGCGTCCCACAGCCATCCATGATCCCGCACGCACTGCGCCCATTGATCCCCGTCAATACTGGCCTTGTGCTGTTTGTCCATGCTTGCCTCGCTTTTAGTCTGCCTATAACTCCAGGCGAAGGGCGCGCGGCTTTTCTGCACGCGCGTGCTCTTCGGCTGAACCGTGGATGGGGAACCATGAACACTTCTATCAGTACCGCCTACAACTACAAGGTGGTCCGCCAATTCGCCATTATGACGGTGGTGTGGGGCATCGTCGGCATGGGCCTCGGGGTTTTTCTCGCGGCCCAATTGGTCTGGCCCGAACTCAACTTCAACCTGCCGTGGACCAGCTTCGGCCGCCTGCGCCCGCTGCACACCAACGCGGTGATCTTCGCGTTCGGCGGCTGTGCCTTGTTCGCCAGTTCGTTCTACTCGGTCCAGCGCACCTGCCAGACCCAACTGTTCGCGCCGAAGATCGCCGCGTTCTGCTTCTGGGGCTGGCAACTGGTGATCCTGCTGGCGGCCATCAGCCTGCCGCTGGGCTACACCAGCTCCAAGGAATACGCCGAGCTGGAATGGCCGATCGACATCCTGATCACCATCGTCTGGGTCGCCTACGCCATCGTGTTCTTCGGCACGGTGATGAAGCGCAACACCAAGCACATCTATGTGGGCAACTGGTTCTTCGGCGGCTTCATCATCACCGTGGCGATCCTGCACATCGTCAACAACCTTGAGTTGCCGGTGAGCCTGACCAAGTCCTATTCGGTGTACGCCGGCGCCACCGACGCCATGGTGCAATGGTGGTACGGCCACAACGCCGTGGGCTTCTTCCTCACCGCGGGCTTCCTGGGGATGATGTACTACTTCGTGCCGAAACAGGCCGAACGTCCGGTGTACTCGTATCGCCTGTCGATCGTGCACTTCTGGGCGCTGATCACCCTGTACATCTGGGCAGGCCCCCACCACCTGCACTACACCGCGCTGCCGGACTGGGCGCAGTCGCTGGGCATGGTGATGTCGCTGGTGCTGCTGGCCCCGAGCTGGGGCGGCATGATCAACGGCATGATGACCCTCTCGGGCGCCTGGCATAAGCTGCGCAGCGACCCGATCCTGCGCTTCCTCGTGGTCTCCCTGGCGTTCTACGGCATGTCGACCTTCGAAGGCCCGATGATGGCCATCAAGACCGTCAACGCCCTCTCCCACTACACCGACTGGACCATCGGCCACGTGCACGCCGGCGCCCTCGGCTGGGTGGCGATGATCTCCATCGGCGCGCTGTACCACATGATCCCGAAAGTCTTCGGCAAGGAGCAGATGCACAGCATCGGCCTGATCAACGCGCACTTCTGGCTCGCCACCATCGGCACCGTGCTGTACATCGCCTCGATGTGGGTCAACGGCATCGCCCAGGGCCTGATGTGGCGTGCGGTGAACGAGGACGGCACCCTGACCTACTCCTTCGTCGAGACCCTGGTGGCCAGCCACCCAGGCTTCGTCGTGCGGCTGGTCGGCGGCGCGATCTTCCTCAGCGGCATGCTGCTGATGGCTTACAACACCTGGCGCACCGTGCGGGCCTCGCAGCCTGCAGACGTCGTTGCCGCCGCGCAGATGGCCTGAGGAGTCCGCCATGAAACACGAAACGATTGAAAAGAACGTCGGCCTCCTGATGCTGCTGATGGTGTTCGCCGTGAGCATCGGCGGCCTGACCCAGATCGTCCCGCTGTTCTTCCAGGACGTGACCAACAAGCCGGTCGAAGGCATGAAGCCCTACACCGCGCTGCAGCTGGAAGGCCGCGACATCTACATCCGCGAAGGGTGCGTGGGCTGCCACTCGCAGATGGTCCGTCCGTTCCGCGCCGAGACCGAACGCTACGGCCACTACTCGGTAGCCGGCGAAAGCGTGTGGGATCACCCGTTCCTGTGGGGCTCCAAGCGCACCGGCCCGGACCTGGCCCGCGTCGGCGGCCGCTACTCCGACGACTGGCACCGCGCGCACCTGTACAACCCGCGCAACGTGGTGCCGGAGTCGAAGATGCCGGCCTACCCGTGGCTCGTGACCCAAGCGGTCGACAGCAGCCACACCGAAACCAAGCTCAAGGCCATGCGCACCCTCGGCGTGCCGTACACCGACGACGACATCGGCGGCGCAGTGGCCAGCCTCAAGGGCAAGACCGAAATGGACGCGCTCGTCTCCTACCTGCAAGTGCTCGGCACTGCGATCAAGAGCAAGAGGTGAGCCATGGTCATTGAAATGAGCACAGGGCTGATCCGCGGCCTGGGCACCGTTGTCGTGTTCGTGGCCTTCGTCGGCCTGACCCTGTGGGTGTTCAACGGCAAGCGCCAGCCGGAATTCGCCGAAGCGCGCCTGCTGCCGTTCGCCGACGAGCCGCAACCCGACACCCCCCAAGAATCTGCACCAACAAGGAGTACCCGGCCATGACCACCTTCTGGAGTACGTGGATCTGCGTACTGACCATCGGCAGCCTGATCGGCCTGACCTGGCTGCTGGTCGGCACCCGCCGGGGCGAGACCAAAGGCAGCGTCGACCAGACCATGGGCCACAGCTTCGACGGCATCGAGGAGTATGACAACCCGCTGCCGCAGTGGTGGTTCATGCTGTTCGCCGGCACCCTGGTGTTTTCCGTGGGCTACCTGATCCTGTATCCGGGCCTGGGCAACTGGAAAGGCATCCTGCCCGGCTACGAGAACGGCTGGACCGGCGAGCATGAGTGGGAAAAGGAAATGGCCAAGGCCGACGCCAAGTTCGGGCCGATCTTCGCCAAGTTCGCGGCGATGCCGGTGGAAGAAGTGGCGAAGGATCCCCAGGCGCTGAAGATGGGCGGCCGCCTGTTCGCCTCCAACTGCTCGGTGTGCCACGGCTCCGACGCCAAGGGCGCTTTCGGCTTCCCCAACCTGACCGACAGCGACTGGCGCTGGGGCGGCAGCGCCGACACCATCAAGACCACCATCATGGGCGGGCGGATGGCGGCGATGCCGGCCTGGGGCGAAGTGCTGGGCGAGGCCGGCGTGAAGAATGTCGCTGCGTACGTGCGCCATAGCCTGGCCGGCCTGCCGCTGCCGGCGGACAGCAAGGCCGACCTGCAGGCCGGGCAGCAAGCATTCAGCACCACCTGCGTCGCCTGCCACGGGGCCAACGGCCAGGGCACCGAAGCCATGGGCGCGCCGAACCTGACGCACCCGGCCGGCTTCATCTACGGCACCGGCCTGACCCAACTGGAGCAGACCATCCGCCATGGCCGCCAGGGCCACATGCCGGCACAGAGCGAACTGCTCGGCAACGATAAAGTGCAGTTGGTGGCCGCTTATGTGTACAGCCTGTCACACAAACTGAATACAGATAACCTGCAAGCCGAAGGCAAAAAAGAGTAGTCCCTGCCCCTCCACTGCCGCCTCCGTCCGGATGCGGCAGTTCCCTTCCCCTTTGCGACCCATTGTCGCACCCTGTCTGGCGCCTGCCTTTCGAATCCCCGGATTCACGACTACGCTTGCTCGATGCGGACCGGTCCGTGCCGGTTCCAGGTCGACCCCAACGGATGTGTTCGACGAATCGGCTGACGGGATGGCCGCAAGCGCCGGTGAATACCGGCTGTCGTGCCGAATGCCGTCCGTCGCCCGAACCGGGCTTTTGAACACACCCCGTTACAGGTGCTCTGGACCGATCACTTTTCCGCTCCGCCGGGACATTTTTCCCGAGGGTGATTTTGTCCCTACGCGGAACATGGAAAGGCCGCAGAATCAGCGTTGGAAAGCATTGACCCAGGTCATGGCGCGTTGCATTGACCCCCTGCTTTCTCCATACTTGCGGCCGATTTCAATCCTAATAAAACACCCAAACCGTGGAACCTTAGAATGAGCACAGCAATCAGTCCGACTGCTTATAACTATAAGGTAGTCCGCCAGTTCGCCATCATGACGGTGGTCTGGGGGATCCTTGGCATGGGGCTCGGTGTCTTCATCGCCTCGCAACTGGTCTGGCCGGAACTGAACTTCGGTCTGCCATGGACGAGCTTTGGACGCCTTCGCCCGTTGCACACAAACCTGGTGATTTTTGCCTTCGGCGGATGTGCACTGTTTGCCACTTCCTACTATGTCGTGCAGCGAACCTGCCAGACGCGACTGATTTCCGACAGCCTCGCGGCCTTCACCTTCTGGGGCTGGCAAGCGGTGATCGTCGGCGCGATCATTACCTTGCCGATGGGTTTCACCACCACCAAGGAATACGCTGAACTGGAGTGGCCGCTGGCCATTCTGCTGGCCATTGTCTGGGTCACCTACGGTCTGGTGTTCTTCGGCACCATCACCAAGCGCAAGACCAAGCACATCTACGTGGGCAACTGGTTCTACGGCGCATTCATCGTCGTGACCGCGATGCTGCACATCGTCAACCACATGTCGCTGCCGGTCAGCCTGTTCAAGTCCTACTCCGCCTACTCCGGCGCGACCGACGCGATGATCCAGTGGTGGTACGGCCACAACGCCGTGGGCTTCTTCCTGACCACCGGCTTCCTGGGGATGATGTACTACTTCGTGCCGAAGCAGGCCGAGCGTCCGATCTACTCCTATCGCCTGTCCATCGTGCATTTCTGGGCCCTGATCACCCTGTATATCTGGGCAGGTCCCCACCACCTGCACTACACCGCGCTGCCGGATTGGGCACAATCGCTGGGCATGGCGATGTCGATCATCCTGCTGGCCCCGAGCTGGGGCGGCATGATCAACGGCATGATGACCCTGTCGGGCGCCTGGCATAAGCTGCGCACCGACCCGATCCTGCGCTTCCTCGTGGTCTCCCTGGCGTTCTACGGCATGTCGACCTTCGAAGGCCCGATGATGGCCATCAAGACCGTCAACTCGCTCTCCCACTACACCGACTGGACCATCGGCCACGTGCACGCCGGCGCCCTCGGCTGGGTGGCGATGATCTCCATCGGCGCGATCTACCACATGATCCCGAAACTGTTCGGCCGCGCGCAGATGCACAGCACCGGCCTGATCAACGCGCACTTCTGGCTCGCCACCATCGGCACCGTGCTGTACATCGCCTCGATGTGGGTCAACGGCATCACCCAAGGCCTGATGTGGCGTGCGATCAACGACGACGGCACCCTCACCTACTCGTTCGTCGAAGCGCTGCAGGCCAGCCATCCGGGCTTCATCGTCCGCGCCCTGGGCGGTGCGTTCTTCGCCAGCGGCATGCTGCTGATGGCGTACAACGTATGGCGCACCGTGCGCGCCTCGAACCCGGCTGAAGCCGAAGCCGCCGCCAAGATCGCTGTCGTTGGAGCTCACTGATGAAGCATGAAGCCGTTGAGAAGAACATTGGCCTGCTGGCCTTCTTCATGGTCATCGCCGTCAGCGTCGGCGGCCTGACCCAGATCGTCCCGCTGTTTTTCCAGGATGTCACCAACAAGCCGGTCGAAGGCATGAAGCCGCGCACCGCCCTTGAACTGGAAGGCCGCGACGTCTACATCGCCAACGGATGCGTCGGCTGCCACTCGCAGATGATCCGTCCGTTCCGCGCCGAAACCGAACGTTACGGCCACTACTCCGTCGCCGGCGAAAGCGTCTGGGACCACCCGTTCCTGTGGGGCTCCAAGCGCACCGGCCCGGACCTGGCCCGCGTCGGCGGCCGCTACTCCGACGACTGGCAGCGTGCGCACCTGTACAACCCGCGCAACGTCGTCCCCGAGTCGAAGATGCCGGCTTACCCGTTCCTCGTGGAAAACAAGCTCGACGGCAAAGACACTGCCAAGAAAATGGAGGTCCTGCGCTCGCTCGGCGTCCCTTACACCGACGAAGACATCGCCGGTGCGAAGGATGCCGTAAAAGGCAAGACCGAAATGGACGCGCTGGTGGCCTATCTGCAAGGCCTGGGCACCATCATCAAAAGCAAACGGTGATTCTTCATGGATATCGGGATGATTCGCGGCCTGGGCACCGTTGTCGTAATGGTGGCTTTCATCGGTCTGGCGCTGTGGGTGTTCAGCCCCAAGCGCAAGTCAGAGTTCGAAGACGCGACCTTGCTGCCTTTTGCGGATGATCCCGAAGCCATCAAGCACGTCGAGCAAGCTTCTAGGAGTAACAAAGAATGACTACATTCTGGAGTCTGTACGTCACAGTCCTCAGTCTCGGTACGATCTTTTCCCTGACCTGGCTGTTGCTGTCGACCCGCAAGGGCCAGCGCGCCGAGCAGACCGACGAGACCGTCGGCCACTCTTTCGACGGGATCGAAGAGTACGACAACCCCCTGCCCAAATGGTGGTTCATGCTGTTCGTGGGCACCATCGTCTTCGCCTTGGGCTACCTGGTGCTGTACCCGGGCCTGGGCAACTGGAAAGGCCTGCTGCCGGGCTACAACTACCTCGACACCGAGAAGCAGACCGCGTTCGCCAACGGCCAGACCGGCTGGACCGGCGTGCACGAATGGGAGAAGGAAATGGCCCGTTCGGACGCCAAGTTCGGTCCGATCTTCGCCAAGTTCGCCGCCATGCCGATCGAAGAAGTGGCCAAGGATCCCCAGGCCCTGAAGATGGGCGGCCGCCTGTTCGCCTCCAACTGCTCGGTCTGCCACGGCTCCGACGCCAAGGGCGCCTACGGCTTCCCGAACCTGACCGACGCCGACTGGCGCTGGGGCGGCGAGCCGGAAACCATCAAGACCACCATCATGGGCGGTCGCCACGCGGTGATGCCGGCCTGGGCCGACGTGATCGGCGAGCAAGGCGTGGCCGACGTGGCCGCGTTCGTGCTGACCAACCTCGACGGGCGCAAGCTGCCTGAAGGCACCAAGGCCGACCCGGCCAACGGCCAGAAGCTGTTCGCCGCCAACTGCGTGGCCTGCCACGGTCCGGAAGGCAAAGGCACCCCTGCCATGGGCGCGCCCAACCTGACCCACCCGGCGGCGTTCATCTACGGTTCGAGCTTCGCCCAACTGCAGCAGACCATCCGCTACGGCCGCCAGGGCCAGATGCCTGCCCAGGAACAGCTGCAAGGCAACGACAAGGTGCACCTGCTGGCCGCCTACGTCTACAGCCTGTCCCACGGTGAAAAGGCGCCGGAAACTCAGGCCGAGTAATCCCGACGCATGCTGCAACAAAAAGCCCCGCCAGATCCCTGGCGGGGCTTTTTCGTTCCAGGCGGCCGTCACCGCTGGGTGGCGCGCTCACCAGCCTTCAATCCCCTTACATTTCGCAACCCAAATTGATTGGGCCCGAACCGGCTAAGACGATAGTTTCCGTCCCCGTATGGCGGGCCGGCACCCACATTCGACACCCACCAATCAAGCTGCAAGGAAGCAACTCGATGACCCGACGCAAGACACCCTCAATGGCAGACACCGACATCCCGAACCCAGGGCCTGCGCCCCTGATCGAGGCGAAGGTGGAGTTCGGCGCCCTTTCCTTCCGGGCACACAGTGACGAACCCCGAAAGCCTCCCCGCAAGAAACCCCGCAACAGCGGGCTCGACAGCCTGGGAGGCGGTCACCTTCCTTGATCACTCCAGGGATCAACGGAGCGCGGCACCTGTGCTGCGCTCCACCGGCAACCGCCAGGTCGACAGACGTAATCGTCTATAGTCAATTGACCTGCATCATGCTTTGCTGCATTCGCTACACCATTCAAGATTTTTCCCCAACGCGACCAAAGGTCGCACCCTTGAGCCAGAGCGACAGGCGTATCATTGCGCCACTGCAACACCCCTTTCTGACCCCGGTCGGCACGCATCGACCGAGGCATTTTTCCACTGCCGTGGGATGCAATGATGAGCAACCAGATTCCGGTACACGACGTCACGCCCCCCAACAAGAACGCAAGCACCAGCGTCGACCTTTACGCCTCACGAGAAAAGATCTACACCCGCGCCTTCACCGGCCTGTTCCGCAACCTGCGGATGATGGGCGGCACCGTGCTGTTCCTGCTGTACTTCGGCACGGTCTGGCTCGACTGGGGCGGCCATCAGGCCGTGTGGTGGAACCTGCCGGAGCGCAAGTTCTTCATCTTCGGCGCAACCTTCTGGCCCCAGGACTTCATCCTGCTGTCGGGCATGCTGATCATCGCCGCGTTCGGCCTGTTCTTCATCACCGTGTACGCCGGCCGCGTCTGGTGCGGCTACACCTGCCCGCAAAGCGTGTGGACGTGGATCTTCATGTGGTGCGAGAAGGTCACCGAAGGCGACCGCAACCAGCGCATCAAACTGGACAAGGCGCCCATGAGCGCCAACAAGTTCCTGCGCAAGTTCGCCAAGCATGCGCTGTGGCTGCTGATCGGCTTCGTCACCGGCATGACCTTCGTCGGCTACTTCTCGCCGATCCGCGAACTGGTGTTCGAGTTCTTCACCGGCCAGGCCGACGGCTGGTCGTACTTCTGGGTGGGGTTCTTCACCCTCGCCACCTACGGCAACGCCGGCTGGCTGCGCGAGCAGGTGTGCATCTACATGTGCCCGTACGCCCGCTTCCAGAGCGTGATGTTCGACAAGGACACCCTGATCGTCTCCTACGACCCGCGCCGGGGCGAAACCCGCGGCCCGCGCAAGAAAGGCACGGACTACAAGGCCCAGGGCCTGGGCGACTGCATCGACTGCACCATGTGCGTCCAGGTCTGCCCGACCGGCATCGACATCCGCGACGGCCTGCAGATCGAATGCATCGGCTGCGCCGCGTGCATCGACGCCTGCGACAGCATCATGGACAAGATGGACTATCCGCGCGGCCTGATCAGCTACACCACCGAGCACAACCTGTCCGGACAGAAGACCCACAAGCTGCGTCCGCGCCTGATCGGCTACGCCGTGGTGCTGCTGGCCATGATCAGCCTGCTGGTGACCGCGTTCTTGATGCGCTCGCTGGTCGGGTTCGACGTCAGCAAGGACCGCGTGCTGTACCGCGAGAACGCCGAAGGCCGGATCGAGAACGTCTACAGCCTGAAGATCATGAACAAGGACCAGCGCGACCACACCTACGTGCTGGAGGCCGCCGGCTTGCCGGACCTGCGCCTGCAGGGCAAGCGCGAGATCAAGGTGCCTGCCGGCGAAATCTTCAGCATGCCGGTCGAGCTGTCGAGCGCACCGGAGCAACTGCCGTCGAGCACCAACGAGGTGAAATTCATCCTCAAGGACGCCGATGACGACAGCGTCCACGTTGAAGCCAAGAGCCGATTCATCGGCCCACAAAACCGTTGAGAGAAGTGAACATGCCCGCAGCCACTGCCGCAAACCCATGGTACAAGCACCTCTGGCCCTGGATCATCATCGGGATCCTGGCCTGCTCGGTGACCCTGACCCTGTCCATGGTGACCATTGCGGTGAACCACCCGGACAACCTGGTCAACGACAACTACTACGAGGCCGGCAAAGGCATCAACCGTTCGCTGGACCGCGAACTGCTGGCCCAGACCCTGAACCTGCGCGCCAGCGTGCACCTGGACGGCGTCACCGGCGAGGTCGACCTGCGCCTGAGCGGCAATAGCCAACCCAAGACCCTGGAGCTGAACCTGATCTCGCCGACCCAACCGGAAAAGGACCGCAAGATCGTCCTGACCCGCAGCGAGGCCGAGAACGGCCGCTACATCGGCCAGCTGGCGGACAAGATCGAAGGACGCCGGTTCGTCGAGCTGCTCGGCAGCCAGGACGACCACGTCTGGCGCATGTTCGAAGAAGAGCTGGTCAGCCACGACAAGGACCTGCTGCTGGGCGACGAGCCGCTGCAAGGCGCGGAAGACCTGGACAAGTAAAAGGCTGCGCGAAGTGCATTCGCGGGCAGCCCCGCTCCCACACCGGATCTGCGGCGTTCACAGAACCTGTGGAAGCGGGCCTGCTCGCAATGAGGCCCTCCCGGACATGAAAGACTCCACCTGATGACCACCCCACTCCCCTGCTACCACTGCGCCCTGCCCGTCCCGCCCGGCAGCCGCTTCACCGCCGTCGTGCTCGGGGAGCCCCGCGAGTTCTGCTGCCCCGGCTGCCAGGCCGTGGCCGAAGCCATCGTCGCCGGCGGCCTGGACAGCTACTACCGGCACCGCAGCGAAGCCTCGGCCAACCCCGAGGCGCTGCCGGTGCAACTGGTGGATGAACTGGCGCTGTACGACCGCGCCGACGTGCAGCAACCGTTCGTGCGCCACGAAGGCGAGCTGGCCGAAACCACGCTGCTGATGGAAGGCATCAGCTGCGCCGCCTGCGGCTGGCTGATCGAGAAACACCTGCGCACGCTGCCGGCCGTGGCCGAGGCACGCCTGAACCTGTCCAACCATCGCCTGCACGTGCGCTGGGCCGACGCGCAACTGCCGCTGAGCCGGATCCTCGCCGAACTGCGCCAGATCGGCTACGCCGCGCACCCGTACCAGCCCGATCGCGCCAGCGAGCAGTTGGCCGGCGAAAACCGCCGGGCCCTGCGTCAGCTCGGCGTCGCCGGCCTGCTGTGGTTCCAGGCCATGATGGCGACGATGGCCACCTGGCCGGAGTTCAACATCGACCTGAGCCCCGAGCTGCACACCATCCTGCGCTGGGTCGCGCTGTTCCTCACCACGCCCATCGTGTTCTACAGCTGCGCACCGTTCTTCAAGGGCGCCATGCGCGACCTGCGCACCCGCCACCTGACCATGGACGTCTCGGTGTCGCTGGCCATCGGCGCGGCCTACGTCGCCGGGATCTGGACCTCGATCACCGGGGTCGGCGAACTGTATTTCGATGCGGTGGGCATGTTCGCCCTGTTCCTGCTCGCCGGACGCTACCTGGAGCGCCGCGCCCGAGAACGCACCGCCGCCGCCACCGCGCAACTGGTGAACCTGCTGCCGGCCTCGTGCCTGCGGCTCGACGCCGCCGGGCAGAGCGAGCGCATCTTGCTCAGCGAACTGTGCCTGGGCGACCATGTGCTGGTGCCGCCCGGCGCAGTCCTGCCGGCGGACGGCCGGATCCTGGACGGCCGCTCCAGCGTCGACGAGTCGCTGCTGACCGGCGAATACCTGCCGCAGGCGCGCAGCGTGGGCGACGCGGTCACCGCCGGCACCCTCAATGTCGAGGGCGCGCTGACCGTGCAGGTGCAGGCCCTGGGCCAGGACACCCGGCTGTCGGCCATCGTCCGCCTGCTCGACCGCGCCCAGGCCGAAAAGCCCCGGCTGGCGGAAATCGCCGACCGCGCCGCCCAATGGTTCCTGCTGCTGTCGTTGATCGCCGCAGCCGCCATCGGCTTGCTGTGGTGGGAACTGGACGCGTCGCGGGCCTTCTGGATCGTGCTGGCGATGCTCGTCGCCACCTGCCCCTGCGCACTGTCCCTGGCCACGCCGACCGCGCTCACCGCCGCCACCGGCACCCTGCACAAGCTCGGCCTGCTGCTGACCCGCGGCCATGTGCTCGAAGGCCTCAACCAGATCGACACGGTGATCTTCGACAAGACCGGCACCCTCACCGAGGGACGTCTGATGCTGCGCGCGGTGCGCCCTCTCGGCGCGCTGGACGGCGACCGTTGCCTGAGCCTCGCCGCTGCCCTGGAGAACCGCTCGGAACACCCGATCGCCCGGGCCTTCGGCCGCGCCCCGCTGGCCGCCGAGGAAGTCCACAGCCTGCCGGGGCTGGGCCTTGAAGGCCGGGTCGGCGAACAGCGGCTGCGGATCGGCCAGGCCGGTTTCGTCTGCGGCCTGAGCGGCGCCGGCGTGCCGCCGATGCCGGACGAGCCCGGCCAATGGCTGCTGCTGGGCGACACCCAAGGCCCGCTGGCCTGGTTTGTCCTCGACGACCGCCTGCGCGCCGATGCGCCGGCCTTGCTGGCCGCGTGCAAGGCGCGGGGCTGGCGCACGCTGCTGCTGTCCGGCGACAGTTCGCCGATGGTCGCCGGCGTAGCCGCCGAGCTGGGCATCGACGAGGCCCGCGGCGGCCTGCGCCCGGACGACAAGCTGCAGGTGCTGCAGCAGTTGCACAAGGAAGGCCGCAAGGTGCTGATGCTCGGCGACGGGGTCAACGACGTGCCGGTGCTGGCCGCCGCCGACATCAGCGTGGCCATGGGCTCGGCCACGGACTTGGCCAAGACCAGCGCCGACGCGGTGCTGCTCTCCAACCGTCTGGACGCCTTGGTGCAGGCCTTCACCCTGGCCCGCCGCACACGCCGGGTGATCATCGAGAACCTGCTGTGGGCCGCGCTGTACAATGGCCTCATGTTGCCGTTCGCCGCCCTCGGCTGGATCACCCCGGTGTGGGCGGCGGTCGGCATGTCGATCAGTTCGCTGACCGTGGTGCTCAACGCCCTGCGCCTGACCCGCCTGCCGGGCGCGCCGGCCGTCCACGCCACGTCAGAAACCCGCCCGCTGCCGGCCTGAGCCGCGCGGGCATGGAGTACAGATGCCAGCTCTTTACATAATGATCCCGGCCGCGCTGCTGATCGTGGCCATCGCCGTGTACATCTTCTTCTGGGCGGTGGACAGCGGCCAGTACGACGACCTCGACGGCCCGGCCCACAGCATCCTGTTCGACGACCAGGACCCGAACCACACCGCCGCGGTGGACGAAGCCAAGGCGACCCCGCCGGACGACAAGGCGCCGCCCCATGCTTGAGCTTGCGCCGCTGCTGGTGTCTGCGCTGATCCTCGGCCTGCTGGGCGGCGGGCATTGCCTGGGGATGTGCGGCGGCCTGATGGGCGCCTTGACCCTGGCAATCCCCAAGGAACAGCGCAGCCGGCGCTTTCGCCTGCTGCTGGCCTATAACCTGGGGCGCATCCTGAGCTACGCCGCCGCCGGCCTGCTGATCGGCCTCGCGGGCTGGGCCGTGGCCAACAGCCCCGCCGCGCTGTTCATGCGGGTGCTGGCCGGGCTGCTGCTGATCGCCATGGGGCTGTACCTGGCCGGGTGGTGGAGCGGCCTGACCCGCATCGAAAGCCTCGGCCGCGGGCTGTGGCGCCATATCCAGCCTGTGGCCAACCGGTTGCTGCCGGTGTCGAGCCTGCCCCGCGCCCTGCTGCTCGGGGCGCTGTGGGGCTGGCTGCCCTGCGGGCTGGTCTACAGCACCCTGCTGTGGTCGGCCAGCCAAGGCAATGCGCTGGACAGCGCGCTGCTGATGCTCGCCTTCGGGCTCGGCACCTGGCCCGTGCTGCTGGCCACCGGGCTGGCCGCCGAGCGGGTCACGGCGCTGCTGCGCCAGCGCAGCGTACGTATGGCGGGCGGTGTGCTGGTGCTGCTGTTCGGCCTGTGGACCCTGCCCGGACCGCATCAGCATTGGCTGATGGGCCACTGAGTGGCAAGGGGCTTGCCCCCTCCCCACAGGTTCCAGGCCGGCTCGCCGACCGGCTTTGATGCAAATCAAGATGCCCCCTCGCCGTCTCCCCTAGACTCGCCGACACTGCCAGCCTATCCGGGGGAATGCCCGCATGCTCGACGCCATTCGTTGGGACACCGATTTGATCCGCCGCTACGACCTGGCGGGGCCGCGCTACACCTCGTACCCGACGGCCGTCCAATTCAACAGCCAGGTCGGCACCTTCGACCTGTTCCACGCCCTGCGCGACAGCCGCAAGGCCCTGCGCCCGTTGTCGCTGTATGTGCACGTGCCGTTCTGCGCGAACATCTGCTACTACTGCGCCTGCAACAAAGTCATCACCAAGGACCGCGGCCGCGCGCTGCCCTACCTGCAACGCCTGGAGCAGGAAATCCAGCTGATCGCCTGCCACCTGGATCCTGCGCAGAAGGTCGAGCAGCTGCACTTCGGCGGCGGCACCCCGACCTTCCTCAGCCATGACGAGCTGCGCCAACTGATGGCGCACCTGCGCAAGCACTTCAACCTGCTGGACGACGATTCCGGCGACTACGGCATCGAGATCGATCCCCGCGAAGCCGACTGGTCGACCATGGGCCTTCTGCGCGAACTGGGCTTCAACCGGGTCAGCATCGGGTTGCAGGACCTCGACCCCGCCGTGCAGCGGGCGGTCAACCGCCTGCAGAGCCTGGAGGAAACCCGTGCGGTGATCGATGCGGCACGCACCCTGCAATTTCGCTCGATCAACATCGACCTGATCTACGGCCTGCCGAAGCAGACCCCGGACAACTTCGCCCGCACCGTCGAGGAAGTCATCCACCTGCAACCGGACCGGCTCTCGGTGTTCAACTACGCGCACCTGCCGGAACGCTTCATGCCGCAGCGGCGGATCAACGGCAACGAGCTGCCGAGCCCGGCGCAGAAGCTGGAGATGCTGCAACGCAGCATCGAGCAACTGACCGCCGCCGGTTACCGCTACATCGGCATGGACCATTTCGCCCTGCCCGACGACGAACTGGCGGTGGCCCAGGAAGAGTCGACCCTGCAACGCAACTTTCAGGGCTACACCACCCACGGCCATTGCGACCTGATCGGCCTTGGCGTGTCGGCGATCAGCCAGGTGGGCGATCTGTACTGCCAGAACAGCAGCGACCTGAACCAGTACCAGAACACCCTGGCCGGGGCCCAGCTGGCCACCAGCCGCGGCCTGGTCTGCAACGCCGACGACCGTCTGCGCCGGGCGGTGATCCAGCAGTTGATCTGCAATTTCAGCCTGGACTTCGCCGACATCGAACGCGCCTTCAACATCGACTTCCAAGGCTACTTCGGCGCGCTCTGGCCGCAACTGCAGGACATGGCCCGGGACGGCCTGATCGAGTTGGACAGCGAACGGATCAACGTACTGCCTGCAGGACGCTTGCTGGTGCGCTCGGTGTGCATGGTGTTCGACGCCTACCTTGAGCAGCAGAACCGCCAGCGCTTTTCCCGGGTGATCTAGTCCTTCGTCAGCAGCGAGGCGGTCTTCATGTTCTGCTCCGAGGTCAGGCCCGATTGATCCACAACCTTGGCGAGGGACAGGTTGGCCGTGATCAGGCCAGTGTTGAGGGCGGAGATGGCGCTCTTGAGTGCGGCGATCTTGGCCGTCCGCTCTTCGTTGGAGAGGGTCTTGTCGGCCATCACGGCGTTGATGCGCGCGTTCTTCTCGGTGATCTGCTGCCGAAACTTGCGGATCATCTTGAGCAACTGCTGGACGTTCTCCGGCAAGTCGCTGCCTTCGATGTCATGGTTGTCGCCGCCGAAACCGGCGGACTTCTCCAAGGCCTCGCCGGACAGCGACACTTTGACGCTCTCGACCAAGGTCGGGGTTGCCGACAGCGCCGATACGGTTTCCGGCTCGGCGCCGGCGGAGTCTCTAACACCTTCCGGCAACGGCACAACACCGCTGCTGCCGGGGTTCAACGTGCCAATGGCGGCCATCGGAACGGTTCCTTGCATGCCTTCTGATAGCAGGTTATCGGCCACAGCCCCGTGGGCTTTACATCCCTGGGGCCGTCTCGCCACAGGCTGGCCTGAATGTCCTGTGCTGAGTTACCCTTACGCCTTATGTGTGTTTTCCCACAAGGATCAAAGAAATGTCCGAGCCAGTTAAACTGCGCGCTCACAACCAGGCCCATTGCAAGGACTGCAGCCTGGCCCCTCTCTGCCTGCCACTTTCTCTGAATCTGGAAGACATGGATGCGCTGGACGAAATCGTCAAACGCGGCCGTCCGCTGAAAAAGGGCGAGTTCCTGTTCCGCCAGGGCGACGTGTTCGATTCCGTCTTTGCAGTACGCTCCGGCGCCCTCAAGACCTTCAGCCTGAGCGACACCGGCGAGGAGCAACTGACCGGCTTCCATCTGCCCAGCGAACTGGTCGGCCTGTCCGGCATGGACACCGAGAAGCACCCGGTGTCCGCCCAGGCCCTGGAGACCACGTCGGTCTGCGAGATCCCGTTCGAGCGCCTCGACGAACTGGCCCTGCAACTGCCGCAGCTGCGCCGCCAACTGATGCGGGTGATGAGCCGCGAGATCCGCGACGACCAGCAGATGATGCTGCTGCTGTCGAAGAAGACCGCCGACGAGCGCATCGCCACGTTCCTGGTCAACCTGTCCGCCCGCTTCCGCGCCCGCGGCTTCTCGGCCAACCAGTTCCGCCTGAGCATGTCGCGCAACGAGATCGGCAACTACCTGGGCCTGGCGGTGGAAACCGTGTCCCGGGTCTTCACCCGCTTCCAGCAGAACGAGCTGATCGCCGCCGAAGGCAAGGAAATCCACATCCTCGACCCGATCCAGCTGTGCGCGCTGGCCGGCGGCTCCATCGAAGGCTGATCTCGACCCGCGGCCGAGCGAACCGTTTCAGCCGCGGGTATACTGCGCCGTTTGCAGCCCTGCCAGGACACCTCGACGATGCCCTTCGATTCCTTCGACATCAAATCCCTGATCCGCCCCGTGATCGACTTTCCGAAACCGGGCGTGATCTTTCGCGACATCACCCCGCTGTTCCAGTCCCCGACCGCCCTGCGCCAGGTGATGGACAGTTTCGCCCACCGCTACGTGGAAGCCGACTTCACCCACATCGGGGCAATGGACGCGCGCGGGTTCCTGATCGGTTCGGTGCTGGCCTACCAGCTGAACAAGCCGCTGGTGCTGTTCCGCAAACAGGGCAAGCTACCGGCCGACGTGCTGGCCGAAGGTTACGCGACCGAGTACGGCGAAGCCTTCCTGGAAGTGCATGCCGACAGCCTGTGCGAAGGCGATTCGGTGGTGATGTTCGATGACCTGATCGCCACCGGCGGCACCCTGATCGCAGCCGCCAACCTGATCCGCCGCATGGGCGCCCGGGTGCACGAGGCGGCCGCGATCATCGACCTGCCGGAGCTGGGCGGTTCCCAGCGTCTGCAGGACATGGGGATTCCTACGTTCTGCCTGACCCGGTTCGCCCTGACCGACAAGTAAGCGACGCCTTTTCGGTCGTCAGCGCCAGCAGGCTGGCTCCCACAGGGGTGGGGATCGTGTTCCCCCCCTGTTGCAGCACCGCAGCCTCACAGCCCCATCTGCTTGCCGATGATCTCGTTCATCACTTCCCGCGTCCCGCCGCCGATGGACAGGATCCGGTTGTCCCGGTACAGCCGCTCCACCCGGCTCTCGCGCATGTAGCCCAGGCCGCCGAGGATCTGCACGGCTTCGGTGGTGATGCGCTCCGAGGTGTCCGTGGCGAAGTTCTTGGCCATGGAGATCTCCTTGATCACGCTCTGCCCCGCCGCCATCTTCGCCGCCTGCCGGTAAGTGAACTCCCGCGACACCTCCAGCGCCGTGGCCATTTCGGCCAGCTTGTGCCGGATCACCTGGAACTTGCCGATGGGCTTGCCGAACGCCTCACGCTCCCGGGCCCAGGCCAGGCTGTCCTCCAGGGCCATCTGCGAGGTCATGTTGGCCATCAGCGCCAGGGCCAGGCGCTCGCTCTGGAAGTTGCCCATGATGCAGGCGAAGCCCATGTTTTCGGCCCCGATCAGGTTGCCCGCCGGCACGGGGCAATCGTCGAAGAACAACTCGGCCGTGTCCGACGCCCACCAGCCCATTTTCTTCAGTTGCCGACCCACGGTGAAACCCGGCGTGCCCTTCTCGATCATCAGCAGGCTGATGCCGCCGAACCCGGGCGCGCCGGTGCGCACCGCGACGGTGTAGACGTCCGCGCGCACGCCGCTGGTGATGAAGGTCTTGCTGCCGCTGACCCGATAGATGTCCCCGTCGCGCACGGCGCGGGTCTGCAGGTTGGCGACGTCGGATCCGCCGCCGGGCTCGGTGACGGCCAAGGCACAGATTTTCTCGCCGCGCAGCACCGCCGGCACCACGCGGTCACGCACGTGGGGCCTGGCCCACTTGAGGATCGGCGGCAAACCGATGTCCAGCGAGCCGAGGCCCGCCACCAGGCCGCCGGAGCCGCAGCGCATCAATTCTTCGCTGGCGGCGACCTTGGCGAACAGGTCGCCTTCGTGGCTGCCGCCCAATGCCTCTGGATAGCCGATGCCGAGGATGCCGGCGGCGCCGGCCTTCAGATACAGCTCACGGGGGAAGCTTTCGGCTTCTTCCCACGCATCGATGTCAGGCAGGATCTCGCGCTCGACGAAACGTCTGACGCTGTCGCGGATCATCTGGTGGCTGGGGTCGAAGTATTCCTGGAAGGCGGGCATCGGCGAACTCCACGGAAAGGTTCGCCGACGTTAACCGAGCGCTTGCTTGGTTTTCAACAGGATTGTGTGGGTATCAGAAGGATCGAGGGGATTCTATCGCCAGCAGGCTGGCTCCCACATTGAAATAGTGTGGGGGCCAGCCTGCTGGCGATGGGGCCGAAACCGGCAGCCGACCTTCAGAGGGAAATCGGCTTGCGCCCGGCGAACGAGTGGGCCAGCGTCCCGCCGTCCACCAGCTCCAGCTCGCCGCCCAGCGGTACGCCATGGGCGATGCGCGAGGCGACCAGGCCTTTGTTGTGCAGCAGTTGGGCGATGTAGTGCGCCGTGGCCTCGCCTTCCACCGTCGGGTTGGTGGCGAGAATGACTTCGGTGAAGGTGCCCGCCTCTTCGATGCGCGCCATCAGCTGGGGAATGCCGATGGCCTCAGGACCCAGGCCGTCCAGCGGCGACAGGTGCCCCTTGAGCACGAAGTAGCGCCCGCGGAACCCGGTCTGCTCGACCGCGTAGACATCCATCGGCCCTTCCACCACGCACAGCAGCGTGTCGTCGCGGCGCGGATCGGCGCATTGCGGGCACAGGTCGTCTTCGGTCAGCGTGCGGCACTGGCGGCAATGCCCGACCCCCTCCATGGCCTGGCTCAGCGCCTGGGCCAGACGCGTACCGCCGCTGCGGTCGCGTTCGAGCAACTGCAACGCCATGCGCTGGGCAGTTTTCTGACCCACTCCCGGCAAGGTTCGCAGGGCGTCGATCAGTTGGCGAATCAAAGGGCTGAAGCTCATGGGGAAAAGTCCGACAAAACAACGAGACGCGGTTTATACCCGCGCCTCCGGACAGCGTCAATTGTCCGGCCCTACGGGCCCGGGACGCCTCTTGAAGGCGGCACCTGCAAAAATGCCAGGCAAACGCCTGGCATTTTCGTGTTGCGTGCGATGCGCGAAGCCGATCAGAACGGCAGTTTCATGCCCGGCGGCAGTTGCATGCCGGCGGTCATGCTGCCCATTTTCTCCTGGCTGTTGGCTTCGATCTTGCGCACGGCGTCGTTGACGGCGGCGGCCACCAGGTCTTCGATCACTTCGCGGTCGTCATCGTCCAGGCCCGGCAGCAGGCTCGGGTCGATGCTGACGCGCTTGAGGTCGTGACGGCCGGTCATGACCACGCTCACCATGTCGCCGCCCGCCTTGCCGGTGACTTCGGCGTTGGCCAGCTCTTCCTGCATCTTGGCCATTTTTTCCTGCATCTGCTGCGCCTGCTTCATCAGGCCGGCCATGCCACCTTTCATCATGGGAATCACCTCAAAAAGTACTTGGATCAAAACGGCGCCCGGCGTTCGCGGCCCGGCGCCTTCATTGGTTAGCCCTGGGCGACCAGGGCATCGACAGGTTCAATAGTATCGTGCCGCACGACCGCGCCGAACTGCTGCACCATCTGCTGGATGAACGGATCGCCGTGGATCGACTCCTCCGCCTCGCGCTGACGGTCGGCGCGGCGGCGGGACGCAGCCTGGGCCGGCGTTTCCTGCTCAGGCTTGATCAGCTCGATGGACAGGCTCAGCGTGCGCCCATGGTACTGGTTCAGCGCATCGTTGAGCCGGCGCTGCTGGGTGGCGTTGAACAGCGCGCTGTGGGCCGGATCCAGGTGCAGCAGCCAATGGTCGCCGTCGACCGCGATCAGCGTGCAGTTGGCGGCGATGCTGCCGGTCATGCCGGAGACCGGCAGTTTCGGGAACAGCTCCAGCCATTGCAGGGCCAGGCCGGTGGCCGGCGCCGCAGCAGGTTCAGGCTCGGGCTCCGGCGCAGGTTCGGCGGCGTGTTCGCTGGCCAGGTCATCCAGGTAACTGTAGGCCGAATCCATGTCCGGCTCGATGTAGTCCTCGTCCAGCGGCGGTTCGTCGTCCGCGTCCATGCCGGGGGTCGCGGCATCGACATCGGCCATGGACGGCTCGGGAATCGCCGCCGAAGCCCACTCCGGCGCATCCGGCACCACGCTGTCCGGGGTCGGCGACAGCACCGGCGGCAGGTCCGGCTGCTCGGCGACGGTGTCCAGCACCGGCTCGACGGCCGGCTGCTGCACCGGAACCGCATCCACCGGGTCGTTCCACGGCAGGTCGACGACCGGCTCGGGCTCGGCGACGGGTTCCGGCTCGGGCTCCGCTGATGGAGCGGCCTGGACAGGCTCCGGGGCCGGTTCCGGGGCAGGCGCAGGTGCGGGCACCGGCGCAACGGCCGCCGGCGCGGGGGCCGGCTCAGGATCGGGAGCAACCGCCGCCACCGAAGCAGCCTTCGGCGCGGCAGCCACTGCGTTCGCGGAATCAACTGTGGCCTGGCTGATCCCCACCGGCTTTAGCGTTTGCCTCGGGGCGTCCGTCGCGTCGGCGGGCCGGAAGGCCAGCATCCGCAACAGCACCATCTCGAAGCCGCCGCGCGGATCCGGCGCCAGCGGCAGGTCGCGGCGGCCGATCAGGCCCATCTGGTAATAGAACTGCACGTCTTCGGCAGGCAACGCCTGTGCCAGCGCCAGCACGCGGTCACGGTCGCCGTGGCCGTTGTCGACGCCGTCCGGCAGCGCCTGGGCGATGGCCACGCGGTGCAGCACGTTGAGCATCTCCGAGAGCACGCCGTTCCAGTCAGGCCCTTGCTCGGCCAGATGGCGCACGGCTTCGAGCAAGGCCTTGGCATCGCCTTCGATCAACGCATGCAGCACGTCGTAGACCTGGCCGTGATCCAGGGTGCCGAGCATCGCCCGCACATCGGCGGCCAGCACCTTGCCTTCACCGAACGCGATGGCCTGGTCGGTCAGGCTCATGGCGTCGCGCATCGAGCCGTCCGCCGCGCGGCCCAGCAGCCACAGGGCGTCGTCCTCGAACGGCACGTTTTCGGCGCCGAGCACGTGGGTCAGGTGCTCGACCACCCGCTCCGGGGTCATGTTCTTCAGGGAGAACTGCAGGCAGCGCGACAGAATCGTTGCCGGAAGTTTCTGCGGGTCGGTGGTCGCCAGGATGAACTTGACGTAGGGCGGCGGCTCTTCGAGCGTCTTGAGCAACGCGTTGAACGAGTGGCTGGAGAGCATGTGCACTTCGTCGATCAGGTAGACCTTGAAGCGTCCGCGGCTCGGGGCGTACTGCACGTTGTCGAGCAGCTCGCGGGTGTCTTCGACCTTGGTGCGGCTCGCGGCGTCGATCTCGATCAGGTCGACGAAACGGCCTTCGTCGATCTCGCGGCACACCGAACACTCGCCGCAGGGGCTGGAAGTGATGCCTGTCTCACAGTTCAGGCATTTGGCGATGATCCGCGCAATGGTGGTCTTGCCGACCCCGCGGGTGCCGGTGAACAGGTAGGCGTGGTGCAGCCGCTGGCTGTCCAAGGCATTGATCAGAGCCTTGAGCACATGGGTCTGGCCGACCATTTCGCGGAACGAGCGCGGACGCCATTTACGTGCAAGAACCTGATAACTCATCGAAAACCGTCGCGGCAAAGGAAGCAGAAGCGGCTAATGCTAGCGGAGCAAGGGCAAAATTGCATCCGGTGTCCTCGCCTAATCTGGCTAAGCTGCATGCTCAGAGGCGTTTATCGGTTCGGGATCGGGAATTGCCGGAGCGTTTATGCGGTGGGCCTTGGGGACAATGCTGGGGATCAGCCTGAATGTGGCGGCGTCGGACGCGCCGCTGCGCTTCGTCGTCGCCGACAGCTGGGCGATGCCGATGGTGCAGTTCGAACGCGGCCGCCCGACCCAGGGCATCCTGTACGACATGATGCTCAGCCTCGCGACCCAGGTCGGCGTGCCGGCGCAATTTCATGTGCTACCCCGCACCCGGGTGCAGAACGCCATGGAGCACGGCGAGGTCGACGTGCGCTGCTATGCCGCGCAGTCCTGGCTGCCCAACCAGTCCGGCGACTACCTCTGGAGCGTGCCGCTGCTGTTCCAGCGCGACCTGCTGATCAGCCTTCAGGGCCCGCCCGCCGGCATCGACTCCGCTGACCTTGCGCACCAACCCGTCGGCACGGTGCTGGGTTACGCCTACCCCACCCTGCAACCGCTGTTCGACAGCGGCCGCCTGCAACGCGAAGACGCACGCAACCAGGAACAGGTGCTGGAGAAGCTCATCGCCGGGCGCTACCGCTACGCCGTGAGCAATCAATGGACCCTGGACTGGTTCAACCAACGCCTGCTGCCGGGGCAGCAACTGCAAGGGGTGGCGGTGCTGCAGGAGCAGCATGTCGGCTGCTACGTGAGGAACGATCCGCAGGTGCCGGCGCAGCGGATCCTGCGCACGCTGCTGAGGATGAAAATGTCGGGGGAGATCGATGACATCATCCGGCTCTACACCGGCACGCCCGAAAGCTCCAAATGACCCTATGAAAGCCAGATCAGCGGCCACCGCAAACCTGTAGGAGCTTGCCTGCAAGCGATGAGGCCGGCACATCCGGCATCACCAGTGCCTGCCCCGCCGCCATCGCCAGCAGGCTGGCTCCCACAGGTATCCCGGGTGTTTGCAGGATCTAGGTACGCCACAAAAACCTGTGGGAGCTGGCTTGCCAGCGATTGGGCCATCACGGCCGACATCCCCGGCGCCTGACCCACCGCCATCGCCAACAGGCTCCCACAGGGGCCTTGTGGCGATCCCGGTCAGTAACCCTGCCGTTCCCGGAACGGCCGGTCCTTGTGGTACTCGACCCATTCGACGGCATCGAACGGCAGGTAAAGCTGCTGCCTGGCGCGGGACACGGCGATGTACACCGCGCAGATCCGGTGGTCGAATTCGTCGGCGTCCCTGAATGGCTCGGTGGTGAGCAGCTCGGGCGTCAGCAGAACCCGGTCGAACTCCATGCCACCCGCCTCCTCCGCCCGCATCAGCAGACAGCGCTTGCCCGGGATGCCGGCCATCAGGTGAATGCGGTTCAGGTCGGCTACCGTCAGGCCCTTTTCCAGTCTGGCCTCGACCCACAGGAACGCCCCGTCGAACCGGTTGGCCTCACGCACCTGCCGCCAGTCGGGCAGATCGCTGAACGCCGGATGCAGCGCGCCTTCGCGCAATCCGCCGCCGTAGCGCTCCGACCTGAACAGCTCGATGGCCGACGTCATGAAGCCCGTCTGCGCCGCCGCGTCCGCAAAGCTGAACGGGCAGTTGGCGTCGAGCAGCTCCAGGGCCCACTTCATGGTGTCCCAGCGGGAGGCCGTCAACACTACGCAGCCTTCAGGCGGCACAAAGCCTTGCGGGTAATGCTCGATGCCGACATCGGCGTCGCGGGCGCCTTCAAAGGGCACCTTGCTCTTTTGCGAGTGCAGCAAGATCAACGGGTTGACCAGGCGCTCGACGCTGCGGCCAGAACGCACGGAGCAGTTGATGTCACTGCGGCGCACTTCACGCTTTCTTTTGACGATGTCGCGGCTGGCGTGCTGGTACTCATCCCCCAAAGTGATCAGCACCTGCCGGCCCCGCTCCAGCATCTGCAGCAGGGAGGCTGGAACGTCCTGGCTTTCGTCGATCAGCACATGCGTGTAACGGTCGGGCACCCGGCAGCCTGCGAGGCTCGCCCGCTTGATCAGCAGCAGCGCCTCGAAGCCGGTCTGGCCGGCCCACGCCGGATCGGCCTGCAGATAGCCCCACAGCCGACTCGAATACTCGAGCAGCACGTTGGCCTCCAGACCGGTCAACGGCGTCCTGAACACGGGGAAATGCCTGCTCGACAGGCTGCGATCCCGTGAGCCGCAGTAGGTTTCAACCACCTTGAGGCAAAGATCCAGAGTCGCCTGAACGTCACGGGCCTGAAAACCGAGGATGTTCAACGCTTCGCACAGCGCTTGCCGGCCCGGCCCTGCCGAGCGCTTACCCGCCGATCGGGAAACCGGCTCGTGCAACAGGTTGCGCGCAAACCCCTCGAAGGTGGCGCACGCGCTGCCCATCCGCCCCTGGCCAGCCCGCTCGCGCAGGGTCGCCAGCTTTTCGGCGGTGCGCGCCAGCACCAGCGTGGCGCCCGGCCGCAGGCACTCCATCAGGGCGCCCAGCACGTGGCTTTTGCCGATGCCGGCGTAGCCCTGCACGTGCAGGTCTTCGTCCAAGTTGGCGCGGAAGGTTCGAATCAGCTTGTCTTGCGCAGGGCTCAGCCAGCGCTCGCGGTGCCGGGGCGTCACCATCTGCTGGCTGAACGGATTGTTGGCGGTGAAATGGCGGATCTTGAACCCGGTATCCCATTGGCCGTCGGGCAGCAGGTAACGCTTCGCCGCCACCTCGTCGGCCGGCAGGAGGCGCAGTCCCAAGCCTTTGATGACGTTCAGGCCGAAGTACAGCTTGCGCGGGTCGAACAGCCGTTGCGCCTCCGCCAGCAAGCCCGCCCCGCCACCGGGCCGCGCCTCGACGGACCAGGCGATCAGCCTGGTCAGCACCGCTTCCGCCGCACTGGCGGTCAGCGCCTGCTGCGCCGCTTGCGCCAGGTTCTGGATGACCAGCACCGCCGCCAGCTCCGGATCCGTCAGGGTGCCGAGCAGGGTGGCGCCGTCCGCCTGCAGCAGCCCTGTGCAGGTGTCATCGGTGACCGGCAAGTACACGGGGCTGGACAGATCAACGTGTTCCGGGTGCATACGCCCTCGTCGCCGGCAGAAAACGGGTCACAGGGTCATTCATCGGCGACCCCGTCGTTGAGGTGAAGCTCGAAACGATAGTCGCCGAGGGTGCCCGACATGTTGCCGGGGCAGCCTCCCGGTGCCTCGTTGGCCTGGATGCGCTTCTGCAGCTCGTGGACGGCCAGGTCGAGCAGGCGGCTCAAGTCCTCGCCGCTGTGCGCAGCCACATGCAGTTGCAGGCTGAACGCACCGGCAGCCGGCTGCGGCGCCTCGTCGGCTGCGACGCCGGCGTCCGCTTCATGGCCGGCCGCGCCGCTGAGGATCGCGGCATGCTCTTCATCCATCAGGTCCAGCACCTGCGCCAGCTCCAGCGTCTCCTCGGGGTGCGACTGCATCCGCTCCTTGATCTCCAGGCGCCTGAACTGCCAGTCGCGGATCCTTTCTCGGATCAAGTCATCCATTTCGTCCGCTCCACTTTCTCGATGACAGGTGCTGGAGTATGCCACCCCCGTCCTCGACGCAGGCACGGGAACCTGATTGGAAATATTAACGCCACGATGGCGCCACCGCGGGCAGGCCCGCCTGCGCAAAGGATCGAGGCCAAACAGGCAAATCGCAGACACAAAAAAACCGCAGTGGGCGAAACCCATGCAGTTCGGTGTTGACGCGTTCGGTGTTCGTTAAGGTGGCAACCCTACCAGCCACACCCCGGCACACAATGTTCCCGCTGTGGCTGCTGCCTTCCGGCTCTGACCAGGTTCACGGGTAATCGTTGCGGGGGGACCGATAGGGTCACCATAACGACGCTCACCTGTCGGCGAGCCGCGCCATTGTACCTATCTGAGGCGAAGTTACAACCGCTGGTTGCAGAATAAAAACATGAAGAGGTTCAAGCACTTGCTATTGCGCCTGAAGCACTTCGTCCGCCCTGCCGCCCGCCTGCTGGGTCACCAGGTGGATGAAATGCAGCTTGGCGATGACCGCCGCCGGCAGCGCGAAGGGATAGAAATCCGGTTGGCCCATGCTGCGCGACAGTTCGTTGAGCATCCCCGCCAGCTCGATCCAGGCGTTGACGAACGAAAGGAACGCCGGCCCTTCGGGATGCTCCGGGTCATACAGCACGCTGGCCGGGAACGGCGGATAGTCCAGCTCCACCTCCCGCGCACTCATGCCGAAGCCCAGCGCGGTGTCGACGGCATCCATCATGTGCAGGTAGTGCGCCCAGGTTTCCGCCCAGTCTTCCCAAGGGTGCATGGTGGCGTAGGCGCTGACGTGGCTCTGCTGCCAGTCCGCCGGGGCGCCTTCCCGATAGTGCCGCTCCAATGCTTCGGCGTAGCTGGCCCGCTCGTCGCCGAACAGGTTGCGGAACGCCCCCAGCCAGGGCCCGTCGGCAATCAGCCGATCCCAGTAATAGTGCCCGACCTCATGACGGAAGTGCCCGAGCAGCGTGCGGTAGGGTTCGTGCATCGCCGCCCGCACCTGCTCGCGGTGGGCGTCGTCGGCTTCTTTGATGTCGAGGGTGATCAGGCCGTTGGCATGGCCGGTGACGGGCGCGTTGCCCTCGCGGTCGATGCCGATGAAGTCGAAGGCCAGGCCGGTGTCCTCATCCACGGTCTTGGGGATCACCGGCAGGCCGAGGCTGATCAGTTGCGCCACCAGCCGTCGTTTGGCGATCTCCACCTTGCGCCAGCGCTCGGGGTTCTGCGCATCGGACAAGTCCGGAACGGTGCGGTTGAGCCGGCAGGCAGCGCAAAGGACATCATCGCCGATGGCCGGCAGCAGCCAGTTGCAGGCGGCGGGCGTGTCGAGGTTGGCGCAGCGGCGGAACAGGCCGGCGTCCGGGGCCGCATCCAGCGTCCAGGTGCCCTGCTCCGGCCCCGGCTGCAGCGAGGTCAGCAGCGCCCGGCCCGGCTGGTAGCCGAGCACCGCATTGCAGGCCAGACATTGGCTGTTGCGGAAGAACAGCGACTGGCCGCAACGGCACGGCCAGACTTTGCTGCTGCGCGAAGGTTCGCCCGCGAACGGCGCGATGAGGCGGGAACCGAGCTGCTCGAAAAAGCGATACATGGCGATCTCTCCCTGGGGTTAGCCAAGACTAGATCATTGCGGCGCCTTGACCGTTCCCGCAGGGCATTCGATCAAACAGCGATACCGTGCCCCTTCAGGAACGCCACGAACGCCTCTTCGTCCAGCACCTTGAGCCCCAGCTCATTAGCCTTGATCAGCTTCGAGCCTGCGCCGGGGCCGGCGACCACGCAGTGGGTCTTGGCCGACACGGAGCCGGCCACCTTGGCGCCGAGGCTTTCGAGCTTTTCCTTGGCGATGTCGCGGCTCATCAGCTCCAGCGTGCCGGTCAGCACCCAGGTCTGGCCGGCCAGCGGCAGGCCTTCGACGACTTTCTTTTCGCTCTGCCAGTGCATGCCGAAATCGCGCAATTGTCGCTCGGCGGACTCGGCCAGCTGACGGTGCTCGGGCAACGCGAAGAACTCGCGAACCGAATTGGCCTGCTTCTCCGGCAATGCCTGACGCATGTCCAGCCAGTCGGCGTTCATCACCCCTTCGAGCGAACCGAACTTGTCCGCCAGCTTCTGCGCTCCGCCCGGGCCGACCGACGGAATGTGCAGTTTGTCGAGCAAACCGCCCAGCGTGGTGCTGGCGGCGAATTCCGCCCCCAGCTCGCCTTGGTCCTGAATCTGCAGGCCATGGCCCAGCAGTTCGCCGATCACCTGACGGTTGTGGTCGTCTTCGAAGAAGCTGTGGATTTCGTGCGCCACCTCCAGGCCGATGTCCGGCAGGTAGGTCAGCACCTGCGGCAAGGCCTGCTGCACGCGCTCAAGGGAACCCAGCGAACGCGCCAGCACCTTGGCCGTCTCCTCGCCGACGTCAGGGATGCCGAGCGCATAGATGAAGCGCGCCAGCCCCGGCTTCTTGCTGTCGTCGATGGCGGCCAGCAGCTTGTTGCTCGACACCTCGGCGAAGCCTTCCAGATCGACGATGTCGTCGAACTTGAGCGCGTAGAGATCGGCCGGCGAATTCACCAGCCCTTCATCCACCAACTGCTCGACGCTCTTGTCGCCCAGCCCTTCGATGTCCATGGCCCGACGGGACACGAAGTGGATGATCGCCTGCTTGAGCTGCGCCCCGCAGGCCAGACGGCCGACGCAGCGGTACACCGCGCCCTCGCTGACGGTTTCGCGGCCCTTGCTGCGCTTGACCAGTTGCGTGCGCTCGACATGGGAGCCGCAGACCGGACAGTTCTCGGGGATCTGCACCGGACGCGCATCGTGGGGCCGGCGCTCGGCGACGACCTGCACCACCTGCGGGATCACGTCGCCGGCGCGGCGGATGATCACGGTGTCGCCGATCATCAGGCCCAGGCGCGCCACTTCGTCCATGTTGTGCAGCGTGGCGTTGGCCACGGTGACGCCGGCGACCTTGACCGGTTTGAGGCGCGCCACCGGCGTGACGGCGCCGGTGCGGCCGACCTGGAATTCCACGTCGAGCAGTTCGGTGAGCTCTTCCATGGCCGGAAACTTGTGTGCGATGGCCCAGCGCGGCTCCCGTGCGCGGAAACCCAGCTCGCGTTGGTCGGCGATGCTGTTGACCTTGAACACCACGCCGTCGATCTCGTAGGCCAGCCCGTTGCGCCGCTCGCCGATGTCGCGGTAGTAGTCCAGGCACTGGTCGATGCCCTTGGCCAGTTTCAGCTCGTGGCTGATCGGCATGCCCCAGGCCTGGAGCTGCTTGAGATTGCCGATGTGGGTGTCGGCGATGTCGTGGGACACCTGGCCGATGCCGTAGCAGCAGAATTCCAGCGGGCGGTTGGCGGTGATCTTCGAGTCGAGCTGACGCAGGCTGCCGGCGGCGGCGTTGCGCGGGTTGGCGAAGGTCTTGCCGCCGCTCTCCAGCTGAGACTCGTTGAGGCGCTCGAAACCGGCCTTGGACATGAACACTTCGCCGCGCACTTCCAGGGTCGCCGGCCAGCCGCTGCCGTGCAGCTTCAGCGGGATGTTGCGCACGGTGCGCACGTTGACGCTGATGTCTTCGCCGGTGGTGCCGTCGCCACGGGTGGCGCCGCGCACCAGCAGGCCGTCCTGGTACAGCAGGCTGACGGCCAGGCCGTCGAGCTTCGGCTCGCAGCTGTACTCCACCGCCGCACCGCCGCCGAACAGGTCGCCGGCCGGCAGGTCCAGGCCTTCGGTCACCCGTCGGTCGAACTCGCGCATGTCGGTCTCTTCGAAGGCGTTGCCGAGGCTGAGCATCGGCACTTCATGGCGCACCTGGGTGAATGCCGTCAGCGCCACGCTGCCGACGCGCTGGGTCGGCGAGTCGCGGGTGACCAGCTCCGGGTGGGCCGCTTCCAGGGCCTTGAGCTCGTGGAACAGCCGGTCGTACTCGGCGTCCGGAATGCTCGGCTCGTCGAGGACGTGGTAACGGTAGTTGTGCTGATCGAGCTCGGCGCGCAGCTCTAGAATGCGGGTTTCGACGGCAGTCATGGGTGTTCTCTCATAAAGCAAAAGAGCAGCCGAAGCTGCTCAATCTGTTTTGCCGATTGCCCGGTGCATCGCAGGGCAACCTTTTGGATCAACGTTTCTGGGTCAGGGCGCGACGTTCGAACTCGACGATGCGCTGACGGTAGTGCTCGATGGTCTGCGCGGTCAGGACGCTGCGCTGGTCGTCTTTGAGCTCGCCGTTCAGTTCCTGGGACAGCTTGCGGGCGGCGGCCACCATCACGTCGAAGGCCTGTTTCGGATGACGCGGGCCCGGCAGGCCGAGGAAGAAGCTCACGGCCGGGGTGCTGAAATGGTCGATGTCGTCCAGATCGAAGATGCCCGGCTTGACCGCGTTGGCCATGGAGAACAGCACTTCGCCGTTGCCGGCCATGCTTTCGTGGCGGTGGAAGATGTCCATCTCGCCGAAGCGCAGGCCGCTTTCCAGGATGTTCTGCAACAGCGCAGGGCCCTTGAAGCCGGCCGGGTCGCGGCAGATCACGCTGATCACCAGCACTTCCTCGGCCTGCGGCTGATCCTTGTCGCCCACCGCCGGCGACGGTTTGGTGTCGGCGATGAAGTCGTCGTCACGGCTGCTGAAGCTCGGGCCGGCGTCCACGTCCAGGTCGAGGTCGCCCTGGGCCGGGCTGTTGCTGCCGCGCTTGCTGCGCTTGGAGCCGGACTCACGCGGCTCGCGCGGCTCACGGGCGGGCATGCTCACCGACGGCAAATCATGCTCGTCCAGCTGCGGTTCCTTGTGGGTTTCCAGCACGCGGGCCGGGCCCAGCAACTCGGCATTGCTGTCCTCGTCCGGCAGGTTGGACAGATTGCGGTCAAGACGGAATTTCAGTTTTCCCTTGCCGCCGCGCATGCGGCGCCAGCCATCGAAAAGAATACCGGCTATCACAATGATGCCGATGACGATCAGCCACTCGCGCAGACCGATTTCCATGTAATCCCGTGCCTCTATGAAAAATGCTGAAAAATAAGGGGTTTACATTGTGCAAACCGCTTTAAAACGTGGCGCCAACTCTATGTTCTGACAGGCGTTTTGCCCACGTATACGAAAAATTGACATTAAACTAGCACGACCAAAGGCAACTTTACACCGTCTGTCACATTGGCTTGCGCGTTTATGTCGATTGGCCAGCAAGTCGGAACCGGTTATGAAGTCCTACAGACCGAAAACACCTTTCCGACAACCCACCGGCTCAGGCATCCACCATCGCCATCGCCTCCTCGACATCCACCGCCACCAACCGCGAGCAACCGGGCTCGTGCATCGTCACCCCCATCAGCTGATCGGCCATTTCCATGGCGATCTTGTTGTGGGTGATATAGATGAACTGCACCGTCTGCGACATCTCTTTGACCAATCGTGCGTAGCGTCCAACGTTAGCGTCATCCAGTGGCGCGTCAACTTCATCGAGCATGCAGAACGGCGCCGGATTCAACTTGAAGATCGCAAAGACCAGTGCCAACGCGGTCAGGGCCTTTTCGCCGCCGGAGAGCAAATGGATGGTGCTGTTCTTCTTTCCTGGCGGCCGCGCCATGATCGTCACCCCTGTATCGAGTAGATCTTCGCCCGTCAGTTCCAAATACGCGCTGCCGCCACCGAAAACTTTCGGGAAAAGGGCCTGCAAACCGCCGTTGATCTGATCAAAGGTATCCTTGAAGCGGTTGCGGGTCTCCTTGTCGATCTTGCGGATGACGTTTTCCAGGGTCTCCAGCGCTTCCACCAGATCGGCGTCCTGGGCATCCAGATAACGTTTACGCTCGGATTGTTGCTGATATTCGTCGATCGCCGCGAGGTTGATCGCACCCAGGCGCTGAATGCGCGCGGCGATGCGTTCCAGTTCCTCTTCGGCGTCCTTCTCGTTGGCTTCGGCGCTCAGGGTATTGAGCACGCCGTGGAGGTCGTAGCCGTCGGCCAGCAGTTGCTCCTGCAGGGCCGTGCGGCGCACGGTCAGGGCTTGCCATTCCATGCGCTGCTGTTCGAGCTGGCCGCGGATCAGGTGCGATTGCTGCTCGGCCTGGGTGCGGCGCTTTTCCGCGTCGCGCAGTTCGCGGTCGGCGTCTTCCAGGGCGATCTGGGCGGTCTTGAGCTCTTCGTCGACGCTCATGCGCTTTTCGAGCAACTCTTCCAGCTTGAGGCGCAGCTCTTCCAGCGGCGCCTCGCCCTCCTCCAGGTTCAGGTTCAACTGCTCACGCTTTTCCGTGAGGCGCTCGGCCTGCATCTCCAGGCGCTCCAGCGCCTGCCGGGTGGAATCATGCTGGGCGCGCAACGACCCCAGGCGCACCGCCAGTTGATGGGCGTGATCCTTGTGCTGGCGGGCCTCCTGACGCACCCGGTCGAGCCGCTCGCGCAGGCTGTCGCGCTGGGCCAGCAGCAGTTCGCGCTGCTCGGTGTCCAGGGCCATGGCATCGAGGGCGTCCTGCAGCTGCATCCGCGATTCGCCGATGTGTTCGTGCTCCAGCGCCCGCTGCTCGTCGAGCTCGATCAGCTCTTCGTCCAGGCGGGTGCGGCGCAGGGTCAATTGTTCGATCTTGGCCTTGCCGGCGGATAGCTGAGCCTTGAGCTCGCCTTGCTGACGGGCCTCGTCCTGCAGCAGCCGGCGCAGATGCTCGCGGCCGTTCTCCTGCTGGCGCTGTTGCGCACGCAGGTTCTGCAGGCGGGTTTCCATGGCCTCGACCGTGGCTTCGCGCTCTTCGCGTTCGAGCTGCAGGTTGTCGATTTCCTGCCCCCGCGCCAACACGCCACTTTCGGCCTCGCTGGCACGGCGCACCCGCAGGAAATGCCGACCGACCCAGTAGCCGTCGCGGCTGATCGCGCTTTGCCCGGCGCCCAACTGAGCGCGCAGGGCCAGGGCCTGCTCCAGGCTGTCCACCGGTTTGACCTGGCCCAGCCACGGCGACAGATCGGCCTGCGCCTCGACCTTGTCCAGCAGGCTGCCCGGCATCCGGGCGCCGTCGCCGGCCGGGGTGAGCAGGCGCAGGTCGCCCTGCTCGAACCCGGACAGGTCCAAACCGGCGAAATCATCCACCAGCACCGCTTGCAGGTCGGCGCCGAGCACGGTTTCCACCGCCAGCTCCCAACCGGCTTCCACCTTCAGCCCTTCGACCAGACGCGGACGCTCGGCCAGGTGGTGCTCGCGCAGCCACTCGGCGGTGCCGGTGCCCGGATCGAGCGCCGCCTGCTGCAAGGCCTCCAGCGACGCCAGACGGCCGTTGAGCCGTTGCAGGTCGCCCTGGGCCTGCTGCTGGGCGGTCAACGCCTGTTGCAGGTCCTGGCGCAGCTGTTCGAGCTTCTCGACCTGCGCCTCTTCGCTGGTCTGCAGATCCTCGAGGGTCGCTTCGGATTCGGCGAGCTGCTCGCTCAATTCCATGATCGCCGCGTCTTCCGGATCGGCCGACAGCAGCGCCCGCTCCTCGCCAAGACGCTTCTGACGGTCGGCCAGACGTTCCAGGCTGGTTTCGAGCTGCTGGATCCGCGCCTGCTGCACCTCGGCCTGACGCCGGGGCTCGGCGGACGCCAGGTTGAAGGTGTCCCACTGCTCCTGCCAGCCGTGCATGGTCAGCTCGGCTTCTTCCAGGGCCGCGGCGGATTCCTCGGCGGCGGCGCTGGTGACTTCCTGCTCGGGGGTGAGCATGTCCAGCTCTTCGGCCAGGGTCAGCAGCAGCGTGCGGTCGTGGCCCAGGTGCGATTCGGTTTCAAGCCTTGCGCGCTCGGCCTCTTTCAGGTCGTCCTGCAACTGGCGCAGGCGCTGCTGGCCGTGCTGGATGCTCTGCTCGACCCGGGCGATGTCGCCGCCGACCGAATAGAAGCGCCCCTGCACCAGATTGAAGCGCTCGGACAGGTCATGGTGACCGTCGCGCAGGCGTTCGATGGCCGCATCGGCGTTGCGCTGCTCGGCGACCAGCGCCTCGAAACTGACTTCCTGGCTGCCGATCACCGATTCGCGCTGGCCGACCTGATCGTTCAGGTCCTGCCAGCGCAGGGCCGACAGTTGCGCCTTGAGCTGACGCTCTTCGGCCTTGTATTCCTGATACTTCTCGGCGGACTGGGCCTGGCGGTGCAGGCGTTCGAGCTGGCGCTCGAGCTCTTCGCGCAGGTCGGTCAGGCGGGCGAGGTTCTCGTGGGTGCGGCGGATGCGGTTTTCCGTCTCGCGCCGGCGCTCCTTGTACTTGGAGATCCCCGCCGCCTCTTCGATGAAGTTGCGCAGGTCTTCTGGCTTGGCCTCGATCAGCTTGGAGATCATCCCCTGCTCGATGATCGAGTAGCTGCGCGGGCCGAGGCCGGTGCCGAGGAAAATGTCGGTGATGTCCTTGCGGCGGCACTTGGCGCCGTTGAGGTAATAGCTGTTCTGGCTGTCGCGGGTGACTTTGCGGCGGATCGAGATCTCGGCGTAGGCCGCGTACTCGCCGACCAGCGTGCCGTCGGCGTTGTCGAACACCAGTTCGATGCTGGCCTGGCTCACCGGCTTGCGGCTGGTCGAACCGTTGAAGATGACGTCGGTCATCGACTCGCCGCGCAGGTTCTTGGCCGAGCTCTCGCCCATGACCCAGCGCACGGCGTCGATGATGTTCGACTTGCCGCAGCCGTTCGGCCCGACCACCGCCGCCATGTTGCTGGGGAAGTTGACCGTGGTCGGATCGACGAAGGACTTGAACCCCGCCAGTTTGATGCACTTGAGCCGCAAGGTCAGGCCGCCGTCAGGGCAGACACCACCAGATCGCAGCTGCGCTGGGCGTACGCCGTCAGCACGATGCGGATCTGCGGCAGGTCACGGGCGAGCACCGCGGCCAGCAGGCGTTCGAACAGTTCGAGGAACTCGCTCATCTCGGCCTTGCGCTGCTCCAGCGCCAGGAAGTAGGCGCGGCTCATGGCCGGCTGCAGGTTCTCGACGGTTTCCTGCAGGTACGGGTTGTCGGCGAACGGGTAGGCGGCGCGCATCACGCTGAAGCTGTCGTCGACGAAGGAGCGGATGTCCTGGCGCGCGTAGCTGGCGGCCAGGCGCTGCTGGATCTGCACGAACGGCGCCATGTCGGCCTGCACCTGCCAGCCGTTGGCCACCGAGTTGCCGAGCAGGATGTACAGCTCGCTCATCAGCGTGCACAGGCTGCGCACCTTGTGTGCGGTCAGCTCGGTCACGTGGGCACCCCGGCGCGGCAGGATCGCGATCAGGTGGCGGCGTTCGAGGATCAGCAAGGCTTCGCGGACCGAACCGCGGCTGACGTTGAGCGCCTGCGTGACCTTCTGTTCCTGGATGCGCTCTCCCGGCTTCATTTCGCCGCGGATGATCCGTTCGGCGAGGTGGTGAGCGATTTGCTCGGCGAGGCTGTCCGGCGCCTTGAACGTCATGGTTGTCCTTCAAACTCTTCGATCTGCACAAGCGGCGCAGTGTAGCGCAATTGAGGGGGTGTGGCGGAGTGCCCACTCGGCGGTTTTTGGCACGAATCCCGCAAAAAAGCGGGTATCCCGGCAAGGGTCAATACTGAAGAGACACGTTGCCGATCGACAAAAGCAGTTTTCCTGACCTTTAAGTCAGAAAACCATTGACCGAAAAGTCAGACCTGCTAAATTCGGTTCCCATCGGTCAACAACAATAATGAGTCTGCGAGGCCATCCGTGATCCAGTTTTTACTCAACCAGGAACTCCGAAGCGAGCACGCCCTGGACCCGAACCTGACGGTGCTCAACTACCTGCGCGAACACGTGGGCAAGACCGGCACCAAAGAAGGCTGCGCCAGCGGCGACTGCGGCGCGTGCACCTTGGTGGTCGGCGAACTGCAGACGGATGACGATGGCCGCGAACGCATCCGCTACCGCAGCCTCAACTCGTGCCTGACGTTCGTTTCGTCCCTGCACGGCAAGCAGTTGATCAGCGTCGAAGACCTCAAGCACAAAGGCGAACTGCACAGCGTGCAGAAGGCCATGGTCGAGTGCCACGGTTCGCAGTGCGGCTTCTGCACCCCCGGTTTCGTGATGTCGCTGTTCGCCCTGCAAAAGAACAGCGACGCGCCGGACACCCACAAGGCCCACGAAGCGCTGGCCGGCAACCTCTGCCGCTGCACCGGCTACCGGCCGATCCTGGCCGCCGCCGAGCAGTCGTGCTGCGGCAAGCAGGCGGACCAGTTCGACGCCCGCGAAGCCGAGACCATCGCCCGCCTCAAGGCCATCGCCCCCACCGACATCGGCGAACTCAACAGCGGCGACAAGCGTTGCCTGGTGCCGCTGACCGTCGCCGACCTGGCCGACCTCTACGACGCTTATCCACAGGCCCGCCTGCTGGCCGGCGGCACTGACCTGGCGCTGGAGGTCACCCAGTTCCACCGGCCGCTGCCGGTGATGATCTACGTGGGCAATGTCGCCGAAATGAAGCGCATCGAGCGCTTCGACGACCGCCTGGAGATCGGCGCGGCCGCCGCCCTCTCCGACTGCTACGACGCCCTGAACGCCGAATACCCGGACTTCGGCGAACTGCTGCACCGCTTCGCCTCCCTGCAGATCCGCAACCAGGGCACCCTGGGCGGCAACATCGGCAACGCCTCGCCGATCGGCGACTCCCCGCCCCTGCTGATCGCCCTCGGCGCGCAGATCGTGCTGTGCAAGGGCGACACCCGGCGCACCCTGGCCCTGGAGGATTACTTCATCGATTACCGGGTGACCGCCCGCCAGGAAAGCGAATTCATCGAGAAGATCATCGTGCCCCGCGCCAGCGCCGAGCAGCTTTTCCGTGCGTACAAGGTGTCCAAGCGCCTGGACGATGACATCTCCGCCGTCTGCGCCGCGTTCAACCTGCGCATCGACAACGGCGTGATCGCCGACGCCCGCGTCGCCTTCGGCGGCATGGCCGCGATCCCCAAACGCGCCGCCCACTGCGAAGCCGTCCTTTTGGGCCAGCCGTTCGGCAACGCCGTGATCGAACGCGCCTGCGCCGCCCTGGCCGATGACTTCACGCCGCTCTCGGACTTCCGCGCCAGCAAGGAATACCGCCTGCTCAGCGCGCAGAACCTGCTGCGCAAGTACTTCATCGAACTGCAAACACCGCACATCGAGACCCGGGTGACCGCTTATGTCTAACCATCACGCCGCAGAGAAGTCCCAGGCCGAGCTGGCGCAACTGTTCGCCCAGGACCTGACCACCGGTGTCGGCCGCAGCGTCAAGCACGACAGCGCCGCCAAGCATGTGTCCGGTGAAGCGCAGTACATCGACGACCGCCTGGAATTCCCCAACCAGCTGCACGTCTACGCGCGGCTGTCGGACCGCGCCCACGCGAAGATCCTGCGCATCGACACCAGCCCCTGCTACGCCTTCGAAGGCGTGCGCATCGCCATCACCCACGAGGACGTGCCGGGCCTGAAGGACATCGGCCCGCTGCTGCCGGGCGACCCGCTGCTGGCCATCGATGACGTGCAGTTCGTCGGTCAGCCGGTGCTGGCCGTGGCCGCCCGGGATCTTGAGACCGCTCGCAAGGCCGCCATGGCCGCGATCGTCGAATACGAAGACCTGGAGCCGGTGCTGGACGTGGTCGAAGCCCTGCGCAAACGCCATTTCGTCCTGGACAGCCACACCCACCAACGCGGCGACTCGGCCAACGCGCTGGCCACCGCCGAACACCGCATCCAGGGCACCTTGCACATCGGCGGCCAGGAGCATTTCTACCTGGAGACGCAGATTTCCTCGGTGATGCCCACCGAAGACGGCGGCATGATCGTCTACTGCTCCACGCAGAACCCCACCGAAGTGCAGAAGCTGGTGGCCGAAGTGCTGGACGTGTCGATGAACAAGGTGGTGGTTGACATGCGCCGCATGGGCGGCGGCTTCGGCGGCAAGGAAACCCAGGCCGCCAGCCCCGCGTGCCTGTGCGCGGTGGTCGCGCACCTCACCGGCCAGCCGACCAAGATGCGCCTGCCGCGGGTCGAGGACATGCTGATGACCGGCAAGCGCCACCCCTTCTACGTCGAGTACGACGTCGGCTTCGACAGCACCGGGCGCCTGCACGGCATCGCCATGGAACTGGCCGGCAACTGCGGTTGCTCACCGGACCTGTCGGCGTCCATCGTCGACCGGGCGATGTTCCACTCCGACAACTCGTACTACCTGGGCGACGCGACCATCAACGGTCACCGCTGCAAGACCAACACCGCCTCGAACACCGCCTACCGCGGCTTCGGCGGCCCGCAGGGGATGGTCGCCATCGAAGAGGTGATGGACGCCATCGCCCGCCACCTGAACCTCGATCCGCTGGCGGTGCGCAAAGCCAACTACTACGGCAAGACCGAGCGCAACGTCACCCACTACTACCAGACGGTCGAGCACAACATGCTCGAGGAAATGACCGCCGAGCTGGAAGAGAGCAGCCAGTACGCCGAGCGCCGCGAAGCGATCCGCCGCTACAACGCCAACAGCCCGATCCTGAAGAAAGGCCTGGCGCTGACCCCGGTGAAGTTCGGCATTTCCTTCACCGCCAGCTTCCTCAACCAGGCCGGGGCCTTGGTGCACGTCTACACCGACGGCAGCATCCACCTGAACCACGGCGGCACGGAAATGGGCCAGGGCCTGAACACCAAGGTCGCCCAGGTGGTGGCCGAAGTGTTCCAGGTCGAGATCGACCGGGTGCAGATCACCGCGACCAACACCGACAAAGTGCCGAACACCTCGCCGACCGCCGCCTCCAGCGGCGCCGACCTCAACGGCAAGGCTGCGCAGAACGCCGCCGAGACCATCAAGAAACGCCTGATCGAATTCGCCGCCCGCCAGTACAAGGTCAGCGAAGAGGACGTGGTGTTCCACAACGGCCATGTGCGCATCCGCGATCACATCCTGACCTTCGAGGCGCTGATCCAGCAGGCGTATTTCAATCAGGTGTCGCTGTCGAGCACCGGGTTCTACAAGACCCCGAAGATCTACTACGACCGCAGCCAGGCCCGCGGCCGGCCGTTCTACTACTTCGCCTTCGGCGCGGCGTGCTGCGAGGTGATCGTCGACACCCTGACCGGCGAGTACAAGATGCTGCGCACCGACATCCTCCACGACGTCGGCGCCTCGCTGAACCCGGCCATCGACATCGGCCAGGTCGAGGGCGGCTTCGTCCAGGGCATGGGTTGGCTGACCACCGAAGAGCTGGTGTGGAACAACAAGGGCAAGCTGATGACCAACGGCCCGGCCAGCTACAAGATCCCGGCCGTGGCGGACATGCCAGTGGACCTGCGGGTGAAGCTGGTGGAGAACCGCAAGAACCCGGAAGACACCGTGTTCCATTCCAAGGCCGTGGGCGAGCCGCCGTTCATGCTCGGCATCGCGGCCTGGTGCGCGATCAAGGATGCCGTGGCGAGCCTCGGCGACTACAGGCACCAGCCCAAGATCGACGCTCCGGCGACGCCGGAGCGGGTGCTGTGGGGCTGCGAGCAGATGCGCCGGCTGAAGGTCGCGAAAGCGGTCGAGGCCGAAACCGAGCTGGCTCCGCTCTGAGACCGAGGCGCGCCGATCGCTGGCAAGCCAGCTCCCACAGGATCCGGGTGGAATCCGGTTTCTGTGGACACCACAAAACACTGTGGGAGCCAGCTCCGACAGGTCCGGATAGATTCCGGACTCTGTGAGCACCACCAAACACTGTGGAGCCAGCTCCGACAGGTCCGGATAGATTCCGGACTCTGTGAGCACCACAAAACACTGTGGGAGCCAGCTCCGACAGGTCCGGATAGATTCCGGACTCTGTGAGCACCACCAAACACTGTGGAGCCAGCTCCGACAGGTCCGGATAGATTCCGGATTCTGTGAGCACCACAAAACACTGTGGGAGCCAGCTCCGACAGGTCCGGATAGATTCCGGACTCTGTGAGCACCACCAAACACTGTGGAGCCAGCTCCGACAGGTCCGGATAGATTCCGGACTCTGTGAGCACCACAAAACACTGTGGGAGCCAGCTCCGACAGGTCCGGATAGATTCCGGACTCTGTGAGCACCACCAAACACTGTGGAGCCAGCTCCGACAGGTCCGGATAGATTCCGGATTCTGTGAGCACCACCAAACACTGTGGGAGCTGGCTTGCCAGCGATAAGGCCCGAACAGACAACGACGATGTCGAGGTGAACATGTACAACTGGATCGACGCCCTCGCCGACCTGCAGAACCAGGGCGAGCCCTGCGTGCTGGTGACCATCATCGAAGAGCTCGGCTCGACGCCGCGCAACGCCGGCTCGAAAATGGTCGTCAGCGCCCGTCAGGCGTTCGACACCATCGGCGGCGGGCACCTGGAATACAAGGCCATGCAGATCGCCCGCGACATGCTCGCCAGCGGCCGGCAGGACACCCACCTGGAGCGCTTCAGCCTCGGCGCCAGCCTCGGCCAATGCTGCGGCGGCGCCACCGTGCTGCTGTTCGAGCCGATGGGCCAGGTGCAGGCGCAGGTCGCCGTGTTCGGCGCCGGCCATGTCGGCCGGGCGCTGGTGCCGCTGCTCGCCGGCCTGCCGTGCCGGGTGCGCTGGATCGATTCGCGGGAAGAGGAATTCCCCGGACAGATCCCCCACGGCGTGCGCAAGATCGTCGCCGAAGAGCCTGTGGATGAAATCGACGACCTGCCCGCCGGCAGCTACTGCATCGTCATGACCCACAACCATCAGCTGGACCTGGAGCTCACCGCCGCGATCCTCAAGCGCAACGACTTCGCCTACTTCGGCCTGATCGGCTCCAAGACCAAGCGCGCCAAGTTCGAACACCGCCTGCGTGACCGCGGCTTCGACGCCGGCGTCGTGCAACGCATGCGCTGCCCGATGGGCATCGGCGAAGTCAAAGGCAAGCTGCCTGCGGAAATCGCCATCTCCATCGCCGGCGAGATCATCGCCACCTACAACGCCAACTTCGGCCAGCACACCGCCGGCGCCGAACCGATCGCCAAGCTGCTGCCGGTTTCCCGCCGCAGCCAGGCCGCCCACCTTAAAGCCTCAAATTGAGAACCGTCATGCCTTTGACCCGCAAAGCCTACCGCGCCGCCATCCTGCACAGCATCGCCGACCCCGCCGAGGTCGGCATCGAAGCCTCCTACGAATACTTCGAGGACGGCCTGCTGGTGGTCGACGACGGCAAGATCAGCGCCCTGGGCCACGCCAGCGAACTGCTGCCGACCCTGGCGGCGGACATCGAGATCACCCACTACCAGGACGCGCTGATCACCCCGGGCTTCATCGACACCCACATCCACCTGCCGCAGACCGGCATGGTCGGCGCCTACGGCGAGCAACTGCTGGACTGGCTGAACACCTACACCTTCCCATGCGAAAGCCAGTTCGGCGACAAGGCCCACGCCGACGAGGTGGCCGACATCTTCATCAAGGAACTGCTGCGTAACGGCACCACCACCGCGCTGGTGTTCGGCAGCGTGCACCCGCAGTCGGTGAACTCATTCTTCGAGGCCGCCGAGAAGCTGGATCTGCGCATGATCGCCGGCAAGGTGATGATGGATCGCAACGCGCCGGACTACCTGACCGACACCGCCGAATCCAGCTACCTGGACAGCAAGGCGCTGATCGAGCGCTGGCACGGCAAGGGCCGCCTGCACTACGCGGTCACCCCGCGCTTCGCCCCCACCAGCACCCCGGAACAGCTCACCCTCGCCGGCCAGTTGCTCACCGAATACCCGGATCTGTACATGCAGACCCACATCAGCGAAAACCTCAAGGAAATCGAGTGGGTCAAGGCACTGTTCCCGGAGCGCAAGGGCTACCTGGACGTCTACGACCACTACCGGCTGCTCGGCGAGCGCTCGGTGTTCGCCCACGGCGTGCACCTGTGCGACGAGGAATGCGCGCGGCTGGCGGAGACCGGCTCGGCGATTTCGTTCTGCCCGACCTCGAACTTCTTCCTCGGCAGCGGCCTGTTCAACCTGCCGATGGCCGAGAAGCACAAGCTCAACGTCGGCCTGGGCACGGACGTGGGCGGCGGCACCAGTTTCTCGCTGCTGCAGACCCTGAACGAAGCCTACAAGGTGATGCAGCTGCAAGGCGCCCGCCTGAGCCCGTTCAAGTCGCTGTACCTGGCCACCCTCGGCGGTGCCCGGGCGCTGCGCCTGGAAGACAAGATCGGCAACCTGCAGCCGGGCACCGACGCCGACTTCCTGGTGCTGGACTACAACGCCACGCCGCTGCTGGGCTATCGCCTGAAGCAGGCGAACAACATCGCCGAGACGCTGTTCGTGCTGATGACGCTGGGGGATGACCGCACTGTGGCGCAGACCTACGCCGCCGGTGCACTGGTGCATCAGCGCTGAGTCGTTGAGGCATGAAAAATCCCCCGGGCCTTTTCGGCCCGGGGGATTTTTGTTGCCGGTCAGGGCCTCATCGCTGGCAAGCCAGCTCCCACAGGATTGTGCATGCAGCCATCGCCAACAGGCTGGAACCCACAGGAGTTGGGGTGTTTGCAGAATCTGTCGCCACTGCATGACACCGTGGGAGTCAGCCTGCTGGCGATGGCGTCAGTCAGGGCACCGCAGCGGGCTGAGGATGCTTGCGGCTCAGAGCTTGGCCGCAGGACGCCCCGGCTTCTTGGTCTGCAACAGGTGCGAGAACACCGCGTGCAGGTCGTCCGACGCGCTTTCCTCATCGAGGTTGAGCTTGCTGTCGATGTGATCCATGTGGTGCATCATCAGGTTCACCGCCAGCTCGCCGTCGCGCTTTTCGATGGCGTCGATCAGTTGGGTGTGTTCGTCGTAGGAACAGTGGGAACGGTTGCCGCTTTCGTACTGGGCGATGATCAGCGAGGTCTGCGAGACCAGGCTGCGCTGGAAGCTGATCAACGGCGCGTTCTTCGCCGCTTCGGCCAGTTTCAGGTGGAACTCGCCCGACAGCCGGATGCCGGCGCCGCGGTCGCCGCGGGAGAAGCTGTCACGTTCGTCGTTGACCATCTGGCGCAGTTCGGCGATCTGCTCGGCGGTCGCGTGCTGCACGGCGAGCTCGGTGATCGCCCGCTCCACCAGGCGACGGGCCAGGAACACTTGCCGCGCCTCTTCGACGCTAGGGCTGGCCACCACCGCGCCACGGTTCGGCCGCAACAGCACCACGCCTTCATGGGCCAGGCGCGACAGCGCGCGGCGGATGATGGTGCGGCTGACCCCGAAGATTTCCCCCAGCGCTTCTTCGCTCAACTTGGTGCCGGGCGCCAGGCGCTGTTCGAGGATGGCCTCGAAGATATGCGCATAGACGATGTCGTCCTGGGTTCCGCTGCGGCCGGCTTTGCCTGCTCGCGGTTGTTTCTTGAGGGGTTGCAACTGATCGTTCATGGGCACTCGGGTCGGGAGAACGGCGGCGGATTAGCGGAAACTGTAATACGGCGCAGTGGGTCGCTGGCAAGTATCGCGTAAAAAACAGCGCGATTGTACACAATGGAAGGTGGCAACACGACTGTACGGCTGTTTGCGGCTTCGGCTGTATCGCAACGCTTCGTTACGTTTGAGTTTAGGCTTGTTCGCAGAATCCGCCGCCCGCCCCTGTCCCCGTCCCCTGTGGGCGCCAGCCTGCGGGCGATGGCGGGGCCTCTTCATCAGTACAAGGAACACCGCCGTCATGAACGACGCCACCCACGCCCGGCTGCGCCCGCTGGCCGACACCTCCCCTTCGGCCATCGTCGCCGGGTTCATCGCGATGATGACCGGCTACACCAGTTCGCTGGTGCTGATGTTCCAGGCCGGGCAAGCGGCGGGCCTGACCAGCGGGCAGATCTCCTCGTGGATCTGGGCGATTTCCATCGGCATGGCGGTGTGCTCCATCGGCCTGTCCCTGCGCTACCGCACACCGATCACCATCGCCTGGTCCACGCCGGGCGCGGCGCTGCTGATCACAAGCCTGGGCGGCGTCAGCTACGGCGAGGCCATCGGCGCCTACATCACCTGCGCCGCGCTGGTGACGGTCTGCGGCCTGACCGGCAGCTTCGAGCGGCTGGTGAAAAAGATCCCGGCATCGCTGGCGGCGGCGCTGCTGGCGGGGATCCTGTTCAAGATCGGCAGCGAAATCTTCGTCGCCGCGCAGCACCGCACCGGGCTGGTGCTGGGGATGTTCTTCACCTATCTGGCGGTCAAGCGTCTGTCGCCGCGCTATGCGGTGCTGGCCGCGCTGCTGGTGGGCACCGCGCTGTCGGGAGTCCTGGGCCTGCTCGATTTCAGCGGTTTCCGCCTGGAAGTGGCGACGCCGGTCTGGACCACCCCGCACTTCTCCCTCGCCGCCACCATCAGCATCGGCATCCCGCTGTTCGTGGTGGCCATGACCTCGCAGAACATGCCCGGCGTCGCCGTGCTGCGCGCCGACGGCTACAACGTGCCGGCCTCGCCGCTCATCACCGCCACCGGGGTGGCGTCGCTGCTGCTGGCGCCGTTCGGCTCCCACGGCATCAACCTGGCGGCCATCAGCGCAGCGATCTGCACCGGCCCCCACGCCCATGAAGACCGCAACAAGCGCTACACCGCCGCGGTGTGGTGCGGGGTGTTCTACGGCATCGCCGGGGTGTTCGGCGCCACGCTGGCGGCGCTGTTCGCCGCGCTGCCCAAGGAACTGGTGCTGTCGATCGCCGCGCTGGCGCTGTTCGGCTCGATCATCAACGGCCTGAGCATCGCCATGAGCGAGGTCAAGGAACGGGAAGCGGCGCTGATCACCTTCATGGTCACGGCATCGGGGCTGACGCTGTTTTCCATCGGTTCGGCCTTCTGGGGCATCGTCGCCGGCGTGCTGACCCTGCTGATCCTCAACGGCCGCAAGGCGTGAGCGCGAAAGAACGGGCATAAAAAAACGGCGACCCTCAGGTCGCCGTCTTTCATGGAATCAAGCCTGATTGATCGGCTTTTCCGGGTACCACACGTCCAGCAGCGGGCTGACTTCGACGCTGGTCAGTTCCGAGCGGGCCTTCAGCCAGGCTTCAACCTTGGCGCGCTGCTCTTCGCTGACCGAACCGCGCTTGATCGAGCAGATCAGACCGTAGTCGTCGCCGCCGACGTAGCCCAGACCGTTGGCTTCCATGCCTTCCTTGAGGAAAGCGTCGAGGAACGCATCAATGGCCTCTTCGGACAGGTCTTCTTTGAACTCCAGGTTCAGCTCGCATCCCAGCTCTTGAAATTCATCGACGCACAGTTTTTTGCGCAGACGCCGGGAACGGTTAGTCGCCATTGGAACAATCCTCTTGAGTAAATACCGGCGGCACTTTAGCAGTTTAAGGCGCCGATTGCCCGACTCTCTGGCGCGAGCACACGGTCACCTGTAAAAAAAATCATGAAATGGCCCGCCTGCGAAAGGCACAAGCTGTTACACCTTGGGGCATAATGCCGACACTTTCATGACCATCGGGGGCCTTTTCATCCATGCCTCCTTCTTTTTTCCCCTCGGCTGTAGGGTTTTATTTCACATGATCAAATCGTTGCGTCCCCTGCTGTTGGCCAGCCTTCTCCTGCCCCTGGCCCTGCCCGTTTCCGCCGCCGCCATCAACACGTCCCTGACCCCCAACGTCGAAAAGGCCCTCAAGGCCAGCAAGCTGCCGCCCAGTGCGCTGTCGCTGGTGATGGTGCCGCTGGAAGGCCCCGGCACCCCGACCGTGTACAACGCCGACGTGTCGGTCAACCCGGCCTCGACCATGAAACTGGTGACCACCTACGCGGCCCTGGAAATGCTCGGCCCCAACCACCAGTGGAAGACCGAGTTCTACACCGACGGCGACCTGAGCGGCGGCATCCTCAACGGCAACCTCTACCTCAAGGGCGGCGGCGATCCGAAGCTGAACATGGAGAAACTCTGGCTGCTGATGCGCGACCTGCGCGCCAACGGCGTGACCCAGATCACCGGCGACCTGGTGCTGGATCGCAATTTCTTCGTCCAGCCGCAATTGCCGGAATTCAACGACGACGGCAACGACGAGAACAAACCGTTCCTGGTCAAGCCGGACGCCCTGCTGGTCAACCTCAAGGCCCTGCGCTTCGTGGCCCGCAATGACGACGGCCGGGTGCTGGTGTCCGTGGAGCCGCCGATCGCCAGCATCCGCATCGACAACCAGGTCAAGGCGCTCAATTCCAAGCAATGCACCGGCGGCGTGCGCTACAACCCGGTGCCTCAGGCCGACGGCAGCGTGACCGTGACCGTCGGCGGCCAGTTGGGCGAAGGCTGCAGCTCGCAGACCTACCTGTCGCTGCTCGACCATGCCACCTACACCGCCGGCGCCGTGCGGGCGATCTGGAAGGAACTGGGCGGCAGCATCCAGGGCAAGGACCGCCAGGGCGCGACGCCGGGCAACGCCAAGGTGCTGGCCCGTGCCTTCTCGCCGGACCTGGCGGAAGTCATCCGCGACATCAACAAGTACAGCAACAACACCATGGCCCAGCAGCTGTTCCTGAGCCTGGGCCAGCGCTTTCGCAACGAGGCTGACGGCGACGACGCCAAGGCGGCCCAGCGCGTGGTGCGCCAGTGGCTGGCGAAGAAAGGCATCACCGCGCCGCACCTGGTGATGGAGAACGGCTCCGGCCTGTCCCGCGCCGAGCGCGTCAGCGCCCGTGAGATGGCCAGCATGCTGCAGGCCGCGTGGCACAGCCCGTATGCCGCCGAGTACATCAGCTCGATGCCGATCGTCGGCACCGACGGCACCATGCGCAAGCGCCTGAAGAACACCGCGATGCGCGGCGAGGCCCACATCAAGACCGGCACCCTGAACACCGTGCGGGCGATCGCCGGCTTCAGCCGCGACAACAACGGCAACACCTGGGCGGTGGTGGCGATCCTCAACGACAAGGCCCCGTTCGGCGCCTCGTCGGTGCTCGACCAGGTGCTGCTGGACCTGTACCGCCAGCCGAAGGCGCCGCAGACCGCGTCGGTTCTTTAAGCGTTTTCTCTGTGGGGGCGCCTGCCGGGCGGCGCCTTGGCTGACGCCATCGCCAGCGGGCTGGCTCCCACCGGGACATCGGCGACGCCAGAATCCGTGGTCGCCGCACAGCCGTGTGCCAGCGGTGGACGGGTGACGCCATCGCGAGCGGGCTCGCGCCTACCAGGGATCGGTGCTCAGTTCGTCTGCCGCTCCACCCGGTCGCGGCCGCCCTGCTTCGCCGCATACACCCCGGAGTCTGCCCGCAGCAACAAGGCGTCGGCGCCCTCTCCCGGACGCCAGCTGGCGATGCCGAAACTGGCGGTCACCGTGCCGACCACGTCCACCGGCGCACTGCGCAGGCCCTGCCACAGCTCCACCGCCAGCATGTAGGCGTGGTCGCCGTCGATGTCCGGGCACAGCACCATGAACTCCTCGCCGCCCAGACGGCAGAACACGTCGGTGCGCCGCAGGCGATGGCCGATGCGCTCGCACACGGCCTGCAGGACCCTGTCGCCCACCGCATGCCCGTACTGGTCGTTGATCCGCTTGAAATGGTCGATGTCGAGCATGATCACCGACAGCTCCCCGCCGCCCCGCTCGACCCGGGCCATCTCAGTGGTCAGCCGCTCCTGGAAGTAGCGCCGGTTGTGGATGCCGGTCAGGGCGTCGGTCACCGACAGGGCGCGCAGTTCCTCTTCTACCCGCTTGAGGTCGGAAATGTCGGAAATGTAGCCGTGCCACAGCACCCCGCCGCCTGGCAGCTCTTCCGGGGTCGCTTCGCCGCGCACCCAGCGCAGGCCGCGCTCGGGCAATTGCACGCGGTATTCCTCGCGCCACGGGCTGAGGTTGTCGGCCGAGGCGCGGATCGATGAGCGCACGCGCGTGGTGTCCTGGGGGTGGATGCGGGTGAAGATCGCCTCGGCGTTGAGCAGCAGCACGTCCGGCTCCAGTTCGTAGATCTCGCGGATCCCGTCGCTGGCGTAGATCACGCTGAAGCGGCCGTCGAACTCCATCTTGAACTGATAGATACCGCCGGGAACGTGGGCGCTGAGCTTCTTGAGCAGCACGTCCCGCGCCGCCAGGGCTTCGTGCACGCGCTTGCGTTCGGTGATGTCGATGCAGATCGCCAGATGCCCGACCCACAGCCCCTGCTCGTCGAGCACCGGCGTGGCCAGCATGTTCACCGGGATGTGGCTGCCGTCCTTGCGCACCAGCGTCCACTCCCGGGCCTCGTGGCCGCCGACCTCGCCGCCCTCCACCAGCATCGCCTGGCAGGCCGGGATGGTCTTGCCGTAGCGGGCGCTCAACTCCGCGGCCCGTGCGCTCAGTTCCCGGGGAAAGTGCAGGTTCTCCAGGGTCATGTGGCCGATGACTTCGCTGCTGCGGTAGCCGAGCATCTGTTCGGCGCCGGGGTTGAAGGTGTTGATTACCCCGCGCAGGTCGGTGGCGATGATCGCCACCTGGGTCGCCGCGTTGAGCACGCCGCGCAACTGGCCGTGGGTGCCGCGCAGTTCCCGCTCGCTGGCGTGCAGTTCCTGAGTCCGCTGCTCAACCATGCGCAGGGCGCGCTGACGCTGGCTGACCAGCACGTACAGCAAGGCGCTCAACAGCACGCTGAGCAAAATCCCCAGGACGATCTGGCTGCTCACCGAGGAATGGTTGGCCTGCATGAAGGCGGCGCTGGGCTGGATGTCCACCTGGTAGTCGTGGTCGGCCAAGCGCAGCAACTGGGTGGACGACAGATCGCTGTCCCCCGGTTTGTTGGAGGATTCGTACAGCACCTCATGTTGGTCGTCGGTGGACAGGTCGAGGATGCGCACCGTCAGGAAGTCATGGTCTTCGGCCGGCAAGCCGTCCGCCAGCAACTGGCGCATGCTGATCACCGCCATCACGTACCCCTGCGGCTGGCGATCCGCCGCCCCCGCGCGGATGACCGGCGCCAGCAGCAGCACGCCCCGGGCATAGGCCGGCTCGATGCCCACCAGGTGCAGCGGCTGCGACACCGCCATGCGCCCGCTGCGGTCGGCGCGCTCCAGGGTGGTGCGGCGCAGCGGCTGGGCCAGCAGGTCGTAGCCCAGCGGCGTGGGCAGGCGGCTTTGGGTCTGCGTGTAGAGCACCGGCACATAGACGTCGCGATCCCCGGCCACCTGCAATTGACCGTCGGCGTTAAGCTCACGGAACGTGAACGTCGGCAGGCCCTCGTCGCGCACCGCTTGCTCCAGCGCCGGACGTTGCGCACGGCTCACCCGGGGCGCGTAGGAATAGGCTTGGGTGCGCAGCAGAAGCGGCTTGGCATAGCCGTCGAATTCGGCGCGGGACACGGAATCGGAATTGGTGAAGAACCGGCGCAAGCCGTCCAGGCGCTGCTCCTGGTCCTGAAAGCGTTCTTCGATGCGGCTGTAGCGTTCGCTGGCCAGCAACTGAAAGCGCTGGCGCAACTGGTTGTGGAACTGATTGACGGTGGCCCAGGCCAGCAACCCCGTGAGAATCGCACCGGCGAGCAGAACCAGCAGCGCGACCAGCCAGGCCGAGACTTCTTCGCTGATGAAACCCAGGATCTTTGGGCGCACGGGGTGCAACGACATAGAGGCCACTCACTACGCCAGTGTTTCCTTGGAAACCCTCATTGGCCGTGAGTTGAGTTATAGCTATTAGCCACTAATTTGGCTAGCACTGATCGGATCCAGGAGCCTTTAAAAATCAAGGCTCTGTGGATCCAATCAGGCCGGGCGTCAACGGGCCGTGATTTTCCAGGCGCGGTGGATTTTGCCGTTACGGGCGAAATCCGGATCGATGGTGCTGGCGGTGATCTCCTCGACCGCATACCGCTCGGCCAGGTTGTCCTCCAGCTGGAACTTGCGGAAGTTGTTGGAGAAGTACAGCACGCCCCCCGGCGCCAGGCGGGCCATGGCCAGGTCGATCAGTTGCACCTGGTCGCGCTGCACGTCGAACACCCCTTCCATGCGCTTGGAGTTGGAGAAGGTCGGCGGGTCGATGAAGATCAGGTCGTACTCGTCACGGCTGTTCTCCAGCCACGCCATCACGTCGCCCTGTTCCAGGCGGTTCTTGTCGGAGAAGCCGTTGAGCGACAGGTTGCGCCGCGCCCAGTCGAGGTAGGTCTTGGACAGGTCGACGCTGGTGGTGCTGCGCGCCCCGCCCTTGGCCGCGTGCACGCTGGCGGTCGCGGTGTAGCAGAACAGGTTGAGGAACCGCTTGCCGGCGGCCTCCTTCTGGATGCGCATGCGGATCGGACGGTGGTCGAGGAACAGCCCGGTGTCGAGGTAGTCGGTGAGGTTGACCAGCAGCTTCACGCCGCCCTCGGTCACTTCATTGAACTTGCCCTGGGCGCTCTGGCGTTCGTACTGCTTGGTGCCGCTCTGACGCTCGCGGCGCTTGACCACCACGCGGCTCTTGTCGATGTTCAGCGCCTGGGGAATCGCCGCCAGGGCGTCGAACATGCGCACCGAGGCCTTTTCCGGATCGACGGACTTCGGCGCGGCGTATTCCTGGACGTGCACCCAGTCCTGGTACAGGTCGATAGCCATGGCGTATTCCGGCATGTCCGCATCGTAGACCCGGTAGCAATCGATGCCCTCGCGCTTGACCCACTTGCCCAGCGCCTTGAGGTTCTTCTGCAGGCGGTTGGCGAACATCTGCCCGCCTTCGCTCAGGCGCGGCTGCTCGACCGCCGGGGCCGGCGCCGGCTTGATCGGGTTGCCGTTCTTGTTGAACTGGCGTTCCTGCGGCGCGTCCGGCAGTTGGTCGTAGGCCGCCTGCTCGCGCTCGGCCTGGCGCTGCTCCGGGGTGCGGCGCTCGCCGGTGACGAACTGGTCAGGGCGCACCTTGATCAGCAGCAGCTTGCACGGCAGCGCACCGTTCCAGAAGGAATATTGCTTGTGGCTGCGGATGCCCATGCGCTTGCCCAGGTCCGGCGCGCCGGTGAACACCGCCGCCTCCCAGTTCAGGCAGGCCTGGCGCAGACGCTCGCCAAGGTTCTGGTAGAGGTACAGCAGGCTGGCTTCGTCGCCCAGACGCTCACCGTACGGCGGGTTGCAGATCACCAGGCCTTTCTGGTTCTGATCCGGGCGCGGCTCGAAGGTCGCCACTTCGCCCTGGTAGATCTTGATCCACTCGCTCAGGCCGGCGCGCTCGACGTTGTTGCGGCCCGGCTGGATCAGCCGCGGATCGGCCTCGTAGCCGCGGATCCACAGCGGCGGCTTGGCCAGGCCGGCGGCGGCGCGTTCCTGGGCTTCGTCATGGAGCTTGCGCCACAGGGCCGGCACATGGCCCAGCCAGTGGGTGAAGCCCCAGTGCTCGCGGCGCAGGTTGGGCGCCATGTCGGCGGCGATCATCCCCGCTTCGACCAGGAACGTGCCGACGCCGCACATCGGGTCGGCCAGCGCGCCGCCCTCGGCGGCGATGCGCGGCCAGCCGGCTCGGATCAGCACCGCGGCCGCCAGGTTTTCCTTGAGCGGCGCCGCGCCCTGCTGCAGACGGTAGCCGCGCTGGTGCAGGCTGTGGCCGGAAAGGTCGAGGGACAGGATCGCTTCGCCGCGGTCCAGGCGCAGGTGGATGCGCAGGTCCGGGTTCAGCTTGTCGATGGAAGGACGGTCGCCCTGCGGCGTGCGCAGCTTGTCGACGATGGCGTCCTTGACTTTCAGGGCGCCGAAATGGGTGTTGTCGATGCCCGAGCCGTGGCCGCTGAACTCGACGGCCAGGGTGCCGTCGCTGAGCATGTGATCCTGCCAGTCGATGTCGTGCACGCCGTCGTACAGGTCGTCGGCGTTCTTCATCGAAAAGCGTTTGAGCACCAGCAGCACGCGGTTGGCCAGGCGCGACCAGAGGCACAGGCGGTAGGCGGTTTCCATGGTGGCCATGCCACGCACCGCGGAGGTGTGTTCGCGGGCCTCTTCAAGGCCAAGCCCGACGGCTTCCTCGATGAGCAGGCCTTCAAGGCCTTTTGGGCAGGTGAGGAAGAGTTCGAAACGATCGGACATGGTATTTCCAGAGCCTTTGGCTGTGTGGGCCGGCAACGCATCGCCGACCCGGTTTTCAATCAGGCGCTTTTCTGCAAGAGCGCCCGCGTGGCACGAAGGTGTGCCGTTCCATCCCCCGCTGCTCGGGTCAAAAGAGCTTAGATGCCGGGACAGATAAAAAAGTTGATGCAACAAAATGACTCAAAGCAACCCTTCGTCGAATAGTACCTGACTGCAAGCGTGGGTCATTCTCACTAATGGATTAACCCCATCATCCGACGCAGCGCCGATCATACCGGGGTTTAGCCAATAAACATTGGAAAAATACGCTGTTACTTATCGCCATAGCACGCTTTTCGTTACGTCCTTATGACAAAACGGTCATTCCCTCGATGTGACTCATTGGTTAGAACTGACTCCAGGTTGACGTCGCAACGGCGTCAACACCTTGGCTCGCCACGCCGGCAGCGAGCCGCCAACGGCAGAGTTTTTCTGCCTGACCCCGATGGGGGTCGACGCGACACAAACAGTCAACAAGTGAGGGAAACACCCTATGAGAAGACTTAAGCGTGATCCGTTGGAAAGAGCATTTTTGCGCGGATATCAATATGGCGTTGGTGGCAAATCCCGTGAGCTTTGCCCATTTACTCTACCGTCGGTACGCCAAGCCTGGATCAACGGCTGGCGGGAAGGACGCGGCGACAACTGGGACGGTATGACCGGCACTGCGGGAATCCACAGACTCAACGAACTTCACGCCGTCGGCTGACACAGGGCACTTATTCCGACACGACAATCTGAATTCGCAACGATTTAACCACGCACGTCCTTCCCGGACGGCGGGCTACGGCCCAGGGGCTCCTTCGAGGAGCCCTTTTTTATGCCTGACCGTATCCCGGCAGCGCTCCCGCCGATGCCATCGCCAGCAGGCTGGCTCCTACAGGGCTTTGTGGCGACCGCAAGACTCTGTGGGAGCCAGCCTGCTGGCGATGGCGCCTGAATCTTCAGCGCAGGGCGGCGATCGCGTCCACGGACTCGCGGATCAGCGCCGGGCCTTTGTAGATGAAGCCGGAATAGATCTGCACCAGGCTCGCGCCCGCGGTGATCTTCTCCGCCGCGTGCTTGCCTTCAGTGATGCCGCCGGCCGCAATGATCGGCAGACGCCCGCCCAGCTCGGCAGCCAGCACCTTGACGGTGTGGGTGCTCTTGTCGCGGACCGGGGCGCCGGAGAGGCCGCCCGCCTCGTCGCCGTGCTCCATGCCTTCGACGCCCGCACGCCCCAGGGTGGTGTTGGTGGCGATCACCGCGTCCATCCCGGTCTCGATCAGCGCCTGCGCCACCTGGGCGGTTTCCTCATCGGTCATGTCCGGCGCGATCTTGATCGCCAGCGGCACATGCTTGCCGTGCTGCAGGGCCAGTTCGGCGCGGCGCGCCGCCAGGTCCGCCAGCAGTTGCTTGAGCGAATCGCCGAACTGCAGGCTGCGCAGGCCCGGGGTGTTCGGCGAACTGACGTTGACCGTGACGTAACTGGCGTGGGCGTAGACCTTCTCCAGGCAGATCAGGTAGTCGTCCACCGCGCGCTCGACCGGGGTGTCGAAGTTCTTGCCGATGTTGATCCCCAGCACGCCCTTGTACTTGGCCGCCGCGACCCGCGCCAGCAGGTTGTCCACGCCGAGGTTGTTGAAGCCCATGCGGTTGATGATCGCCTCGGCCTCCGGCAGGCGGAACAGCCGGGGCTTGGGGTTGCCCGGCTGCGCGCGCGGGGTGACGGTGCCGATCTCGACGAAGCCGAAGCCCAGCTGCGAGAAACCGTCGATGGCCGCGCCGTTCTTGTCCAGGCCGGCCGCCAGGCCCACCGGGTTGGGGAAGTCCAGGCCCATGACATTCACCGGCACCTGCGCCGGGGCCTTGCACAGCAAGCCGTTGAGGCCCAAACGCCCGCCCGCGCCGATCAGGTCCAGCGACAGATCGTGGGAGGTTTCCGGGGAGAGTTTGAACAACAGCTGACGGGCCAGGGTGTACATGGTCGGCGATGACTCGGGCGGCGAAAAGAGGCGGCGATTATAGCCGGGCATCCGCCTGGCGCGCGAGGCGCACGCGCAAATCGGCCCGCGCTGGCATATGCCTTGCACCCACCATTCCATCCGCCCGCGAGCCAACGTCGGCCGGCGGGCAAAGACAAGGGCGTCGTCACCCGGCAGTGCGCGGACAAGGCCGGGGGCGACGTTTTTTTTGAAGCCGCTTTGGCAGGTGCTTGCGATGAATGAACCCTCCGCCGGGCCCTTGGCCTGGGTCAACGGCAGCGACGCTCCGGAAAAGAACGCGATCGACCTCGGCTTCATGGCCCTGAGCGACTGCGCCTCGGTGGTGGTCGCCGCCACCCAGGGCTTCGCCCAGCCCTATGGCCTGACCCTGAACCTCAAGCGCCAGAGCTCCTGGGCCAACCTGCGCGACAGGCTGGTCAGCGGCGAACTGGACGCCGCCCACAGCCTGTACGGCCTGATCTATGCCGTGCACCTGGGCATCGGCGGCGTGGCGCCCACCGACATGGCGGTACTGATGGGCCTGAACCAGAACGGCCAGAGCCTGAACCTGTCCCACGGTCTGCAACGCCTGGGGGTGACCGCTCCTGAAGCGCTGGCGGCCCATGTGCACCAATCCCGGGCAAAACTGACCTTCGCCCAGACCTTCCCCACCGGCACCCACGCCCTGTGGCTCTATTACTGGCTGGCGAGCCAGGGCATTCACCCGTTGCGGGACGTCGACAGCGTGGTGGTGCCGCCGCCGCAGATGGTCGCCCACCTGCAGGCCGGGCGCATCGACGGCTTCTGTGCCGGCGAGCCCTGGGCCGCCGCAGCCGTGCAGCAGGACCTCGGCTTCACGATGGCGACCACCCAGGCCCTGTGGCCCGATCACCCCGAGAAAGTGCTGGGCTGCACCCAAGCGTTCGTCGAGCAATACCCCAACACCGCCCGGGCCCTGGTGATGGCCGTGTTGGAAGCCAGCCGCTTCATCGAGGCCAGTACGGAAAACCGGCGCAGCACCGCGCAACTCCTGAGCGCGCCGCCCTACCTGGACGCGCCGGCCTCATGCATCCAGCCGCGCTTCCTCGGCGACTACGCCGACGGCCTCGGCCACCGCTGGCAGGATCCGCATGCATTGAGTTTCCACCGCGAAGGCGCCGTCAACCTGCCGTACCTCTCCGACGGCATGTGGTTCATGACCCAGTTCCGTCGCTGGGGTCTGCTGCGCGACGACCCGGACTACCTCGGCGTCGCCCGCCAGGTGCAGCAACTGGCGCTGTACCGCGACGCCGCCGCTGCCGTGGGCGTACCGGCAGGCTTCGCCGACATGCGCAGCAGCCAACTGATCGACGGCAAGGTCTGGGACGGCAGCGACCCGGCCGGCTATGCCCGCAGCTTCCGGCTGCACGCCCTCTGCGACAGCGCGCCGTCGCTGGCCCGCCGCTGACAGGAGACCGCGAACATGCTGCGCATTCTGCTGATCAACGACACCGCAAAAAAAGTCGGACGCCTGAAGGCCGCGCTGACCGAAGCCGGCTTCGACGTCATCGACGAATCCGGCCTGACCATCGACCTGCCCGCACGCGTCGAAACGGTGCGCCCCGACGTGATCCTGATCGATACCGAGTCACCGGGCCGCGATGTGATGGAGCAAGTGGTGCTGGTCACCCGCGACCGGCCCCGGCCGATCGTGATGTTCACCGACGAGCACGACCCCGGCGTGATGCGCCAGGCAATCAAGTCCGGGGTCAGTGCCTACATCGTCGAAGGCATTCACGCACAGCGCCTGCAGCCGATTCTCGATGTGGCCATGGCCCGGTTCGAAAGCGACCAGGCCCTGCGCGCCCAATTGCTGGCCCGCGACCAACAGTTGGCCGAGCGCAAGCGCATCGAACTGGCCAAAGGACTGCTGATGAAAATGAAGGACTGCAACGAGGAAGACGCCTACACCCTGATGCGCCGCCAGGCCATGAGCCGCCAGCAGAAACTGATCCAGGTGGCGGAGCAGATCATTGCCATGAGCGAGCTGCTGGGCTGAAACCACCCTGCAAGCCGCTACGGGTTGCCTGCGGTTGGCACAGATCTGGCTAAGCACTCCTCACAGGTAACCAACGGCGGTTGCCCCACCCTACGACAAAGACGTCGCTCATCTGCCTCGCCCCTGCGGCGATCCGGATAGCGGCGTCTTTGCGTTTTGGCCCCACTGACCGGGGCCGGTGGTGCGGCCGTGGCGGCGCGCCACCGGCTGGCATGACCCCTTCTCGGGACGACGGCTCCCGAGCCATTCACAGCTGAGGTGCGCGATGAATTCAAGCTTCTGGAAATCCGGCCATGCCCCGACCCTGTTCGCGGCCTTCCTCTATTTCGACCTGAGCTTCATGGTCTGGTACCTGCTCGGCCCGCTGGCGGTGCAGATCGCCGCCGACCTGCACCTGACCACCCAACAGCGCGGCCTCATGGTGGCGACGCCGATCCTGGCCGGCGCGGTGCTGCGCTTTCTGATGGGCATGCTCGCCGACCGGTTGTCGCCCAAGACCGCCGGGCTGATCGGCCAGGTGATCGTGATCGGCGCATTGTTCGGTGCCTGGAAACTGGGCATCCACAGCTACGAACAGGCGTTGCTGCTGGGCCTGTTCCTCGGCATGGCCGGCGCCTCCTTCGCCGTGGCCCTGCCGCTGGCCTCGCAGTGGTATCCGCCGCAGCACCAGGGCAAGGCGATGGGCATCGCCGGGGCCGGCAACTCCGGCACGGTGTTCGCCGCGCTGATCGCCCCGGTGCTGGCCGCCTCGTTCGGCTGGAACAACGTGTTCGGCTTCGCCCTGATCCCGCTGCTGCTGACGCTCGCGGTGTTCGCCTGGCTGGCGAAGAACGCGCCGGAACGCCCGAAAGCCAAGGCCATGGCCGACTACTTCAAGGCGCTGGGCGATCGCGACAGCTGGTGGTTCATGTTTTTCTACAGCGTCACCTTCGGCGGCTTCATCGGCCTGGCCAGCGCCCTGCCCGGCTACTTCAACGATCAATACGGCCTGAACCCGGTGACCGCCGGCTACTACACCGCCGCCTGCGTGTTCGGCGGCAGCCTGATGCGGCCCTTGGGCGGTGCGCTGGCCGACCGCTTCGGCGGCATCCGCACCTTGCTGGCGATGTACACCGTGGCAGCGATCTGCATCGCGGTGGTCGGCTTCAACCTGCCGAACTCCTACGCGGCGCTGGCGCTGTTCGTCTGCACCATGCTGGGCCTGGGCGCGGGCAACGGCGCGGTGTTCCAACTGGTGCCGCAGCGCTTTCGCCGGGAGATCGGTGTGATGACCGGGCTGATCGGCATGGCCGGCGGCATCGGCGGCTTCGCCCTGGCGGCGGGCATGGGCGCCATCAAGCAGAGCACCGGCAGTTATCAACTGGCGCTGTGGCTGTTCGCGAGCCTGGGCGTACTGGCCTGGTTCGGCCTGCACGGCGTCAAGCGCCGCTGGAGAACCACATGGGGTTCGGCCGCCGTGACCGCCGCGCGGGTCTGAGCCGACCATGGCGCTGCAACTGAGTTTCGCCGAAGCCACCGCCACCGGCCCGCGCCCGGAGAACCAGGACGCCTTGCGCCTGGTCACCCCGGCCCCGGCGCTGGCGGCGAGCAAAGGCTTTCTGTTCGCCATCGCCGACGGCGTCAGCCAGTGCGCCGACGGCGGTCTGGCCGCCCGTTCGACCTTGCAGGCGTTGGCGCTGGACTACTACGCCACCCCGGAGACCTGGAGCGCGGCCCAGGCCCTGGACCGCCTGCTGCTGGCGCAGAACCGCTGGCTGCAGGCCAACGGCGGCGGTCAGCCGCTGCTCACCACCGTCAGCGCGCTGGTCATGCGCGGCCAGCGTTTCACCCTCGCCCACGTCGGCGATTGCCGGGTGTACCGCTGGCACGCCGACACCTTGCAACGGGTCACCGAGGACCACGTCTGGGAGCAACCGGGCATGCAGCACGTGCTCAAGCGCGCCCTGGGCCTGGATCAGCATCTGGTGCTGGATTTTCTCGACGGCGAACTGCGTGCCGGCGAGTGCTTCGTGCTGCTCAGCGACGGCGTGTGGTCCACGCTGGGCGACACGGCGATTGCCGCGACATTGCGCGACCAGCCGGACCTGGCCGTGGCCGCCCGCACGCTGGTCGCCGCCGCCCACCTGGCCGGCAGCCAGGACAACGCCAGCGCCTTGCTGGTGCGGGTGGACGCGCTGGGCGAAGCGAACATCGGCGATGCGCTGATCCATCTGCAGCAGTGGCCGCTGCCGCCGCCGCTGAAACCCGGACAGGCCTTCGAAGGCTGGCAGGTGCAAGGCCTCATCGGCCACAGCCAGCAATCGATGCTGTACCGCGTGCTCGACCCGCAGGGTCAGGCCTGGCTGCTCAAGACCCTGCCGACACACTTGACGGACGATTCCCACGCAGGCCAAGCCCTGCTGTCCGAGGAATGGTTCCTGAAACGGGTCGCCGGGCGGCACTTTCCCGAAGTCCATGCGGCAACCCAGCGTCAGCATCTGTACTACGTGATGCGCGAATACGCCGGGACGACCCTCGCCCGGCTGTTCGAACAGCACGGCCCGTTGCCGCTGGCGCAATGGCGCGAGTTGGCCGAACGCCTGCTGCGCGCGGTGGGCCTGCTGCACCGCCGGCAGATCCTGCACCGCGACATCAAGCCGGAGAACCTGCTGCTGGGTGACGACGGCGAGCTGCGCCTGCTGGATTTCGGCCTTGCCCACTGCCCGGGGCTGTCGCGGGACAGCACCGACACGCTGCCGGGCACGCCCAGCTACATCGCCCCCGAGTCCTTTCGCGGAGAAGCGCCCGCACCGTCGCAAGATCTCTATGCGGTGGGCGTGACCCTGTACTTTCTGCTCACCGGGCATTACCCCTTCGGCGAGGTCGAAGCGTTCCAGCGCCCGCGCTTCGGGGTGCCGGTCAGCGCCGCCCGCTACCGGCCGGACGTGCCGGAATGGCTGGCGCAGTGCCTTGCGCGCGGGGTGGAGGCCGATCCCGCGCAACGCTACGAGACCGCCGAAGAATGGTTGCTGGTGCTGGAGCACGGCGAACGCCGCAGCCTGAGCGTCCGGCCCCGGCCTTTGCTGGAGCGGGAACCGCTGAAGGTCTGGCGGACGTTGGCGCTGGTGGGGTTGCTGGGCAACCTGACGCTGCTGTTCCTGTTGTTCCATGGCTGACACCGGGGCGCTTCTTTCGCGGGCGTGCGCCCCATTTGCGGGCAACCCGCTTCGATTCAGTGCGAAACCACGGGCCTCCCGCCACCCCGATCACGGCCCACCCCTTGAAAACCGCCGGATGCAGCCAGTTGGCACAACCGCTGCATTACCGTTTGCAACACACATAAAGCGCAGCCTTCAACGACGAAGGCCGCGCTTCCCGAGCGAACGGGATCAGGACAAAGGCGTCCTCGTCAGGCCACTGACGGGACGCCTTTTTTGTTTGCGCCACATTTGCCGAGCACGGCCCGACTGCCCACAAGAGGCAAGCCCCACGCTCCCGGAGAACCTGATGAAAAAACTCAAACTGGTGATGATCGGCAATGGCATGGCCGGGGTCCGCACCCTGGAGGAACTGCTCAAGCTGAGCGACGAGCTCTACGACATCACGGTCTTCGGCGCCGAACCGCACACCAACTACAACCGCATCCTGTTGTCGCCGGTGCTGGCCGGCGAGCAGACCTTCGAAGAGATCGTGCTGAACGACCTGGACTGGTACCTGGAAAACGGCATCCAACTGCTCCTCAACCGCAAGGTGGTGGAGATCGACCGGGTCAAGCGCCGGGTGATCGCCGAAGACGGCACCGAAGCCGAATACGACCGCCTGCTGATCGCCACCGGCTCCACGCCGTTCATCCTGCCGATTCCCGGCAACACCTTGCAGGGCGTGATCGGCTACCGCGACATCGCCGACACCCAGGCGATGATCGACACTGCCAAGACCCACAAGCACGCCGTGGTCATCGGCGGCGGCCTGCTGGGGCTGGAGGCCGCCAACGGCCTGATGCTGCGCGGCATGCACGTCACCGTGGTGCACCTGGGCGAGTGGCTGCTGGAACGGCAACTGGACAAGACCAGCGGCCAGCTCCTGCAGACCGCCCTGGAGGCTCGCGGCCTGCACTTTCGCCTGTGCGAGCAGACCCAGGCCCTGCACGACGCCGGCAACGGCCGGGTCGGCTCCGTGCAGTTCAAGAACGGCGACATCATCCCCGCCGACCTGGTGGTGATGGCCGCCGGCATCCGCCCCAACACCGAACTGGCGGAAAAGGCCGGCATCCCGTGCAACCGCGGCATCCTGGTCAACGACACCCTGCAGACCTACGATCCGCGCATCTATGCCATCGGCGAGTGCGCCAGCCACCGCGGCATCGCCTACGGCCTGGTCGCGCCGCTGTTCGAACAGGCCAAGGTGTGCGCCAACCACCTGGCGCAACTGGGTTTTGCCCGCTATCAGGGTTCGGTCACGTCCACCAAACTGAAGGTCACCGGCATCGACCTGTTTTCCGCCGGCGACTTCATGGGCGGCGAAGGCACCGAGACCATCACCCTCTCCGACCCGATCGGCGGGGTGTACAAGAAACTGGTGATCAAGGATGACGTGCTGGTCGGGGCCTGTCTGTACGGCGATACGGCAGATGGCGGTTGGTATTTCCGGCAGATTCGTGAGAACCATGCCATCGGCGAGATCCGCGACCACCTGATGTTCGGCGAAAACGCCCTCGGCGACGTAGGACACCAAGGCCAGGACAAAGCCATGAGCATGGCCGACAACGCCGAAGTCTGCGGCTGCAACGGCGTGTGCAAAGGCACCATCGTCAAGGCGATCCAGGAACACGGGCTGTTCAGCGTCGACGAGGTGAAGAAGCACACCAAGGCCGCCAGTTCCTGTGGCTCCTGCGCCGGCCTAGTGGAGCAGATCCTGATCAACACCGTCGGCGGCGCGGCGGACGTCAAGCCGAAAAGCGAAAAGGCCATCTGCGGCTGCAGCGACCTCAACCACGGCCAGATCCGCCAGGCCATCCGACAGGAGCACCTGCTGACCATCGCCGGCACCATGAGCTACCTCAACTGGCGCACCCCCAACGGCTGCGCCACCTGCCGCCCGGCCCTCAACTATTACCTGATCTCCACCTGGCCCGGCGAAGCCAAGGACGATCCGCAGTCGCGCCTGATCAACGAGCGGGCCCACGCCAACATCCAGAAGGACGGCACCTACTCGGTGGTGCCGCGGATGTGGGGCGGCGTGACCAACCCGTCGGAACTGCGCCGGATCGCCGACGTGGCCGACAAGTACAACGTGCCGATGGTCAAGGTCACCGGCGGCCAGCGCATCGACCTGCTGGGGATCAGGAAACAGGATCTGCCGGGGGTGTGGAAAGACCTCGACATGCCGTCCGGCCACGCCTACGGCAAGTCCATCCGCACCGTGAAGACCTGCGTCGGCAGCGAGTTCTGCCGCTTCGGCACCCAGAACTCGACGCAACTGGGCATCGACCTCGAACACGACCTGTTCAACATGTGGTCGCCGCACAAGGTGAAGCTGGCGGTCTCCGGCTGCCCGCGCAACTGTTCGGAAGCGGGGATCAAGGACGTCGGCATCATCGGCGTCGATTCCGGCTGGGAGATGTACATCGGCGGCAACGGCGGAATCAAGACCGAAGTCGCCGAGTTCTTCGTCAAGCTCAAGACCGCCGAGGAAGTGCGCGAATACAACGGCGCGTTCCTGCAGCTGTACCGGGAAGAGGCCTTCTACCTCGAACGCACCGTGCATTACCTGCAACGGGTCGGCATGGAGCACATCAAGAAGGCCGTGCTGGAGGATCCGGAACGCCGCAGGGCGTTGAACGAGCGCCTGCAGTTCTCCCTGTCGTTCGAACAGGATCCGTGGAAGGAACGCCTGGCGCAGCCGCAGCTGAAGAAAGAATTCGACGTGATCCCCGTGAAAAACCTGGAGGTGCCGGCATGAACTGGCTCGATATCTGTGCCCTGGAAGAGATCAACGCCCTCGGTTCGCGGATCATCGCCGGGCCCAAAGGCGACATCGCGATCTTCCGCACCAGCGACGATGACGTGTTCGCCCTCGACGACCGCTGCCCGCACAAGGGCGGGCCGCTGTCCCAAGGGTTGATCTACGGCAAGCGCGTGGCCTGCCCGCTGCACAACTGGCAGATCGACCTTGAGTCCGGCGAGGCCCTGGCCCCGGACGTCGGTTGCGCCCACCACCATCCGGCCCGGGTCGAGAACGGTCGGGTGCTGCTGGCCCTGCGGGACGCCGTCTGATGGACCGCCAGACGACCGCCTCGACCTGCTGCTACTGCGGGGTCGGCTGCGGCGTGCTGATCGAGCATGACGGCGAGCGGATCCTCGGCGTCAGCGGCGATCCGGCGCATCCGGCCAACTTCGGCAAGCTGTGCAGCAAGGGCTCGACCCTGCACCTGACCGGCGACCTCGCGGCACGGGCGCTGCACCCGGAACTGCGCCTGGGCAAAGGCCTGGCGCGCAGCCGCTGCGACTGGGACACCGCGCTGGAACACGCCGCCAACGTGTTCGCCGACACCGTCGCCGAACACGGCCCCGACAGCGTGGCGTTCTACATCTCCGGGCAATTGCTCACCGAGGACTACTACGCCTTCAACAAACTGGCGCGAGCGCTGGTCGGCACCAACAACATCGACAGCAACTCGCGGCTGTGCATGTCGTCGGCGGTGGTGGGCTACAAGCGCAGCCTCGGCGCCGACGCGCCGCCGTGCAGCTATGAGGATCTGGAGCTGAGCGAATGCGTGATGATCGTCGGCAGCAACATGGCCTACGCCCACCCGGTGCTGTTTCGTCGCCTGGAAGACGCCAAATCCCGCCGCCCGCAGATGAAAGTCATCGTCATCGACCCCCGGCGCACCGACACCTGCGACCTGGCGGACCTGCATCTGGCGATCCTGCCGGGCACCGACGTCGCCTTGTTCCATGGGATTTTGCACCTGCTGGTGTGGGAAGACTGGATCGACCGGGACTTCATCCAGGCCCACACCGACGGCCTCGCCGAACTGAAAAGCCTGGTGCGCGACTACACCCCGGCGATGGTGTCGCAACTGTGCGGCATCAGCGTCGAGCAATTGCAGCAATGTGCTCAATGGATCGGCACGTCGCCCAGCTTCCTGTCGCTGTGGTGCATGGGTCTGAACCAATCCACCGCCGGCAGCGCCAAGAACAGCGCATTGATCAACCTGCACCTGGCCACCGGGCAGATCGGCCGTCCCGGTGCAGGCCCTTTCTCCCTGACCGGTCAGCCGAATGCCATGGGCGGGCGGGAAACCGGCAGCCTGTCCAACCTGCTGCCCGGCCACCGGGACGCGGCCAATGCGCAACACCGCGCCCAGGTCGCCGAATACTGGGGGGTGGAGCGCCTGCCGGACGCCCCCGGCCTGAGCGCCGTCGAACTGTTCGAGCAGGTGCGCAGCGGCAAGATCAAGGCGCTGTGGATCGCCTGCACCAACCCCGCACAGTCGATGCCCGACCAGAAAGCTGTCCGGGCGGCGCTGGAGGCGTGTCCGTTCGTGGTGTTGCAGGAAGCCTTTCGCACCACGGAAACCGCCGCCTTTGCCGACTTGCTGCTGCCGGCGGCCAGTTGGGGTGAGAAGGAAGGCTCGGTGACCAACTCCGAGCGGCGGATTTCCCACGTGCGCAAAGCCATTTCCGCACCCGGCGAAGCGCGTCCGGACTGGGCGATCACCGTGGATTTCGCACAACGCCTGGAGAAACGTCTGCGCCCCCGGCAACCGAGCCTGTTTGCCTTCGAGCAGCCGGCCCAGCTGTTCGACGAATACAAACAACTGACCCGTGGCCGCGACCTGGATCTGTCCGGCATCAGCCACGCGTTGATCGACCGGATCGGCCCGCAGCAATGGCCCTTCCCCACCGACGCCCGCCAGGGCACACCCCGACTGTACGAAGACGGCATTTTTCCTACCGCCAGCGGCCGGGCGCAGTTCGTGGCCGACCCGTACCGCGCCGCCAAGGAACAGCGCGACGCACGCTTCCCCCTGACCCTGATCACCGGGCGCCTGCGTGACCAATGGCACGGCATGAGCCGCACCGGCACCGCTGCGCAGCTGTTCGGCCATGTCGGCGAGGCCGTTCTGAGCCTGCACCCGGACGAACTGCGTCGGCACCGCCTGCAACCGGGGAGCCTGGTCAACCTGAAAAGCCGCCGGGGTGCGGTGATCGTCGCCGTCGAGAGCGACGACAGCGTGCGGCCCGGCCAGGCCTTTCTGCCGATGCACTGGGGCGACCGTTTCCTCAAGGGCGGCGTTAACAGCCTGACTTTGCCCGCCTTCGATCCCCTGTCCAAGCAGCCGGAACTCAAGCACAGCGGCGTACGCCTGGAACCGGTGGAACTGCCGTGGCAACTGTTCGCACTCATCGAAGGCGATGTACAGCGACATTTCGATGCGCTGCGCTCCCTTTGTGAGGCATTTTCCTACGCAAGTTTCAGCTTGATCGGACGCGAACGTCCGGCATTGCTGATCCGTGCCGCCAGTTCCGGCGCACCGGATCCACGCTTGCTGCGTGAAATCGACGTGTGCCTGGCCCTGATCGAGGGCCCCGTGCTGGCCTATGACGACCCGCGCCGCGCCATCGGCAAACGGGTGCGCATCGAACACGGCCGGATCACCGCGATCCGCCTGGCCGGCGAGACGCTCGCTCAGCATTGGCTACAGGGGCTGTGGTTGGAGGGCCGCACGGACGAACAGCTGCGCCGTTGGCTGCTGGCGCCGATGAGCGCGCCGCCGGGCAGCGCCCCGGCGCACGCCACGCAAGACAAGACCCTGTGCAACTGCAAGAACGTCAGCCACAGCGCGGTCTGCGCCGGCATCGATCAAGGGCTGGATCTGCCGGGGTTGAAAAAAGAGCTGGGCTGCGGCACGCAATGCGGCTCCTGCGTCCCTGAAATCAAGCGCCTGCTGGCTTCCCGCAGCCAGCCGGTCGCGGTCATCTGATGAGGAAAACACCATGAACGCAAAAGTCTGGCTGGTGGGCGCCGGCCCCGGCGACCCGGAACTGCTGACCCTCAAGGCCGTCCGCGCCCTGCGCGAAGCGGCCGTTGTGCTGATCGACGACCTGGTCAATCCGGCGGTGCTGGAGCACTGCCCCGCTGCGCGGGTCATCGCCGTGGGCAAGCGCGGCGGTTGCCGTTCCACGCCCCAGGCCTTCATTCACCGGCTGATGCTGCGCTATGCCCGCCAAGGCAAATGCACGGTGCGCCTCAAGGGCGGCGATCCGTGCATATTCGGGCGCGGCGGCGAGGAGGCGCAGTGGCTGCGTGAGCGCGGCGTCGAGGTGGAACTGGTCAATGGCATCACCGCCGGGCTGGCCGGGGCGACGCGCTGCGACATACCGCTGACGCTGCGCGGCGTGGCGCGGGGCGTGACGTTGGTCACGGCGCACACCCAGGACGACAGCCGACTGAACTGGCAGGCTCTGGCGCAGGGCGGGACGACCCTGGTGATCTACATGGGGGTGGCCAAACTCGGCGAGATTCGGGAACAGCTGCTGGCAGGCGGTATGGCGGCGGATACGCCGGTGGCCATGATCGAGAACGCCTCCTTGGCGCAGCAGCGGGAATGCCGCAGCGATCTGGCGGCCATGGAGGAAGCGGCCCGGGCGTTCGGGCTGAAAAGCCCTGCGATCCTGGTGATTGGCGCGGTGGCCGGCCATTCGGCCCAACTGGTGTGGGAACGCGGTTCGCCGGCAGCGGCGGCGCATCAGTCAGCCTGAGGCGCCCCGCCTCAGCAAATCGCAGGCAAAGAAAAGCCCGGCCTGAGCCGGGCTTTTCTCAAAGCGGCGAGCTAATTACTTAGCTTGGGCTTCAACCTGAGCTTCTACGCGACGGTTAACGGCGCGGCCAGCTTCGGTTTTGTTGTCAGCCACTGGGCGGGATTCGCCGTAGCCAACGGACTGAACGCGGTTAGCGCCAACGCCGTACTGGTTAACCAGAACTTGCTTAACGGCGTTTGCACGACGCTCGGACAGTTTTTGGTTGTAAGCGTCTGGACCTACGGAGTCAGTGTGACCTTCAACGGTGGTGGTGGTCGAAGGGTACTGCTTCATGAAGTCAGCCAGGTTCTTGATGTCGCCGTAGCTGTTTGGCTTAACAACCGACTTGTCGAAGTCGAACTTCACGTCCAGCTCAACACGTACGACTTCAGCAACTGCTGGGCAGCCATCAGCGTCAACGGTTACGTTGGCTGGGGTGTCCGGGCACTTGTCGACGTTGTCGCAAACGCCGTCGTTGTCGCTGTCGGAGCAGACTTCAGCAGGAGCTGGAACCGGAGCGGCTGCTGGCTTGGAGCCGCCACCGAAGTTCACGCCGATACCGATGCTTGGAGCCCACTCGGTGTCGCCTTTGTCGATGTTGTACTGAGCTTCAACGCCGGCACGGGCGTAGAAGTTGTCAGTGAAGTACAGCTTGGCGCCGCCGCCAACGTTGGCGAAGGTGGAGCGGTCACGACCGCCGGTGCCGTTCTGACCGATGCTCTGGTCGGAGAAGCCAGCCGATACGTACGGACGCAGCATGTCGCCCGGGTTGTTGAAGTGGTACAGAGCGTCCAGGGCGGTGTTTGCGCCCTTGATGTTACGACCGTCGTCGGAACGCACGTTGTGCACTTCGTCGTAGGCCAGACGCAGCTCAACGTCGTCGGTCAGGAAGTAACCAACGGAACCGCCGAACAGGTTGCCGTTGTTCTTGTAGTCACGAGCGCTGTCGAATTGCTCTTTCTTTGCGAAGCCTTCGATTTCAACTGCGCCTTGGCCTTGTGCCAGAGCGCCGAACGAAGTGGCGGCAATCAAAGAACCAATGGCCAAGCCCAAGGTGTTTTTCAGTTTCATCCGTTAAATCCCCATCTGGTGATTGTGAAGCAGTCCCGCAAACCGGGGGACAACTCGGCGGCAAGTCTATCAGAACTTGCCTACACGTAAGAGATATTTGCGCCGAACTAAGTTTCAGCAATGCCTGCAAATTTCTCACGCAATTTATCAAGAGCGCGCTTGTACCGCATTTTGGTCGCGCTCAGGCCCATGTGCATGATGTCTGCGATCTCCTGAAACTCCAGCTCTGCGACAAATCGTAGCACCAGGATTTCACGGTCGATCGGGTTCACATACACCAGCCAGCGATCCAGTCCACCCTTCTCCTCGGGTTTCGGCGCCTTCTCTTCCGACGCTTCTTCGAGGGGGTCAAGACTCAGTGCGTCCATCAAGCGACGCTTTCGCCGTTCCTTGCGATACTGCGTGATGCATTCGTTGTAGGTGATGCTGTATAGCCATGTCTTGAACTTCGACTTGCCCTCGAAATTCTTCAGGCCGTACAGCACCTTGAGCATCACTTCCTGACAGACATCGTCTGCGTCGCGATCGTTCCCGAGATACCGCGCACAAACGTTAAATAATGTCCGCTGGTAACGCCGCATCAGTTCTTCATACGCGCGCGTCACGTGAAACAGCTCGGTGTGCGAGCGCGCGACCAACTCCTCGTCAGAGAGCTCGCGGGGGTCGTAGCGCGTGGATAGCGTTTGGGCTTTATTCAAAACAGGTCGGGCCGACAGTCAGGTCAATGTCCACCGCCGCCAGCGACGGCTGGCATTTTGCGGCGGCATACATTAGCAGGGTTTGCCGGGTTAGCGGCTACTCACATGCTGCTCCAAAAGGATCCGATTGGAGAGAGAGACTAGCTCACCCTCATCGGTCAGCAATGTGGTTTTAACCGTGCCGATCTCCTCGATCTGCCCTTCGACCTCGCCAACACGCACTTGTTGCCCTACCTGATACAACTCACGCACATAGATGCCCGCCAGGATCTGACCGGCGATTTCCCGGCTTCCCAGGCCCATGGCCAGCGCAACCGCCAGACCAACGGTAATCAATACGATGACGATCACATGGTTCAGCAGGTCGGTCTTGACCTCAAGCTGGCTGATCGCGACCGAGATGCTGATGATGATCACCAGCCCCTGTGCGATGCGTCCAAGTCCTGAAGCGTAGTCCAGACCGACGCCTTCCGCCGCCCCGCGCACCAATCCGTTGGCCAGTTGGGCCAAGAGGACGCCGACGAGCAGCACCAGCGCTGCACCGAACACCTTCGGCACATACAGCGCCAGCATGTCCAGCGTAGCCGAAACCCGCTCAAGGCCAAGGGATTCTGCCGCAGAAACCAGGAAAATCAGCAGGACGAACCAATACACGATCTTGCCGATCAGGGTAGAGATCGGCACTTGCAGCCCCGCGCGGGACATCAGCTTGGTCAGGCCGGTGCCGGCCATCAGGCGATCCAGGCCCAGTTTGGCCAGCAATTTGGACAGCAAGGTGTCCAGCAGCTTGGCCACTACGAAACCGAGCAGCAACACGACGAGCGCGCCGAACAGGTTCGGGATGAAGTTGGCGACTTTTGTCCACAACGCAGTCATTGCAGTGACGAGGCTCTGGGTCCAGAGGTCAAGTTCCATATTCAATCAGCCTTATCAGCGGTGCGGGCGGTGGGTTTACGAAGACGGGAGACCGGCGCAACATGGGCCGAGCCGTTGTTCAGGGCGATCATCAGCGCGGGCAGCCAGCGGCCCAGCAGGCTGAACAGGTCGCCGGCGCCGACCTGGCGGTTGGCGGTTTTGAGCACGCGGCCAAGGCAGGCGTCGTCGTCACGGCTGGACGGCGAGGCGTTGAGCATGTCGCGCAAAGACTGTTCAAACGGATCGTGCATACGCACCTCTCGTGATGTCTGTGAAAGACGCGGGCAAATTTGGTCGGGTCACATGCGCCATGTTCACACCCAGCGCAAACGGCGGAACAGCCACCACTGCCCGAGCGCCACGGCGACCACGGTCAGGCAGGCGATCAGGAAGCCGTAGGGGCTGGTGGAGAACGGAATCCCGCCGACGTTGATCCCCAACAGGCCGGTGAGGAAACTCATCGGCAGGAAGATCCCGGTGATGATGCCGAAGCGGTACATGGTGCGGTTCATCCGCACGCTCAGGCGCCGGTCTTCGGCCTCCAGCACAAGCCCCACGCGCTCTCGGGTCAATTCGAGCTCTTCGAGGTAGCGGGTCAGGCTGTTGTTCAGTTCGTTCCAGTAATCGCCGTCGTCATCGACGAACCATGGCAGCCTTATCCGGGACAACTGTCCGAAAATATCCCGCTGCGGGGCCAGAAAACGCTTCAGTCCCGCCGCGCGTCGACGGATGTGCAGATTGGCGCCATGCTCGGGGGTATACCGTTCGTCGGCATCCAGCTTTTCTTCCTCGTCATCGACCATTTCCGAGAGGCAGGTGACCAGATCCTGCACCTTGTTGGTGAGGTACTGCGCCAGGTAGAGGATGAGCTCGGAAGACGTTTTCGGCCCCTTGCCTTCCGCCAACTGCGCCAGCAGTTCATCGGTGGCGCGCAACGGACGCAGGCGCAGGGAGATCACCCGCTGGGCCGACGCGAAGATGCGCACCGACACCATGTCCTCGGGTTCGGCCCCCGGGTTGAGGTTGACCCCGCGCAGGAACAGCAGCAATTCGGAATCCGCCAGCGGCAGCAGGCGGGGCCGGGTGTTCTCTTCCAGCAGCAGGTCGCAGGCGAATTCGTTGAGTCCGCTGGACTTGCGCAGCCAGGTCTGGGTCTGCGGATGGCTGCGGTCCCAGTGCAGCCATAGGCTTTCATGGGCCTGCAGCTGCAGGTCGTCCAGGTCCGTCCGGGCTATCGAACGCGCACCGCCCTTGCCGTCCAGCACCAGGGCATGCACCAGCCCCCACTGCGCGTTGTCTTCCTCGAACATCCTCACCCCTGTGCGTACGGCGACTTATTCCGGCATCTTCAGCGGGCTCGGCGAGATGATCACGCCGTTGTTGTCCGCATAGATGTACTGGCCCGGATGGAACGTGACGCCGGCGAAGGTCACCGCGACGTTGAGGTCGCCGATGCCGCGCTTGTCGGTCTTCATCGGGTGGCTGGCGAGCGCCTGGACACCCAGGTCGGTCTGGGCGATGACGTCGACGTCACGGATGCAGCCGTAGATCACCAGCCCTTCCCAACCGTTCTTCGACGCCTTCTCGGCCAGCATGTCGCCCAGCAGCGCGCGGCGCAGGGAACCGCCGCCATCGACCACCAGCACCTTGCCGTTGCCCTTGAGCTCGACCTGCTCCTTGACCAGCGAGTTGTCTTCGAAGCACTTGATGGTCACGATTTCGCCGCCGAACGAATCGCGGCCGCCGAAATTGCTGAACATCGGCTCCAGCACCTGCACCAGCTCCGGGTAGGCGTCGCACAGGTCAGGGGTGAGGTAATGGATCATCGAAAAACTCCTGTAAAGAGGAAAACGATCAGGGATGCCGCATGCTGTTGAAACGAGTTCCGGTGGCCGCCGTTTACCTTGGCTTGCGCCATGGTCGCCGACCGAACCTGAACAAACGCTGAAACGTAATAGCTAAACAGTCACCATTTGTGACCAGAACCACGCAATGCGTCATATCTTAGCCGCAAGCGGCCCTGAACGAAATGCCCTTGTCAGAGCCTTGCGCTCATACCGCCGCAGCCAGATCCGGTTTCTCGCCCAGCAACGGCGTCTGCTGATCCGCCAGCCAACGCGCCACCAACGGCCACACGTCGGCCTGCGCGGCTTTGCTCACCAGCATCTCGACATGGCCGAAATTCTCGCTGAAGCCCTGCTCGCGCCCCAGATTGATGAATTGCTTGGTTTCGGAACCGATCTGCTCGTACAGCTTGCGGCAGGCCCACGCCGGATCTTGATGGTCCCCCGCCGCGCTCACCGCCAACACCGGCACCTTCACGTCGGCAAGGCCGGCCCACCAGTCCTTGTCCTTGTCGCCGAAACGCCCGAACAGGCCGTACCAGCGCATGCTTTCCAGGGCCAGGCCGATCGGCTCGTCCTCCGGGCCGCGCTTGAGCCGCGAGCCGGACAGCTGGGCAAAGCGCTTGAGGATGAAACGCCCGCTCCACTCCACCGGCGGAATCTTCAGCGGCCAGTAGGTGCGGCTGACCTGGGTGCCGAAGAACACCGCCGACGCCACCGCCGGCTCGCCGAGGTACTCGCCGCCCAGCGCCGCCGCCAGGGTGATGCCGCCCAGGGAGTGGCCGATCCAGTGCGGGACCTGCCCGCTCTGCTCACGCACGAACGCGGCGATGGCCGGCAGGTCGTAGCGGGCGTAGTCGGCGACGCGGTTGCGGCGGTAGTCCTCGTTGCGCCGGGACAGGCCATGGCCGCGCATCTCCGGGATCCACACGTCGAAGCCCAGGCGCGTCAGGTAGGCGCCCAGCCCCAGCCCCTTGGGAGAGAACCAGAACCGCCGGTTGGAAAAGCTGCCGTGCAGCAGGATCACCGGCACGCCGCGCGCGGCCGGTTCGTCGGCCATGCCCAGGCGGGTGACGGCCAGTTCGACGGTCGAGTCCGGGCTGTTGCCCGGTTTCAGCCGATAGATGTCTTCGCTCAGATCGCCGCGCCGCTCGGCGCTGATCAGGGCGACGGGAAACAGGTTGCTGCTGCTTTGCATAATGCTCTTGCACAAAAAAGGGCGGCATCCGAAGGCGCTCGCCCTGTTTCAATCACTGTAAGACCGCCCCCCGGAGGGAGCGGTCCGTTCACATCGTTATCAAGCCTGGCCTTCGGCGAGGAAGAACCAGGTTTCCAGCACGGTGTCCGGGTTCAGCGACACGCTTTCGATGCCCTGCTCCATCAGCCACTTGGCCAGGTCCGGGTGGTCCGACGGGCCCTGACCGCAGATGCCGATATACTTGCCGGCCTTGTTGCATGCGGCGATGGCGTTGGCCAGCAGCTTCTTGACCGCCGGGTTACGCTCGTCGAACAGGTGGGCGATGATGCCCGAGTCCCGATCCAGGCCCAGGGTGAGCTGGGTCAGGTCGTTGGAACCGATCGAGAAGCCGTCGAAGAATTCGAGGAACTCTTCGGCCAGGATGGCGTTGGACGGCAGCTCGCACATCATGATCACGCGCAGGCCGTTGTCGCCGCGGGCCAGACCGTTTTCGGCCAACAGCTCGACGACTTGAGAGGCTTCGCCCAGGGTGCGCACGAACGGCACCATGATCTCGACGTTGGTCAGGCCCATCTCGTTGCGCACACGCTTGAGCGCACGGCACTCGAGCTCGAAGCAGTCGCGGAACGATTCGCTGATGTAGCGCGAGGCGCCGCGGAAGCCCAGCATCGGGTTCTCTTCTTCCGGCTCGTACAGCTTGCCGCCGATCAGGTTGGCGTATTCGTTGGACTTGAAGTCCGACAGACGCACGATGACCTTCTTCGGGTAGAACGCCGCTGCCAGGGTGCTGATGCCCTCGACCAGTTTCTCGACGTAGAAGCCGACCGGGTCGCTGTAGCCGGCGATGCGCTTGTCGACGCTTTCCTTGATGTCCTGCGGCAGGCCGTCGTAGTTCAGCAGCGCCTTGGGGTGCACGCCGATCATGCGGTTGATGATGAACTCCAGGCGGGCCAGGCCAACGCCGGCGTTCGGCAGCTGCGCGAAGTCGAAGGCGCGGTCCGGGTTGCCGACGTTCATCATGATCTTGAACGGCAGCTCCGGCATGGCGTCCACGGAGTTCTTCTTGACGTCGAAGCCCAGCTCGCCTTCGAAGATGTAGCCGGTGTCGCCTTCGGCGCAGGACACGGTCACGCCCTGGCCGTCCTTGAGCAGCTGGGTGGCGTTGCCGCAGCCCACCACCGCCGGAATGCCCAGCTCACGGGCGATGATCGCCGCGTGGCAGGTACGGCCGCCACGGTTGGTGACGATGGCGCTGGCGCGCTTCATGACCGGTTCCCAGTCCGGGTCGGTCATGTCGGAGACCAGCACGTCGCCGACCTGAACCTTGTCCATCTCGGACACGTCCTTGATGATCCGCACCTTGCCGGCGCCGATGCGCTGGCCGATGGCGCGGCCTTCCACCAGCACGGTGCCGGTTTCCTTGAGCAGGTAACGTTCCATGACATTGGCCTGGGTGCGGCTCTTCACGGTTTCCGGACGGGCCTGCACGATGTACAGCTTGCCGTCGTCACCGTCCTTGGCCCACTCGATGTCCATCGGGCAGCCGTAGTGCTTCTCGATGATCATCGCCTGCTTGGCCAGTTCGCTGACTTCGGCGTCAGTCAGGCAGAAACGCGCGCGGTCGGCCTTGTCGACATCGACGGTCTTGACCGAACGACCGGCCTTGGCCTCGTCGCCGTAGATCATCTTGATCGCCTTGCTGCCCAGGTTGCGGCGCAGGATCGCCGGACGGCCGGCCGAGAGCGTGCCCTTGTGGACGTAGAACTCGTCCGGGTTCACCGCGCCCTGCACGACGGTTTCGCCCAGGCCGTAGGCGCCGGTGATGAACACCACGTCACGGAAACCGGATTCGGTGTCGAGGGTGAACATCACGCCGGCGGTGCCGGTCTCCGAACGCACCATGCGCTGCACGCCGGCCGACAGGGCGACCAGTTTGTGGTCGAAGCCCTGGTGCACGCGGTAGGAGATCGCACGGTCGTTGAACAGCGAAGCGAACACCTCTTTGGCGGCGCGGATCACGTTGTCCACGCCACGGATGTTCAGGAAGGTTTCCTGCTGGCCGGCGAAGGAAGCGTCCGGCAGGTCTTCGGCGGTGGCGGAGGAACGCACGGCCACGGCCACGTCAGGGTTGCCGGCCGACAGCGCGGCGAACGCGGTGCGGATTTCGGCGTTCAGCTTTTCGGGGAATTCGGCTTCCATGATCCATTGGCGGATCTGGGCGCCGGTCTTGGCCAGCGCATTGACGTCGTCGACGTCGAGCGCGTCGAGGGCTTCGTGGATCCGGTCGTTCAGACCGCTCAGTTCCAGGAAATCGCGATAGGCCTGGGCGGTGGTGGCGAAGCCGCCGGGAACGGAAACGCCGGCGCCTGCCAGGTTGCTGATCATCTCGCCCAGGGATGCGTTCTTGCCCCCCACATGCTCAACATCGTGTTTGCCGAGCTTATCGAGGGAAACTACGTACTCTACCAAGGTGATCTCTCCACTAACTGTGTTGGAAAAGCTCAGAAACCGGCGGCTCGGGGGAGCGTCGGCCGGCTGTATGGCCTGGACCTGGAAAATAAGTGAGAATGCAGGCCGATGGCGGCCGGCAAACCGCGCCTATCATATCCAAGAATCAAGCGTCCTGTGTGGCGAATGACGCAGGACACTCACTTAAGGTCCAGGGTGCACATGAAACGATCCGCTTTCTTCATCTCCGATGGCACCGGCATCACCGCCGAAACCCTGGGTCAAAGCCTTCTGGCGCAGTTCGAGAACATTACCTTCAGCAAACTCACGCGGCCCTACATCGACACCGTCGAAAAGGCGCGGGCCATGGTACAGCAAATCAACAAGGCCGCCGAAGCGGACGGCCTGCGGCCGATCATCTTCGACACCATCGTCAACCAGGACATCCGTGAGATCCTGGCCACGTCCAATGGTTTCATGATCGACATCTTCTCGACCTTCCTGGCGCCGCTCGAACAGGAACTGACCGAGCACTCCTCCTACACCGTCGGCAAGTCCCACTCCATCGGCCACAACTCCAACTACATGGAGCGCATCGAGGCGGTGAACTTCGCCCTGGACAACGACGACGGCGCCCGCACGCATTATTACGACAAGGCGGACCTGATCCTAGTGGGCGTGTCGCGCTGCGGCAAGACGCCGACGTGTCTGTACATGGCCATGCAGTTCGGCATCCGCGCCGCCAACTATCCGCTGACCGAAGACGACATGGAGCGCCTGCAGTTGCCGGCCGCCCTGCGCGCCCACCAGCACAAGCTGTTCGGCCTGACCATCGACCCGGACCGCCTCACCGCGATCCGCAACGAACGCAAGCCCAACAGCCGCTATTCGAGCTACGCCCAGTGCGAGTTCGAAGTGCGCGAAGTGGAGAACCTGTTCCGCCGCGAGAACATCCCGCACATCAACTCCACGCATTTCTCGGTGGAAGAGATCTCGGCCAAGATCCTGGTGGAGAAAGGCGTCGAGCGGCGCTTCAAGTAGTACTGCGGCGCCCGCACCGGCGCCATCGCGAGCAGGCTCGCTCCCACAGTTTCTGTGCCACGCACGACATGTGGGAGCGAGCCCGCTCGCGATTGAACCATGACCCAGTCGCTCAGATGACGAACAGATCGACAAACCGGTTCACCGCCGTCCCCTCCAGCCGCGCCTGATCCCTGCACAACGCCACGATCTCCCCGCACCGCTGCCCGCCAAAGCGCGTCGCCAGGTTGGCCCTGAACTTGTCCTCCAGCAGGGGAATCCCCTCGGCCCGGCGCCGGCGGTGGCCGATCGGGTACTCCACCCGCACATTGTCGGTGTGGGTGCCGTCCTTGAAGAACACTTGCACCGCATTGGCGATGGAACGCTTGTCCGCCTCCAGGTACTCGCGGGTGAAGCGCGGATCCTCGACGATGATCATCTTGTCCCGCAGCTCATCGATGATCGGATGCGCCGCGTGGAAGCCGTCCTCGTAGTGCTCGGCCACCAGGTCGCCGAACGCCAGCGGCACGGCGGTCATGTATTGCAGGCAATGGTCGCGGTCGGCGGCATTGGCCAAAGGGCCGGCCTTGGAAATGATGCGGATCGCCGATTCGTGGGTGGTGATGACGATCCGGTCGATCTCGCGCAGACGGTCGCGCACCTGCGGATGCAGGGCCACGGCGGCTTCGCAGGCGGTCTGCGCATGGAACTCGGCGGGGAAGCTGACCTTGAACAGCACGTTCTCCATCACATAACTGCCGAACGGCCGTGAGAGGCTGAAGGAGCGCCGGTCTTCAGGCTTGAGCGCCAGATCGCTGTTGGTGTGGCTGAACGACACGTCGTAGAAGCCCCACTGCCGGGCGCTCAGCACGCCGGGGATGCCCATCTCGCCGCGCATCGCGATGTCGGCCAGCCTGACGCCCCGGCTCGACGCGTCCCCCGCCGCCCAAGACTTGCGCGAGCCGGCGTTCGGCGCATGGCGGTACGTGCGCAGCGCCTGGCCGTCGGCGAAGGCATGGGACAGCGCCGACAGCAATTGCTCGCGGTTGGCGCCCATCAGTTTGGCGCTGACGGCGGCGGAGGCGACTTTCACCAGGATGACGTGATCGAGCCCTACGCGGTTGAACGAGTTTTCCAGGGCGATCACGCCCTGGATCTCATGGGCCATGATCATCGCTTCGAGCACCGCACGCATGTCCAGCGGCGTCTCGCCCCGGGCCACGCGCTGCTGCGACAGGTGATCGGCCACCGCCAAAATCGCGCCGAGGTTGTCGGACGGATGCCCCCACTCGGCGGCCAACCAGGTGTCGTTGTAGTCCAGCCAGCGCACGGCGCAGCCGATGTCCCACGCGGCCTTCACCGGATCGAGCCGGTACGGCGTGCCCGGCACCCGCGCACCGAACGGCACGACGGTGCCCTCCACGAGCGGGCCCAGATGCTTGGTGCACTCCGGAAAGCGCAAGGCCAGCAGGCCACAGCCCAGGGTGTCCATCAGGCAGTGGCGGGCGGTGTCGAGGGCTTCGGCGGATTCGGTCTTGAAGGTGAGGACGTAGTCGGCGATGTCCTGCAGGACACGGTCGTAGTCGGGGCGGTTGTTCTGGTCGACGTTGGCGCTCATGGTCGATTCACTCCGTGAAGTGGTTCGTTGAGGGGACCTCGGTTCAGGGCTAACGCTTTCTTATTGTGGAAATGCGGCTGTATCGATTCTGCTGTGGCGTCTGGGCTGACGCTATCGCCAGCAGGCTGGCTCCCACAGGGTTCCTGTTGAACACAGAATCTGCGGTCGCCGCAAAACAAGGTGGGAGCCAGCCTGCTGGCGATGACGCCAGCGAAAGCACCGCCCGACAGGCTCCCAAACCTTGTTCCGGTCAGGTCAGAAAGCGTCGCCGGGCACCCGGACGAAACCTTCCATCAAGACCCGCGCGCTGCGGCTCATGATGGCTTTCTTCACGACCCACTCGCCGTTCTCCAGGCTCGCCTCGGCGCCGACCCGCAGCGTCCCGGACGGATGGCCGAAGCGCACGGAATTGCGCTCGGTGCCGCCGGCCGCCAGGTTCACCAGCGTCCCGGAGATCGCCGCCGCCGTGCCGATGGCCACCGCCGCCGTGCCCATCATCGCGTGGTGCAGCTTGCCCATGGACAGGGCGCGCACCAGCAGATCGACGCCCTCGGCCGCCACTGCCTTGCCGCTGGAGGCCAGGTAATCCGCAGGCCGCGCGACGAACGCCACCTTCGGCGTGTGCTGGCGCTGGGCCGCCTCTTCCAGACGGGAAATCAGGCCCATGCGCAGCGCGCCGTGGGCGCGGATGGTCTCGAACATCGCCAGCGCCTTCGGGTCGCCGTTGATCGCGCCTTGCAGCTCGGTACCCTTGTAGCCGATGTCCTCGGCGTTGACGAAGATCGTCGGAATGCCGGCGTTGATCATCGTCGCCTTGAAGGTGCCGACGCCGGGCACTTCCAGGTCGTCGACCAGGTTACCGGTGGGAAACATCGAACCGCCGCCGCCCTCTTCTTCCGCCGCCGGATCCATGAACTCCAGCTGCACTTCGGCCGCCGGAAAGGTCACGCCGTCGAGCTCGAAGTCACCGGTCTCCTGGACTTCGCCGTTGGTGATCGGCACGTGGGCGATGATGGTCTTGCCGATGTTGGCCTGCCACACCCGCACCACCGCCACGCCGTTGCGGGGAATGCGGTCGGGGTCGACCAGGCCGTTGCTGACGGCGAACGAACCGACCGCCGCCGAGAGGTTGCCGCAGTTGCCGCTCCAGTCCACGAACGGCTTGTCGATGGCGACCTGGCCGAACAGGTAGTCGACGTCGTGGTCGGCCTTGATGCTCTTGGACAGGATCACGGTCTTGCTGGTGCTGGACGTGGCGCCGCCCATGCCGTCGATCTGTTTCTCGTAAGGGTCGGGGCTGCCGATCACCCGCAGCAGCAACGCATCGCGGGCCGGGCCCGGCACCTGCGCCGCTTCGGGCAGGTCCTGCAGGCTGAAGAACACGCCCTTGCTGGTGCCGCCGCGCATGTAGGTGGCGGGGATCTTGATCTGTGGTGCGTGAGCCATGGTGCTCCTTAATCGCCGGCGCGAACCTTGAGGCCTGCGCCGGCACAGCGTGGATTAGACGGCGGCCGCCGACTCTTCGAGGAAGTCCTGGGCAAAGCGCTGCAGCACGCCGCCGGCCTCGTAGATCGACACTTCTTCGGCGGTGTCGAGGCGGCAGGTCACCGGCACCTCGACGCGTTCGCCGTTCTTGCGGTGGATCACCAGCGTCAGGTCGGCGCGCGGCGTGCGGTCGCCGATCACGTCGTAGGTCTCGCTGCCGTCGATGCCCAGGGTCTTGCGGTCGGTGCCCGGCTTGAACTCCAGCGGCAGCACGCCCATGCCCACGAGGTTGGTGCGGTGGATGCGCTCGAAGCCTTCGGCGACGATCGCCTCGACCCCGGCCAGCCGCACGCCCTTGGCCGCCCAGTCACGGGACGAACCCTGGCCGTAGTCGGCGCCGGCGATGATGATCAGCGGCTGCTTGCGGTCCATGTAGGTCTCGATGGCTTCCCACATGCGCATCACCTTGCCTTCCGGCTCCACCCGGGCCAGCGAGCCCTGCTTGACCTTGCCGTTCTCCTGCACCATTTCGTTGAACAGTTTCGGATTGGCGAAGGTCGCGCGCTGAGCGGTGAGGTGGTCGCCGCGGTGGGTCGCGTAGGAGTTGAAGTCCTCCTCCGGCAGGCCCATTTTCGCCAGGTATTCGCCGGCGGCGCTGTCGAGCATGATCGCGTTGGACGGCGACAGGTGGTCGGTGGTGATGTTGTCCGGCAGCACCGCCAGCGGGCGCATGCCCTTGAGCGGACGGGCCCCGGCCAGCGCGCCTTCCCAGTACGGCGGACGGCGGATGTAGGTGCTCATCTCGCGCCAGTCGTACAGCGGCGCGACCTTGGGGCCGGTGTCTTCGTGGATCGCGAACATCGGGATGTAGACCTGGCGGAACTGCTCAGGCTTCACCGCCGCCTTGACCACCGCTTCAATCTCTTCGTCGCTCGGCCAGATGTCCTTCAGGCGGATTTCCTTGCCGTCGGCCACGCCCAGCACGTCTTTCTCGATGTCGAAACGGATGGTGCCGGCGATGGCGTAGGCGACCACCAGCGGCGGCGAAGCAAGGAACGCCTGCTTGGCGTACGGGTGGATCCGCCCGTCGAAGTTGCGGTTGCCCGAGAGCACGGCGGTGGCGTACAGGTCACGGTCGATTATTTCCTGCTGGATCACCGGATCCAGCGCGCCGGACATGCCGTTGCAGGTGGTGCAGGCGAACGCCACGACGCCGAAGCCGAGCTGCTCCAGCTCCTTGCCCAGCCCCGCTTCGTCCAGGTACAGCGCCACGGTCTTGGAGCCCGGCGCCAGCGACGACTTGACCCACGGCTTGCGGGTCAGCCCCAGCTTGTTGGCGTTGCGCGCCAGCAGGCCGGCGGCGATCACGTTGCGCGGGTTGCTGGTGTTGGTGCAACTGGTGATGGCGGCGATGATCACCGCGCCGTCGGGCATTTGCCCCGGCACGTCGTCCCACTGTCCGGAGATGCCCTTGGCGGCCAGATCCGCCACCGCCACGCGGGCGTGGGGGTTGCTCGGGCCGGCCATGTTGCGCACCACCGAAGACAGGTCGAAGCTCAGGCTGCGCTCGTATTGCGCGCCTGTCAGGCTGTCGGCCCACAGGCCGGTGGTGCGGGCGTAGTTCTCGACCAACTGCACCTGCTCGTCGTCGCGGCCGGTGAGCTTGAGGTAGTCGATGGTCTGCCGGTCGATGTAGAACATCGCCGCCGTGGCGCCGTATTCCGGGGCCATGTTGGAGATGGTCGCGCGGTCGCCCAGGGTCAGGGCCGAGGCGCCCTCGCCGAAGAACTCCAGCCACGCGCCGACGACCTTCTGCTTGCGCAGGTATTCGGTCAGCGCCAGCACCATGTCGGTGGCGGTGATGCCCGGCTGCAGCTTGCCGGTCAGTTCGACGCCGACGCTTTCCGGCAGGCGCATCCACGAGGCGCGGCCGAGCATCACGCTTTCGGCCTCAAGGCCGCCGACGCCGATGGCGATCACGCCCAGCGCATCGACGTGCGGGGTGTGGCTGTCGGTGCCCACGCAGGTGTCGGGGAACGCCACGCGCTTTCCGTTTTCATCGGGGCGCACCTGAATCACCGGGGACATTTTCTCCAGGTTGATCTGGTGCATGATGCCGTTGCCCGGCGGGATCACGTCGACGTTCTTGAACGCTTTCTTGGTCCAGTTGATGAAATGGAAACGGTCCTCGTTGCGACGGTCCTCGATGGCGCGGTTCTTCTCGAACGCCTGCGCATCGAACCCGCCCGCCTCCACCGCCAGCGAGTGGTCGACGATCAGTTGGGTCGGCACCACCGGGTTGACCTGCGCCGGGTCGCCGCCCTGCCGGGCGATCGCGTCGCGCAGGCCAGCCAGGTCCACCAGCGCGGTCTGGCCGAGGATGTCGTGGCACACCACCCGGGCCGGGAACCACGGGAAGTCGAGGTCGCGCTTGCGCTCGATCAGTTGCTTGAGCGAATCGGTGAGCGTGGCCGGGTCGCAGCGGCGCACCAGGTTTTCCGCCAGCACCCGGGAGGTGTACGGCAGGGTGTCGTAGCTGCCGGGCTGGATCGCCTCGACCGCAGCGCGGACATCGAAGTAGTCCAGGGCGGTGCCGGGGAGCGGTTTACGAAATTGTGTGTTCATCGGTCAGGACTCGGGGCACGGTAGTTTCAAAGGGCGAGGCCTGGCATCAACCTCGAAATTCACACGAACCCTGTGGGAGCTGGCTTGCCAGCGATTGCGGCGGGTCAGCCGCCATCGATGCTGGATATGACTCCGTCATCGCTGGCAAGCCAGCTCCCACAAGGACTTCGGTGAACGTCGGTATCGGTGCCTGACCTCCACCATTCAGCGACGTTCGATTGGCACGAACTTGCGCTGTTCGACGCCGGTGTACTCGGCGCTCGGACGGATGATGCGGTTGTTGGCACGCTGCTCGAACACGTGCGCCGCCCAGCCGGTCAGGCGCGAGCAGACGAAAATCGGGGTGAACAGCTTGGTCGGGATGCCCATGAAGTGATACGCCGATGCATGGTAGAAGTCGGCGTTGGGGAACAGCTTCTTCTGCTCCCACATGGTCTTGTCGATGGCCTCGGAGACCGGGAACAGCACCTTGTCGCCCACTTCGTCGGCGAGCTTCTTCGACCAGCCCTTGATCACCTCGTTGCGCGGGTCGCTGTCCTTATAGATCGCGTGGCCGAAGCCCATGATCTTGTCCTTGCGCTCGAGCATGCCGAGGGTGCCTTTGATCGCCTCTTCCGGCGACGAGAAACGCTCGATCATTTCCATCGCCGCTTCGTTGGCGCCGCCGTGCAGCGGGCCGCGCAGGGAGCCGATGGCCGCCGTCACGCAGGAATACAGGTCCGACAGGGTCGAGGCGCACACGCGGGCGGTGAAGGTCGAGGCGTTGAACTCGTGCTCGGCGTAGAGGATCAGCGAGACGTTCATCACCTTGACGTGCAGCTCGCTCGGCTTCTTGCCGTGCAGCAGGTGCAGGAAGTGGCCGCCGATGGACGGCTCGTCGCTGACGCAGTCGATGCGTTTGCCGTCGTGGCTGTAGCGGTACCAGTAGCACATGATCGCCGGGAACGCGGCCAGCAGGCGGTCGGTCTTGTCGCGCTGCTCGGAAAAGTCCTTCTCCGGCTCGATGTTGCCCAGGAACGAGCAACCGGTGCGCATCACGTCCATCGGGTGGGCGTCGGCGGGAATGCGCTCCAACACTTCCTTGAGCGCCTGCGGCAGGTCGCGCAGCTTGCTCAGCTTGCCTTGGTAGGCGGCGAGCTGGGCCTGGGTCGGCAGTTCTCCGTAGAGCAGCAGGTACGCCACCTCTTCGAATTGCGCATCCGCCGCCAGTTCGCGCACGTCGTAGCCGCGGTAGGTCAGGCCGGCACCGGCCTGGCCCACGGTGGACAGGGCGGTCTGCCCGGCGACCTGGCCCCGGAGCCCGGCGCCGCTGAGTACTTTTGCTTCGGCCATTGCTGTCTCCAATCTTCTTGAATTTGTTTGGGAAACTTGCGGGAGCGGGCCTGCCCGCCCCACAGGATCTGGTTCAGCCTTTCTTCTGCGCGAACAGCGCATCGAGCTTCTGCTCGAAGGTGTGGTAGTCGATGCGGTCATAGAGCTCCATGCGCGTCTGCATGGTGTCGATGACGTTCTGCTGGGTGCCGTCGCGGCGGATCGCCGTGTAGACGTTTTCGGCCGCCTTGTTCATGGCGCGGAACGCCGACAGCGGGTACAGCACCAACGACACGTCGGCGCCGGCCAGTTGCTCGGTGGTGTAGAGCGGCGTCGAGCCGAATTCGGTGATGTTGGCCAGGATCGGCGCCTTCACGCGGCTGGCGAACAGTTTGTACATCTCAAGTTCGGTGATGGCTTCCGGGAAGATCATGTCGGCGCCGGCCTCGATGCACGCCGCAGCGCGGTCCAGGGCGGACTCCAGGCCTTCGACGGCCAAGGCGTCGGTGCGGGCCATGATCACGAAGCTGTCGTCGGTGCGGGCATCGACGGCGGCCTTGATGCGGTCGACCATCTCCTGCTGGGTGACGATCTCTTTGTTCGGACGGTGGCCGCAGCGCTTGGCGCCAACCTGGTCTTCGATGTGGATGGCGGCGGCGCCGAACTTGATCATCGACTTGACGGTGCGCGCGACGTTGAACGCCGAGGCGCCGAAGCCGGTGTCCACGTCCACCAGCAGCGGCAGGTCGCAGACGTCGGTGATGCGGCGCACGTCGGTCAGCACGTCATCCAGGCCGGTGATGCCCAGGTCCGGCACGCCGAGGGAGCCGGCGGCCACCCCGCCGCCGGACAGGTAGATCGCCTTGAAGCCGGCGCGCTTGGCCAGCAGCGCATGGTTGGCGTTGATCGCGCCGACCACTTGCAGCGGATGCTCGCTGGCGACCGCGTCGCGAAAACGCTGGCCTGGAGTGTTCTGGTTGGAACTCATGACTCACCTCGTTCAGTGGCTGTCGGGTTGGCGCCGTCCTGGTAGTGACGGGCGATGTTGCGTTTGGAGGCGCCGATGTGGCGGCGCATCAGAAGTTCGGCCAGTTCGCCGTCACGGTCGGCGATGGCGTCGAGAATCCGGTGGTGCTCGGCAAAGGCCTGGCGCGGACGGTTGGGCGTGGTGGAGAACTGGATGCGGTACATGCGCACCAATTGGTAGAGCTCGCCGCAGAGCATCTGGGTCAGGGTGCGGTTGCCGCTGCCCTGGATGATCCGGTAATGGAAGTCGAAATCGCCTTCCTGCTGGTAGTAGCCGAGCCCGGCCTGGAACGCCGCGTCGCGCTCGTGGGTCTCCAGCACCCGGCGCAGCTCGTCGATTTCTTCGCTGCTCATGCGTTCGGCCGCCAGGCGGCAGGCCATGCCTTCGAGGGATTCGCGGATCTCGTAGAGCTCCAGCAGTTCGGCGTGGCTCAGCGACACCACCCGCGCCCCGACGTGCGGCACCCGCACCAGCAGGCGCTGGCCTTCCAGGCGATGAATGGCCTCGCGCAGCGGGCCGCGGCTGATGCCGTAAGTGCGCGCCAGCTCAGGCTCGGAGATCTTGCTGCCGGGGGCGATCTCCCCCTTGACGATGGCGGCCTGGATGCGCCGGAAGACGTTTTCCGAGAGCGTTTCCGAATCGTCGCCGCTGGCGACCGGAGGATCGAGTTGATCCAGCATATTGTCGACACCTTGAATTCCAATGCGGCAAAAACTAGCCAATTAGCCCGCATCAGTCAAAGGATAAATAGACATTGTCGACAATCGTCTAATAACCCGCGATTCCAACCCCATGGGTTATAGACCGCCCCCGGCGCTGGCGCCATAAATGCGTCGTGCTAGAATGCCGCCCGCATTTGCGGGTCATTTGCACGGCTTGTCATAAAAAGCTGATAGGCACACGAAGGCACACGGGCAGACAGGACCTCCTGATGCCGTGGCCCTGAACCGAGAACGGAACGCTGCTCGCCAGGATTTATGAGACTCAAGCCCTTCCCCACATTCTTCGCGCTGTTCTGCTTGCCCGCCCTTGCCGCCGCCGGGGAGAAGACCGTGTACGGCCTCAACGAGTACGCGGCGCTGGACGGCATCAACCTGGAAGTCGCGGCCAAGCTCGACACCGGCGCCAAGACCGCCTCGCTGAGCGCCCGCGACATCAAGCGCTTCAAGCGCAACGGTGAGTCGTGGGTGCGCTTCTACCTGGCCATCGACAAGGCGCATTCGCACCCGATCGAGCGGCCGCTGGCCCGGGTCAGCAAGATCAAGCGCCGCGCCGGCGACTACGACCCCGAAGAGGGCAAGCAGTACACCGCCCGCCCGGTGATCGAGCTCGACATCTGCATGGGCGCGGCGATGCGCAGCATCGAAGTGAACCTGACCGACCGCAGTGCGTTCCAATACCCGCTTCTGATCGGCTCCGAAGCGCTCAAGCGCTTCGATGCGCTGGTCGACCCCAGTCTTAAATACGCTGCCGGCAAGCCTGCCTGCGCCATCGCCGCTCATACCGCCGAGTAATTTCAATGCGTTCTCTTACCTTCCACCTGAAAATCCTGATCGCCGTCCTCGTGCTGCTGGGCGTCTCGGTCACGGCCTATCAGATTTTCGTGCTCGGCATCCCGGTCACCGAAGACGCCACCGACGACCTGTGGAACATCGACGCCAAGGTCGAGTTCGTCGCCAGCACCAAGGACCCGGTCAAGATCCAGATGTTCGTGCCGCCCCTGAGCCGCGACTACGTCAGCCTCAACGAGAGCTTCATCTCCAACAACTACGGGGTGGCGGTCAACCGCATCGACGGCAACCGCAAGGTCACCTGGTCGGCGCGTCGGGCCAAGGGCAACCAGACCCTCTACTACCGCCTGGTGCTGACCAAGCGCTACACCGCCGAGAAATCCAAGGTCAAAGGCCCGACCTTCCGCGACAGCATGGCCATCGAAGGCCCCGAAAAGATCGCCGCCGAAGCCCTGCTCGCGCCAATCCGCCAGCACTCGGCCGACGTCGAGACCTTCATCGGCGAGGCGATCAAGCGGGTCAACAACGTCAACGACGACAACGTGAAACTGCTGCTGGCGGGCGATCCGTCCACCGCGCACAAGGCCAAGATCGTCGAGCTGCTGCTGTCCATCGCCCACGTGCCGGTGGAAAAGGTGCACACCATCCGCCTGGTGGCCGACCAGCCGCAGATGCCTGAACTGTGGCTGCGCAGCTTCAACGGCACCGACTGGCTGTACTTCAACCCGGAAACCGGCGAACAGGGCCTGCCGACCGACCGTCTGCTGTGGTGGATCGGCGACGAGAACCTGATCACCGTCGACGGCGGCAAGAAGGCCAACGTGACCTTCAGCCTGAACAACAGCGAAATGAACGCCATCCGCCTGGCCAAGCTGACCGACGAGAACACCGACGCCAACTTCCTCGAATACTCGCTGTACGGCCTGCCGCTGCAGACCCAGCAGACCTTCATGATCATGGTGATGATCCCGATCGGCGTGCTGGTGATCCTCATCCTGCGCAACCTGATCGGCCTGCAGACCCTGGGCACGTTCACCCCGGTGCTGATCGCCCTGGCCTTTCGCGAGACGCAACTGGGCTTCGGCATCTTGCTGTTCACCGTGATCACGGCGCTGGGCCTTTCGCTGCGCTCGTACCTGGAACACCTGAAGCTGCAGATGCTGCCGCGCCTGTCGGTGGTGCTGACCTTCGTGGTCGTGCTGATCGCCGCCATCAGCCTGTTCAGCCACAAGCTGGGGCTTGAGCGCGGGCTGTCGGTGGCGCTGTTCCCGATGGTGATCCTGACCATGACCATCGAACGCCTGTCGATCACCTGGGAAGAGCGCGGCGCCAGCCATGCGATGAAAGTGGCCATCGGCACGCTGTTCGCCGCGTCCCTGGCGCACCTGATCATGACCGTGCCGGAGCTGGTGTACTTCGTGTTCACCTTCCCGGCGGTGCTGCTGATCCTGGTGGGCTTCATGCTGGCCATGGGTCGCTACCGCGGCTACCGCCTGACCGAACTGGTGCGCTTCAAGGCTTTCCTGAAGAAGGCTGACGCCTGATGTTCGGTTTCTGGAAGACCTGGAAGGCCCTGGAAGCCCGCGGCATCATGGGCATCAACCGGCGCAACGCGGACTACGTGCTCAAGTACAACAAGCGCAGCCTGTACCCGATCGTCGACGACAAGATCATCACCAAGGAGCGCGCGCTCCAGGCCGGCATCCATGTGCCGGAACTGTATGGCGTGATCTCCACCGAGAAGGAAATCGACAAGCTCGGCGAGATCATCGGCGGGCGCAACGATTTCGTGATCAAGCCGGCCCAGGGTGCCGGCGGCGACGGCATCATCGTGGTCGCCGACCGCTTCGAGGGCCGCTACCGCACGGTGTCGGGCAAGATCATCAGCCACGAGGAGATCGAGCACCACATCTCCAGCATCCTCACCGGCCTGTATTCCCTGGGCGGGCACCGCGACCGGGCGCTGATCGAGTACCGGGTGACCCCGGACCAGATCTTCCGCAGCATCAGCTACGAAGGCGTGCCGGACATCCGCATCATCGTGCTGATGGGCTACCCGGTGATGGCCATGCTGCGCCTGCCGACCCGCCAGTCCAACGGCAAGGCCAACCTGCACCAGGGCGCCATCGGCGTCGGCGTCGACCTGGCCACCGGCCTGACCCTGCGCGGCACCTGGCTGAACAACTTCATCAGCAAGCACCCGGACACCACCAACGCGGTGGACGGCGTACAGCTGCCCTACTGGGACGGCTTCATGAAGCTGGCCGCCGGCTGCTACGAACTGTGCGGCCTGGGCTACATCGGCGTGGACATGGTGCTGGACCAGGACAAGGGCCCGCTGATCCTCGAACTCAACGCCCGGCCGGGGCTGAACATCCAGATCGCCAACGACTGCGGGCTGACGTCGCGCACCCATGCGGTCGAGGCGCACCTGGAGCAGCTCAAGGCCCGGGGCATCACCGAGACGGCGGCGGAGCGCGTGGCGTTCACCCAGGAAATGTTCGGGCACATCCCGACGGTCGAGGGCTGATCCGGCGCCGCGTCGCGACCTTCGAGCAGGCTCGCTCCCACAGGGCTCATGTGCATTGGCGCGCCCTGCAGAACGGCCCCCGATCTGCCAATCCCCGACATCCCCTCTAGGAGCGAACCCCTGAGGGGACTACAATCCCCACCCCGCCTCGATGGCCGATTTGCCCCGCCCATGCCGACCTGTTCCGTACACCTGCTGCCCTACCGCGCCGATCCCGCCGACTACTTCGCGGCTGTCCGCCACGCCCCCGGCGCCGTGCTGCTCGACAGCGGCCGCCCGAGCGCCGACCGCGGCCGCTTCGACCTGCTCAGCGCCTGGCCGCTGGAGCAACTGGCGGTGTTGCCGGACGAAAGCGGCGAGCGCTTCCTGCAACGCCTGCGCAGCCAACTGGCGCGCCTGGGCGACGCCGCACTGCCCGACGGCAGCGAACTGCCGTTCGCCGGCGGCCTGATCGGCTACCTGAGCTACGACTTCGGCCGGCACCTGGAGAACCTGCCGAGCCAGGCCATGGATGACCTGCAATTGCCCGACGCACGCTTCGGCCTGTACGACTGGGCCCTGATCAGCGATCACCTGGCGGCCACCAGTCAGCTGGTGTTCCATCCGTCAGTGAACGACAACGAAAGGCAGCGCCTGATCGAGCTGTTCAGCCGGCCCGCGAACGCGGCAGACGCGCCTTTTGGCCTGAAGTCGCCGATGGCGGCCGACCTCTCGGCCGATGACTACCGTCAGGCCTTCGAGCGCATCCAACAGTACATTCAGGCCGGCGACTGCTATCAGGTCAACTTCGCCCAGCGCTTCCGCGCCCCGTGCGAAGGCGATCCATGGCTGGCGTACAAGGCGTTGCGCGCAGCCTGCCCGACGCCGTTTTCCGGCTTCCAGCGCCTGCCCGACGGCGGCGCGGTGCTGAGCCTGTCGCCGGAGCGTTTCGTCAAGGTCAGCCGGCGCCAGGTGGAGACCCGGCCGATCAAGGGCACCCGCCCCCGCGGCGCAACGGCGGCCGAAGATGCCGCCAACGCCGCCGAACTGCTGGACAGCCCCAAGGACCGCGCGGAAAACCTGATGATCGTTGACCTGCTGCGCAACGACCTGGGCCGCACCTGCCGCACCGGGTCGGTGCGGGTGCCGGAGCTGTTCAGCCTGGAAAGCTATCCGAACGTGCATCACCTGGTCAGCAGCGTGACCGGCGAACTGGCGGACGGCCGCGACGCGCTGGACCTGATCGCCGGCAGCTTCCCCGGCGGTTCGATCACCGGCGCGCCGAAGATCCGCTCGATGCAGATCATCGACGAACTGGAGCCGACCCGGCGCGGCCTGTACTGCGGCTCGTTGCTGTATCTGGACGTGCGCGGCGAGATGGACAGCTCCATCGCCATCCGCAGCCTGTTGGTCAAGGACGGGCAGGTGTGCTGCTGGGGCGGGGGCGGGATCGTCGCCGACTCGGACTGGCAGGCGGAATACCAGGAATCGATCACCAAGGTGAAGGTCCTGCTCGAGACCTTGCAGAACCTCTGAGCGGTGTGGCGAGGGCCCTGGGGCCCTCGCCACAACAAGCCTTACAGGCTCAAGTCCCGGTTCGACGCCTTGAGGAACTCCTGCTTCAGTTCGGCAAAGCTGTGCACCGCCGGGAACTGCGGGAACTCACGGATCACGTTGTCCGGCGCGTGGAACAGGATCCCGGCGTCCGCCTCGCCCAGCATGCTGGTGTCGTTGTAGGAATCGCCGGCGGCGATCACCCGGTAATACAAACTCTTGAAGGACAGGACCGACTGACGCTTGGGATCTTTCTGACGCAGTTGGTAGCCGGTCACCCGCCCGCTGTCATCGGTGACCAGACGGTGGCAGAGCAAGGTCGGGAAGCCCAACTGACGCATCAGCGGCTGGGAAAACTCATAGAAGGTGTCCGACAGGATCACCACCTGGAAGCGCTCGCGCAGCCAGTCGACGAATTCCGCCGCGCCGTCCAGCGGCTTGAGGGTGGCGATCACTTCCTGGATGTCCGAAAGCTTGAGGCCGTGCTCGTCGAGGATCCGCAGGCGCTGTCTCATCAGCACGTCGTAGTCGGGAATGTCCCGGGTGGTGGCCTTGAGCGATTCGATTCCGGTTTTTTCGGCGAAGGCGATCCAGATTTCCGGCACCAGCACCCCTTCAAGATCAAGACAGGCAATTTCCACAACGACACTCCGTTTTTTAATGTTTATCGGGCCGAGCGAGCCCGAACTCTAGCCGCTCGCCCCCGGCCGCGCAACGCAGAGGGCGCCCCGGCGGGCCGCGCTTTTTGTTACCATCGGCGCCACATAGAGCGCCCAGCGCCACCGACCTGTAGGAAGCCGCCCTGATGAGTGCAACGTTCGACATCGTGGAACTCGCCACGACCTATGCCAGCAAATCCCCGCAGGACATCCTGAAGCTCGCCTTCGCCGAGTTCGGCGACGACCTGTGGATATCCTTCAGCGGCGCCGAGGACGTGGTGCTGGTGGACATGGCCTGGAAGCTGAACAAGAACGTCAAGGTGTTCAGCCTCGACACCGGCCGCCTGCACCCGGAAACCTACCGCTTCATCGATCAGGTGCGCGACTTCTACAAGATCGACATCGACATCGTCTCGCCGGACCACACGAAACTGGAACCGTTCGTGAAGGAAAAGGGCCTGTTCAGCTTCTACAAGGACGGCCATGGCGAATGCTGCGGCATCCGCAAGATCGAGCCGCTGCGGCGCAAGCTGTCCGACGTCAAGGCCTGGGCCACCGGCCAGCGCCGCGACCAGAGCCCCGGCACCCGCAGCGCGGTGGCGGTCATGGAGATCGACTCGGCGTTCTCCACACCGGAGCGCACCCTGTACAAGTTCAACCCGCTGGCGCAGATGACCAGCGAAGAGATCTGGGGCTACATCCGCATGCTGGAACTGCCTTACAACAGCCTGCACGAGCGCGGCTTCATCAGCATCGGCTGCGAGCCCTGCACCCGCCCCGTGCTGCCGAACCAGCACGAGCGCGAAGGCCGCTGGTGGTGGGAGGAAGCGACCCAGAAGGAATGCGGGCTGCACGCGGGGAACATCATCAGCAAGGCGTAACGCCCTTCGCCAGCAGGCTGGCGATAACGCTACGTCACGCAACATAGATGTCGGCAGTGCCGGCCTCATCGCTTGCAGGCAAGCTCCTACACAGATTTCACCCGTCTCAAAAATGTGTACACATGAATGTCACCATCCGTGCCATTTATGTGTGCACTTTTCGTTTCTGCGCCCTGAAAAGTTACACCCGACGCTCCCCCGCCCTACTCTCATTCCTCCTCGAAATCCGCGGCGAAAAATAAATACCTGTTCAACCGGTCAATTTATATCGCCTCCAATTCAGACACTTATCGGATATCGATAACTTTTCGAAATGAGCGACGCTTTCCATAGATCGCCGACTGGCACGCATCTGGCTTAAGTGCATGCATGTTTTGTATACAAAACTATTCAAGACATACACACACTTTCGATCCGCACGCCTGAAGCGCCCTATCCCGTACAGGCTGCAGACGCCCCATCACCAGTGATGCCTCACTGGCCGCGACGAAGATTTGTCGAGCCCCAACGCTCATGCACAGTCATCGCGGCCCGGACATCAGGAGCCTGCCGGAATGCGTACAAGTCTCTCCAACAACATCGCGCTGAATCTGCCCGCCGCTTCCCCCGACCGAACCGTGACCGGCGAAGATGCCGCTGAACCGCTGCAACTGAGCCCGCGCCTGCACAACCGCGACCTCGCGCCGACCAAGGCCGAAGGCCGGCGCTGGGGCCGCTACAGCATCTTCGCCCTGTGGACCAACGATGTGCACAACATCGCCAACTACTCGTTCGCCATCGGCCTGTACGCCATGGGCCTGGGCGGCTGGCAGATCCTGCTGTCGCTGGGCATCGGCGCGACGCTGGTGTACTTCTTCATGAACCTGTCCGGCTATATGGGGCAGAAGACCGGCGTGCCGTTCCCGGTCATCAGCCGGATCAGCTTCGGCATCCACGGAGCGCAGATTCCGGCCCTGATCCGGGCGGTGATCGCCATCGCCTGGTTCGGCATCCAGACCTACCTCGCCTCGGTGGTGTTCCGCGTGCTGCTCACGGCGATCCATCCGGGCTTCGCCGACTACGACCACAACTCGATCCTCGGCCTGTCGAGCCTGGGCTGGGTGTGTTTCGTGGCGATCTGGCTGGTGCAACTGACGATCCTGGCCTACGGCATGGAAATGGTGCGGCGCTACGAAGCCTTCGCCGGCCCGGTCATCCTGCTGACCGTCGCCTGCCTCGCCGCGTGGATGTACACCCAGGCCGACGCGACCATCGCCTGGTCGATCCGCGAACCGCTGACCGGCGCCGAGATGTGGCGCAACATCTTCGCCGGCGGCGCGCTGTGGCTGGCGATCTACGGCACGCTGATCCTCAACTTCTGTGACTTCGCCCGTTCCTCGCCGTGCCGCAAGACCATCAAGGTCGGCAATTTCTGGGGGCTGCCGGTGAACATCCTGGTGTTCGCCGGCATCACCGTGCTGCTGTGCGGCGCGCAGTTCCAGATCAACGGGAAGATCATCGAAAGCCCGACCGAAATCATCGCCTCGATCCCGAACACCTTCTTTCTGGTGCTCGGCTGCCTGGCGTTCCTGATCGTCACCGTGGCGGTGAACATCATGGCCAACTTCGTCGCCCCGGCCTTCGTGCTCAGCAACCTGGCACCGAAATACCTGACCTTCCGCCGCGCCGGCCTGATCAGCGCCACCCTCGCCGTGCTGATCCTGCCGTGGAACCTCTACAACAGCCCGTTGGTGATCGTGTATTTCCTGTCGGGCCTGGGCGCCCTGCTCGGTCCGCTGTACGGGGTGATCATGGTCGACTACTGGCTGATCCGCAAAGGCCGGATCCACGTGCCGCAGCTCTACAGCGAACACCCTGCCGGCGCCTATTACTACAGCCGCGGGGTCAATCTGCGCGCCGTGGCGGCGTTCATTCCTGCGGCGCTGATCGCCATCGTCCTGGCGCTGGTGCCGGGCTTCCACAGCGTTTCGCCGTTCTCCTGGCTGACCGGCGCCGGCATCGCCGCACTGCTCTACCTGATCATCGCCCAGCGCCAGCCGCACTACGCCGACGTCAGCGGCGAGGCCATCGCCGTCGACAACGTCAGCCACTGAACCTTCCGGCGGCCCGCCGACGGGCCGCAGCACCCACCGCAATAAGGACTTTCCATGCGCATTCTCGTGGTCAACGTCAACACCACCGAATCCATCACCCAGGCCATCGCCCGTTCCGCCCAGGCGGTCGCGGCCCCGGGCACCGAAATCGTCGGCCTGACCCCGTACTTCGGCGCCGATTCGGTCGAAGGCAATTTCGAAAGCTACCTGGCCGCCCTCGCCGTGATGGACCGGGTGATGGCCTACGACCAACCGTTCGACGCCGTGATCCAGGCCGGCTACGGCGAGCACGGCCGCGAAGGCCTGCAGGAGCTGCTCAACGTGCCGGTGGTGGACATCACCGACGCCGCCGCCAGCACCGCGATGTACCTGGGCCACGCCTATTCGGTGGTCACCACCCTGGACCGCACCGTGCCGCTGATCGAAGACCGGCTCAAGCTGTCGGGCCTGTGGGACCGTTGCGCCTCGGTGCGAGCCAGCGGCCTGGCGGTGCTGGAGCTGGAGCACGAGCCGCAGCGCGCAGTGGAGGCCATTGTCCGCCAGGCCGAGCTGGCGGTGACCCAGGACAAGGCCGAAGTCATCTGCCTGGGCTGCGGCGGCATGGCCGGGCTCGACGAACAGATCCGCCAGCGCACCGGCGTGCCGGTGGTGGACGGCGTGACCGCCGCGGTGACAGTCGCCGAATCGCTGGTGCGGCTGGGGCTGTCGACGTCCAAGGTGCGCACCTATGCGACGCCGCGGCCGAAGACCATCATCGGCTGGGGCGGGCGGTTCGGCCGCTAGGCCGCGTCATCGTTCATCGCCGGCAGGCGGGCTCCCGCATTCGAATCGCCTCTCACCCTGTGGGAACCAGCAGCTGGCGATGGCGGAGGGTCAGGCACTGGTGATGCTGGATGTGCCGGCCTCATCGCTTGCAGGCAAGCTCCTACAGGTTTTGTGATGGGCAGAAATCTTGCGGGCCGTCGGCAACCACTGTGGGAGCCAGCCTGCTGGCGATCGGCCGCGCCTCGCCTCCGAACCAGACTCAGACCGCACTGAACCGCTGCGCCAGCCCCTGCCCGGCGAACTGCTCGATGATGAAATCGACGAACGCCCGGGTCTTGCCCGGCAGCAGCCTGTGCTCGGCGTAATAGATGGAGATGTTGCCGTCGTCGACGTACCAGTCCGGCAGTACCCGCCGCAACGTGCCGGCCTCAAGGTAAGGCACGGCGAACGGCATGCTCACCAAGGCGATTCCCAACCCCTGCACCGCCGTGGCGCAGGCCGCTTCGGAATCGCTCATGGTCATGCATGCCTTGAGGGTCAACGGGCTGTGCTGACGGTTGCGGTGGGTCAGTTGCCAGGAGCGCACCCGGCCGGTCTGCGGCGAGCGGATCAGGATCCCGTCGTGGTCCGTCAGATCCTCCGGCCCTTGGATCATGGCGCGCCTGTCCAGATAGTCCTCCGCCGCCACCAGCACCCGGTGCGCCGGGGTCAACCGGCGGGCGACCACACCTTGCGGCAGCTCGAAGCCGCCGCCGATCGCCGCATCGAACCCCTGTCCGATCAGATCGACCTGGCGGTTATCGAAATGCCAGTCCGGACTGATCGCCGGAAACCGCCTTAGGAACTCCCCCAGCAACGGCACGATGTACAGCCGCCCGAACACCGTGCCCATGCTGACCTTCAGCGTGCCGGCCGGCTGCCCGCCGGCGCTGGCCAGGTTGGCGACGGCGTTCTGGATGGTGGTGAGGCTGGCGCTGACTTCACTCAGGAACAGCTGCCCCGCCTCGGTCAGCGTCAGGCTGCGGGTGCTGCGCTGGAACAGCCGTACCCCCAGGCGCGCTTCCAGTTTCGCCACACTCTTGCCGACCGCCGCCGGCGTCAGGCTCAGGCGCCGGGCAGCCTCGGCGAAGCTGCCGACCTCGGCGCTGCGGACAAAGCATTCGATACTGCTGAAGGTTTCCATGGGCATCACTATAAACTTTTGGTTTACACAGACTATAGCAACCATGGTCTACCCTGCTCTGGGCCCGAAGCCGATACTCGGCTCCAACAACAAGGCATCCCGCCTTGAATTTTCCGGAGATCGAACATGACCACTCAAACCCTCAGCGGCAAAGTCGCTCTGATTCAAGGCGGATCCCGTGGCATCGGCGCCGCCATCGTCAAACGCCTGGCCGCCGAAGGCGCCGCCGTGGCCTTCACCTACGTCAGCTCCGCCGCCAAGGCCGAGGAACTGCAGAACAGCATCACCGCCACCGGCGGCAAAGCCCTGGCGATCAAGGCCGACAGCGCCGACGCCGATGCCATCCGCCACGCGGTGAGCGCCACCGTCGAAACCTTTGGCCGCCTCGACATCCTGGTCAACAACGCCGGCGTCCTCGCGGTCGCCCCGCTGGAAGACTTCAAACTGGAAGACTTCGACCAGACCCTGGCCATCAACGTGCGCAGCGTGTTCATCGCCACCCAGGAAGCGGCCCGGCACATGGGCGAAGGCGCCCGCGTCATCAACATCGGCAGCACCAACGCCGACCGCATGCCCTTCGCCGGCGGCGGTGTGTACGCCATGAGCAAATCCGCGCTGGTGGGCCTGACCAAAGGCCTGGCACGGGATCTTGGCCCCCGCGGCATCACCGTCAACAACGTGCAGCCGGGCCCGGTCGACACCGACATGAACCCGGCCCACGGCGACTTCGCAGACAGCCTGATCCCGCTGATGGCCGTCGGCCGTTACGGCACCGCCGATGAGATCGCCAGTTTCGTCGCCTACCTCGCAGGCCCCGAAGCCGGTTACATCACCGGGGCCAGCCTGACCATCGACGGCGGTTTCGGCGCCTGATCCGCCCTCTTCCGCCCAGAACGAAAAACGCCGCCCCTCCTGGCCAGGAGGGGCGGCGTTTTTTCGTGCCCGGGCTTTACGGGCCGGTCAGGCCCAGTCCAGCGCCGGCAAACCGCAGGCGCCCGGAGTGAACGCTTTCAACGAACGGAGAATCCCGTCGGCATGGGCGTACTTCTCATCGGCCATGGCCGCGTCGGGAATCGCGATGGCCGTCATGCCGGCCGCCTTCGCCGCCGTCACGCCGAACGGCGAGTCCTCGAACACCAGGCAATCCTCGGGCGCCACGCCCAGGCGTCGGGCGGCGGTGAGGAAAATGTCCGGCGCAGGTTTGGCCGCACCGACTTCCGGGTCGTCGGCGGTGACGATGAAGTCGAACAGCGCGAACCAGTCGCGGTGCAAGGTGGTTTTCTGGCCGAACGACTGGCGCGAGGAACTGGTGCCCACCGCGATCGGCACATCGTGCGCCTTGAGGTGGCGGATCAGCTCCTCGGCGCCGGGCATGGCCTGGGCGGTCGGGAAACGCTCGCGCATCAGCGGCTCGCGGATGACCAGGAACTCCTCGGCGGTGATCGGCAGATCCAGCGCCTCGACCACATACCGCGCCAGATCCTCCGCCCCGCGGCCGATGATGTTCTGCTTGACGCTCCAGTCGAAGGTCCGCCCGTACCGCCCGGCGATGATGGACGTGACCTCGGTGTAGATGCCCTCGGTGTCCAGCAGCAAACCGTCCATATCGAAAATCACGGCCTTGACCGGGCCGAACGCCTTCATCGGTGCATTCATCACAGGATCCGTTATCAAAGACATCCCAGGCGGCTCGAACGGGCCGCTGCTCGGATCTGATTAAAGGGTTCAGCAGCATAACGAGAGCCGCGCGGATTGGGCAACGGGCAATCTCGCCGCCGGTCTGCGGGCACCCGGAACATTTAAGGAATTGCCCTACAAGCATTGCCTCCTTTCCCGGCTTATTTACTTTTCGATCCCCAGCAAAGTTCCGCGCCTATCCATTGATCTGCGCGAGTGACTGCCCATGCTTCCATCCGACCGCCTCCTGGCCTTGAACAACAGCATCGGCCTGCTGGTGGTCGCCGCCCTGAACCCCGACCGTCCCGACTTCGAATCGCTGATCGCCGAGTTTCGCCTGTGCCTCAACGACTACGACAGCTGGGCCGAGCAGTTCTGGGACGGCACCGCGCTGGATGTCGGGCAGGTGTTCAAGGTCGGCAACGACGTGCGCCTCAGCGCGCCGGTCAGCCCCACCCAACCCGTCAGCTCCTCGGTGGTCATGTGCCCGGCCACCGGGCCGCTGACCCTGGTCCATCTGTTCGAAGCCGCACGCTTCGTGCCGATCGGCGACACGCCGGTCATGCTGGAACCGGTGCTGGCCGAAAAGGGCGGAGTCCTGACATACGGCGAGCCGCTGCACCGCACCATCGGTCCGAGCGGCATTCTGGAAGTCGACGACTGCGAACGGGGCCAGCGTTATCGCATCACCTTCTTTCCCGATGTTTCCTCCGACCATGTCAAGGCGCTGCATGCCTCCTATCAGGACGTCGTCAACGGCCTGGAAGCCTGGCTGCGTGAGGAATGGACGGGGTTCCAGCCCTTGTGGACGGAGTTTTCCGACGCCGGCTTCCGTGAACGCTACGGCCAACTGCAACGGGCGGACTGGCGTGGCTTCGAGCGCGCGCTGCAAAGCGTCTGGGACGACATCAAGCAGGTGTTCGGCCTGCTCGCCGACCTGCAGGCCAACAGCGAAAAACTGCTGCAGTACCTGACCGAGGTCGAACTGGAGGCTTTGCTGAAGGCTTCCTCCGAGGCCATCGCCAACGGTTTGCTGGTGCTCGGCGATGAGCCTTTGCTGTTCATCCATCTCGCCGCCTTCACCAGTTGGCTGAAGATGCTGCCGCCGCAGTGCCTGGCCGAAGTGGTGGCGGAGGTTCGGGCCGAACTGCTGGTCGGTTTCCTGCTGACGAGCATCTCCGGCGGCGTGGGCCTGCCCTTGCGGTTGAGCGACAAGGTGCTGGACAAGGTCAAGTCGCCCCGGGCCCGGCAATGGCTGGCGGCTGCGGCCTTGCGGCTGTCCGAACAGGCGGCGGCTCCCGGTCTGGCCCGGCACGCGAACGCACTGAAACCTTTGATGGTCAACGCGCGACCGGCGCCGCTGAAGCCGACGCCTGCCGTTCCACTGGAAATCCGCACGGCCGGCCCGCTGGTCTTGAGGGTGCCCAATCCGGCCGCGGTGGCCCGTGGCAAATCCCGGGACATGACGCTGCTGGAGCGGCACGAACCCCACCACGACGCCCCGGACCAGGCAAAGAACCCCAACGGCGACAGCGCCGACTGCGCCGCCCGCACCTGCACCAACGGCTGCCCGGTGTCGATGGTCACCGGCGAAGAACTGCTTACCCTCACCGACGGTACCCTCGACGGCCTGCTGCCGTTTGCGTTCACCCGGCTCTACCGCAACAGCGCCGCCGAGATCGACCTGGGCCTCGGGTTCGGCTGGAGTCATTCGCTGGCCCACCGGCTGGAGCCCGACGGCGACGGGGTCGTCTGGATCGACGACGAAAACCGACGCACCCGCTTTCCCCTGCCGGACCGCAAGCGCCCGGCGATCCACAACAGCCTGTCGCGGGCGGCGATCTACCTCGGCGAAGACCCGGAGGAACTGATCGTCGCGCCAGCGGGCGAAACGGTGCGGTTCCACCACTTCCGGGACGGGTGCCTGACCGCCATCAGCGATGCCTACGGCAACCGGCTGAGCGTGCAGCGCGACACGTCAGGTCGGATCCGGCGCCTCGACAACGGCGCCGGACGCTCCCTGCTGCTGCGCTACGAGCGCCGGCACGTGACGGCCCTCGAATACCAGGTGTTCCGCGACGACGCCTGGCACACCGGACAGACCCTCGCCAGCTACCGCTACGACGCCCGCCACCGCCTCACCGAAGCCACCAACGCCGCCGGCGAAAGCGAACGCTACGACTACGACGACGCCCACGTCATCCTCCAGCGTCAGTTGGCCGGCGGCGCCAGCTTCTATTGGGCCTGGGAGCGCGTCGGCAAGGCGGCGCGCTGCGTGCGCCACTGGGCCTCGTTCGCGCAAATGGACACCCGCTACGTCTGGGACGACGCAGGCCAGGTGACGGTGCGCTACGCCGATGGCCGCGAGGAAGCCTACGTCCACGACGAACGCGCGCGGCTGGTGCGCCAGGTCGCGGCGGACGGCGGCGAACGACTCATGACCTACGACGGGGCCGGCCGCCTGACCGCCGAGCAGGATGCGCTGGGTGCCGTCACCGAGTATCGCTACGACGACGCCGGACGGTTGGTGGCGCTGATTCCGCCCCAGGATGCCCCGACCTCCTACGAGTACCGCGACGGTTTCCTGCACAGGCGACGCCGGGGCGAGGCGGTCTGGACTTACCGGCGCAACGCCCAGGGCGACGTTACCGAGGCAGTCGATCCTGACGGCCAGGTCACCCACTGCCATTACGACCCGCAAGGCCGCCTGCTGTCGGTTCGCTATCCGGACAATGGCCGCCACACCTTCACTTGGAACGACCTCGGCCAATTGCTGGAGGAGGCCCTGCCCGACGGCGGCGTGCGGCAGTACGCCTACGATGCCCTGGGGCGGCAGGTCAGCGCCCGGAACGAGCATGGCGCCGTCACCCGCCGACAATGGGATCCGGTGGGAAGGTTGGTGCAGGTCACGCACCCCGGCGGCGCAAGCCGCGACTACAGCTACAGCGCCTACGGCCAGGTCACCGCCGAACGCGACGAACTGGGCCGCATCACCCGCTACGAGTATGACGACGACCTGCACCGGGTCAGCCGCCGGATCAATCCCGACGGCACACGGGTGCAGTACCGGTACGACCATGCGCAACTGCTGCTGACGGAGATCGAGAACGAGTCCGGCGAAACGTATTCGCTGGACTACACGCCCACCGGGCTGATCCGCCAGGAGACCGGCTTCGACGGCCGACGCACCGGTTACGCCTACGACCGCAACGGTCATCTGCTGGAGAAGACCGAGTTCGGCGACGACGGCTCAACGCTCGTCACCCTCTACCGGCGGGATACGGCCGGGCGCCTTCTGCGCAAGACGCTGCCCGACGGGGTGGAGATCAGCTACCGCTACGACCTGCTCGGCCGGCTGGTCGGGGTGGACGACAGCCAGGATCATCCGCTGGCGTTCGAATACGACACCCAGGATCGCCTGACCGTCGAGCACCAGGGCTGGGGCACGCTGCGCTACGCCTACGACGCCTGCGGCCGGCTCACGCGCATGCGCCTGCCGGACAACAGCAAGCTCGATTACCGCCATGCCAAAGGCGGCGCGCTGGAGGGGATCGACCTCAACGGGGCTCCCCTGACCCGCCATGTCTATCGCTCAGGTCGCGAACAGCAGCGCCAGCAAGGCCTGCTCCTGAGCGAATACGTCTACGACGAACAGGGCCGGCTGAAGGCCCATGCCATCGGCCAACAGCACCATCCGCTGTACCGGCGCGACTACGCCTACAGCGCCAACGGCAACCTCGACCACATCGCCGACACGCGCCACGGCCAACGCAGCTACCAGTACGACGCCCTCGACCGGCTGATCCGCGTGCGCCACTCCCGGGACGAGGCGCCGGAGCGCTACGCCCACGATCCGGCCGGCAACCTGCTGATGCAGAACCGGCCCGGCCCCGCGAGCATCAAGGGCAACCGCCTGCTCAGCGACGGCGACCGGCTCTACGACTACGATGCGTTCGGCAACCTGATCCGCGAGCGTCACGGCCAGGGACTGCCGCTCGTCACGCTGTACCGCTACGACAGCCAACACCGCCTGATCGGCCTCACCCGTCCCGACGGCCAAACCGCCAGCTACCGCTACGACGCCTTCGGCCGGCGCATCGCCAAGACCGTCGACGGCCAGACCACCGAGTTCTTCTGGCAAGGCGACACCCTCGTCGCCGAAAGCGGCCCGGCGCACCACCGCAGCTACGTCTACGAACCCGGCAGCTTCCGCCCGCTGGCACTGCTCGACGGCCCCGGCCCGAAAAGGGCCTGCCCGTTCTACTACCAACTCGACCACCTCGGCACCCCGCAGGAACTCACCGACTACAGCGGCGAAATCGTCTGGTCGGCGAAATACGACGCCTACGGCAAAACCACCCGCCTGAGCCATAGCCCCGACGAACGCCTCGACCAACCGCTGCGCTTCCAAGGGCAGTACTTCGACGCGGAAAGCGGACTGCACTACAACCGACACCGCTACTACGACCCGGAAACAGGCCGCTACCTGACGCCGGACCCGGTGAAGCTGGCGGGCGGGTTGAACCAATACCGGTACGTGCCGAATCCGACGGGGTGGGTGGATCCGTTGGGGTTGGTGTGCAGTCCCTGCCCTGGATCGGATGTCGATGGGCCGTACAGTGAAATTGTTCCGGGGGGAGGTTTAGCCGCTCACGAGGCCCAAGGAGGGCATCTTATTGCTAAACATGTAGGCAGAACTGATACTCAACTGGCGGAGCGACTACAAGCTCAGCCAAATATTCCGGCAGCCTCTACCTTTCCAGATCGAGCTACAGCCGAGGCCGCAGTATCAGAAGCATTATCGACAAACTCTCAACGCATAAAAGCCTTCTTAACTAGCGGAAAGACGAAAACGACTATTACTCATCAGCTACCAACACCCATAGGTTTGAGCATGCCCAATGGTCGCACTCATTCTTTACCAGCAACAAAATTATTGCTGGTACTAAAAAGAGATCCAACATCACCTTTGGGTTACTTTCTGCTAACCGGATTTCCCGATCTATGAATAGAAGACTCCCTGAGTTACATGATTTTTTTGGCGCATACTTCCACCAAGACTGGCTAGAGGAGCACGATACCGCGGAAAAGGTCATAGATGCGTTCATAGCAGACTCCAACAACGAAACGATAGCTCTGGTAATAGGTGATTTGCAGAGCCTTCTAGAGTGGGACAACGATGAAAAATCCCTTAGAAACTACCTATTAAGAGAACTAAGTTGCTACTACTGCTACTGGAACGAATGGGAATCCGGTAAAGATTGGCTAAATCACCTAGAAAAAAAACTCAACATCTACAATAAAATAAACCGCCAACCATAAAAAACACAGTGCTTTAATGGCTTTCATTAAAATGCCCTAAAGCACCTCCCAAAACTTGCATTACAAAAATAACTTTCACTGATCATCTTCATACTCGTCATAGTCAACATCCACTGCATCCTCCTCCCAAAGCGGCACCAACACATCATCCATCAATGACCCCGGATCCTCATTCCCCGGGTCATTGATGAGCGGTAGTTCCTCAGGCTCCTGCCCTTCACGGTCATCTCGGTCGGTATCCACGGCACACCTCACCCTGTTCAGTCACGCATGAAATTCGAAGGCCTCTGCAACCCCATGTTCCTCCCGCGGCCCTGCAGAAGCAAAAAACCCGGCATCTCGCCGGGTTTTCGCTGACGCGGCACAGGGTCACCGGTGCCGGTTTTTGTGTTTGTGCTTGTGGCCACCGCCTGAGTGGGATTTGCCGCCATCGTCACCCAGGCTGCTGCCCACGGCGCCACCTGCTGCGCCGCCCAGGCCGGCGCCGATGGCGGATCCGGTCGAGCCTCCGAGGCTGTTGCCGATCACCGAACCGCCGGCCGAGCCCAAGCCGCCGCCGATGGCCGCTTCGGTACGATTGCCTTTGCGTGCACCGACAGCGCTACCGGCTGCACCACCGACGCCGGCACCTACCGCCGCTCCGGTGCTGCCGCCGAGCTGGCCGCCGACCACGTTGCCCAGCACACCGCCCAGACCGCCCCCCACCGCTGCCGAGCCGTCGCCCGCCGCCATGGCGCCCTGAGCCACCAACAACCCCAAAACCAGTGCGGATAATGTCAAGCGCATACACACCTCACAGTTCCCGAAACGGGACGGTTCGCCCGATAGTGATCGAATGACGGGCCGTATGACGTTGGAGGCATGTTCGGGCAAAACGTTCAGGCACAAAAAAGCCCGGCATCGAGCCGGGCCTTTTGATCTGCAGTCGCGATCAGTGACGCTTGTGCTTGGACAGGTTGCTGCCCACTGCGCCACCGGCGGCACCGCCGAGGCCGGCGCCGATGGTCGCGCCGTTCTTGCCGCCGAGGCTGTTGCCGATCACTGAACCGCCAGCGGCGCCGATGCCGCCGCCGATGGCCGCCTTGGTGCGGCTGCCCTTGCCTGCCGCCATGGCGCTGCCGGCAGCGCCCGCAACGCCGGCGCCGATCGCGGCACCTGTGCTGCCGCCCATTTTCTGGCCGACCACATTACCCAGCGCGCCACCCAGGCCGCCACCCAGTGCGGCGGTGCCGTCGCCGGCCATTGCACCTTGAGCGACCAGAAGCCCCAGAACCAGAGCAGGCAGTGTTAAACGCATGACGAAAACCTCAACAATTAGGGATGACGAAAGGGCGGAGATTGAATGCCGACGCGGCGTTAAAGTCCAGACAAAATCCGACGACAAGGCGGACTTCGCGCCGATTGGACAACCATTCTGGAAAAGGTTTTACGCCGGACAAAAAAAAGCCCGCTGGGGAGACGGGCTGGAGACTTGCTTTCTAACGGATGGCTTCACCCTACGTCGGCAGCTGTGAAAAGTTTGTGAAAACTGTCAGGCGTATCGCCATACCCTGTAGGACATTTAAACAATCAACCTCAGTCAAAAAACCCCGCTCATCGACGGGGTTTCGCTACGGCGGTTTACTTCCTGGAACGTGTCGTCACCTTGGGCAAAAACTTCGTTTTCGGCCCCTTGGGTGCAATCGACTTGATCTTGCCGGTCTGCACCGGATCTTCGCCAAAGCCAGCCTGATACTCGGTCTGGCCGCAACGCACGCAATTGTTGAACGGAAACTCGGCACCATCGTCTTCGATATACGGATCAGTCATCTCATCGCCCCTTATCAAAAACGGGGTCGATACCGGCAAGCCTTTTGCCTGAAAAATAACGACCCCAAGGCTTTTGAGACTAGCCGGTCATTACTGGACTCGTGGTTCAGATTGCCTGGAGCCGACGAATGGCCTACACCGGTTAAACAGCGCCTGGGCGCCCCCTGAGAAAAATCACCGCACCTGGAATCAGCGCAATTTCACCGCGGTTCCGGTGGCGAACACCACGACCATCCCGCCCTTGCCGGCCGGCATGCTGATTTCGAAGTCCAGTCCGATCACCGCATCGGCCTGCAACGCGCGCGCCCTTTCCTTGATTTCATCCGTCGCCTGGATCCGCGCTTCTTTCAAGGCCCTCTCCAGTGTCTGCGAGCGTCCGCCAAAAAAATCGCGCATGCCTGCGAACATGTCCCGGATCACGTTGACGCCCTGCACCGATTCGGCGCTGACGATATCGAGATAGGTCACGACTTGCCGCCCCTCGATCGTTTGAGTGGTCGTGATGATCATGTAGGCGATCCTTGCGTCAGTACGAAAGCGGTGATTGTAGGCGAGCGCGCCATCACAATGGAAACAGGCAAAAAAATGGGCGACCCAGGGTCGCCCATCACTCACGGCCTGTCGCCCTCAGCGAGGGGAAGACATAGCGCCCCAGCCTTCGACCTTGTCCAGGATCTCGCTCAGGCACACGGAAATGGACTTCTCGCTGGCATCCAGCATCAACGCCGGCGCCTCAGGCGCTTCATAGGTCGCGCTGACGCCTGTGAAGTCAGGGATCAGCCCTGCCCTGGCCTTACGGTACAGCCCCTTCGGGTCGAGGCCTTCGCAGACGCTCAGCGGGGTATTCAGATAGATTTCCAGGAATCGCTCGTTGCCGATGATCTCTCGGGCCTGTTCCCTCTGCAGCCGGCAGGGAGAAATGCAGGCAACGATGGCGATCAATCCTGCCTCGTTCATCAAACGCGCCACTTCTGCGATGCGACGAATGTTTTCCGACCGATCCTCGGTGGAAAAGCCCAACCCCTTGCACAATCCATGGCGGACGTTGTCGCCATCCAGCACAAACGCCGGCCTGCCGCTGTCGACCAACAGTTTTTCCAGGGCAAAGGCCAATGTCGACTTGCCTGCACCACTCAAGCCCGTGAACCAAAGGGTCAGCGGTCGCTGCGAGAAAAGTCGCTCACGATCGGCCGGTGTCACACGGGTCGGATGCAGCACTAGATTTTCGATGGCATCCGTTGTTGTTCTATTCATACCGTTTCCTCATCTCGAGAAGAGTCTGAGCCCGTCTACAAGATAGCCTCACTCAGCGGAACGACTGATGGTCGAACCGATCCAGCGCACGCCCAGGGAACCGCTCAGGTAAGGCAGTCTGTCCGCCTCGATGCTGAGCAGCAGTTTCGTGTTCAGGTAAATCTCAAGTCCACGGGCATTGGCCACCACGTTCAGGTCTCCGCTGAGCGGAAGCCCCGGCACCGCGATGTCCGGCTCCGGCGCCCATTGCGTTCCATCTTGGGTCCACAGCACCAGACGCGCTTCGGTGGCGCTCGAAGGCTGAATCAGCAGAGCGTTCATATCGGTGTCGTCACCGGTGCCCTTATAGGTGACCACCGCCACATGCGCATCCGAAGAAGACTGATCCATCGAATAACTGAAGGACATCCGACGTTCGGCAGCGTCTGCGACCTCACGTTGTTTCAGCAAGCACAACTGACCGGGCTTCGCCTCTCTTTCGCCCGATTCGAGAGCGTTCGGAGCACCGAACACAAGTTCCCAATCCTTCCAGGCATCCTGAATCTTGCGGTGACGATGAAAACTGTCCAGGCGCTCTTGCGAATGGCGGGTGTACAGGTCTTTTTCGAGCAGTTCGGAGACCGACGAAAAGACGTGACCGTGGTGCGCGAAGTCTTTGACGTTCAGCAACCTGACTTCGTTGACCGCGCCGTAGGGCCCCAGGGAGAGGTAGTCCAGCGGTTTGAGCGTGCTGCGCTCCAGCACCCATAGGCCGCTCATGGAACTGCGGCGCGATTCGCGGCCGGTCATCTGGCTTTCGCCCACGAGCATCACATCGGAAGACACCGCCAGCCCCCGGGCGTAGATCGGGCTGCCCGCCTGCCAGATGACCTCATTGGAATCCAGATCGACCAAGGAGCCGATGGAACTGTGGCAGGCGATCTTCTGGCCTTCGTCCGACACCCATATGTTGTGCAGCCCCGTTCGCTGCTCCACGGGATCAAGGCTGACCACTTCCAGTTCGGGATAGGTCAGAACGGCCAGCACCGAACCGTTATGGTGCCCGTGGGCAATCACATAGAGACGTCCGTCTTTTTCGAAGACGGAATTGAGGTGATCGCCAGTGATTTCCTTGAGCGACAACCGATCCCAACGGACGCTGGTCAGTCGCTTCTCCTGGAAGTGCCCGGGCTTGTTCAGGTCGATGACCGAGATGGCGTTCCTGCCGGTATTGGTGCAGACGACCCGGCCATCGGAAGCGCAAAGAATCTGGTGGGGTTGTGACAGGAACGGCTGGGTGGAGTGGGCGCCGTGGGAAAGATAGCCGACTTCGGAGTTCGCATACCCCTGAATGTCGGTCAGCGTGAGATTATCCAGCCCCGAGTGGGACAACACGAGATCCTTGCCGCCCGGAAACCATGACACACCATAGTATTCAGGGCGTTCGTTCTCGATCGGAGTGACTTTTCTGGTGTGCAGATCCACCAGAAGCAAGTATCCCGTTGTAGCGACAACTGCAAATAAAGATTCCAACGCATCGGACCTCAGCGTGACTACTCAACTCGACTCCGATACATCCTTGTCACGTGCAGAGCCACCGGTCGGCAAGTTTAACTACCCAATTCAATTAATCAATCGATCTCGACGATTGAGCGTGCCCATTGCGTCACGGTTTCGATACAAATGCGCCGGGATGCATATTGAGGCGCCTAAACGCAAAAACCCCTGGTTCCTTTCGAAACCAGGGGTTTTGTCTACATCGAATTTGGCGGTGAAGGAGAGATTCGAACTCTCGATACAGTTTCCTGTATACACACTTTCCAGGCGTGCTCCTTAAGCCACTCGGACACTTCACCGTATCTCGTCATTCGCGTTGCGTCTGTCGAGGCGCGCTAATGTAGTCGAAAGCTTTTCCGATGGCAAAGGTTTTTTTCAGAATTTTCATGCGGTTAAGGCATTTACCCTTTTCTGCGGGTTCCGGCCCATGGCAAACCGGCCATTCTCCGGTCGGTGCCAGGCCATCTTCGGCACCGGGAATGCCTTCCATAGGGATCGGCAAACGGAATGCGGTGACCGGCGGGTCAGTCACAGTGCTTTACCTGACCTGCATCGCTGGGTAACGTCTGCCTCAACTTTCTTATAAGGAATAGCGTCATGAGCGACCTGGTTGCCTATCACCTCGAAGACGGCATCGCGACCCTGACCCTGAGCAACGGCAAGGTCAATGCCATTTCCCCGGACGTGATCGCCGCGTTCAACGCAGCGCTGGACCGGGCCGTGACCGATCGCGCCGTGGTGATCATCACCGGTCAGCCGGGCATCCTGTCGGGCGGCTATGACCTCAAGGTAATGACGGCCGGCCCTAAAGAGGCGGTGTCGCTGGTGACCGCCGGTTCGACCCTGGCCCGTCGCCTGCTGTCGCACCCGTTCCCGGTGATCGTGGCCTGCCCGGGCCATGCGGTCGCCAAAGGGGCGTTCATTCTGTTGTCCGCCGACTACCGCATCGGCGTCGACGGCCCGTTCAGCATCGGTCTGAACGAAGTGCAGATCGGCATGACCATGCACCACGCCGGCATCGAGCTGGCCCGTGACCGCCTGCGCCGCTCGGCTTTCCACCGTTCGGTGATCAACGGTGAGATGTTCGATCCGCAATCCGCCGTGGACGCCGGCTTCCTGGATAAGGTGGTGTCGGCCGAAGAACTGCAGGGCGCCGCCCTCGCCGCTGCACGTCAGTTGAAGAAGATCAACATGACCGCGCACAAGAACACCAAGCTCAAGGTGCGCAAGGCCCTGCTGGAAACCCTGGACAACGCGATCATTCAGGATCAGGAGCATCTGGGATAACCCCCTGCCCCTGCCATCGCGCAGCAAACCGAGAGCCCGGCCGTCGTGTCGGGCTTTTTCTTACGCGGGCATTTGAATCCTCCGACAACGCTCTAGGTCGCATCTGACCACCGAGTCGGAAACATGCGCTTAAACATCGCCCATCTCCGGACACTTGAGCGGCAATTGCCGAAAACAGTGCACATCCGTACACTGCGCCACCTTTTTGTCCCGGTGGGCGTGAAAATGCTGTTTGCGTTACGTATGTTGTTGATGGGGCTGCACTTTATTCTTGCCGGTGTGCTGGGTGTGATCCTCGGCCTGTGCCGTCCGTTCAATCCGGACAACAGCCGTCTGTGTGCCCGCCTCTATGCGCTGCCGGCCATGTGCATCCTGCGGCTGAAAATCAAGGCCGAGGTCAGCGGGTTGATGAACAAGCCTGCCAGTTGCGTGATCATCGCCAACCATCAGTCCAACTACGACCTGTTCGTGTTCGGCAACGTGGTGCCTTACCGCACCGTGTGCATCGGCAAGAAGAGCCTGAAGTGGGTGCCGCTGTTCGGCCAGCTGTTCTGGCTGGCCGGCAACGTGTTGATCGACCGTGGGAACGCACACAAGGCGCGCAAGTCGATGCTGACCACCACCCATACCCTGCAGCATGAGGACACCTCGATCTGGGTGTTTCCGGAAGGCACCCGCAACCTGGGCAAGGAACTGCTGCCGTTCAAGAAAGGCGCGTTCCAGATGGCGATCGCCGCCGGCGTGCCGATCGTTCCGGTGTGCGTCAGCAACTACATCAACCATATGCGCCTGAACCGCTGGCGCAGCGGCAACGTGCTCATCCGTTCGTTGCCGGCGATTCCTACAGCAGGACTGACGATGGACGACATGCCTCGGCTCATGGCCCAGTGCCAGGAGCAGATGCGCGAATGCATCGATGCCATGGATCGGCAGCTGCAGGCCGCCTGAAGATGAAACCCGCCCCGTGCGGGTTTTCTTTTGCCGGTGAACGATGCAGATTGCACGCACTCTGAAGCAGCCACACGGCTAAGCTGAAGCCTGAAACCCCTGTCATCTGCCAAGAAGAAGTGAATCACCACCATGGGTCGAGTTGTCGCTGCTGCGGTTTACAGTGCCGGTAAGAAAGTCACCAACATCACCCTCGACGAAGGCGCGGCCTGGGCCGCGAAAACCGGGCACTTCGTTTGGATCGGCCTGGAAGAGCCGAACGCCCAGGAGCTGGCCAACCTGCAACGCCAGTTCAACCTGCACGAACTGGCCATCGAAGACGCCCTGGAAAAGCACAGCCGACCGAAGCTGGAAACCTTCGGCGACGCGCTGTTCATCGTCACCTACTCGCCGGTGCGCCAGCACGGCATCCTGCAATTTATCGAAACCCATATCTTCGCCGGCAAGGGCTACATCATCACCGCCCGCAACGGCCACTCGGCGTCCTACGCCCACGTCCGCCAACGTTGTGAGGCGCGTCCGCTGCTGCTTGAGCACGGGGAAGATTTCGTACTGTATGCAATCCTGGATTTCGTGATCGAGAACTATCAGCCGGTGGGCGAAGCGATCCATGCCGAAATCGACGAGCTGGAGCGCAACGTGCTGTGCAGCGCCTTGAACGAACATGACATCCAGAAGCTTCACGGCCTGCGCCGGGACGTCCTGCGCCTGCGGCGTTATGCGGCGCCCATGGTGGAGATCGGCGAGGAACTGCAGAAGCTGAGCTTCCCGTTCATCGACAAGAACATGCGCCCCTACTTCCGGGATGTGCAGATCCACGTGACGCGGCAGATGGAGGATCTGACGACCCTGGCGGACATCGCCAGCCAGACCATCGAGATCGGTGTGTTGCTGGAGGCGTCACGCCAGAGCGTGGTGCAGCGCAAGTTCGCCGCGTGGGCGGCGATCCTGGCGTTCCCCACGGCGGTGGCCGGGATCTACGGGATGAACTTCCAGAACATGCCTGAGCTGAGTTGGCACTACGGCTATTTCGGCGTGCTGGGGTTCATCACCGTGGGCTGCGTGGGGCTGTGGGCGAGCTTCAAGAAGTCGGGGTGGCTGTAGGGAACCCAGGGCTGGGGCCGCTTCGCGGCCCGGTGGACGCAAACTCCCTCGCTACAGGCGCGGGTCAGGCGGTTGCCGGTTTGTGTGCCACGAAACGCATCATCCACTCCGCCACCGTGGTGCCATGGTGCTGATGCTCAAGGCTGGCCACGCCTTTGCTGTAGACCTGTTCGCCCAGGGCTTCCTGGCGCAGGTCCAGCAGCGCACGCGAATAGTCGTGAATGAATTCCGGATGGCCCTGGAAGCACAGCACCTGATCGTTGATGTGGTACGCCGCGAACGGGCAGAAATCGCTGGAGGCGATCACCGTGGCGTTCTCCGGTAGTGCGGTGACCTGGTCCTGGTGGCTGATCAAAAGCGTCAGCTCTTCACGCACCGGGTTCATCCACGGGGCCTTGGCGGCCATCTTGTAGTTGTGGATGCCGACGCCCCAGCCTTGGGTGGCGCGCTCGCTCTTGCCGCCCAGCAGCAGCGCCAGCAACTGATGGCCGAAGCACACGCCCAGCAGCTTGTCGCCGCGCTCGTAGCGGGTCAGCAGGTATTGCTTGAGGGTCTGGATCCACGGGTCGGTGCCGAACGAATCGGCTTTGCTGCCGGTGACCAGGTAAGCATCGAAGGTCAGGTCATCGCTCGGATAATCGCCCTGCATCACGTTGTAGACGGTGAACTCGGCGGCGATCGGCTGCTGCGAGAACAGGCGCTGGAACATCTGCCCGTAACCCTGATACTGATCGACCAGTTCCGGACGCAGGATGTCGGTTTCCAGAATGCAGATGCGTAGCGACATAAAAAATTCCTGACACGTGATGGGAATAATGCACACCCCAGAGCCTGCCTTGAAACCACCCGGCAAGGCAAGCCCCGAAATGCGCCCGATCCCCGTCAGGACACCGTCAGAACAGTTCCCCCTTCGCCGCCTTTTCGAGCAGCAGGGCCGGTGGCGCGAAACGCTCGCCGTACTGTTCGGCCAGGTATTGCGCGCGGGCGACGAAGTCCTGCACGCCGTACTGGTTGATGAACTGCAAGGCACCGCCCGTCCACGCCGCGAAACCGATGCCGAAGACCGAGCCGACGTTGGCGTCGGCCGTGGACATCAACACGCCCTCCTCCACGCAACGGACGGTTTCCAGGGCCTGCACGAACAGCAGGCGATCACGTACGTCCTTCGGCGGAATCTGCCCGTCTGGCCTTTCGAAACGGGTCTTGAGCTCGGGCCAGAGGTGTTTCTGGCCGCCGGCCGGATAGTCATAGAAACCGCCTCCCGCGGCCTTGCCCGGCCGCTTGAATTCGTTGAGCAGCAAGTCAATCACGGCGAACGCCGGGTGCTCAATCAGCGGTTTCCCTTCCGCTTGCAGGTCTTTGGCCGTTTGCAGACGGATATGGCTCATCAGGCTGAGGGAAACTTCGTCGGAGATCGCCAGCGGCCCCACCGGCATCCCGGCCTTGCGCGCTTCGGTCTCGATCATCGGCGCGCTGACGCCTTCGCCGAGCATGGCGATGCCTTCGTTGGTGAACGTGCCGAACACCCGCGAGGTGAAGAAGCCACGGCTGTCGTTGACGACAATCGGGGTCTTCTTGATCTGCAGGACGAAGTCGAAACCACGGGCCAGGGTCTCGTCGCGGGTTTGCGCGCCCTTGATGATCTCCACCAGCGGCATCTTGTCCACAGGGCTGAAGAAATGCAGCCCGATGAACTTGCCCGGATCCGGCACCGCCGTCGCCAGGCCGGTGATCGGCAGGGTCGAGGTGTTGGACGCGATCACCGCGTCAGCGCCGACCACCTGTTGCGCGGCCGCCGATACCTTGGCCTTGAGTTCGCGGTCCTCGAACACCGCCTCGATGATCAGGTCGCAGCCATCCAGGTCGGCATCGCTTTCGGTGGGACGGATCCGCGCCAGCACCGTATCGCGCTGCTCGGCGCTCATGTGGCCGCGGGCGACTTTCTTGTCCAGCAACGCCGCCGAATGGGCCTTGCCCTTCTCGGCGGCGGCCAGGTTCACGTCCTTGAGCACCACCTCGATGCCAGCCGCCGCGCTGACGTAGGCGATCCCCGCCCCCATCATCCCGGCCCCGAGCACGCCCACCCGGCGTGTCACGTAAGGCGCATGCCCCTGCGGCCGCGAGCCGCCGGCATTGATTTCGTTGAGCTGGAACCAGAACGTGCCGATCAGGTTCTTCGCGACCTGGCCGGTGGTCAGTTCGGTGAAGTAGCGGGTCTCGATCAGGTGCGCCGTGTCGAAATCCACCTGCGCGCCTTCCACCGCCGCGCAGAGGATCTTCTCCGGGGCAGGCAAGGTGCCTTGGGTTTTCGCGCGCAGGATCGACGGGGCGATGGCCAGCATCTGCGCGACCTTCGGGTTCGACGGCGTGCCGCCGGGGATCTGGTAGCCCTTCACGTCCCAACGCTGCACCGCGTTCGGGTTGGCCAGGATCCAGGCCCGGGACTTGGCCAGCAGTTCGTCGCGGTCGGCCGCCAGTTCGTCGACCAGGCCGGCCTGCAAGGCTTGCTGCGGGCGGACTTTCTTGCCTTCAAGCAGATATGGCAGCGCCTTTTCCAGGCCGAGCATGCGCACCATGCGCACCACCCCGCCGCCGCCCGGCAACAGGCCCAAGGTCACTTCGGGCAGACCGAGCTGCACCGACGCGTCGTCCAGCGCCACCCGGTGATGGCAGGCCAGGCAGATTTCCCAGCCGCCCCCCAGCGCCGCGCCGTTGATGGCGGCGACCACCGGTTTGCCGAGGGTCTCCAGGGCGCGCAACTGGCCCTTGAGGGTCAGCACCATGTCGTAGAAGGCCCGGGCTTCGGGCTTGCCGACTTTGATCAGCTCGTTGAGGTCGCCGCCGGCGAAGAAGGTCTTCTTGGCGGAGGTGACGATGACGCCGGCGATCGTGTCCTTTTCCGCCGCCAGGCGGGCGACGCAATCGGCCATGGCCTCGCGGTACACCGCGTTCATGGTGTTGGCGCTCTGGCCCGGCATGTCGATGGTCAGGGTGACGATGTTGTCCTGGCCCAGTTCGTAACGGATGGCTTGGTTCATGGGGGTGGATTCCTTGAAGTCCGGGCTCAGAGGCGTTCGATGATGGTGGCGATGCCCATGCCGCCGCCGACGCACAGCGTCGCCAGGCCATAGCGCAGGCGCCGGGCTTCCAGTTCATCGAGCAAGGTGCCGAGGATCGCGCAGCCGGTGGCGCCCAACGGATGGCCCATGGCGATGGAGCCGCCGTTGACGTTGACCTTGTCCGGGTCGACGGCCATGTCCTTGATGAACTTCAGCACCACGGAAGCGAAGGCTTCGTTGACTTCGAACAGGTCGATGTCCTCGACCCGCAGCCCGGCCTTGGCCAGCGCCTTGCGGGTGGCCGGCGCGGGGCCGGTGAGCATGATGGTCGGGTCGGTGCTGGTGACCGCCGTGGCGACGATCCGCGCCCGGGGCGTGAGGCCCAGCGCCTTGCCGCGGGCTTCGGAGCCGATCAGCATCAGCGCCGCGCCATCGACGATGCCGGAGCTGTTGCCCGGCGTGTGCACATGGTTGATCCGCTCGACATGGCTGTAGACCCGCAGCGCCGTCGCGTCGAAGCCCATCTGGCCGATCATTTCGAAGCTCGGCTTGAGCTTGCCCAGGCCTTCGAGGGTGGACTCGGCGCGGATGAATTCATCGTGATCCAGCAGGACGATGCCGTTCTGGTCCTGCACCGGCACCAGGGATTTGCTGAACGATCCGTCGGCCCGCGCCCGCGCGGCCTTTTGCTGCGAATGCAAAGCGTAGGCGTCGACGTCCTGGCGGCTGAACCCCTCAAGGGTGGCGATCAGGTCGGCGCCCACGCCCTGCGGCGTGAAATGGCTGTGCAGGTTGGTCTGCGGATCCAGTGCCCAGGCACCGCCGTCGCTGCCCATCGGCACCCGCGACATGGATTCGACGCCGCCGACCACCACCAACTCTTCGAACCCCGAGCGCACCTTCATGGCCCCGAGGTTCACCGCCTCCAGGCCCGAGGCGCAGAAGCGGTTGATCTGCACGCCCGCCACACTGATGTCCCAGTCGGCCACCTGCACGGCGGTCTTGGCGATGTCCGAGCCTTGATCGCCGATGGGCGTGACGCAACCGAGCACCACGTCATCGACCTGGCTGGTGTCCAGCGCCGTGCGCTGCTGCAGTGCGGTGAGCAGCCCGGCCACCAGGTTCACCGGCTTGACGCTGTGCAGCGATCCATCGGCCTTGCCCTTGCCGCGGGGCGTGCGTAACGCGTCGAAAATCAAAGCTTGGGTCATGACGTCTCGAACCTGTGCGGTGAGTGAATTTCGTGCGCTCACTGTTGGCTCCCGCCGCCCCGGATTCAATGACCGCAGCGCTCAATGGCGTTGACGCGCACGCTCAGACGGACGGTCATCCCCGGCCAGGTTAACCGGTTCAGGCCACCGAGCTGTCTAGCAAAAGGGCGGCAAAGAAGCTGGCAATGGGCCTCATGCCGTTTTTATCGCGACTGGCAGCAATTCCATACGAAATGGATCTAAGCCAAGCGTGACGCGGGCCCTAATGTGAACAAGTACGTCGTTGTCGTCGGGTTTTGCCGAGGCACCCGTTCGTTACAGGAAGTGCAACGCTTGCCGTCATGGAGATCAGGCAAGCCTCAGGAAATAACAAAAAAGGCGGTCAAGCCATGTTCAAACAACCGAAAGTTCGTCAAGCGGGGCTCATTCTCTTTGCCACGACGCTGTTGTTGATTCTGCCCAACCTGACCAAGGTGCTCGGCTGACTCAAGCGGCAGGTTTCGCTCATCGCCACTTATCCTGTGACTGGCCCGCTATCCGGGCCAGCGTGGCTGTGCCACTCTTTGCGCACTTCCACGACATGGACGGCGATCATTTGAAAGCGCTCACACTGTTCGGGGCCCTGCTGCTGAGCACGCCCCTCTACGCCGCACAGCTGAACCTGGAGCTGGGCGCGAACGGCCGCACCTGGCAGACCGAGGAACTGCTCAAGCATCCTCAGGTGCAGACCCTCACGATCAAGAACGATGTTTCCTACAAGCGCGACATGACCTACCGCGCCGTGCCGGTGGCTGCGCTATTGACGGGCATCCAGCCGGGCGATCACCTGCAAGCCGTGGCGCTGGACGGCTTCGCCGCGGAACTGGCCGCCGCGCCGTTGCTCCAGACCCAAGGCGCACGGGCCTGGCTGGCCATCGAGGATCCGGCGCAGCCGTGGCCGCCACTGTCGGAAGGCAAGCCCAGCGCCGGGCCGTTCTATCTGGTTTGGACCGACCCCGAGGCCGGCCACATCAGCCCCGAGCAGTGGCCGTTCGAAGTCGCCAGCATCAAGCGCATGGCGCCGGTTGCCGAGCGCTTCCCCGCCCTGCTGCCGGATCCCGCGCTGAAGGCCGATGACCCGGTGAACAAGGGCTTCGCGCTGTTCCAGAAGAACTGCCTGGCCTGCCACCGCCTTAACGGTGCCGGGGATGCGCAGTTCGGGCCGGACCTGAACATTCCGTACAACCCGACCGAGTACTTCGGTGCGAACTTCCTCAAGCGCTACATTCGCGACCCGCAGAGCCTGCGCCAATGGCCGCAGGCGAAGATGCCGGGTTTCTCCGCCCAGGTGCTGCCGGACGCGGAGCTGCAGAACCTGGTGGGCTACCTCAAGCACATGGCCGGACGCAAAGTTAAGCCCTGAGACCACACCATCCCTGTAGGAGCGAGCCTGCTCGCGAAGCGATCCGTCAGCCACTGCAAAGGTGGCCGATCCGCCTTCGCGAGCAGGCTCGCTCCTACAGGGGGCCTCATCACTGTTGCTGGACGGCGATCACCGGCGTCGGCGCCACCACCACCTTGGCGTGCATCTGCTCGTACCCGCCGCCCCGGCGCATGCCGCGCACCGGGCAGGCGTCGAGGTAGTCCAGGCCCACCGCCAGCTTCAGGTGACGCTCCGGACGGGCCAGCCGGTTGGTCACGTCGAAGCTGTACCAGGCGTCATCCAGCCAGGCCTCGGCCCAGGCGTGGCTGGCCAGGTGCTCGCAGTCCTCGCTGTACAGGTAACCCGACACATAACGCGCCGGCACCCCCAGGCTGCGCGCGCAGGCGAGAAACGCGTGGGTGTGGTCCTGGCAGACGCCGGTCCGTGCCGCGAACGCCTCGGCGGCGCAGGTGTCGACTTCGGTCGAGCCCGGCAGGTAGGCCATGTGCTGGTTCAGGCCGTGCATCAGGTCGATCAGCGCGGTGCGGTCGCGGCGCTGCTTGCAGGCTTGGCCGGCGAATGCGCGCAACGCTTCGTCGGCCTCGGTCAGGCGGGTGAAGCGCAGGAACGGCAGCGCCGACTGGCTCTCGTGTTCCGCCTCGCGCCGTTCGTCGATGTCCACTACCCCCCGGGCGCCGATGACGATCGCTTCGTGGGGTTCGTCGAGGGTCAGCACATGCAGGATGTTGCCGAACGGGTCGAGCTGCGCGCGCACCGGGCGCGGCAGGTTCAGTTGCCAGTTCAGCACTTGCTGGCGCTCGCTGTCGTGCGGGGTCAGGCGCAGGTACTGAATGCTCGCCCGCACCTGATCGTCGTAGTGATAGGTGGTCTCGTGGCTGACGGAAAGTCTCATGCGGCCTCCAGGTAGGAACTGTGAATGGCGTTGCCCAACTGGCGCACCAGCGGGATGAATTCGGTGAGCCAGGCGTGCAGGCCCTCCTCGAGGATTTCGTGGATGCCGGTGTAGCGCAGGCGCGCGTCCATTTCCGCCGCCAGCCGTTGCGCAGGCCGGCCGTTGGCCCCCGGCAACTGGGCGAGGATCTGGTCGATCTCTTCGGTGCAGGCCCGCAGCGAACGCGGCACGTCGGCACGTAACAGCAAAAGCTCGGCGACATGCCGGGCGCCGGGCGCATCGCGGTAGATCTCGGTGTAGGCCTCGAACGACGACAGGGCCCGCAGCAGCGCGCTCCACTGGTAATAGGCGTGCGCGGTGCCGTCGCTGACCGCTTCGGCCTGGTCGCCGGCCATCTCGTAGCGGGCGTCGAGCAGGCGCAGGGTGTTGTCCGCCCGTTCGATGAACGTGCCCAGGCGGATGAAGCGGAACGCGTCGTTGCGCATGATGGTGCCGTAGGAGGCGCCGCGGAACAGGTGCGAGCGCTCCTTGATCCATTCGCAGAACCGGCTCATGCCGTAGCGGCTCAGGCCCTGGTCGGCGATCCCGCGGATCTCAAGCCACGTGGCGTTGATGTTTTCCCACATGTCGGCGGTGATCCGCCCGCGCACCGCATGGGCGCTGGCCCGGGCCGCGCCGAGGCAGCTGTAGATGCTGGCCGGGTTGGCCGCATCGAGGGCGAAGAAGTGCAGCAGCCGCTCGGCGTGCAGCTCGCCGTGGCGCTCCAGGTAGTCGTCCAGGGTGCCGGTGATCATCAGCGGCATGGCCAGTTCGTGCAGGCCGTCGCCGCGGCCGTCCTGCGGCATCAGCGACAGCGAATAGCTGACGTCGAGCATCCGCGCGAGGTTTTCCGCACGCTCCAGGTAACGCGACATCCAGTACAGATCCGAGGCAGTTCTACTTAACATGGCAGGTTTCCTTCAATCCTCGACCACCCAGGTGTCCTTGGTGCCGCCGCCCTGGGAGGAATTCACCACCAGGGAGCCTTCACGCAGGGCGACACGGGTCAGGCCACCGGGCACCACCCGGGTTTCCCGGCCGGACAGCACGAACGGGCGCAGGTCGATGTGGCGCGGCGCGATGCCGTTCTCGACAAAGGTCGGACAAGTCGACAGCGACAGCGTCGGCTGCGCGATGTATGCATGCGGCCTGGCCTTGATCCGCTCGCGGAACGCGTCGATCTCCGCGCCCGTCGCCGCCGGCCCCACCAGCATGCCGTAGCCGCCGGAGCCCTGGGTCTCCTTGACCACCAGATCCGGCAGATGGGCCAGCACGTGGGACAGTTCCGACGGATTGCGGCATTGCCACGTCGGCACGTTCTTGAGGATCGGCTCCTCGTCGAGGTAGAAGCGGATCATTTCAGTGACGTACGGATACACCGACTTGTCGTCGGCCACGCCGGTGCCGATCGCATTGGCGAGCACCACGTTGCCGGAGCGGTACGACGACAGCAGCCCCGGCACGCCCAGCATCGAGTCCGGGCGGAACGCCAGCGGGTCGAGGAAGGCGTCGTCGAGACGGCGGTAGATCACGTCCACGGCCTTCGGGCCGTCGGTGGTGCGCATGTAGACCTTGTCGTCGCGCACGAAAAGATCCGCGCCCTCCACCAGCTCGACGCCCATTTCCCGGGCGAGGAACGCATGCTCGAAAAACGCGCTGTTGAACCGCCCCGGCGTCAGTACCACTACGCTCGGGTCGTCCAGGGGGCTGGAGCTCTTGAGCGTGTCGAGCAGCAGGTTCGGGTAATGGTCGATGGGGGCGATGCGCTGGGCGGCGAACAGTTCGGGGAACAGGCGCATCATCATCTTGCGGTCTTCGAGCATGTAGCTCACGCCGCTGGGGGTGCGCAGGTTGTCCTCCAGCACGTAGTAGGTGCCGTCGCCGTCGCGCACCAGGTCGACGCCGGAGATGTGCGAATAGATGTCGCGGTGCAGATCCAGCCCCTGCATCGCCAACTGGTACTGTTCGTTGGCCAGCACCTGCTCGGCGGGAATGATCCCGGCCTTGATGATGCGCTGGCCGTGGTAGAGGTCGGCGAGGAACAGGTTCAGCGCCTTGACCCGCTGGATGCAGCCGCGCTCGACGGTCCGCCATTCGCTGGCGGGGATGCTGCGCGGAATGGTGTCGAAGGGGATCAGGCGCTCGGTGCCCTGCTCGTCCCCGTAGAGGGTGAAGGTGATGCCGGCACGGTGGAACAGCAGATCGGCCTCGCGTCGCCGCTGGGCCAGCAGTTCGTCGGGCGTCTCGGCCAGCCAGCGGGCGAATTCCCGGTAATGCGGGCGGACCTGGCCGCCGGCATCGTACATCTCGTCAAAACTGGTGCGGTTCATGCCGTACTCCTTGTCGCTCCGGACATCCGAACCTTCGCAAGGCCCGTGCCATCGGCAGAAACGCTTTGATTTCAATCGGTTGGATAATCGCGCCGCGAACACCGCACCATTGCTGTGCGACAAACGCCCCTACCCGATCGCCCCCGCTCCATGGCGACGCAACGCCGTCGCCTATCACCAGCATAGTCAGAGTTGATTTCACTGCCCGGCAGCGGCTGCGGATAATCCGCGCATCCGCTGCACGAGTTCCCCCGCCAAGTGTGCAGCCCAACCGATCGATGGCCGCGACCGCAGCCCGCCCAGCCGTAACCCTGACCGGTTCCCTCTCCTTCCGGTCTTCCCTTTGAGCCACCTTCGACGGTGGCTTTTTTTTGCCTCGGATTCTTGTTTCAGGGTTTTGCCACGGCGTTTCCGGGCCCCGGAAACGACAACGGCCGACCCGAAGGTCAGCCGTTGTCCGACGCTGTTGCGAAAGATCAGTGCAGGCGCCGCCGGTTGCGCAGCTCGTGTTTCACACCCCAGCCTTCGATGACGCCGCCCAACGGCTCCACCACGGCGGAGAAACGCTGCTCGAAATCGCCGATGCCACCGTAGGTCGCGTGCATGACCTTGCTCAGTTCCAGGTACCACGCGCCGTCGTCGCGCACGCTGACCTGGGCATTGAAGGATTCACCGCGAAAATGACCTGCCGCCCTGCGCGCCCGCTCCTCGTTCGGGAAAATGGCGTAGAACTCGATGGGATGGATCCTGGAGAAATCGAAACCGCCTTCTTTCATGCGGCGCAGCACGTTGCTGCTGATGTCTTCTTGATAGGCTGTGCTCATGAAACGTCCCCCTCTGACAGATGGATAGACTTTCCGTATTCCCTGCACTCAAGCGTTGCGGCAACCGGGTTGCCCACGGGAAACAAGCATGGAGCTGACAAGACCAGACCTTAGCGATCCGTTCGCTGATCTCGCCTGCAGATTAGCCCCATGACAGACCCGCTGCCAAGGCCTGGCGGTCAGCTGTCAGAAAGATTCAGACTAGGGTGATGCTGCGGATTTCGATGCTGTGCTGAGCCTTGAGGCTCTTGACGCCGGCATCGGCGGTGCGCCCCTCCAGATCGTTCAGATCCAGCTCGGCGGCCACGGGAAGGAATCGTTCCTTGATGAGACGGGCGGCGTGCTCGTGGCTCGGGCACTCCTCGCACTCGAAGACTTCGTCGACGGTTTCGCCATGATCATCCACGAAAGTGACTTTCCACTTTGACATCGGAGCCTCCTCGGTCAAGCCCGCAAATGGGCCTACACCTATCTCGACTTTTAGCCGATTTGATCGTTCCCGAGGATTGTCGCCGACGCAGATGAAAAACCTTTCATGCGGGGGCCGGTAGGCGGCGCCTTGGCGGGCGCCATCGCCAGCAGGCTGGCTCCTACAGGTTCGGAGGGCGGTCTGGCATGCGCAAGCGGCGGTGCGGCCCGCCGCTTGCGCACAGGCTCAGTCGTTGGCCGGCTTGTTCACCGCCTGCAGCACGTATTGCGGCAGGGCGAAGGCGCCGATGTGGATTTCCGGGTTGTAGTAGCGGGTGACGATGCCGCTGCCGATGAAGCGCTGCTGCAGGGTCTCGCGGCTCAGCTTGCGGTAGGCCGGGTCGGTCGAACCCCAGGCGAAGGTCATCGAGCCGCCGATGTAGGTCGGCACGGCCGCCTGATAGAAGTGCCAGTCCGGGAACAGGCTGCGCAGGCGGCCGGCGGTGGTCTTCACTTCGTCGATCTGCATGAACGGCGTGCCGTTCTGGGTCACGAGGATGCCGCCCTCGTTCAGGCAACGGTGGCAGGCCTGGTAGAAGTTTTCCGAGAACAGCACCTCGCCCGGGCCGATCGGGTCGGTGGAGTCGGAAATGATCACGTCGAACTTCTCGGTGGTGGTGGCGACGAAACGCATGCCGTCGTCGATCACCAGGTTCAGGCGCGGGTCATCGTAGGCGCCCTTGGAGTGGTTCGGCAAAAATTCCTTGCACATGTCAACCACGGTGCCGTCGATCTCGACCATGGTGATGTGCTCGACGCTGGCGTGCTTGGTCACTTCGCGCAGCATGCCGCCGTCGCCGCCGCCGATGATCAGCACGCGCTTGGCGGTGCCGTGGGCGAGGATCGGCACGTGGGTGAGCATCTCGTGGTAGATGAACTCATCCGCCTCGGTGGTCTGGATCACGCCGTCCAGCGCCATCACCCGGCCCATGCGCGGGTTCTGGAAGATCACCAGGTGCTGATGTTCGGTGCGCACTTCGTGCAGCATTTTTTCCATGCGAAAACGCTGGCCGTAGCCTTCGTAGAGGGTTTCCAGGTACTCGCTGGTCTTGGTGGTGCTCATGGGACGTGCTCCGGTGAATGCTGGGGCGACGGTCGCAGTGACGACTGCCCGGGAAAGGCGCGCATTCTACGTTGCGCAAGATGACAGGTCGAACCCCGGTTCATCGGCCGGGCGCGATCCTTGCGCGAGAGACGGCATCGATCCGGCCGGGAGGCGCCCCGGCTGACGCCATCGCCAGCAGGCTGGCTCCCACCGGGATCGCGGTCGAATGCCGAATCTGCGGTCACTGCAGTCCATTGTGGGAGCCAGCCTGCTGGCGATGGCGTCCGCCCAGGCACTTGAGGGCCGGATCAGTCAAACGCTCCCGCAGGTTCGGGTCAAAGCCGCACATTGCCCCTGGGGCCCGCGATCGCCCAGATGATCAGGCCCAGCACCGGCAGGAGGATGATCAGCAGCACCCAGAGGATCTTCATCCCGGTCTCGGCGCCGCTTTTCAGCACATTGATGATCGCCCAGATGTCCAGGGCAAGGATGATCAGCCCGACCAGGCCGTTGAACGTGGAACCCATGGCGTCGCTCCGAAGTGGTGGCATGCACCCTTAGGATAGACGGCGCCGGCCGGGGTTCCTTTTTATTGCCTCAGACGTGCACCGCGACCTTCAGGGCCTCCAGCGCCGGCGCGGCGGCGATGCCGGTTTCGGCGCACAGTTCCAGCACCCGCGGCACGTCGTTGCCGTACACCAGCACCACTTGCAGCTCGTCATCGAGCAGCTGGCTGAAGTTCATCAGCGTGTAGCCGCCGTTTTCCTTGTTCAGGCTGCTCATCTGGATCTGGATGCGGTTGAGCGCGGTCAGGGCTTCGGTCTTGGCCAGTTGCTTGGGCTTGAGGTTGAATTCCACGCCGGGGCCGAACGACGCGACGATCTGCGCGAACAGGTCCGCATAGGTGTCAGCCTGGAACAGCACGGTGTCCGGCAGGCTGCCGACCACCACCCACTCGCCCAGGGGGATCGGGAAGGTGTCGTCGTAGTTGATGTCGGTGTTGGCGGCCAGGAAGGCGTCAGCATCGGCGTAGGCCTGCGCCGCTTCATCGGCGACCTTCAGGATTTCGTCCTCGGCCATGCAGCCGGAGCTGATTTTGCTGATGAGTTCGGCGAGTGCGGCTTTCATGGGGGGCGGATCCTGTGGCGAAGGTTTTCGAGGGCGCGCAGGATAGCGCATTCTCGCCTGCGCCACAGGCCCGGTTCCGACCTGAGGCCGGTTTCAGCCCAGAAGCTTTTCCAGCAGCGCCGTGGTGTCGGCCGCGCCCATGGTGCGGGCCGCGTCGAGGGCGGTGACGCCGTTGGCGTCCTTGGCTTTCGGGTCGGCGCCCTTGCCGATCAGGTACTCGACGATTTCCACCCGGTTGAACATGGCCGCCATCATCAGCGCCGTACGGCCGTCGAACGAGGCGCCGTCGATGTCGGCGCCGCCGTCGACCAAGGCCTTGACCACCGCCAGGTCACCCTTGAACGCCGCGCCGGCGATCGGGCTCTGACCGTTGCCGTTGCGTTGCTCCGGGTCGGCCTTGTGCTTGAGCAGCACCTGCACCGCATCCAGGTGACCGTAATAGCTGGCCAGCATCAGCAGCGTGTCGCCCTTGCCGTTGCGCAGGTTCACCGGCAGCCCCGCGCCGATCAGCCGGTCGAGCATCACCGCGTCGCCCTCGCGGGCCTTGTTGAACACCTGCTCGGTGAAGGCGGCGGCCTCTTCCGGGGTCATCTGGCGGTTTTGGTCGGACATGGGAAACTCCACTTTCGGTCGATCGGAATGGCGACAGTTTCCCGAGCCGAACGATAGCTGTCACCCTCTTTTTTCCAAGCCAGCCAATAGCCAAACTCAATAACGGTATTTCCCGGCGCCGATGTCGGCCAATACCTGCCCGCTGACCTGCACATACGTCTGGCTGCCGGGCAGCCACGCGTACACCGGATCGTCCCCCGTCAGGCCCGGGTCGAAGCCCTCGCTCTTGAGGCGGGTCTTCTGGTACTTGAACGTGCCGGTGGTTTCCATCTTCACCTTCACCCGCAAGAACAGCGGCACCGCATAGGCCGGCATGCGCTGGCGGGCGAAGGCCAGCAGTTCGGCGAAATCCAGGGTGGCCAGCGATTCGGCCGGGGTGATCGCCGCCATGCCGGCACGGCCGTTGGTGTTGGGGATCTCCACGCCGTAGGCCACCGCCTCGGAAATGTTCGGGTGCTGCAGCAGCAGGTTCTCCACCTCGGTGGTCGAGACGTTCTCGCCCTTCCAGCGGTAGGTGTCGCCGAGCCGGTCGACGAACTGCGCATGGCCGAAACCGATGTTGCGCAGCAGGTCGCCGGTGTTGAAGAAGCGGTCGCCGCGGGCGAACACATCCTGCAGCACCACCTTGGCGGTCTTCTGCGGGTCGGTGTAGCCGTCCAGCGGCGCCTTGTCGTCGATCCGCGCCAGCAGCAGGCCCTGCTCGCCCTTGCCGACCTTGCGCATGAAGCCGTCGCCGCCGCGCACCGGCTGGCCGCTGTCGTGATCGTAGGCGACCAGCTCCCAGGCCATCAGCGAGAACCCGATGGTGTTGTCGAAATTGAGGATGTTGCTGAAGCCGATGTTGCCGTCGCTCGCCGCGTACAGTTCGCAGATGTGCTCCACCGCGAACCGAGTCTTGAACTCGGCCCAGGCACCGGGGCGCAAGCCGTTGCCGATCATCTTGCGCACCTCGTGGCGGCCGTCGTCGGCGCTGGCCGGCTGGTCCACCAGATAGCGGCACAGCTCGCCGACGTAGCCGATGGTGGTCGCCCGGTAGCGGCGCACGTCCCCCCAGAACTGGCTGGCGCTGAACTTGCGGCGGATGGCGAAGCCCGAGGCGCCGTTGACCGCCGACCCCCAGCACACGCACAGGCCGGTGGCGTGGTACAGCGGCAAGGTGCAGTAGACGACGTCGTCGGGGCCCATGTTCAGGGCGATCATGCCGAAGCTGGCCGAGCTGCGCATCCAGCGGCCGTGCTTGAACACCCCGGCCTTGGGCAGGCCGGTGGTGCCGGAGGTGTAGATATAGAAGCACGGGTCGTCGAAATGGATGTCGCGGCTGCTGGCCGGGTTGTCGCTGCAGGCATCGGCGCTGGCGCTGATGAGGTTGACGTAGCCGTCGGGCGCGATGCCCGGATGGCGGGAGGTGTCCTGGTCGGCCACGAACCAGGTGCGCGGCGCAGGGATCGACACCTGTTCGCGCACCGCCGCATAGGCCGGCAACAGTTCCGCGCCGACGACGATCGCCACCGGCGCCACCAGGTTCACGCTGTGGATCAGCGTGTCGCGGGTCTGGGAGGTGTTGAGCAGCGCGCTGACTGCGCCCACCTTGGCCAGCGCCAGAATGGTCACCAGCAGCTCCGGACGGTTCTCGATGAACACCGCCACCACGTCGCCCTTGCCGATGCCCTGCCCGATCAGGTAGTGGGCGATGCGGTTGGCCCAGCGGTTGGTCTGGGCATAACTGAGCACGACGTCGCCGCACAGCAGCGCGGGGCCGTCGGGGTTGCGCAGGGCCGCTTGCTCGAACGTCCAGCCCAAGCCACACGTCTGGGTCGGATCCTTGACGTTGGCCGCCTTCATGCCCTTCACCACCCGCGGGAGGGCTTTGGCGATGGCCGGCAGTTTGCGGAGCATCATGCTCCAGGTGATCGTGTCGCTTGGCGCGTGACTCATGGCAGCTCCCGTTCGGCCTTGGCGTGCAGGCCGGCTTTTTTATTGTCGGGCAATCCTGTGCGGCGACCGGCGCTTGGGCAGCGAGGGCCGAGACCGAAAATACGTCAGCGCTTCTCGGGCTGTACACGCGGTTTTTGCAATGTTTTGTATCCGTCGTCCGCCCCGGCCGGGACGCGATCACGGTGGCGGCGCAAAGGTTCCTTCCCATCGGTCGCGATCCCGCAAAATGCAGGATGCACGATGGCCATTCATGCAGATTGCACGACAACCGAATCACAGAGATTTTTTAAGTTGTTGATTTATAAGTAATTTTACAAAAAAGAAATGCTGGCACAATCGCTGCAACCCTCTGTGCATGCTTGCCATTCATGTGCATACGGAGCTGAACGACATGAGCCTGATCCAAGAAAAATTCTCCTCCCTGTTCTCCCAGTACAACGTCACCACCCAGGCACGCCCCGACGGCGGCATCCTGCTGACGCTGCGCGATGGTGAAGGCAAAGTGTTCAAACGGGCGCTCACGTATCAGCAACTGCACAACGGCGACCAACTGTCGTGGGCGATCAGCGCGATCCGCCGCGACCTGGCCGAACAGGCCAGCGAACTTCCGCAGATCTCCATGCTGCAGAGCCAGCAGCGCTTTGCCCTGCCGACGTATCACTCGCTGTAACCCGACCGCAAAAGCAAACAGGCCGTGAAGGTTCGCTTCACGGCCTGTTTGCTTATGCGCGGACTAAAGGTCAGAACGCTTCCGGTTCGATGCCGGTGAAGCTGTCGACGGTCACGTGCCCTTCCAGTTCGCCGCCGTCGCGGGCCAGGCCGCAGGTCTTGAGGCCGGCGGCCTGGGCGGCATCGAGTTCCTGGACGATGTCCGACAGGAACAGGATCTGCTCCGGCCGGGCGCCAATGGCCTGTTGAATGTTGCGGTAGGACTGTTCTTCACGCTTGGGCCCCGACGTGGTGTCGAAGTAGCCGTCGAACAGCGGCGTCAGATCCCCCGCCTCCGAGCAGCCGAAGATCAGTTTCTGCGCCTGGATCGAGCCGGAGGAATAAACGAACAGTTGATGGCCCGCCTGATGCCAGCGCTTGAGCGCCTCGACGGCATCCGGATAGACATGGCCCTTCAGTTGCCCGGCCTGATAGCCCTGCTCCCAGACCATGCCCTGCAACGCCTTGAGCGGCGTGGCCTTGCGGTCTTCGGCGATCCAGCCCAGCAGGATCGCGATGGCGCGCTCGACATCGGCCTGCGGCTCGCCGCTGTCACGGCGCACGGCGTCGAGCTGTTCGGCGACGTCCGCCCGTGCGGCGTTGCGCCGGACGAAATCCGGCAAATGTTCGGCCGCATACGGGAACAGCACGTCGAACACGAAGCTCACCGCGCTGGTGGTGCCTTCGATGTCGGTGAGGATGACCTTGATCGACATCGGCTCAGTCCTCCAGGCGCGGGAAGCGGGCGGCGATATCTTCGCCGGTGAAGTTGGCGACCCAGCCTTCGGGGTTGTTGAACAGGCGGATCGCGACGAAATGCGGGTGCTCGCCCATGTCGAACCAGTGTTTGGTGCCGGCGGGCACCGAGATCAGGTCGTTCTTTTCGCACAGCACCGCGTACACGTAGTCGTCGATGTGCAGGGTGAACAAGCCTCGGCCGGCGACGAAGAAACGCACTTCGTCCTCGCCGTGGCGGTGCTCGTCGAGGAACTTGGCGCGCAGTTCGGCCTTCTGCGGGTGGTCGCTGTTGAGGCTGACCACATCGACGGTGATGTAACCGCGTTCGGTCATCAGTTTGTCGATCTGCTCGCGGTAGGCGCCGATGACTTCGTCCTGGCTGGCGCCGGGCTCGATCTTCGTGGCGGCCTGCCAGCGGTCGAAGCGCACGCCCTGCTCGGCCAGGGTCGCGGCGATGTCTTCGAAATGGGTCAGCACCTTGTTCGGAATCTCAGGGCTGGAAACGTGGTAGACGGACAGGCTGCTCATGGGGCAATTCCTCGGTTTCGGCCACGCCGTCCGGCTTGTGGACACCGGTGGGCGCAGCGCTGCATCAGGCGGTCGGCGACGTCGGCGTCTGCCGTTAACGGTTCAATACGCTGCGGGTCTTGAGCTCGCATTCAAACAGGAATTCGAAGGCCTCGATCTGGCGCAGCGCGTCGCTCATCTGCGCGCCCCAGGTGTAGAGGCCGTGGCCGCGGATCAGATACCCGACGCAGTCGGGGTGGGCGTCCAGCCAAGGCTGCACCTTGGCGGCCAGGCGTGCAATGTCCTGGTCGTTATCGAAGATCGGCACCCGCACCCGGGACTCGTGGGTCGAAACGCCGCTGAAGGCCTTCTGCAGTTCGTAGTCTTCGAAATCGATGAAGTCGCCCGGCGTCAGGCGCGACAGCACCGTGGCGTTGACCGAATGGGTGTGCAGCACCGCGCCGACTTCGGGGCGCCAGGTGTAGAGCTGGGTGTGCAGCAAGGTTTCGGCGGACGGTTTCTTGCCCGGCTCCAGGCTATTGCCGGAAAGGTCGGTGGCGAGCACGTCGTCCTGGCCCAGTTGCCCCTTGTGCTTGCCGGACACGGTCAGCAACGCCTCGCTCGGCGACAGGCGCACCGAGTAGTTGCTGCTGGTGGCCGGCGACCAGCCGCGGCCATAAAGGAAGCGCCCGGCGTCGATGATCTGCTGGGCGAGCTGTTCACGGGTAAGGCTCATGGCCTGTCCTCTTGCATGCGAGTGGCAATGATAACGGCAGCGGCGAACGCTGCGAGGCTTGCGATACTAAAGGTCAATGTCGCGCCGAGGGCGTTCCAGCTGTACCCGGCGTACAGCGCGCCGAGCGCGCCGCCGGTGCCGGCCAGCGCCGCGTACAGCGCCTGGCCCTGGCCTTGCTGGCGGGCGCCGAAGCTACGTTGCACGAATTGGATGGCAGCGGCATGAAAGCTGCCGAACGTGGCCGCGTGCAGCACCTGGGCGAACAGCAGCGCCCCGAGGAATTCGGCGAACGAACCCAAGAGCAGCCAGCGCAGCGCCGCCAGCAGGAAACTGGCCATCAGCACCCGACGCAGGGAGAAGCGCGCCAGGATCCGGCTCATGGCCATGAACATCAGCACCTCGGCGACCACGCCCAGCGCCCACAGCATGCCGATCACGCCGCGGCTGTAGCCCAGGCGTTCCAGGTGCAGGGTCAGGAACGTGTAGTACGGCCCGTGGCTCATCTGCATCAGCGCCACGCACGCGTAGAACGCCAGCACGCCGGGGCGGCGCAATTGCTTGAGAAAGCCCTCCCCCGTCGGCCGGTCGCCCTGGGCGGGCTGCGCGTTCGGCACCCACAGGCTGCTGAGGACGATGCCCGCCATGATCAGCACCAGCGCCGCCGGATAGATGTCCAGGCTCAGCCATTCGAACAGCCGGCCCAGCGCGACCACGGTGATGATGAAGCCGATGGAGCCCCACAGGCGGATCTGGCTGTAGCGGGAGGTCTGGCCTTGCAGGTGCGCCAGGGTGATGACCTCGAACTGCGGCAGCACCGCGTGCCAGAAGAACGCATGCAGCGCCATGACCATCGCCAGCCACGCGTAGCTCTTGCTGACGAAGATCAGCGAGAACGTCAGCAGCGTGCACACCGCGCCGAAGCGCACGATGGCCAGGCGCCTGCCGGTGTGGTCGCCCAGCCAGCCCCAGAGGTTCGGCGCCACGCAGCGCATCAGCATCGGGATCGCCACCAGCTCGCCGATGCGTGCGGCGCTGAACCCCAGATGATCGAAGTACAGCGCCAGGAACGGCGCCGTCGAGCCGAGCAAGGCGAAATAGAACAGGTAGAAACTGGACAGCCGCCAGTACGGGAGCGCCGCCATGCCGTCAGGCCACGGCGGCTGTCAGGCGGCCCATCAGAGCTGGCCCAGCACCGGGGTGCTCACCTTCACGTCGGCGTTCTGCCCGCGGTGGCGCAGCAGGTGGTCCATCAGCACGATGGCCATCATCGCCTCGGCGATCGGCGTGGCGCGGATGCCGACGCACGGGTCGTGGCGGCCCTTGGTGATCACGTCCACCGGGTTGCCGTGGATGTCGATGGAGCGGCCCGGCGTGGTGATGCTCGACGTCGGCTTGAGCGCCAGGTGCGCCACGATCGGCTGGCCGGAGGAGATGCCGCCCAGGATGCCGCCGGCGTTGTTGCTCAGGAAGCCTTCCGGGGTCAGCTCGTCGCGGTGCTCGGTGCCGCGCTGGGCCACGCAGGCGAACCCGGCGCCGATCTCCACACCCTTCACCGCGTTGATGCTCATCAGCGCGTGGGCCAGTTCGGCGTCGAGGCGGTCGAAGATCGGCTCGCCCAGGCCCGGCATCACGCCTTCGGCCACGACGGTGATCTTGGCGCCGACCGAATCCTGGTCGCGACGCAGCTGGTCCATGTAGGCCTCCAGCTCAGGCACCTTGTCCGGATCCGGGCTGAAGAAGGCGTTCTGCTCCACCGAGTCCCAGGTCTTGAACGGGATTTCGATCGGGCCGAGCTGGCTCATGTAGCCGCGCACGACGATGCCCTGGCTGGCCAGGTACTTCTTGGCGATGGCGCCAGCGGCCACGCGCATCGCGGTTTCCCGCGCCGAGCTGCGGCCGCCGCCGCGGTAGTCGCGCTCGCCGTACTTGTGGTGGTAGGTGTAGTCGGCGTGGGCCGGGCGGAACAGGTCCTTGATCGCCGAGTAGTCCTTGGACTTCTGGTCGGTGTTGCGGATCAGCAGGCCGATGGCGCAACCGGTGGTGCGGCCCTCGAACACGCCGGACAGGATCTCGACCTCGTCGGCCTCCTGGCGCTGGGTGGTGTGGCGGCTGGTGCCCGGCTTGCGCCGGTCGAGGTCGCGCTGCAGGTCGTCCAGGGAGATCTCCAGGCCCGGCGGGCAGCCGTCGACAATGGCGACCAACGCCGGTCCATGGCTCTCGCCTGCGGTGGTGACAGTGAACAGCTTGCCGTAGGTATTGCCGGACATGCAGGACGCTCCGTGAAATCGAACCCAAATTCGTGATGCGCGCCAGTATACGCAGGCTAACCGACTAGTTCATCCTCGAACCTTACGGGTGATGCCGAGTCCAACCGGCACCTTTGCAAATGATGGCGTGATGATGCTGCGAGTTTTGATCTTGAGCCTGACCCTTCTGACCGGCTTTGCCCAGGCGACCGTCCTGCAACGCCCGGTCACTTTGACCACCGACAGCGGCGAACTTTTCGGCTCGCTGTTGCTGCCAAAGTCCGACAAGCCTGTGCCTGTCGTCTTGATCCTTTCTGGCTCGGGGCCTACGGACCGTGACGGAAACAACCCCGACGGCGGGCGCAACGACAGCCTCAAGCGGCTGGCGTGGGTGCTGGCCAAGCACAATGTCGCCAGCGTCCGGTTCGACAAGCGCGGCGTGGCCGCGAGCCTGGCGGCCACGCCGGACGAGCGCAACCTGACCGTGGAGGCCTACGTTTCAGATGCCGTGGCCTGGGGCCGCCAGCTCAAGGCTGACCCGCGCTTCGGCCCGTTGATCCTGCTCGGCCACAGCGAAGGCGCGCTGATCGCCAGCCTCGCTGCGCCGAAAGTCGATGCGGCGGCGGTGATTTCCCTGTCCGGCAGCGCCCGCCCCATCGATCAGGTGCTGCGCCAGCAACTGGCCCGCAGCCTGCCGCCGGCCTTGATGCTGCGCAGCAACGAACTGCTCGACAGCCTCAAGGCCGGTCACACCGACGACCGCGTGCCGGCGCCGTTGCAGGTGATTTTCCGGCCGAGCGTGCAGCCCTACCTGATTTCCCTGTTCCGCCAGGATCCGGCGGCGGCCTTCGCGGCGCTGAAGATGCCGGCGCTGATCGTCCAGGGCAGCCACGACATCCAGGTGCAGGTCGATGACGCCCGTCTGCTCAAGGCCGCCAAACCGGATGCGCAACTGGCGCTGATCGAAGGCATGAACCATGTGCTGCGCATCGTTCCCAACGACGTGAAGCGGCAATTGGCCTCCTACAAGGACCCGAATCTGCCGCTGGCGGCCGAGCTCGGCGCGCGGCTGCTCGAATTCATTGACGGGCTTCGCACCTGATTAAGCGGCGTTTGCCCTCCAGTCCTCGGAAAAACGGCCGATAAGCGTTTGTCGCCCGCGTATCGGCTGGCGGCAAGCAGCGCTTGGACAGGATCTCGCCGTTATGACTGAAACCCAGACTTCACCCGACACCACCGCTGAAAAAGACGCACCGCCAGCGGTCGAGCTGCCATGGGCGGATGTCCACGTCGAGCACCACAAGATGCTCCGCCTGGCCCCCCAGCAGACCGACCGGAACACCGGCGCAAGGCCGCTGCGCTTTGTCGAGTTCGGTTACGCCGAACGCCACGGCAAGGACAAGAGCCTGATGCGCATGGCCATCAAGCTGCCCGGCCAGCGCGTGCGCAAGGAACAGAACCATCTGGACGTGTGGGTCGACCACACGGCCAAACGCGTGCATTTCGGCCCGGACACCGGCCTGCAGATCGAGCCGGTGAACCGCGGCATCGGCCGCTTCATGGCCGCCCAGGGCATTACATGGGCGAAAAAGCGCTGGCCCGGCTACACCGTCGACGGCACCGACCTGAACAACAAGGACGCGCTGAACGAAGACACCCGCCTGCGCCGCGACCATTTCCTGCGCGGACACGGCTTTGAAGTGGCCTACGCCGACGCCCAGCACCTCAAGGGCAGCGTCAAGGACGTCGAGGTCGGCGACCTGCGCGGCGACTGGAACACGGAAAAGCTGCAGATCGTCGAGATTCTGGAGGCCGCGCAGATGCTGCAGCAGGCCGAGCAGAACCTGGCCGAGCAGGAAGTCAAACTGAAGAAACAGGAAGAAAAGGTCAGCAAGTTCAAGCGCGAAGACGCCGGGCTGCGCTTCACCATCACGTGCCTGGTGGCGTTCGCGGTGTTCCAGGCCGGCCTGCTGATCTGGATCGCCACCCACCGCTGACAGGTGTCGTGGCGAGGGCGCTCACTCCCCCCGCCACACGCTGCGCCGTCAGGTCAGACGCGCGAAGCGAACAGCGCCTGATGGGCGCGGCACTGTTCGGCGGTGAGCATGAACACACCGTGCCCGCCGCGCTCGAACTCCAGCCAGGCGAAATCGACTTCCGGGTACAGCGCCTCGACGTGCACCTGGCTGTTGCCCACCTCGACGATCAGCAAGCCTTTCTCGGTCAGATGGTCCGCCGCCTCGGCGAGCATCCGCCGCACCAGATTCAGGCCGTCGTCACCGCAGGCCAGGCCCAGTTCCGGTTCGTGCTGGTACTCGTCCGGCATGTCGGCGAAATCTTCCGCATCGACGTAGGGCGGGTTCGACACGATCAGGTCGAAGCGTTGCCCCGGCAGACCGTCGAAGCCGTCGCCCTGCACCGTGTACACGCGCTCTTCGACGCCATGGCGCTCGATGTTCTGGTTCGCCACCTCCAACGCCTCGAACGACAGATCCGCCAGCACCACTTCGGCGTCCTGGAACTCGTAGGCGCAGGCGATGCCGATGCAGCCGGAACCGGTGCACAGGTCGAGGATCCGCGCAGGCGCGTTGCCGATCCACGGCGCGAAGCGGTTTTCGATCAGCTCGCCGATCGGCGAACGCGGGATCAGCACGCGGGAATCGACGATGAACGACATCCCGCAGAACCAGGCCTCGCCCAGCAGGTAGGCGGTCGGGATGCGCTCGACGATGCGGCGCTTGAGCAGATGCTGAAGATGGACCAGCTCATCGTCTTCAAGTGCGCAGTCGAGGTAGCTGTCGGCGATTTCCCACGGCAGGTGCAGCGCACCCAACACCAGTTGCCGGGCTTCGTCCCAGGCGTTGTCGGTGCCATGGCCGAAAAACAGATCCTCCCCATGGAAGCGGCTGACGGCCCAACGGATATGGTCACGCAGGGTACGAAGTCGGGAAGTGATCACGGGGCAGAACTCCAGAAAAAACGACTGGCGATTCTACCAGCCAAAACGCGCCACGACGACGCAGGAAAAACTCTGGCTCATCGGTAGGACTTTTCTATTTTTCACGCCAGCTATTGAACAGAACGTGTCACTTGACAAGGCTGCAGCCCAGTAACGACGGTGCCTACGATGGTAGCGATTCACAGAACCGCTCAGCCAGAGGACAATGTCGCAAAAGCCCCCTCCCAAGGAGCCCCAGAATGTCCGTTCCAAAAACGATGTTTCAACTCAGCGGCCGCGGTTACGCAGCGGCCACGTTGAGCCATGCCACCGTGGTCATCATCGATGCCCAGAAGGAATACCTCAGCGGCCCGCTGGCCCTGAGCGGCATGGACGCGGCTGTCGCGAACATCAAGCAACTGGTCGCCGCCGCCCGTGCGGCCGGTCGTCCGATCGTGCATGTGCGCCACCTCGGCACCGTCGGCGGCCTGTTCGACCCGCAGGGCGAACGCGGCGAGTTCATCCCCGGCCTGGAACCCCAGGGCGATGAGACCATCATCGGCAAACTGCTGCCGAGCGCCTTCCACGGCACCGAACTCTACGATCGCCTGCAGACCCTCGGTTCGCTGGATCTGATCGTCTGCGGCTTCATGAGCCACTCCAGCGTCAGCACCACCGTGCGCGCGGCGAAGAACCTGGGCTTCCGCTGCACCCTGGTCGAAGACGCCTGCGCCACCCGCGACCTGCCGTTCAAGGGCCGCGTGCTCAGCGCCGAACAGGTGCAGGAGGCGGAAATGGCGATCATGGCCGACAACTTCGCCACCCTCGCGCTGACCCAGGACCTGATCTGAAAACCCCTTCGGTGAGCGGCCCGCCGCGCCGCTCATCCGCAAAAGCCTCGCATTCGCTTCAATTACCCTAGCCTCAGGAACAACCCGGTCAACTCCCGGTCGAAGGGCCGATACCATTGAGGAAGGTCGGAATGAAGTTATCCGATGGATTTGACGCACGCCGCTTGCGGCCCAAGGGCCAACGCAACTGGCGTTTTCGGTTCGGCGCTGCGTTCGCCGCCATCCTGGCGACGTTCGGGGTGCTGCTGGCGATGGCCGGGGCCGCCAGCCTGCTGGGGCGCCCGCCGGCGCTCGGCGACCTGAACGCCACGCCCGCCGCTTCGGCGATCGTCCTGGCGCTCGGTCTGCTGTTCCTGTACTTCGGCGTGGCCCTGTGGCGCCGCTGCCGACGCCGGGCCCGGCAATCGCGGGAACTGAACATGTCCCCGCACCTGATGAAAAAACACGACTGACCCGACGGCCCGGCTTTTTGCCGGGCCGTTTTGCGTCGACTTGGGTAAACTGGCCGCCCTTCGCGGAGGCTGACATGCAAGACGACGATTTTTCCCTGTTCAAAAGTGCGATCCAAGGCGTCAAGCCGATCAAGCACGACCGCGCCGACACCGGCAAACCCAAGGCCGACCGCGCACAGATCGCCAAGCTGCGCCAATCCGCGACCGTGCGCACCGATGCCACCACCGTCGACGGTCTGTCGGATCAGTTCGTGATCGACGTCGGCCCGGAAGACGAGCTGATGTGGGCCCGCGACGGCGTCCAGGAAAGCCAGGTGCGCAAGCTCAAGGCCGGCCAGATCCCGTTCGAGGGCAGCCTCGACCTCCATGGCATGACTGTCGAAAAGGCCCGGGAGACCCTGTGGGCGTTCCTGGCCGAAGCCACGAAGCTCGAGATCCGCTGCGTGCGCGTCACCCACGGCAAGGCCGTGCGGCTGGACGGCAAGCGGCCGATGATCAAGAGCCACGTCAACACCTGGCTGCGCCAGCATCCGCAGGTGCTCGGCTTCACCTCGTGCCAGCCCCGGCACGGCGGCGCAGGCTCGGTGTATGTGATGCTCAAACGCACCATGATGGAAGGCCGCGACGAATAGCGTCGTCCGGCCGATGCGGCGGGAGCGGTGCAAGCCGCCGCCCCGTCCATTTCGAAACAGACGATTGCCAAGGAAGTGCGGCGAACGGCTTTTCATCCATTGCTGCGCAACTCTTGGCTCTTCTGCACGCCAAACACGTCTGCGCAAACTTCATTATCTGTAGGACACTCAGTCTTTTACCTTTCCCGTCTGCGCACCAGTCAATACTTTGACCATCAATGTATTGATCTGTCGGTGGCATTAAACGCAAACACCTCTCTCGCCAAACCCACTTCTTATATATAGCCAATCGCGATATATGTTTCGCACCTACACATTGCCAAAGGCACATCCACGGGTGCCCTCTATCCACCTGGCCTGCGCGAAAGGCCCTTCCGCTCCATTCCACAAATAGCCAATAGTTAAAGAGACACACTTTTTTAGTTAACTTCGAAATATAAAACCGCAGCAACTAACCTTAAACAATAAAGACCATGGCAAACATTGACAGAGTGGAATTGTCCTACAAAAATTGCCGAGCGCGTTTCCAAGGCCGGATGCGCGCAACAGGGAGAAGTTCAACTACCGAACTTCAAGGCAAATAAAAAAAGGAAATTAAAATGTCACAAGCACTCAAGGAACAAGCGTCGGAAAAATATCAAGGACAGGTCAAGACCTTCACCATCTTCAAACAGAACGGCATTTCCCTCACGCTGGATCTGCCCGGCACCCTGCAGTTCAACCAGAACAGCCAGGAAATCTACCCTCCCCTCTCAGGCTCTGTTCTATCTGTCGCCCCGGTTCTGGTGAATGAAACGGGCTTCGACATTGTTTCGGCGACGTTCAGCGTCGTTCTCAACGACGTATTGGATGCAACCAACGTCATCGCAAACGTCCGGTGGTGGAACATGGACCTTCTGGAGGGTCAACAGACCATGGAGTTCGTGTGCGGACCGGTCAGTAACGGAAACAAGGTCACCAGTACGCCTTCCACGATCGGGTACTCGCGCATCCGTTGGGCGACCATGGCGAACAACGGCCACGGCACCGCTTCGTTCTCCAACAGCGTGAGCTTGGTGTCGCTCACCTTCGGCCCAATCAAATTGGATCCGAGCAAGACGTCTCCCGGGCCTATCGTCCAGATCGGCTGACCGACCTGCCGCCGCAGGGCCTGACGTTCCGGTTCCTGCGGCTGCACACGGCGTTCCAAACCTTTCACCCGCGCACCGCCAGCCGCCTTCACCCAGAAAGAGCACCTTCGGTCGGTCAAGGCTTCCGCCCCCTACGCAGGGTGGCCTGAACGTCGGGCACCGCCCGGCGCAGCCAATCGAATTGGGGATTCACGCCCGTCGGCCATACAAACGCCCACCCACTTACGCTACCATGTGCCGAATGGCGGGTATGAACCCTGCGTTTATCGCCACTCAGCCCGGTCACGTCCAGACGTAGCCTTTGACCTGAGCCCTGGTCGAGGAGACCCGGACGGCCCGACAGTGGCTTGAGCGGCACACAATCGGTACGGACAGATACAGTACCCCACTGAAACCCTTATGGAATCAGCCTCTGTGACACTGGAACAGAACTACACCGCGATCCTCGGCCAACTGGGCGAAGACGTGTCCCGCGAGGGCCTGCTCGACACCCCAAAACGTGCAGCCAAGGCCATGCAGTACCTCTGCCGCGGTTATCAACAGACGCTCGAAGAGGTCACCAACGGTGCCCTGTTCAGCTCCGACAACAGCGAAATGGTGCTGGTCAAGGACATCGAGCTGTACTCGTTGTGCGAACACCACCTGCTGCCGTTCATCGGCAAGGCCCACGTCGCCTACATCCCGAGCGGCAAGGTGCTGGGCCTGTCCAAGGTGGCGCGGATCGTCGACATGTACGCCCGTCGCCTGCAGATCCAGGAGAACCTCAGCCGCCAGATCGCCGACGCGGTGCAGCAAGTCACTGGCGCCCTGGGCGTGGCGGTGGTGATCGAGGCCAAGCACATGTGCATGATGATGCGCGGTGTGGAGAAGCAGAATTCGTCGATGATCACCTCGGTGATGCTGGGTGAGTTCCGCGAGAATGCGGCGACCCGCAGCGAGTTCCTCAGCCTGATCAAGTGATCCGCGATTCAGGAAAACCGGCGTTGATCGCCGGTTTTTTTTCGTGCGCGAAAAATCGGGTAAGCTGCGCGCCTTCTCCAATGTCCCTGTGAGGCTTGTAACGTGTTCGTCAAAGCGCTTCGTGTCGGCCTCGGCCAACTGATCATCTTCATCGACTTCCTGACCCGCCCAAGCAAGAAACAGCGCCCCGCCGCCGCCCAGGCCCAGGTGGATGCCGCCGCCAAAGAGCTGACCCTGTACCAGTTCCACGCCTGCCCGTTCTGCGTGAAGACCCGCCGCACCCTGCGCCGCCTGAACGTGCCTGTGGCCCTGCGCGATGCGAAGAACGACGAGCAGCACCGCCAGGCCCTGCTGGAACAGGGCGGCAAGATCAAGGTGCCGTGCCTGCGCATCGAAGAGAACGGCCAGACCACCTGGATGTATGAGTCCAAGGTGATCATCGAATATCTGGACAAGCGGTTTGCCGCAGCCTGACCGCGGTTTGGCCATCGCCAGCAGGCTGGCGATGAGGCCTGCCGGATCGCCACATGTTCCAGAAAAAACAAACCGGCCCCTGAGCCGGTTTGTTCGTTTTCAGGCCGCCTCGTCCGCCTGCGCCCGCCGAACCACCGCCGCCAATCGCTTGATCCCTTCATCCAGCCGCTGCGGATCGATGTGGCTGAAGTTCAGCCGCAAATGACCGAGGTTGCGCTCTGGCTCCGGAAAGAACGGTTCCCCCGGCATGAACGCCACGTCATCGGCCAGCGCAGCGTCGAGCAAGGTGCGGGTGTCCAGCGGTCGCTTGAGGGTCAGCCAGAAAAACAGCCCGCCCTGGGGCGCGTTCCAGTCCGCCAGGTCTGAGAAGTGCCTTTCCAGCGCCGACTGGAACGCGTCGCGGCGCTCACGGTAGAAATCGCGCAACCGGGCCAGGTGCGCCCGGTAGTGCTCGCTGCCGATCCATTGCAGGGCTTGCCACTGGCCGATGCGGTTGGTGTGCAGGTCCGCCGACTGCTTGAGCTTGAGCAGGTGGGGAAACAGGTCGGGACTCGCGATCAGGTAACCGACGCGCAAGCCCGGCAGCAGCGTCTTGGACACCGTGCCGGTGTAGATCCAGCTGGATTTCTTCAAGCGCCCGGCGATCGGCCGGGCGCTGCCGCCGTCGAAGGTCAGTTCGCGGTAGGGCTCGTCCTCGATCAGCGTGACGCCGAATTCGTCCAGCAGCGCAGCGACGGCTTCGCGCTTGGCTTCGCTGTAACGCACGGCCGACGGGTTCTGGAAGGTCGGGATCAAGTAGACGAACGCCGGACGATGCCGTTCAAGGCGCTGACGCAGTTGCCCAAGATCCGGGCCGTCCGCCTCCAGCGGAACGGTCAGGCAGTCAGCGCCGAACAGCTGGAAAATCTGCAGCGCCGCCAGGTAGGTCGGTGCTTCGAGCAGGATTGGCGTGCCCTTGTCGATGTACAGCTTGGCCGCCAGATCGAGGGTCTGCTGCGAGCCGCTGACCACCAGCACCTGGCTCGCCGCGCACGGCAGGCCCAGCGCCCTCGCCTCGGCCGCGAGCCTTTCGCGCAAGGCCGGTTCGCCTTCGCTCATGCCGTATTGGCCGAGGGTCACCGGCATGTCGCTCCATTCGACGTTCGGCAGCATGGCTTCGGCCGGCAGGCCGCCGGCGAACGACATCACTTCCGGCCGTTGGGCGGCGGCGAGGATTTCACGGATCAGAGAACTTTTGAGGCGCGAGACACGTTCGGAAAAAGCCATGGAATCACCGCTGGCGAGGGTTGAGGGAGTTGAGTCAAACTGCTTGACCGAAACTACGACAGTCCGAGCGAGTACGTCAACATGATTGACCTTAAAAGCCCCGTCAGCCAGCAACAGGCCATGGAAGCGTTTTTCTTCGGCTATCAGGCGTTCACCGCCAAGGCCGACGAAATGCTTGAACGGCGGGGTCTGTCCCGGGTGCATCAGCGCATCGTGTTTTTCATCGCCCGCTACCCCAACCTGAGCGTCAAGGAGCTGCTGGCCTTGCTCGGCGTCAGCAAGCAGGCGCTGAACATGCCGCTGCGGCAGTTGCAGGAAATGCACCTGGTGGACAGCGTGGCGTCGCAGACCGACAAGCGTAAGCGCCTGCTGGAGCTGACGGCCGAAGGCGCGAAGTTCGAACAGGCGCTGCGGCGCGAGCAAGTGAAACTGCTGGAGCGGGTGTTCGGCGAAGCCGGAGAGGCAGCGGTGAACGGCTGGCTGGCGGTGAACCTGGCATTGGGGAACAGTCAGGCTCATCCCGACTGATCCGACCGGCCCCATCGCTGGCCAGTCGAATCCTTGCACCGCAGCGCCCACAGTTTTTGTGGTGTACCTGCATCTTGCACACGGCTGGGATACCTGTGGGAGCCGGCCTGCCGGCGATGACGGTGGGCCAGACAACAAAGATGTCGGCAGCGCCCGCAGGCTCGGCAATGGCGATATAGCCCTATCGCCAGATCTTTCGTCGACAAAGCCAAAAACATTATTTGCTTTATTTGTATACAAAAGCATAATCCACTGCGTGCGAGTTCCTGACCTAACGGTCAACAAATTCGCGTAAGCCTCAAAGGGCCGCTGCCACCCCTCCTGGGTCCGGCCCTGGAAATAACAATAAAACTCTTGAGGAGTACCGCTGTGGAAAGCCGCAAATCCGAAGCATCGACGCTGGATCTCTCGCCGCCGTTACGCAACGGCCTGTTGGAGCGCATCTTCAAACTCAGCTTGCACGGCACCACGGTGAAGACCGAGCTGATTGCCGGTCTGACAACCTTCATCACCATGGCCTACATCATTTTCGTCAACCCGAACATCATGGCCGACGCCGGCATCGACCACGGTGCGGCGTTCGTCGCCACCTGCATCGCGGCGGCGCTGGGCTGCCTGCTGATGGGCCTGTACGCCAACTGGCCGGTGGGCCTGGCGCCGGGGATGGGCCTCAATGCGTTCTTCACCTACACCGTGGTCGGCACCATGGGCTACAACTGGGAGACCGCGCTCGGTGCGGTGTTCGTCTCCGGCGTGCTGTTCATGATCCTGACCTTCTCGCGCATCCGCGAATGGCTGCTCAACAGCATTCCGGTCAGCCTGCGCTTTGCGATGGGCGCCGGCGTCGGCCTGTTCCTGGGGCTGATCGGCCTGAAGACCGCCGGCATCGTGGTCGACAGCCCGGCCACCCTGATCAAGCTCGGCTCCCTGCGCGAGCCGGGCCCGCTGCTCGCCGCCCTGTGCTTCCTGATGATCGCGATCCTCAGCTACCACAAGGTGTTCGGCGCGATCCTCATCAGCATCATCACCGTGACCCTCGCCGGCTGGGGCCTGGGCCTGGTGCACTACGAAGGGATCCTGTCGGCCCCGCCGAGCCTGGCCCCGACCTGGATGGCCATGAACGTGGCCGGCGTGTTCAACGTCAGCATGATCAGCGTCGTGCTCGCTTTCCTGTTCGTGCACATGTTCGACACCGCCGGCACCCTGATGGGCGTTGCCCAGCGGGCCAACCTGGTGGGGGCTGACGGGCGCATCGAAAACCTGTCCCGCGCCATGAAAGCCGACAGCGCCTCCAGCGTGTTCGGTGCCGTGGTCGGCGTACCGCCGGTCACCAGTTACGTGGAAAGCGCCGCCGGCGTGGCCGCTGGCGGTCGGACCGGTCTTACCGCCGTCACCGTGGGTGTGCTATTTATTGCCGCCATGTTCTTCGCCCCGCTGGCCGGCATGATTCCCGCCTACGCCACCGCCGGCGCACTGATCTATGTCGCGATGCTGATGATGGGCGGCATGGCCCACATCGAATGGGACGAGGCGACCGACAGCATTCCGGCGATCGTCACCGCGATCATGATGCCGCTGACCTTCTCGGTGGCCGACGGCATCGCGCTGGGCTTCATCACCTACGTGGCGCTGAAGGCCGGCACCGGCAAGTACAAGGAAATTTCCGTCAGTCTGTGGGTGCTCTGTGCGATCTTCATCGCCAAGTTCATCTTCTTGTAAGCGTCACGCGGATCTGGCTACGAACCGGCCTCACCCCTTCGGGTGAGGCTTTTGCGCAAATGGAGGAAAGTGATGAGTCTGGAAACCTGGTTGCTGTTCAGCGGCGCTGCATTGGTGGTGATCCTCATTCCCGGGCCGCTGTCGCTGCTCATGATCAGCAACAGCCTGAACTATGGGCTGCGCCGCTCTTACCCGGCGTTTCTCGGTGGTGTGATCGCCTCGATCTGCCTGCTCAGCGCCTCGGCGCTGGGGCTCGGCGCGTTGCTGCTGGCCTCGGAGCAACTGTTCAGCGCCTTGAAGATCGTCGGTGCGCTGTACCTGTTCTACCTCGCCTGGCAGAGCTGGCAGCAATCGCGCCTGCCGTCGGTCGGCGCCGAAGTGCCCCAGGCCGCGCCGGTTCCGCGCTTTCGCACGCTGTTCGGGCGCGCTTTCGTGCTGGGCGCCAGCAACCCCAAGGACATCCTGTTCTTCGCCGCCTTCCTGCCGCAGTTCCTCAGCGCCCAGCAGCCGTTCCTGCCGCAGCTGCTGATCATGATCGCGACCTGGGTGGTGCTCGACCTGTGCTGCAAGCTGGCCTACGGCCTCGGGGCCCACGGCGCGGCGCGTTACCTGCGCAGCGGCAAGGGCCAGAGCTGGTTCAACCGGGTCAGCGCCGGGCTGTTCAGCGGCGCAGGGGCGGCGTCTCTGCTTAGCCGGTAAAAGCATCGCTGGCAAGCCAGCTCCCACAGGCTCGGGGTGTTCAGATTTATTGCGCACGACCTGGACACTGTGGGAGCTGGCTTGCCAGCGATGGCATCAGCACAGGCACAACTTTTCTGCAGGCAAAAAAAAGCCCGCAGTGTGAGCGGGCGAAAGACCAAAGAAGCTATATGCGCAGTCGCTTCCCGGCGGGGGCAGCTGCTTGGGGGTCAGCTGCCCCGATAGGTGGAATAGCTGTACGGCGAGATCAGCAGCGGCACGTGGTAATGGTCCTGCTCGGCAGAGATGCCGAAGCGCAGCACCACCACGTCCAGAAACGCCGGCTCCGGCAGCTGGACGCCACGGGCGCGGTAGTAGTCGCCGGCATGGAACTGCACCTGATAGACCCCGGTGCGGTAGTCATCGCCCTGCAGCAGCGGCGCATCGACCCGGCCGTCGCTGTTGGTGAGCGCACTGGCGACCAATTCCAGGTGCGAACCCTCAACGCGGTACAGCTCGACCTTGATCGAGCTGCCCGGGCAACCGTGTGCAGCGTCCAAAACGTGTGTCGTCAAACGTCCCATTGATTCTGCGCGCCTGCCTGCCGGAAGCAGTCAGGCCTCGCGCCTCCCGAAGTCAGTTGAAAAGGAGGCCGCACCGTTTCGGAGCCCGAAAAGCTGCGGCGAGCGACTGATTAAGACACTTTTAAGAAAAATTGTACACAATAAAAACGACATTTTTCCGTCCACCCCCGCCATCCGCCGATTTCCCGCCGATTCGCCGGCAATCCCTGCTTTCATTGAACCCCTGATCCATTAGCTGACCGGTCAGGCAGATTTCTTGCAGGCTCACGCCTTTATCAGGAAAAGATGACGGCCGGCGAAAAATGCGAAAATTCAGGCTTACAAACTGAGAATAAAGTTGTATACAATCAGCCCATCGCTGTGACGCCAGCCTGCCACCTCACGCCAGGGCGCCACACCACCTGTCAACGAATAAGAAGGAAGACTGCAGTGAGCGCTGACTATCCACGCGACCTGATCGGTTACGGCAGTAACCCTCCTCACCCACACTGGCCGGGCAATGCCCGGATCGCCCTGTCCTTCGTGCTCAACTACGAAGAAGGCGGCGAGCGCAACGTCCTGCACGGCGACAAGGAATCCGAAGCCTTCCTTTCCGAGATGGTCGCGGCGCAGCCCCTGCAGGGTGTGCGCAACATGAGCATGGAATCCCTTTACGAGTATGGCAGCCGCGCCGGCGTGTGGCGGATCCTGAAACTGTTCAAGGCATTCGACATTCCCCTGACCGTGTTCGCCGTCGCCATGGCCGCCCAGCGCCACCCGGACGTGATCCGCGCAATGGCCCAGGCCGGCCACGAGATCTGCAGCCACGGCTACCGCTGGATCGACTACCAGTACATGGACGAGGCCCAGGAGCGCGAGCACATGCTCGAAGCGATCCGCATCCTCACCGAAATTACCGGCGAACGCCCGCTGGGCTGGTACACCGGCCGCACCGGCCCGAACACCCGCCGGCTGGTGATGGAAGAAGGCGGTTTCCTCTACGACAGCGACACCTACGACGACGACCTGCCCTACTGGGAACCGAACAACCCGACCGGCAAGCCGCACCTGGTGATCCCATACACCCTCGACACCAACGACATGCGCTTCACCCAGGTGCAGGGCTTCAACAAGGGCGACGACTTCTTCGAATACCTCAAGGACGCGTTCGACGTGCTCTACGCCGAAGGCGCCGAGGCGCCGAAGATGCTCTCGATCGGCCTGCACTGCCGCCTGGTGGGCCGTCCGGCGCGCCTGGCCTCGCTCAAGCGCTTCCTCGAATACGCCAAGAGCCATGAGCAGGTGTGGTTCAGCCGCCGCGTCGACATCGCACGCCACTGGCACGCGACCCACCCGTACCAAGGGGCCGCCAAATGAGTACCTTCCAGACCGTCAAGCCGTCGGCCCTGGGCCGCGACGCCTTCGTCAAGGCCTTCGCCGACATCTACGAACATTCGCCATGGGTGGCCGAAAAGGCCTTCGACCTGGGCCAGGACGCTTCGCTCGACGAGATCGAGACCCTGCACCAGCGCATGAGCGATATCCTGTTGAGCGCCGATCACGCAAGCCAGCTTGCCCTGATCAACGCTCACCCGGACCTGGCCGGCAAAGCCGCCGTCCAGGGCCAACTGACCGAAGCCAGCACCAACGAACAAGCCGGCGCCGGTATCCACCAATGCACGGCCGAAGAGTTCCAGCGCTTCACCGAGCTGAACGACGCCTACAAGGCCAAGTTCAAGTTTCCCTTCATCATGGCGGTAAAGGGGAGCAACCGGCATCAGATCCTCGCGGCGTTCGAAACGCGCATCCACAACCCGGTGGACACCGAGTTCAAGTGCGCGCTGGCGGAGATCAACAAGATCGCCCTGTTCCGTTTACTGACTCTTTGAGCGAGCCTGGCCCGAGAAACCTCTAGAACGCTTGTGTTTCCCAGGGCCCCGCAAGCATCCCCAGCCACATATTTAAAGGCAGACAAGAAGAATGAAAGCTTACGCCGTACCTTTCGAGAAGTTCGTCAACCTGGCCGATGCCCGCCTGGGCACCAAGATCATCTCGGTCACCGATGACTGGTTCGCAGACGCCAACCGTCTGTTCCAACCGACCCCGGCCGTCTGGAAGGAGGGCGTGTTCGATGACAACGGCAAGTGGATGGACGGCTGGGAATCCCGCCGCAAGCGCTTCGAAGGCTACGACAGCGCGGTGATCCGCCTGGGCGTGCCGGGCTCGATCAAGGGCGTGGACATCGACACCTCATTCTTCACCGGCAACTTCCCGCCGTCGGCCTCCCTGGAAGCCTGCTTCCTGGCCTCCGGCGAGCCGGACGAGAACACCCAGTGGACCGAAGTGCTGTCGGCCGTCGAGCTGCAAGGCAACAGCCACCACTACCATGAAATCAGCAACGACCAGGCGTTCAGCCACCTGCGCTTCAACATCTACCCGGACGGCGGCGTGGCCCGTCTGCGCGTGTACGGCATTCCGTTCCGTGACTGGTCCGCCGTCGGCGACAACGAGCAAGTGGACCTGGCCGCCGCCCTCAACGGCGGTCGCGCCCTCGCCTGCTCCGACGAACACTTCGGCCGCATGAGCAACATCCTCAACCCGGGCCGCGGCATCAACATGGGCGACGGCTGGGAAACCGCACGCCGCCGCACGCCAGGCAACGACTGGGTCATCGTCGCCCTGGGCCATCCCGGCGAGATCGAGAAGATCGTCGTCGACACCCTGCACTTCAAGGGCAACTACCCCGACAGCTGCTCGATCCAGGGCGCCTTCGTGAAGGGCGGCACCGACAGCCAGATCGAGACCCAGTCGCTGTTCTGGCGTGAACTGTTGCCGAGCCAGAAGCTGGAGATGCACGCCGAACACACCTTCGTCGAGCAGATCAAGGCACTGGGCCCGATCACCCACATCCGCCTGAACGTGTTCCCGGACGGTGGCGTGAGCCGTCTGCGCCTGTTCGGCAAGGTCGCTAAACAAGGCTGAACCCCATCGCTGGCAAGCCAGCTCCCACAGGTCTTGTGAACGCCACAGCTCACTGTGGGAGCGGGCTTGCCCCGGGCGGCGTTCCGACGATGGCGACAGTTCTAACAACACAGAATCTTGGATAAGAAGAACAGCATGCGCACACTGACGATTGAACCGCTGACCAAAGAAGCCTTCGCCCCTTTCGGTGACGTCATCGAAACCGACGGCAGCGATCACTTCATGATCAACAACGGTTCGACCATGCGCTTTCACAAACTGGCCACGGTCGAGACCGCCACGCCAGAGGACAACGCGATCATCAGCATCTTCCGCGCCGACGCGCTGGACATGCCGCTGACCGTGAGCATGCTGGAACGCCATCCGCTGGGCAGCCAGGCTTTCATTCCGCTGCTCGGCAACCCCTTTCTGATCGTGGTCGCGCCACTTGGCGATGCACCTGTATCAGGCTTGGTCCGCGCCTTCGTCACCAACGGCAGGCAGGGCATCAATTACCATCGCGGCGTCTGGCACCACCCGGTGCTGACGATCGAAAAGCGGGATGACTTCCTGGTGGTTGATCGCAGTGGCTCAGGCAACAACTGCGATGAGCATTTCTTCAAAGAGGATGAGCGTCTGATCCTCGCCCCCCACCAATAAGAGAAGGTCCGATCACGCGACGACAAGCGTGACGGGCGAGAGGTAACGACTGTGGAAGCACATCTGTTGGAATGGCTGAACCTGAGCGTGCGCTGGGTTCACATGATCACCGGCGTGGCCTGGATCGGCGCGTCGTTCTACTTCGTCTGGCTGGAGAACAACCTCAACCGCGTCAACCCGAAAACCGGTCTTGCGGGCGATCTGTGGGCGATCCACGGCGGCGGCATCTATCACCTGGAAAAGTACAAGCTGGCCCCGCCGTCGATGCCGGAGAACCTGCACTGGTTCAAGTGGGAAGCCTACTTCACCTGGATGTCGGGGATCGCGCTGCTGTGCGTGGTGTTCTACTCCAACCCCGTGCTCTACCTCGTGGCGCCCGGCAGCGGCCTGAGCGGCCCTGAAGGCGTGGCCATCGGCGTCGGCGCGCTGATCGCAGGCTGGTTCATCTACGACTTCCTGTGCGATTCGCCGCTGGGCAAGAAACCCGCCCTGCTCGGCTTCATCCTGTTCGTGCTGATCATCGGCGCGGCCTACGGCTTCAGCAAAGTGTTCAGCGGCCGCGGCGCGTACCTGCACGTCGGCGCGATCATCGGCACCATCATGGTCGGCAACGTGTTCCGCATCATCATGCCGGCCCAGCGCGCCCTGGTGGCCGCGATCGCCGAGAACCGCACGCCGGATCCGGCCCTGCCGGCCAAAGGCCTGCTGCGCTCGCGCCACAACAACTACTTCACCCTGCCGGTGCTGTTCATCATGATCAGCAACCACTTCCCGAGCACCTACGGCAGCCAGTACAACTGGCTGATCCTGGCCGGGATCGCGGTGCTGGCGGTGCTGGTGCGCCACTACTTCAACACCCGCCACGACAGCCACAAGTTCGCCTGGACCTTGCCGGTGGCAGCGGTGGGCATGATCAGCCTGGCCTACGTGACCGGCCCCGCCACCGCCCCGACCGCCCCGGACGTGGCCAAGGCTCCGGCGAAGATCGAGTACCAGCCCCTGCCGGAAACGGCGTTGGGCGGCGGCGCCAAACCGGCCGAGGCCGCGCAGCCGGCCGCACCCGCAGCCCCTGCCGCCGCACCGGCCCAGGCGTCCAATGCCGGCCCTGCGTTCGACAAGGTGCACAGCGTGATCCAGGAACGTTGCGCGGTCTGCCACTCGGCCAAGCCGACCAGCCCGCTGTTCAGCGCAGCCCCTGCCGGCGTGATGTTCGACACCCCTGAACAGATCCGCCAGAACGCGGCGCGGATCCAGGCCCAGGCCATCACCACGCAGATCATGCCGCTGGGCAACATCACCCAGATGACCCAGCAGGAACGTGACCTGATCGGTGCATGGATCGCCCAGGGAGCCCAGACCAACTAAGCAGTAAAAGCATCGCGAGCAGGCTCGCTCCTACACAGGTCATACAAAACCTGTAGGAGCGAGCCTGCTCGCGATTGACCGCAACGCGGTCAGCCTGATGCAAATGACAGCGGTGCGCACCACCACCGCTGTTCAATCACAAGAATAAAAAGATCCGAGGTGTTGCATGTCCGAGCTGTCCAAAGCGCGCATCCCCGACGCACCCGCCATTCAGCGTTTGCCCCTTTTGCAACTGATCCTGGTCGGTCTGCAACATGTTCTGCTGATGTACGGCGGCGCCATCGCGGTTCCGCTGATCATCGGACAGGCCGCAGGCCTGAGTCGCGAGGAAATCGCCTTCCTGATCAACGCCGACCTGCTGGTCGCCGGCATCGCCACCATCGTCCAGTCCCTGGGCATCGGCCCGATGGGCATCCGCATGCCGGTGATGATGGGCGCCAGCTTCGCCGCCGTCGGCAGCATGGTCGCCATGGCCGGCATGCCCGGCATCGGCCTGCAGGGGATCTTCGGCGCGACCATCGCCGCCGGGTTCTTCGGCATGCTCATCGCGCCGTTCATGTCCAAGGTCGTGCGCTTCTTCCCGCCGCTGGTGACCGGCACGGTCATCACCTCGATCGGCCTTTCGCTGTTCCCCGTGGCCGTGAACTGGGCCGGCGGCGGTGCCGCCGCCGCGCAGTTCGGCTCACCCGTCTACCTGGCCATCGCCGCCCTGGTGCTGGCCACCATTTTGCTGATCCACCGCTTCATGCGCGGCTTCTGGGTCAACATCTCCGTGCTGATCGGCATGTGCCTGGGGTATGTGCTCTGCGGCGCCCTCGGCATGGTCGACCTGAGCGGCATGGCCAATGCGCCCTGGGTGCAGTTCGTCACCCCGCTGCATTTCGGTCTGCCGAAGTTCGAGCTGGCGCCGATCCTGTCCATGTGCCTGGTGGTGGTGATCATCTTCGTCGAGTCCACCGGCATGTTCCTGGCGCTGGGCAAGATCACCGGCGAAGACGTCTGCCCGCGCCGGCTGCGGCGCGGCCTGATGTGCGACGCCGCCGCCTCGTTCTTCGCCGGTTTCTTCAACACGTTCACCCATTCCTCGTTCGCCCAGAACATCGGCCTGGTGCAGATGACCGGCGTGCGCTGCCGCTCGGTGACCATCGTCGCCGGCGGCCTGCTGATCGTGCTGAGCCTGTTGCCCAAGGCAGCGTTCCTGGTGGCGTCGATTCCGCCGGCGGTGCTGGGCGGCGCGGCCATCGCGATGTTCGGCATGGTGGCGGCCACCGGGATCAAGATCCTGCAGGAGGCCGACATCGGCGACCGGCGCAACCAGCTGCTGGTGGCGGTGAGCATCGGCATGGGCCTGATCCCGGTGGTGCGTCCGGAGTTCTTCGCCCACCTGCCGGTGTGGATGAGCCCGATCACCCACAGCGGCATCGCCATGGCCACCCTCAGCGCCCTGGTGCTGAACCTGCTGTTCAACATCCTCGGCGGCGCCGAACGCGCAACGATCAACGACTGCCACGCTCACCCGCATTGACGGCAACACGAAGCTCCCTTGTGGGAGCGAGCCTGCTCGCGATAGCGGTGTGTCATTCAACAGTGACGGCGACTGACACGCCCTCTTCGCGAGCAGGCTCGCGCCTACAGGGGATGGGCAACCCTGCGCCTGAAAAACAATAACAAGAGGGAGCACCAGATGATTCGCACGCAATCCGGATTGCTGTTGAGCGGTGGCCTGATGGCCGCCACCCAGGCCATGGCCGGCGACCTGCTGCTGTGGCAGACCAACAGCCTGAGCTACCTGTACGGCAAGAACTTCGCGATCAACCCGTCGATCCAGCAGACGGTGACGTTCGAGCACGCCGACAAATGGAAGTACGGCGACAACTTCCTGTTCGTCGACAAGATCTTCTACAACGGCCAGGAAGACCGCAACAAAGGCCCTCACGCGTTCTACGGCGAATTCAGCCCGCGCCTGTCGCTCGGCAAGATCTTCGACAAGCGGATCGAATTCGGCCCGGTCAAGGACGTGCTGCTGGCGATGACCTACGAATACGGCGAAGGCGACAGCGAGGCCTACCTGATCGGCCCCGGCTTCGACCTCAAGGTGCCGGGCTTCAACTATTTCACCCTCAACTTCTACCGCCGCCAGACCGAAGGCCCGCGCCCCGGCGACGGCGTCTGGCAGATCACGCCGGGCTGGTCGTACAGCATTCCCGTGGGCAACTCCGACGTGCTGATCGACGGCTACCTCGACTGGGTGGTGGACAACGACGAGAACGCGCGCGGCACCTACCACGCCAACCTGCACATCAACCCGCAGATCAAGTACGACCTGGGCAAGGCCCTCGGCTGGCGCGAAAAGCAATTGTACGTGGGCACCGAGTACAGCTACTGGAAGAACAAGTACGGCGTCGAAAGCAGCCACAGTTTCGACACCAACCAGAACACCGCCAGCCTGCTGGTGAAGGTGCACTTCTGAGATGGCCCGCAACCGCGCCCCTTACCTGTCGTCGGTGCTCTGTTGCGGGGCACTTGAGGCCTGGCCGTCGAGTCAGTATTCTCCGCGGCCTCCTGAATTCGGTCTAAAAAAAAGCCCGAATTTAATTCCTGACCGAAAAGCCAACTTATCCAGGCCGCGGTCAGTGCCGAGGCATTCCGAAAACACGTTCATCCGACTGTTTTTCAGCAGCCGGACGGGCGTTTTTTTGCTTTCCGAAAGCCTTGGCGCAGCTCTTGCTGAACGCACCTGCCACAAGCGGCGGAGCTGACCGGACGGACGATTTTCGCAGTAACGAGAAAAGGCGCCACACCAGAGCGCCGACCTTAGAAAAATAACGTGGAACACCTACTTTGGGAGCAACCGAATGAAACGCACCTGCACCAGCCTGATGCTCGCGGGATCCTTGCTGGCCGGCGGCCAGGCCATGGCCGGCGACCTGCTGCAATGGCAGAACAACAGCCTGACCTACCTGTACGGCAAAGACTTCAAGGTCAACCCGGCCATTCAGCAGACCGTCACCTTCGAGCACGCCGATGCGTGGAAGTACGGGGACAACTTCCTGTTCATCGACAAGATCTTCTACAACGGCAAGCCGGATGGCGGCGTCGGCAACAACACCTACTACGGCGAGTTCAGCCCGCGCCTGTCGCTGGGCAAGATCCTCGACCAGAAGATCGAGTTCGGCCCGGTCAAGGACGTGCTGCTGGCGATGACCTACGAGTTCGGTGAAGGCGACGTCGAGTCCTACCTGATCGGCCCGGGCTTCGACCTGGCGATCCCAGGCTTCGACTACTTCCAGCTGAACTTCTACCAGCGCCACACCGAAGGCCCGCGCGCCGGTGACAACGTCTGGCAGATCACCCCGGTCTGGTCCTACACCATTCCGGTCGGCAAGTCGGACGTGCTGATCGACGGCTTCATGGACTGGGTGGTCGACAACGACTCCAATTCCAAGGGCGACTACCACGCCAACCTGCACTTCAACCCGCAGATCAAGTACGACCTGGGCAAGGCGCTGAGCTTCGGCGAGAAGCAGCTGTACGTGGGCGTCGAGTACGACTACTGGAAAGACAAGTACGGGATCGACGACACCCGTGCGTTCACCACCAATCAGAACGTGACCAGCTTCCTGGTGAAGTTCCACTTCTGATTCAGGCCTAAGCGGCGTCCTTGCGGACGCCATCGCGAGCAAGCTCGCTCCCACAGGGCATTGCAGAGACAACAGAATCTGCATTCAACCCGGATCCCCTGTGGGAGCCAGCCTGCTGGCGATGAGGCTGGCACAGCTGACAGCTTCACCGCCTGACACACTGTCATCGCTGGCAAGCCAGCTCCCACAGGGTTTGGGTTCAACCCTGCATCCGAGAACGCCTCAGGCCGGCACCACCGCCTCGCCGATCCCCAGGAACCGGCACAGCTCATCGCGCTTGGCCAACGCATCGCGCCGCCCCAGGTCGATCAGCTCGCTGCAGTACCCCGCCTCGAACAACAGATAGCTCAGCACCCCCGCCCCGCTGGTCTTGGTCGCGCCCGGCCCGCGCAGGAACACCCGCAACGCCGCCGGCAGCTCCTGACGGTGCCGCGCCGCGATTTCGTCGATCGGCTGGCTGGGCGAAATCACCAGCACCTCCACCGGCGCCGCGCCCAACGCCCGGGTCGGCGTGCCGTCGGGCAGCAGATGGCTGAACTGGTTCAGGCGCTGGAGCAGTTCGATGTCGCTTTCCAGGCTGTCGATGAACGTGCTGTTGAGCATGTGCCCGCCGATCTGCGCCAGCGTCGGCTGCTGGCCGGTGTAGGTGCGTTCCAGCGGCTGCTGCGGATCGACGCCGCGCGGGTTGCCGCTCACGCCCACCACCAGCACCCGGCTCGCCCCCAGGTGCAGCGCCGGGCTGATCGGCGCCGACTGCCGCACCGCGCCGTCGCCGAAGAACTCGGCGCCGATCTTCACTGGGGCGAACAGCAGCGGGATCGCCGAACTGGCCAGCAGATGATCCACCGACAGTTGGGTCGGCACGCCGATGCGCCGGTGACGCAGCCACGCATCGATGGCGCCGCCGCCCTGATAGAACGTGACGGCCTGGCCGGACTCGTAGCCGAACGCCGTCACCGCTACCGCATGCAGCTGTTTGCGGGCGATGGACTCGGCGATGCCGGGCATGTGCAGCTTGTCGTGCAGCAGCGAGCGCAGCGGCGAACTGTTGAGCAACGCCACCGGCACCCGCCGGCCCAGGCCCAGCAGGCTGTGGAACACGAACCGGGCGGCCTGGCGGATCACCCCCGGCCAGTCGCTGCGCAGCACCCGGTGGCTGCGGAACCCTTGCCAGAACTGGGTGAGACGCTCGACGGCGGCGCGAAAATCCGTGGCGCCGCTGGCCAGGCTGACCGCGTTGATCGCCCCGGCGGACGTGCCGACGATCACCGGGAACGGGTTGTCCGCCCCCGGCGGCAGCAATTCGGCGATGGCTGCCAGCACCCCGACCTGATAGGCCGCCCGAGCCCCGCCGCCGGAAAGAATCAAACCTGTGACCGGTTCAGCTGGGCTCATCGCAACGCTCCGTGGTGCCTTAAGGGAAAGGGAACATCAACCGCGCTTGGCGTACAGCTTCGGCTCGCCCGGCGGACGGCTCTTGAAGCGCCGGTGGGCCCACAGGTATTGCTCGGGGCAATCGCGCAGCACGCCTTCGACCCACTGGTTGATGCGGATGCAGTCGGCCTCTTCGGTCTCGCCGGGGAAATCCTCCAGCGGCGCGTGGATCACCAGCCGGTAGCCGCTGCCGTCGGCCAGGCGTTCCTGGGTGAACGGCACCACCAGCGCCTTGCCCAGCCGGGCGAATTTGGTGGTGGCGGTGACGGTCGCCGCCTGAATGCCGAACAGCGGCACGAAAATGCTTTGCTTGGCGCCGTAGTCCTGGTCCGGCGCATACCAGATCGCCCGGCCCGAACGCAGCAGTTTGAGCATGCCGCGTACGTCGTCGCGTTCCACCGCCAGCGAATCGAGGTTGTGCCGTTCGCGGCCGCGGCGCTGGACGAAATCGAACAGCGCGTTCTTGTGCTCGCGGTACATGCCGTCGATGGTGTGCTGCTGGCCGAGCAGCGCCGCGCCGATCTCAAGCGTGGTGAAGTGCGCGGCCATCAGGATCACGCCCTTGCCCTCGCGCTGGGCCTTCTGCAGATGCTCAAGCCCTTCGACATGGGCCAGCTTGGCCAGGCGCTGGCGCGACCACCACCAGCTCATCGCCATTTCAAAGAAGGCGATGCCGGTGGAGGCGAAGTTCTCCTTGAGCAGGCGCTTGCGCTCGGCGGCGGACTTCTCCGGGAAGCACAGTTCCAGGTTGCGCTTGGCGATGCGCCGCCGGTCGCCGGCCAGGCGATACATCACGGCACCGAGAAACCGACCGATGGCCAGCAAGGCGGGGTACGGCAGCTGCACGATCAGCCACAAGAGCCCCAAGCCGCACCAGAGCGGCCAGAAGCGCGGGGAAAGAAAGGCGGTTCGAAAACGCGGGCGTTCCATTAAAGCTTCCGTCAATGCAGTGGCCGCGCATTCTACATCGTTCGACCCGGCTTGCGGCTGGCCGGCGTTCTCGTTATAAGTCTCGGCACTTTTAGTGACAAGCCGTTGTATCCCGACATGAGCCAAACCGAACCGCTAGACCAGGATCCCGTGTTCCAGTTGAAGGGCAGCATGCTGGCCATCACCGTGCTGGAGCTGTCCCGCAACGACCTCGACAGCCTCGACCGGCAACTGGCGGCCAAAGTGGCCCAGGCCCCGAACTTCTTCAGCAACGCGCCGCTGGTCCTGGCCCTGGACAAACTGCCGCCGGGCGAAGGCGCGGTCGACCTGCCGGGACTGATGCGCGTGTGCCGCCAGCACGGCCTGCGCACCCTGGCGATCCGCGCCAGCCGCATCGAGGACATCGCCGCCGCCATCGCCATCGACATCCCGGTGCTGCCGCCGTCCGGCGCCCGCGAGCGGCCGCTGGAGGCACCTGAGCCCGAGGTGAAGAAACAACCGGAAAAGGCGCCGGAACCGACCGTCAAGCCGACCCGCGTCATCACCTCGCCAGTACGTGGTGGCCAGCAGATCTACGCCCAGGGCGGCGATCTGGTGGTGGTCTCCTCGGTCAGCCCCGGGGCGGAACTTCTGGCCGACGGCAACATCCATGTATACGGCCCGATGCGCGGACGTGCGCTGGCCGGCGTCAAGGGCGACACCAAGGCGAGGATTTTCTGTCAGCAATTGAGCGCTGAACTGATCTCCATCGCAGGCCATTACAAGGTTTCCGAAGATTTGCGCCGCGACCCGCTGTGGGGCGCCGGCGTGCAGGTCAGCCTGTCGGGCGACGTGTTGAACATCATTCGGCTTTAACGGATACTGCCGCATTTTCCAAGCATCTCTGAAACATAGCGAAAACGGCTCAAACGAAGTAGGAAAAAGGCCAAAAGCCGAATTCCAGCCAAGGCTGTCCGACTGCATTAGTTTTCAAGAGATGTTTTTCAGGGGCTGAACAGTCCTTCTTCCTTAGGGGTGAAACACCTTGGCCAAGATTCTCGTGGTTACATCCGGCAAGGGTGGTGTGGGTAAGACCACCACCAGCGCCGCTATCGGTACCGGCCTCGCACTGCGCGGGCACAAAACAGTCATCGTCGACTTCGACGTGGGCCTGCGTAACCTCGACCTGATCATGGGTTGCGAGCGTCGCGTGGTGTACGACTTCGTCAACGTGGTCAACGGCGAAGCCAACCTGCAGCAAGCCCTGATCAAGGACAAGCGCCTGGAGAACCTGTACGTGCTGGCCGCCAGCCAGACCCGTGACAAGGACGCGCTGACCCAGGAAGGCGTGGAAAAGGTCCTGATGGAACTCAAGGACCAATTCGACTTCGTGGTCTGCGACTCCCCGGCGGGCATCGAGAAAGGCGCGCACCTGGCCATGTACTTCGCTGACGAAGCGATCGTCGTGACCAACCCTGAGGTTTCCTCGGTGCGCGACTCCGACCGCATGCTGGGCCTGCTGGCCAGCAAGTCGCGCCGCGCCGAAAAAGGCGAAGAGCCGATCCAGGAACACCTGCTGATCACCCGCTACCACCCGGAGCGTGTCGAGAAGGGCGAAATGCTCGGCGTCGAAGACGTCAAGGAAATCCTCGCCGTCCGCCTGCTGGGCGTCATTCCGGAATCCCAGGCCGTGCTCAAGGCCTCCAACCAGGGCGTCCCGGTCATCCTCGACGACCAGAGCGATGCCGGCCAGGCCTACAGCGACACCGTCGACCGTCTGCTGGGCAAGGAAAAAGAACACCGGTTCCTCAATGTCGAGAAGAAGGGATTCTTCGAGCGTCTGTTTGGAGGTAGGTAATGAACCTTTTTGACTTCTTTCGTGCCAACAAGAAGCCCAGCACCGCCTCGGTAGCGAAAGAGCGTCTACAGATCATCGTGGCGCATGAACGCGGCCAGCGCAGCACCCCCGACTACCTGCCGTCCCTGCAGAAGGAACTGGTGGAAGTGATCCGCAAGTACGTCAACATCGGCAACGACGACGTGCACGTGGCGCTGGAAAGCCAGGGCAGCTGCTCGATCCTGGAACTCAACATCACCCTGCCAGACCGCTGATCCGGCCTGGCGGGAACGACGGCGGCTTCAGGCCCTTCCAGCGATGGAACGGCCTGAAGCCGCCGTCGGCATTTGTCACGAGACTGTTTTAATGCCGCTGTCCAACATCCGCATCATCCATCAGGACGCCGCCATTCTGGTGGTCGACAAGCCCACCCTGCTGCTCTCGGTGCCCGGCCGGGCCGAGGACAACAAGGATTGCCTGATCACCCGCCTGCAGGAAAACGGCTACCCGGAAGCGCGAATCGTCCATCGGCTGGATTGGGAAACGTCCGGCATCATCCTGCTGGCCCGCGACCCCGACACCCACCGCGAACTGTCGCGCCAGTTCCACGACCGGGAAACCGAAAAGGCCTACACCGCCTTGTGCTGGGGCCAACCGGAACTGGACAGCGGCAGCATCGACCTGCCCCTGCGCTACGACCCGCCGACCAAGCCGCGCCACGTCGTGGACCACGAGTTCGGCAAGCACGCCCTGACCTTCTGGCGCGTGCTGGAGCGTTGCGGCGACTGGTGCCGCGTCGAGCTGACGCCGATCACCGGCCGTTCGCACCAGTTGCGCGTGCACATGCTGTCCATCGGGCATCCGCTGCTGGGCGACGGGCTCTATGCCCATCCGCAGGCCCTGGCGGCCTGGCCGCGCCTGTGCCTTCACGCCAGCATGCTCAGCTTCACCCACCCCCAGTCCGGCGAACGCTTGCGCTTCGAGTGCCCGGCGCCGTTCTGAGCACTGCCCAGAGGGGCAGTCGCCTGTATTGAGACAAGGATTTTTGTTCCGGATGAGCGGTATCGATTCCCTGGCAACACCCGTCAAGAAAACCCGTCACCAGCTGCTTTACCTGATCTACGGCAACCAGGATGTGTACCGGCGCGAAGCCAAGTTCAGCATCCTCACCGCCCTGTCCCAGGCCAAGAACGGCAAGCGCCCGGCGATCCGGATCCTCACCGACCGGCCGCAGGACTATGCCGGCTGGCCGGTGGACACCATTCTGCTGGACGAACAGACCCTGACCCGCTGGCAAGGCAGCCACGGCTACCACCACCGGCGCAAGGCCTGTGCGATCGCCGCCGGCCTGCAACTGGCGCAGAAGACCCTGTTCGTCGACACCGACACGCTGTTCACCAGCGACCCCAACCGGCTGTTCCAGCACATCACCCCCGGCCAATCGGTGATGGACCGCTTCGAGTACGACTGGAAAGACGTGCACCAGCGCCAGGACTACCTCAAGCTCGCCCGCGACCTCGTTGCCCACGGCGTGACGCCCGACAACGGCTTCAAGCTCTACAACAGCGGCCTGTGCGGGGTCACCGACAGCGACTCGGCGCTGTTCGAGGAGTCGATCCGCCTGATCGACGAATGGACCGCCGGCGGCTTCGAGATCCACACCATCGAGCAGATCGCCTTGTCGTACGCCATGCGCAAGCGTCCGGTGGTGGAGGCGCGCAAGCACATCTACCACTACTTCGCGGAGAAGCGTTTCTTCCATGCGATGCAGGCGTACTTCTTCTCCCAGCACGGCGAAGCGTTCAGCCAGCGCCTGGTGGACCTGTGCACCGACGTGCCGCGGGCCAAGCCGTTCCCGTCGGCCTGGCAGCGCCTGAAGATCAAATGGAAACTGCGCAACCAGAGCGGCACCCTGCGCAAGGTCGGCCGCGACCTTTTGTACGGCAGCGCCGCGCCGGACCATCCGTACTACACCGCTTGCCGCCATGAGTGGTGGGAATGCGCCTCGCGGGAGATCCTGCGCTGGGACGAAAGCCGCCGGAAAAAGCTGCTGGACCATCCCCGCTGGCCGCAGCAACTGCCGCGTCCGGACAAGCCCGAAGACGAAAAGATCATCATGAGCTACCTGAAGAAACGGGTGTCGGCGGCCCGCTGAGGCACCTCTCCGGCTCCGCGACGCCTTGGCTGACGCCATCGCTGGCAAGCCAGCTCCCCACAGTTATCGCAGATCACCGAAGACCACTGTGGGAGCGGGCTTGCCCGCGAAAGGGCTGGCCCCGGCAACACCCTCCTGCCGGCCGCCCTTCTGTGGGAGCCAGCCTGCTGGCGATGGCGCCGGCCCAGGCACCGCAAGACCGGACCAAGACAGTAGCGCCCGCATGTCCCCAGCCTCGGACCGATGGGTTAAACTCCCGCCCATCGCTGTCTGGAGCCTCCTATGCGCGAAGAGTTGAACCAAGGCCTGATCGACTTCCTCAAGGCCTCACCTACCCCGTTCCACGCCACCGCCAGCCTTGCCCAACGCCTGGAGGCCGCCGGTTATGTGCGCCTCGACGAGCGCGAGCCGTGGCACACCGAAGCCAACGGCCGTTACTACGTCACCCGTAACGACTCCTCGATCATCGCCATCAAGATGGGCCGCCACTCGCCGCTCCACGACGGTATCCGCCTGGTCGGCGCCCACACCGACAGCCCGTGCCTGCGGGTCAAGCCGCAGCCGGAACTGCAGCGCCAGGGCTTCTGGCAACTGGGCGTCGAAGTCTACGGCGGCGCGCTGCTGGCGCCATGGTTCGACCGCGACCTGTCGCTGGCCGGCCGCGTCACCTTCCGCCGCGACGGCAAGGTCGAAAGCCAACTGATCGACTTCAAGGCACCGATCGCGATCATCCCCAACCTTGCGATCCACCTCAACCGCGAAGCCAACCAGGGCTGGGCGATCAACGCACAGACCGAGCTGCCGCCGGTGCTGGCGCAGTTCGCCGGCGACGAGCGCGTGGACTTCCGCGCCGTGCTCACCGACCAGCTGGCCCGCGAGCACGGCCTCAACGCCGATGTGGTGCTCGACTACGAGCTGAGCTTCTACGACACCCAGAGCGCCGCCGTCATCGGCCTGCACGGCGACTTCATCGCCGGCGCCCGCCTGGACAACCTGCTGTCGTGCTACGCCGGCCTGCAGGCCCTGCTCAACGCCGACACCGAAGAGACCTGCGTGCTGGTGTGCAACGACCATGAAGAGGTCGGCTCCTGCTCGGCCTGCGGCGCCGACGGCCCGATGCTGGAGCAGACCCTGCGCCGCCTGCTGCCCGAAGGCGACGAGTTCGTGCGCACCATCCAGAAATCCCTGCTGGTCTCGGCCGACAACGCCCACGGCGTGCACCCCAACTACGCCGAGAAGCACGACGGCAACCACGGCCCGAAACTCAACGCCGGCCCGGTGATCAAGGTCAACAACAACCAGCGCTACGCCACCAACAGCGAAACCGCCGGGTTCTTCCGCCACCTGTGCATGGCCGAAGAAGTGCCGGTGCAAAGCTTCGTGGTGCGCAGCGACATGGGCTGCGGCTCGACCATCGGCCCGATCACCGCCAGCCACCTGGGCGTGCGCACCGTCGACATCGGCCTGCCGACGTTCGCCATGCACTCGATCCGCGAACTGTGCGGTAGCCATGACCTGGCGCACCTGGTCAAGGTGCTGAGCGCGTTCTACGCCAGCCGCGAACTGCCGTAACCCTGCGAGAACATCGCCGGCAGACGGGCTCCCACATGGGCAATGCGTTCCAGTGTGGGAGCCAGCCTGCTGGCGATGGCTATCGAACAGACGCCGCCCCCGTCCGGAGCGGCCCGGTTCTGACCCGCATCACCCCCACCGGGCAAAATCCCACCTAGACTTGAACCATCCCCTTCGACAAGGCAGTCGCCATGATCTCGATGTCATCGTTCCACGCCATGCTCATTCCGATCCTGTCGGGCATGATCCTGCTCGCCATCGGCTTCAACTTCCGCGACAAGAACGCCGGCGTGTTCGCCATGTGGGTCGGCATGCTGATGATCCTGGCCACCGTGGTCTACAAGATCCTGGCCAAACTCAACGAATGAGCCGTGCTGCGCTCGCATTGGCTCCGGCGGGCTCGTACACTCGCCCGATCCGCCCCTTGCGAGGTTGACTGCCCCGTGTTCGCCCGTCTCTTCACCCTGCCCTGCCTGTTTCTCGTCTGCCTGATTTCCCTGATGCCGCTGGCGCCGGCCGAGGCGGTCGGCCTGCCGGGCATCCTCAACGGCGCGAACAAGGCCCAGCCCGAAGCCCAGGAACCGCTGGGCCAGTCGCTGGACGAGGTCATCAAGTCGCTGGAGAACGATCAGCAGCGCGCCCGCCTGCTGGCGGATCTGAAGAAACTGCGCGACGCCACCCAAAAGGCCCAGGCCACCCCGGAAGAAGGCGTGCTGGGCCTGATCGGCGGCACCCTGGCCAACTTCGAAAAGCAGTTTTCCGGCGCCGACAGCCCGCTCAGCCGCTGGCTCGCCGAATTCGACCAGGCCCAGGACGAACTGGCCGCCCTGATGGTGCCCGCCAGCGAGTGGGTGCCGATCGTCTTCGCCTTCGCCGTGATCCTCGCGGTCTGGAGCCTGCTCGCCGCCGCGCTGATCTGGCTCGGGCACCGGGTGCGCCTGCGCTTCGGCCTCACCGAGGAACTGCCGCAACACCCCAAGGCCCTCGACATGCTGCGCTTCGCCCTGCGCAAGCTCGGGCCATGGATGATCGCGCTGGTGATGACCGTCTACATGAGTTACGCCCTGCCGTCGTCGCTGGGCAAGAGCCTGGCGATGGTGCTGGCCTATGCCTTGGTGGTGGGCACCTGTTTCTCGGCGATCTGCGTGATCGCCTTTTCCCTGCTCGACGGGCCGCACCGCCACCGCGCGCTGTACATCCTGCGGCACCAGGCGTTCCGCCCGCTGTGGCTGATCGGCAGCTTCGCCGCGTTCGGCGAGGCCCTGAACGATCCGCGCCTGATCGCCAGCCTCGGCGTGCACCTGGCGCACACCGCCGCCACGGTCGCCAACGTACTCGCCGCCCTGTTCACCGCGCTGTTCATCCTGCGCTTCCGGCGGCCCATCGCCCATCTGATCCGCAACCAGCCGCTGTCCCGCCGCCTGACCCGCCGCGCCCTCAGCGACACCATCGAGATCCTGGGCACGTTCTGGTACGTCCCGGCGCTGGTGCTGGTCGGCATTTCGCTGTTCGCCACGTTCATTTCCGCCGGCGACACCAGCACCGCGTTGCGCCAGTCGCTGATCTGCACCGTGCTGCTGGTGCTGTGCATGGTCATCAACGGTCTGGTGCGTCGCCATGCGCTCAAGCCGCAGCGCGGGCCGAAGCGCCACGCGTTCTATTCCGAACGCCTCAAAGCCTTTTTCTACACCCTCGCCCACCTGGCGGTATGGCTGGCGTTCATCGAGCTGGGCCTGCGGGTGTGGGGCAAGTCGCTGATCGGCTTCACCGAAGGCGAAGGCCACGACGTCAGCGTCAAGCTGTTCAGCCTGATCGGCACCCTGATCTTCGCCTGGCTGATCTGGATCCTCAGCGACACCGCCGTGCACCACGCCCTCACCCGCTCGCGCAAGGGCCTGGCCAACACCCGGGCGCAGACGATGATGCCGCTGATCCGCAACGTGCTGTTCGTGGCGATCTTCATCGTGGCCCTGATCGTCGCCCTGGCCAACATGGGCATGAACGTCACGCCGCTGCTGGCCGGTGCGGGCGTGATCGGCCTGGCCATCGGCTTCGGTGCGCAGTCGCTGGTGGCGGACCTGATCACCGGGCTGTTCATCATCATCGAAGATTCGCTGGCCATCGACGACTACGTGGACGTCGGCGGCCACCTGGGCACCGTCGAAGGGCTGACCATCCGCACCGTGCGCCTGCGGGACATCGACGGCATCGTGCACACCATCCCGTTCAGCGAAATCAAGAGCATCAAGAACTACTCCCGTGAGTTCGGCTACGCGATCTTCCGGGTCGCGGTGCCGTACAACATGGACATCGACGAGGCGATGAAGCTGATGCGCGAGGTCGGCCAGAAGATGCGCACCGATCCCCTGCAGCGCCGCAACATCTGGTCGCCGCTGGAGTTTCAGGGAGTGGAGAGTTTCGAGTCCGGCAACGCGATCCTGCGGGCGCGCTTCAAGACCGCGCCGATCAAGCAGTGGGAGGTTTCGCGGGCGTTCAACCTGTCGCTCAAGCGCCACCTGGACGAAGCCGGGCTGGACCTGGCGACGCCGCGCATGAGCGTGCAGGTGGTGACGGCCGGCGGTGGAGAGCCGAAACCGGAGTGACCGTCATCGCAAGCAGGCTCACTCCCCGCACTCCCCCCGAATCCCTGTGGGAGCCAGCCTGCTGTCGATGACGTCGGCAGGCGCACCGATCCAGTCACGGCCAGCCAACAGCTCAGAACACGTCGACGCCGACATGGATCGCGTCATGCCGCCAGAACTCCAGGTCGCAGTCGATCAGCCGCTCGTGCTGATCGTAGTTGACCCGGGCGATCCGCAAGCCCGGACTGCCCACCGACACCCGCAGCGCCGCCGCGGCATCCACCGACAGCGAGGTCGGCACGATCTCGAACCGCACCCGGCCGTAGTGCAGGTCGTAGTTGCGCGCGTACAGCTCGGTGATCGACTGGTTCAGGTCGCAGTCCAGGATGCCCGGGAAATACTGCGGGTTCAGGTAGTGCTCCACATACAGCACCAGCCGCCCGTCGATGCGCCGCGACCGGCAGATCTGGATCACGCTCGACAGCGCCGGCAACTGCAGCCAGGCGCACACCGCCGCCGACGCCGGCTGCAGCCGCGCCGAAATCACCTCGGTCGACGGCACCCGCCCCTGGGCGCTGACCATCGCGTGAAAGTGGCTGCGCTGCATCAGGTTGTACGCCAGGCGCGGCGGTGACACGAACCAGCCACGGCGCTCCTCGCGGTAGATCTGCCCTTGGGCCTCCAGCTGCAGCAACGCCTCGCGCACCGTGATCCGGGTGGTGCCGAACAGCTCGCTGAGCTTGCGCTCGGCCGGCAGCTTGCTGCCGGGCGCCAGCAGGCCGTGGTTCATCTGCTCCTGAAGGATCAGGCAAATGGCTGTCACCGCTTTTGTTGCCTCATCGCGCATCAACGTTACCTATCTGGACTAGACCAGCACTGTTTCGGGGCAGAACCGCGCTGCAAAACCGGCTCATCACTGAACACAAAGCCTAGGCAGCGCAGATGACCGGGAGATGACAAAACCGCCCGACGGTCACGCTCACAGCCTGCAATACATCGGCCAAGTCCTTTACGGACCGGGCTCCGGCCATGGTCTACGCTTACCGGGCAGCCTGCGACGGCCCGCAGAAAAAAGCGCCGCCGGACAGTCGCCGACATCAAAGTGTCATCCAGCCCCCTTAGATTGGCTCAGGTATTGCTGACCTAGACCAACACACACCGCAATCGCAGCGTTGAACACGACCCAAGGAGCTTCGGAATGAAACAGTTTTTCCTGGCATCACTGTTAGGCTCGACCATTGCAATGTGCACCGCCGCCATGGCGGCCGACGACCTGAAAACCCTGGAAGCCGCTGCGAAAGCGGAAGGCGCCGTCAACAGCGTGGGCATGCCCGACGACTGGGCCAACTGGAAAGGCACCTGGGAAGACCTGGCCAAGAACTACGGCCTCAAGCACGTCGACACCGACATGAGCTCGGCCCAGGAAATCGCCAAGTTCGCCGCCGAGAAAGACAACGCCACCGCCGACATCGGCGACGTCGGCGCGGCCTTCGGCCCGATCGCGGTCAAGCAAGGCGTGGTGCAGCCGTACAAGCCGAGCACCTGGGAGCAGGTGCCTGCCTGGGCCAAGGACAAGGACGGCAACTGGGCGCTGGCCTACACCGGCACCATCGCCTTCATCGTCAACAAGAAGCTGCTGCACGGCTCCGAAGTGCCGACCAAATGGGCCGACCTCAAGGGCGGCAAGTACAAGGTCTCCATCGGTGACGTGAGCACCGCCGCGCAAGCCGCCAACGGCGTGCTGGCCGCCGCGCTGGCCAACGGCGGCGACGAGAAGAACCTGCAGCCGGCGCTGCTGCTGTTCGCCGACATCGCCAAGCAGGGTCGCCTGTCGATGTCCAACCCGACCATCTCCACCATCGAGAAGGGTGAAGTGGAAGTCGGCGTGGTCTGGGACTTCAACGGCCTGAGCTACAAGGCCAAGATGGCCAACCCGGATGACTTCGTGGTGCTGATCCCGTCCGACGGCTCGGTGATCTCCGGCTACACCACCATCATCAACAAGTACGCGAAGAACCCGAACGCGGCCAAGCTGACCCGCGAATACATCTTCAGCGACGCCGGCCAGATCAACCTGGCCCGCGGCAACGCCCGTCCGATCCGCGCCGAGCACCTGACCCTGCCGGAAGACGTGAAGGCCAAGCTGCTGCCGAACGAGCAGTACAAGAAGGTCACCCCGATCAAGGACGCCGATGCGTGGGAGAAGACCTCCAAGGCCCTGCCGCAGAAGTGGAACGAAGAAGTCATCGTCGAGATGAAGTAAGCCGATAGATCCCTACTGGGTCTGGCACAAAACCCTGTGGGAGCGGGCTTGCTCGCTCCCACAGGATCCGTGTCGATTTCGAGTTTCCCGTTCTTATTGTTTCGCGGAGTTTCTGCCCCTATGAAGCACAACGTCATCCTTGTCGTGCTCGACGGCCTCAGCCACGAGGTCGCCCGTCACGCCATGGGGCATCTGCAAGCTTATGTCGGCGCAGGACGCGCCGCGCTCCATCAACTGGAGTGCGAGCTTCCGGCCCTGTCCCGACCGCTGTACGAATGCATCCTCACCGGCGTGCCGCCGATCGACAGCGGCATCGTCCACAACAACGTCTCGCGCCTGTCCAACCAGCGCAGCATCTACCACTACGCCAGGGACGCCGGCCTGACCACCGCTGCGGCGGCCTACCACTGGGTCAGCGAGCTGTACAACCGCTCACCGTTCGTGGCGGCGCGCGACCGTCACACCGACGACCCGGCCCTGCCGATCCAGCACGGCCACTTCTACTGGAACGACCACTACCCGGACTCGCACCTGTTCGCCGACGCCGAGCACCTGCGCCTGCGCCACCGCCCGAACTTTCTGCTGATCCATCCGATGAACATCGACGACGCCGGCCACAAGCACGGCCTCGACTCGCCCCAGTACCGCAACAGCGCCCGCAGCGCCGACATCATCCTCGCCGACTACCTGCAAGGCTGGCTCGACGCCGGCTACCAGGTGCTGGTGACCGCCGACCACGGCATGAACAACGACCGCTCGCACAACGGCCTGCTGCCGGAGGAGCGCCGGGTGCCGCTGTTCGTGCTGGGCGACGCCTTCAGCCTGGATCCGGGCGCCCGGCCGAAGCAGACCGACCTGTGCGGCACCGTCTGCGAACTGCTCGGCGTGCCCCACGACAAACCCGTCTGCCGGGAGCTGCTCAAGTGAATCCGATGACCCGCAGCAAATGGCTGGCCGCCCTGTGCCTGGTGCCTTTCGCCCTGTTCTTCATGGTGTTCGAGATCGCACCGCTGGCCTGGGTGATGATCAACAGCCTGCAATCGGAGGAGTCCGGCTGGGGCCTGGCCAACTTCACCAGGATCTTCAGCTCCAAGTTCTACCTGCAGGCGATCCAGTACAGCCTGGAGATCAGTTTCTGGTCGAGCGTGTTCGGCATCCTCATTGCGGTGCTGGGCGCGTACTCGCTGCGCCGGGTCGACAGCAAACTGCGCAACTTCGTCAACGCCTTCGCCAACATGACCAGCAACTTCGCCGGCGTGCCCCTGGCCTTCGCGTTCATCATCCTGCTGGGCTTCAACGGCAGCTTCACGATCATGCTGAAGCAGGCCGGGCTCATCCAGGACTTCAACCTGTACTCCAAGACCGGGCTGATCATCCTCTACACCTACTTCCAGATCCCCCTCGGCGTGCTGCTGCTCTATCCGGCCTTCGATGCGCTGCGCGAAGACTGGCGCGAGTCCGCCGCGCTGCTCGGCGCCAGCGGCTGGCAGTTCTGGCGCCACATCGGCCTGCCGGTGCTGACCCCGGCGCTGCTGGGCACCTTCGTGATCCTGCTGGCCAACGCCCTGGGCGCCTACGCCACGGTCTACGCGCTGACCACCGGCAACTTCAACGTGCTGCCGATCCGCATCGCGGCGATGGTCTCCGGCGACATCTCGCTCGACCCGAACCTGGCCAGCGCCCTGGCCGTGGTGCTGGTCGTCCTGATGACCCTGGTGACCGTCGTGCATCAACTGCTGCTCAAGAGGAGCTACCATGTCTCGCGCTGAATCCGGCCCGGCCGGCCTCTACCACCGCGTCGTGGTCTGCCTGCTGTTCGCCATTCTGCTGCTGCCGCTGGCGGGCACGCTGGTCTACTCGATCGCCAGCAGTTGGTCGGCCACCGTGCTGCCCAGCGGCTTCACCTTCAAGTGGTACATCCAGCTGTGGAGCGATCCGCGCTTCCTGCACGCCTTCGGCCAGTCGCTGCTGGTGTGCGTGGGCGCGCTGGCGCTGTCGGTGGTGCTGATCCTGCCGCTGCTGTTCGTGGTGCACTACCACTTCCCCAAGCTCGACGCGCTGATGAACATCCTGATCCTGCTGCCCTTCGCGGTGCCGCCGGTGGTGTCGTCGGTGGGGCTGCTGCAGCTCTACGGCTCCGGGCCGCTGGCGATGGTCGGCACGCCGTGGATCCTGATCGGCTGCTACTTCACCGTGGCGCTGCCGTTCATGTACCGGGCGATCACCAACAACCTGCAGGCGATCAACCTGCGCGACCTGATGGACGCCGCCCAACTGCTCGGCGCCAGCACCTGGCAGGCGGCGTTCCTGGTGGTGCTGCCGAACCTGCGCAAGGGCTTGATGGTGGCGTTGCTGCTGTCGTTCTCGTTCCTGTTCGGCGAGTTCGTGTTCGCCAACATCCTGGTCGGCACCCGCTACGAAACCCTGCAGGTGTACCTGAACAACATGCGCAACAGCAGCGGCCACTTCACCAGTGCGCTGGTGATCTCCTACTTCTTTTTCGTGCTGGTCCTGACCTGGGTCGCCAACATCTTGAACAAGGACAAAAGCCAATGAGCTATGTCAGCGTCCAACATCTGCAGAAGCACTACGCGGGCACCACGGTGTTCAGCGACATCAACTGCGGAATCAACAAGGGCGAGTTCGTCACCTTGCTCGGCCCGTCCGGCTGCGGCAAGTCCACCCTGCTGCGCTGCATCGCCGGCCTGACGCCGGTGGACGGCGGCAAGATCCTGCTCGACGGCGTCGACATCGTGCCGCTGAGCCCGCAGAAGCGCGGGATCGGCATGGTGTTCCAGAGCTACGCGCTGTTCCCCAACATGACCGTGGAGCAGAACGTGGCGTTCGGCCTGCGCATGCAGAAGGTCAACGCCGACGACAGCCACAAGCGCGTGGCCGAAGCGCTGAAGCTGGTGGAGCTCAATGACTTCGCCGGCCGCTATCCCCATCAGTTGTCCGGCGGCCAGTGCCAGCGCGTGGCCCTCGCCCGCTCCCTGGTCACCCGGCCCCGCCTGCTGTTGCTGGACGAACCGCTGTCAGCCCTCGATGCGCGGATCCGCAAGCACCTGCGCGAGCAGATCCGGCAGATCCAGCGCGAACTCGGCCTGACCACGATCTTCGTCACCCACGACCAGGAAGAAGCGCTGACCATGTCCGACCGGATTTTCCTGATGAACCAGGGAAAGATCGTACAGAGCGGCGATGCCGAAACCCTGTACACCGCCCCGGTGGACGTGTTCGCCGCCGGCTTCATCGGCAACTACAACCTGCTGGACGCCGACAGCGCCTCGAAGCTGCTGCAGCGCCCGGTCCACCACCGCATCGCCATCCGCCCGGAAGCCATCGAACTGCGCGTGGACGGCGAGCCCGACGCGCAGATCCGCAGCCACAGCCTGCTGGGCAACGTGATCCGCTACCGGGTCGAGGCCCGGGGCGTGGAACTGGTGGTGGACGTGCTCAACCGTTCGGCGGCGGATCTGCACCCCGACGGCCGCCGCCTCAAGCTTTCCATCGATCCGGCGGCCCTGCGTGAGGTAGCCTGATGACTTTGCTGACGTTGAAGAGAGAACCGCACTGATGGCCCTGGCAATTTTTGATCTGGACGAAACCCTGATCCACGGCGACTGCGCCTCCCTCTGGAGCGAGCAGATGGGACGGCTGGGCTGGGTCGATCCCGAGTCGTTCATGCGCAGGAACAACGAACTGATGGACGCCTACAGCCATGGCAAGCTGCGCATGGAGGACTACATGGCGTTCAGCCTTGAGCCGCTGATCGGCCGCACCCCGGCGGAGGTGGAACACCTGGTCGAACCGTGGGTGGAAGACTTCATCGAACCGATCATCTTCAGCGACGCGACCAAGGCCATCGCCGCCCACCGCAAGGCCGGCGACCGGATCCTGGTGATCTCGGCCTCGGGCACGCACCTGGTAAAGCCGATCGCCGAACGCCTGGGCATCGACGAAATCCTCGGCATCGAGCTGGAGGTCGCCCATGGCGTGTACAGCGGCCAGACCACCGGCATCCTGACCTACCGCGAAGGCAAGATCACCCGTCTGCTGGAGTGGCTGGACGCCGAAGAAGAGAACCTGGAGGGCGCAAGCTTCTATTCCGACTCGCGCAACGACCTGCCGCTGCTGCTGAAGGTGGACTACCCGCACATCGTGAACCCGGATCCGGTGCTGCGCGAACACGCCGAACAGGCCGGCTGGCCGATCCACCTCTGGACCTGACCGCCTCCTGCGGGAGCGTCGGTCCGCACCGCCGCTCCCGCAGAATGTGCGGGCCGTCAGGCCAGGCTTTCGTCGATCAGCAGCACCACCTTCCCCGCCACCGTGTTGCTCGCCAGCTCCGCAAACGCCGCTTCGGCGTCCTTGGCCGCGAACGTCTTCGCCAACTGCGGGCTCAACCGTCCTTCGGCGAAGAGCGGCCAGACATGCTGGTTCAGGTCGGCGAACAGATCGGCCTTGAACCCGTCGTCGCGGCTGCGCAGGGTCGAGCCCAGCAACTGCACGCGCTTGCTCAGCACCTGGGCCAGATCCAGCTTCGCCTCGCGCCCGCCCATCAGGCCGATCAGCACCCAGCGGCCATCCTGCGCCAGCAGCTTGAGGTTCAGCGCCGAGTAATGGCCGCCCACCGGATCCAGGATCACATCGAACGGGCCGAAGTCCCGCAGGCTCTCCAGGTCATCGGTGCGCACCGCGCCGCCCTGGGCCCCCAGCGCTTCACAGTAGGCCAGGCGCTCGGCCGAGCCGACGCTGACCCAGCACGGGTTGCCGAACGCCTTGCACAGCTGGATGGCGGCCGAACCGATGCCGCTGGCGCCGGCATGCAGCAAGACCTTCTCGCCCGGCTTGAGCGCCGCCAGCCGGAACACGTTCAGCCAGACAGTGGCGTAGACCTCGGGCAGCGCGGCGGCTTCGGCCAGCGACAGGCCCTCCGGCACCGCCAGCACGTGCCGCCCGTCGACGACCACTTCTTCGGCCATCCCGCCGCCGGCCAGCAGCGCGCACACCCGGTCGCCGACCTGCCAGGACGACCCCGCGCCGACTTCGCTGATCACCCCCGAACACTCAAGGCCGAGCGCCTGGCTCACCCCCGGCGGCGGCGGATAGAGCCCGGCTTTCTGCAACAGATCGGCGCGGTTGAGCCCCGCCGCCGCCACCCGGATGCGCACTTGCCCCGCATCGCACGCAGGACTCGGCTCATCTACCCATGCCACTTGACCGTCAACGCCTTGCAATGCCTTCACACTGCCTCCATAGTGAGTCTGGACTGAGCCCGAAGCTGTAGCGCCGGGCTTTTTGCATTATGCGACCGGCCCTGGGTCTGAACGAACACTGAACGATTGTGTTCGGGCAGAGCGCAGAGGTACCGGCGACTTCAAAGACGGCCTAATATGCGTTATCAATTGTCCCCGCGTCGAATCAGCATGAAGCATCTGCTCCCCAGCTCCGCCCTCGCCCTCATCATCGGTATCGGTCTGTTGCCGGTCTCGGGCAGCTCATTCGCAGCCAACAGCTGGGACAAGCTGCAGCCCGACCGTGACGAAGTGATCGCCAGCCTGAACGTCGTCGAACTGCTCAAGCGCCACCACTACAGCAAGCCGCCGCTGGACGACGCCCGTTCGGTGATCATCTACGACAGCTACATCAAGCTGCTGGATCCGTCGCGCAGCTACTTCATGGCCAGCGACATCGCCGAATTCGACAAGTGGAAGACCCAGTTCGACGACTTCCTCAAGAGCGGCGACCTCAACGCCGGGTTCACCATCTACAAGCGCTACCTGGACCGCGTGAAGGCGCGCCTGGACTTCGCCCTCGGCGAACTGGGCAAGGGCGTCGACAAGATGGACTTCACCACCAAGGAAACCTTGCTGATCGACCGCAAGGACGCGCCTTGGCTCAAATCCACCGCCGAGCTCGACGACCTGTGGCGCAAGCGCGTCAAGGACGAAGTGCTGCGGATGAAGATCGCCGGCAAAGAGCCCAAGCAGATCCAGGAAACCCTGACCAAGCGCTACAAGAACCAGCTGGCGCGCCTGGACCAGACCCGCCCGGAAGACATCTTCCAGGCGTACATCAACACCTTCGCGATGTCTTACGATCCGCACACCAACTACCTGTCGCCGGACAACGCGGAAAACTTCGACATCAACATGAGCCTGTCCCTGGAGGGCATCGGCGCCGTGCTGCAGAGCGACAACGACCAGGTGAAAGTCGTGCGCCTGGTGCCGGCCGGCCCTGCCGACAAGACCAAGCAGGTCGCCCCGGCGGACAAGATCATCGGCGTCGCCCAGGGCAACAAGGAAATGGTCGACGTGGTCGGCTGGCGCCTGGACGAAGTGGTCAAGCTGATCCGCGGCCCGAAAGGCACCGTGGTGCGCCTGGAAGTGATTCCGGCCAGCAATGCGCCTAACGACCAGACCAGCAAGATCGTGCCGATCACCCGCGAAGCGGTGAAGCTCGAAGACCAGGCCGTGAAGAAGTCCGTGCTCAGCCTGAAACAGGACGGCAAGGACTACAAGCTCGGCGTGATCGAGATCCCGGCCTTCTACCTCGACTTCAAGGCATTCCGCGCCGGCGACCCGGACTACAAGAGCACCACCCGCGACGTCAAGAAACTGCTGACCGAACTGCAGAAAGAGAAAGTCGACGGCGTGGTCATCGACCTGCGCAACAACGGCGGCGGCTCCCTGCAGGAAGCCACCGAGCTGACCAGCCTGTTCATCGACAAGGGCCCGACCGTGCTTGTGCGCAACGCCGACGGCCGTGTCGACGTGCTCGAAGACGAAAACCCGGGCGCCTTCTACAAAGGGCCGATGGCGCTGCTGGTCAACCGCCTGTCCGCGTCGGCCTCGGAGATCTTCGCCGGCGCCATGCAGGACTACCACCGTGCGCTGATCATCGGCGGCCAGACCTTCGGCAAAGGCACCGTGCAGACCATCCAGCCGCTGAACCACGGCGAGCTGAAACTGACCCTGGCCAAGTTCTACCGCGTCTCCGGCCAGAGCACCCAGCACCAGGGCGTACTGCCGGACATCGACTACCCGTCGCTGATCGACACCAAGGAAATCGGCGAAAGCGCCCTGCCGGAAGCCATGCCGTGGGACACCATCCGCGCGGCGATCAAGCCGGCGGTGGATCCGTTCAAGCCGTTCCTGGCGCAGCTCAAGTCCGAGCATGACACCCGCACCGCCAAGGATGCGGAGTTCGTGTTCATCCGCGACAAGCTGGCCCTGGCGCAGAAGCTGCTGGAAGAGAAGACCGTCAGCCTCAACGAAGCCGACCGCCGCGCCCAGCACGCCGACATCGACGCCAAGCAGTTGGCGATGGAAAACATCCGCCGCAAGGCCAAGGGCGAAGAACCGCTCAAGGAACTGAAGAAAGAAGACGACGACGCCCTGGCCGCCGCCGAGCCGGACAAGGTCAAGCCGGAAGACGACGCCTACCTGAGCGAGACCGGGCGGGTGCTGCTGGATTACCTGAAGCTGAGCAACCAGGTCGCCAAGAAGTAAGGTGATGGCAATTTAATGGTGACGATCCCCGGATCGTCATCAAACAGTCATCATTCTGTCGTGCAATAAAGGACTGGGAGCGACTCTTGAACAAGAGCGCTCCCAGTCCTTTTTTTATCGCCCGAGAATGCCATGACCACGACCGAACAGCTGAGTGCCTTGAGCTCGATCCTGACTCAAAGCGGTTTGCACAGCCTGTTCCAGCCGATCATCTGCCTCTCGCAACGGCGCATCCTCGGCTACGAGGCCCTCACCCGGGGCCCGTCCAACAGCCCGCTGCACTCCCCCATCGCCCTGTTCGCCGTGGCCCGCCAGGCCGGCCGCCTGAGCGAACTGGAGATCGCCTGCCGGCAAAGCGCTTGCCGGCGCTTCAACGAACAGCGGCTGCCGGGCAAGCTGTTCCTCAACGTCTCGCCGGAGTCGCTGCTTGAGGCCGCACACCAACCGGGGCGCACGCTGCAACTGCTTCAGGACTTCGGCATCCCGCCCAGCCAAGTGGTGATCGAACTGACCGAGCAGACGCCGACCGACGACTTCCAGTTGCTGCAAACGGCGCTGCACCACTACCGGGCCATGGGCTTCTCGATTGCGCTGGACGACCTCGGCGCCGGCTATTCGAGCCTGCGGCTCTGGTCCGAGCTGCGTCCGGACTACGTGAAGATCGACCGCCACTTCATCGACGGCATCCATCAGGATGCGCTCAAGCGCGAGTTCGTCGGCTCGATCCTGCAGATCGCCAAGGCCTCCAGGGCCCAGGTGATCGCCGAGGGCATCGAACTGCCGGAAGAGCTCGCCGTGCTCACGGAGATGGGCATCGACCTGGTGCAGGGCTACCTGCTGGGCCGTCCCCAGGAACATCCGCCCCGGGACGCCCGGGCCCTGATGCCCAAGCACGACAGCAGCGCCGTCGCCCTGAACGACGAAGGCAGCGACCTCAGCGCCCTGCTCAACGACCAGCCGGCGGTCAACCGCGACACCCCGACCGCCAACGTGCTGGAAGCCTTCCGCCGCCAGGCCAACCTCAATTCGCTGGCGGTGCTCGACGCCCAGGACCAGCCCTGCGGCATCGTCCACCGGCATTCCTTGTCCGATGCGCTGCTCAAGCCGTTCGCCACCGACCTGTTCGCCCGCAAGCCGATCAGCCGCCTGATGAGCGAAGATTTCCTGGCCGTGGAAATGAACCAGTCGCTGCAGCAGGTCAGCCGCCTGATCACCAGCCGCGCCCGGCAACGCATCGAAGAGGATTTCATCATCACCCTCAACGGCAGCTACCTGGGCCTGGGCCGGGTGATCGACGTGCTCAAGCTGATCACCGAGCTGAAGATCCAGCAGGCCCGCTACGCCAACCCCCTGACCCTGCTGCCCGGCAACGTGCCGATCCAGCAGTGCCTGACCCGCCTGCTGCTGCAGGGCCGCGAGTCGATCATCTGTTACGTCGACATCGACAGCTTCAAGCCCTTCAATGACATCTACGGCTACGGCCGGGGCGACGAAGTGCTGCTGTGCCTGGCCCAATGCCTGAACGAGCGCGTCGACCCCACCCGCGACTTCGTCGGCCACATCGGCGGCGACGACTTCCTGCTGGTGCTGGGACCTGAAGACTGGCGCAAGCGCCTCAACCAGTTGCTCGACGACTTCCAGAGCCAGTGCCGGCGCTTCTACCGCCCCGAACACCTCGACGCCGGCTGCTTCACCGCACCGAACCGTCAGGGGGTGCGCCAGGAATTCCCGCTGCTGTCGCTGTCCATCGGCGTGGTGCACCTGCACCCCGAGGCGTGCGGGCAACTGGACGCCAGCCAGCTCGCGGAAATGGCGTCGCAGGCCAAGCACCACGCCAAGAATGTGCCGGGCTACAGCGTGCACGTCATCGACTGCGGGGCCGTGCCTGACGCAGGGCCGGCGTTGCTGATGGGGCAACGCTGAGACCGTCTCCTGTGGGTGCGGGCAGGCTCGAACGACAGGCGCAAAAAACGGGGCGGGAGGTTGCCCTCACGCCCCGCTCATTCGTTGAGACAGGCCTGTCACTCGGATCGTCCGCGCGCCGCCAGTTCCTTGAGCTTGACCTCCGCCAACGGATGCCCGGCCTTGGCGGCGATCCCCCACCAGCGCTCGGCCTCCGCCGGATCCGGCGCCTTGGACGGCGTGCCGGCCAGGCTGATGGCCCCGACCTGGTAGGCCGCCTTGCCGTCACCGGCCAATGCGGCCAGGCGCAGCAACCGCACGCCCTCTTCACGCGCCCCCAGCCCCACGCCGCGAAACGTCAGGATGTGCCCGTAGAAGCTCTGCGCGCCGACATCGCCCAGGTTCGCCATCCGGGCGAACTGCCCTTCGAGCCAATGCCAGCCTCGGGGCTGGCGGACGAACCATGACCAGTGGAACAACCTGCGCGCCAGCCAGTAACCGGCGTGCGCCTTGAACTTGAGAAACACTCAGGCCTCCGCCGATTCGGGGTATTCGTACTCGAACACCCGCACCACTTCGGAGGCGTGCCAGGAAGCGGCGGCAACGCCGTCGGACGGCCCGGAGAAACGCCCCAGCCGCTCGACGCATTCAAAGAAACCGGTGCGCGGCAGGCGGCTGGCGCCCTGGCTGATCACCAGCGAACTGCGCAACGGTTGTTCGGCCTTGGCGTCCAGGGCGGCGAGGTGCTCCAGTGCCGCAGTCAGCGTCTGCATGGCCGGCGTGGGCAGTTGCAGTCGTTCGAGCAAGGCCCGATAGGTCAAAAGGTGGCGCTGCCTGCGCGCCTGATCCAACTCCCCCAGCAATCCGTCCCAATGTTGACGGCTGATGCGTACGCTCACGATTGTTCCCTCCACCCTGGCACCGTCAGTTCCCAGGCCAGGCTGCGGCGAATCGCGGCGTCGGGCTGACGCTCGCCGTTTTCGATCATGGCCAGGTAAGACGGGCTGATGCCTACCGTGCGGGCGAGCGCCTCGATGGCGATGCCCTTCCCTTCGCGCAAACTGCGTAATTGGTCCAGACCTGGAAGAATCGGGTCCGGGGTGGCCGCGACCGGCGCCGGTGCCGGCCGCGACGGTGTTTCGTTGATGCCTGCTGCTTTCAGTAGAGCCTGATACTGAGCCCATGGCAGAACCGCATACTCGGGCTCGCCTTCGCGTGTAATGATCTGAATATCCATGACTACCCCGTAGGACTACACCACTTAGCGAGTCAGCACTTTTCCCTTGAAGTGTAATCCTAACAGCGGCCAAGGTCGTGGGGGGCATCTATCTGAATGAGCGACCGTCGCCGATCAATTTTTTTTCGGGCCTTGAAGCTGAAGCTGCTCGGGGGTATCGGGCAGGCGCTCGACCACACGAAGCTTCTCCGGAGCCTGTTGGTTGCGCCACCGGCGGAACGCATCGAGTTCGTCACCGAGGGTCTTCATCAGCCAGGCGAGCACGGCGATGTCATCCAGCATGCCGAACACCGGAATGAAGTCAGGGATGGCGTCGACAGGACTGAGGAAGTACATCAGCCCGGCCACCACCGATACGATCGCCTTGGGACTGATCGCCCGGTATTCGCCGCGCCACCACGCCAGGCACAACGCCTGAAGCAGGCGCAGGTCATCCTTGAGCTTGCCCAGCCGGTCGCCTTGGGCGGCACCCTTGCTGGCCACGGCGAACAGCAACGTCGGCAAACGCCCGCGGGCGAGCAGGCGTCCGGCCAGGGGCAGGAATCGGGCGAAGTTCCACGGCGTTTTCATCTGATTTTTCCCGTTGAAATGTTATCCACACAAATTGTGGATAACCTTGTGAACAGAGCTGCATTTCGACGCTGAGAGCCCCGTTTCACAAGGGCTGCGCTCAGATCGGGCGTTTTTTACTCACCTAAAAAACCCCAATATTTCATTGACTTGGCGAGCCAGGACAGTTACTGCCGGTGGCTCAATGTCTGGGACTGCCGGCACCGGCAGGGGTTCGTTCTGTTTACGCTTGCCGCCGTCCAGATGCAACAACGCCCCGCATGAGCGAGGCGTTGTGGGCGAAACCGACGCTGCTTACTTGGCAGCGGCGTCTTCTTTGGCCGGATCCTTGATGGCCAGCAGTTCCAGGTCGAACACCAGCACCGAGTTGGCCGGGATCGCCGGGCTCGGGCTCTGCGCGCCGTAGGCCAGGTCGCTCGGGATGTACAGCTTGTACTTCTCGCCGACGTGCATCAGTTGCAGGCCTTCGACCCAACCCGGGATCACGCCGCTGACCGGCAGGTCGATCGGGCTGCCGCGCTCCACGGAGCTGTCGAACACGGTACCGTTGGTCAGCTTGCCGGTGTAGTGAACGGTCACCACGTCGGTCGGCTTAGGCTGCGGGCCGTCGGCCTTCTTGACCACTTCGTACTGCAGACCGGATGCGGTGGTGACCACGCCGGCCTTCTTGCCGTTCTCTTCGAGGAATTTCTTGCCGGCGGCCGCCGACTCTTCGCTCATCTTGGCCATGCGCTCTTCGGCACGCTTCTGCAGCGCCGCGAAGGCTTCGACCAGTTCTTCGTCTTTCAGCTTCTGTTCTTTCTTGCCGACGGCGTCTTCGATGCCTTGGGCCACCGCTTTGGAGTCCAGGTCATCCATGCCTTCCTGGGCAAGGCTCTTGCCCATGTTCAGGCCGATGCCGTAGGAAGCTTTTTGCGCCGGGGTTTTCAGCTCCACGCTGGTCTGCGAATCGCAACCTGCGAGTACCAGGCTAACCAGGGCAACCGCCGCCGCCAACCGATGCTGTTTCATGCTATTTCCTTGTTCATGCGCCGAATGGGCAATCGAGTAAAGCCGCGAGCTTATCAGGCCGCCACGACCAATGGCTACCGGCATGAGAGCAGGAAACCTGCGATAAGTTCAGGGATTAAAACGCATTTGATCCAGAGCGGGATGAAGCTTCTGTCATCTTGGCCTGACGATCACTGCCGACGCTTCTCACAATGCTTGTCGTAATGGCCACTTGCCCCACCCTGCCCGGCTCAGGCATAACAGCGCAACAATTCGACAAGGATGTACATCTTGCGCCTCTTTTACCGACTGTTGATCCTGATCGCCGTGCTGGCAGCTCTTGCCCTCGCGTTAGTGCTGTACTACGTCGCCAACCCGAAACTGCCCTTCTACACCCCCGTGCAGCAAGTGCATTACCTGAAGCAGTGGACGGAGGAAGAACGCCAGGCCTATTACTTCACGCCCCAAGGCACGCAAGTCAAAGGCCTGCGCTACACGTGGTTCCAGGCGCTGGAACTGCCGTTCTCCCAGCAGCGCTTCGCGTCACCGGAATACCTGGCGCGTTTCGGTTTCCTGGTGGATCCCCAGCAGAAGGCCACGCCGCAGAACCCCGGCAACCTGCCCGTGGGCTTTGCCCGGCACCAGAACCCCGGCAGTTCCGAGCAATACCTCGACATCACCTGCTCCGCCTGCCACACCGGCGAGCTGCGCTTCAACGGCCAGGCCGTGCGCATCGACGGCGGATCCGCCCAACACGTGCTGCCTTCCAGCGTTCCTACATTGCGTGGCGGCAGTTTCGGACAGGCGCTGGTGGCAAGTCTGGCGTCCACCTATTACAACCCGTGGAAATTCGAACGCTTCGCCCGCACCGTGCTGGGCGACGACTACGACAGCCGCCACGGGCAGCTGAGAAAGGATTTCAAGCAATCGCTGGACACCTTCCTCAGCGTCGCCTGGAACGACACCCACCGCGGCCTCTACCCCACCGAAGAAGGCCCGGGCCGTACCGATGCGTTCGGCCGGATCGCCAACGCCACCTTCGGCGATGCCATCACGCCCGACAACTACCGCGTGGCCGACGCCCCCGTCGATTACCCGCAACTGTGGGACATGTGGACGTTCGACTGGGTGCAGTGGAACGGCTCGGCGCAGCAGCCGATGGCACGCAACGTCGGTGAGGCGCTGGGCGTCGGCGCCACGCTGAACTTCTTCGATGCCGACGGCCAGCCGCTGCAAGGCGACGCGCGCTACCCCTCCAGCGTCCGCGTGCGCGACCTGCACACGATCGAACAGACGCTGCAGAAGCTGCAGCCGCCGACCTGGCCCGAAGATCTGCTGGGTGCCGTCGACAAGCCGCTGGCCGCCAAGGGCCGGGCCCTGTTCGCCGAAAACTGCGCAGGCTGCCACGTGCCGCGCCAGACCCAGGAAGGCGGACGCTGGGTGCAGCACCTGCCCATGCTGCCGGTGGAGGTCATCGGCACCGATCCCGGCGCCGCCACCAACATCGCCAACCACCGCTTCGATCTGACCGCCCTGCAATGGGATCCGGCGGAACTGGCCAAGATGGACGTCAAACTGCACCCCGATCCCACCGAGCCGCTGGACTTGAGCCGGCTGTCGGTGGCCAAGGGGTTGGCCTACGTGACGGCCTTCGTGGAAAACCGCGCCTATCGCGAGGCCGGCGTCACCCCGGCCGAAAAACCGCAACTCGACGGTTTCGGCCTGCCTATCGGCGTACGCGAGAAAGTCGCCTACAAGGCCCGCCCGCTGGCCGGCGTCTGGGCCACACCGCCGTTCCTGCACAACGGCTCGGTGCCCAGCCTCTTTCAGCTGCTGTCGCCGCAGGACGAACGCGCCACCACCTTCTACAAAGGCACGTTCGAGTACGACCCGCGGCATCTGGGCTACCGCACCGAGGCCTTCACCAACGGCTTCCTGTTCGACACCCGAATCACCGGCAACCACAACAGCGGCCACGAATTCCGCGCCGGCGAACGGGGCAACGGCGTGATCGGCCGGCTGCTCCAGCCCGAGGAACGCTGGGCCCTGCTGGAATACCTGAAAGTGCTGGGCGGCCCGCTGGAGGCGCAACTGCCATGATCTTCAAGACCGACAAAAAACCGTCCGCGCTGGCGCGCCTCTGGCTGTGGCTGGGGCGGATCCTGGGCAAGACCCTGCTGCTCTTGCTGGCGCTCGGCCTGATTGGCTGGGCCTTGGCCACCGCCTGGTTCGCCTGGCAGCACCGTGGCCCGGTCTCGGCGCTGGAACAGATTCCGCCGGGTGAAGCGGCCATGACCCAGGACGTCATCCAGACCGCCGTGCGCATCGTCGATCAGCACCGGGAAAGCACCCGGTATCTGCGTGATGCCCACGCCAAGGCCCACGGCTGCGTGAAGGCGCAGGTGCAGGTGTTGCCGGATCTGGCCGAGAACCTGCGCCGCGGCGTATTCAGCGAGCCGGGCAAGGTCTGGCAGGCGACGGTGCGCCTGTCCAACGGCAACGCCTACCCGCAGTTCGACAGCATCCGCGACGCCCGGGGCATGGCGATCAAGCTGCACGATGTGCCGGGCAAGCAGTTGCTGGACGACCGCCGGGATCTGCATGAACAGGATTTCGTGATGTTCAGCCACCCGAACTTCTTTGTCAGCGATGTCGCCGAATACCGTCAGAACGTGGCGGCGCAGGCGGACGGCAAGCGGGTCATGGCGTTCTTTCCGGGCTGGGATCCGCGTAACTGGCAGGTCCGTCATTTGTTCATCGCCCTGGCGACGCTGTCTGCGCCGCCGGAAAGCCCGACGCGCACGACGTACTTTTCGGTGTCGCCGTACCGGTTCGGGGACGCCAACGCCAAGTTCCGGGTAACGCCGGATCCGGACAACTGCCCCGCCTACACCTTGCCCAAGCAGAACCGGGACTTGCCGAACTTCCTGCGCAGCGCGTTGAACCAGCAGTTGTCGACGGATCGCGTGCCCGCCTGCTTCGCGCTGCAGATCCAGCGCCAGGACGCCCGGGCGTTCATGCCCATCGAGGACACCAGCATCGAATGGCGCGAGCAGGATGCACCGTTCGAGACCGTGGCGCGCATTACCCTGCCGCCCCAGGATTTCGACACCCCGGCGCAGAACCTGCAATGCGACAACCTGTCCTTCAACCCGTGGTTCGGCATCGAGGCCCATCGGCCGATCGGCGGGATCAACCGTTTGCGCAAGGCGGTGTATGAGGCGGTGAGCGACTACCGGCACAGCCGCAACGCCAACCAATGAAACGCACTGTGGCGAGTTCCCTCGCCACAGGGGATGTGCAAAAAAGTAAATCGCAGACAGCAAAAAGCCCGCACTAGGCGGGCTTTCCGTGTGGTGACCTGGCGTTCAGTGTTCCAGGCTACCGAATATGGCGCAGCGGACGGGACTCGAACCCGCGACCCCCGGCGTGACAGGCCGGTATTCTAACCGACTGAACTACCGCTGCGCGAAACGCTTGAAACGAATGGTGGGTGATGACGGGATCGAACCGCCGACATTCTGCTTGTAAGGCAGACGCTCTCCCAGCTGAGCTAATCACCCTTGCTTCGTTACGGGGCGCATTATGCCACAAGTTTTCGTAAAGTGTTGATTTAATTGAAGTTTTTTTCAAAAAAACCTGAAAACCCGTGAAACGATGCAACCCGAGGAACAACGTACAAACTTGAGACAGAAAAAAACCCGCCTCAGCGGGTTTTCCGTGGTGACCTGGCGTTCAGTGTTCCAGGTTACCGAATATGGCGCAGCGGACGGGACTCGAACCCGCGACCCCCGGCGTGACAGGCCGGTATTCTAACCGACTGAACTACCGCTGCGCTAAACACTTGAAACGAATGGTGGGTGATGACGGGATCGAACCGCCGACATTCTGCTTGTAAGGCAGACGCTCTCCCAGCTGAGCTAATCACCCTTCGCTTCGGTGTGGCGCGCATTCTACGGAGCGACCCAACCTCTGGCAAGCACTTTTTCAATTAATTTTTTCAGGCCTTCCAAAGGCTTAGAGAAGGGTTGGCCTATGGCACGGCGAAGACAATAATGCCCTCCTTTGTATAAAGGAGAGATTCACCCCATGTGGTTCAAGAACCTGCTTATCTATCGCCTGACCCAAGACCTGCCTGTCGATGCCGAGGCGCTGGAAACCGCACTGGCCACCAAACTGGCGCGTCCATGTGCAAGCCAGGAGTTGACCACCTACGGTTTCGTCGCACCGTTCGGCAAGGGCGAGGATGCGCCGCTGGTGCACGTCAGCGGTGATTTCATGCTGGTCGCCGCCCGCAAGGAAGAACGCATCCTGCCGGGCAGCGTCGTGCGCGACGCAGTGAAGGAGAAGGTCGAAGAGATCGAAGCGGCGCAGATGCGCAAGGTCTATAAGAAGGAACGCGACCAGATCAAGGACGAGATCATCCAGGCGTTCCTGCCGCGCGCCTTCATCCGCCGCTCGTCGACCTTCGCCGCCATCGCGCCGAAGCAAGGCCTGATCCTGGTCAATTCCGCCAGCCCGAAACGCGCCGAAGACCTGCTGTCCACCCTGCGTGAAGTGCTGGGCACCCTGCCGGTCCGCCCGCTGACCGTGAAAACCGCACCGACCGCCGTGATGACCCAATGGGTCACCACCCAAGAGGCCGCCCCGGACTTCTTCGTCCTCGACGAATGCGAACTGCGCGACACCCACGAAGACGGCGGCATCGTGCGCTGCAAGCGTCAGGACCTGACCAGCGAAGAGATCCAGCTGCACCTGAGCACCGGCAAGGTGGTCACCCAACTGTCGCTGGCCTGGCAGGACAAGCTGTCGTTCATGCTCGACGACAAGATGACCGTCAAGCGCCTGAAGTTCGAAGACCTGCTGCAGGATCAGGCGGAAAAGGACGGCGGCGACGAGGCCCTGGGCCAACTGGACGCCAGCTTCACCCTGATGATGCTGACCTTCGGCGACTTCCTGCCGGCGCTGGTCGAGGCGTTGGGCGGTGAAGAGACGCCGCAGGGCATCTGAGGCCGGACGATGTACAACCTGTAGGAGCGAGCCTGCTCGCGATCGGCGATCGACATTCAACGAAAGGGTTGACTGAACGTCCGCCATCGCGGGCAGGCTCGCTCCTGCAGTCGTTTTGTGGTGCACATAAACAATAAGGATCAGGCCATGCGCGCACTGGCAGCACTGAGTCGTTTCGTCGGCAACACCTTCGCCTACTGGGTACTGGCTTTCGCGGTGCTCGCCTTCCTGCAGCCGGCCTGGTTCCTGGGCCTCAAGGGCGCGATCGTGCCGCTGCTGGGCCTGGTGATGTTCGGCATGGGCCTGACCCTCAAGCTCGACGACTTCGCCGCCGTGGCCCGCCATCCGTGGCGGGTGGCGCTGGGCGTGGTGGCGCATTTCGTGATCATGCCAGGCATGGCGTGGCTGCTGTGCCAGGTGTTCCGCCTGCCGCCGGAAATCGCCGTCGGCGTGATCCTGGTGGGCTGCTGCCCGAGCGGCACGGCCTCCAACGTGATGACCTGGCTGGCCCGCGGCGACCTGGCGCTGTCGGTGGCCATCGCCGCCGTGACCACCCTCCTCGCCCCGCTGCTGACCCCGGCCCTGATCTGGCTGCTGGCGTCGGCCTGGCTGCCGGTGTCGTTCATGGAGCTGTTCTGGTCGATCCTGCAGGTGGTGCTGCTGCCGATTGTGCTGGGCGTGGTTGCCCAACGCCTGCTGGGCAACAAGGTCCGTCATGCGGTGGAGGTGCTGCCGCTGGTGTCGGTGGTGAGCATCGTGGTCATCGTGGCCGCGGTGGTGGCCGCCAGCCAGGCGAAGATCGCCGAATCCGGCCTGCTGATCATGGCGGTGGTGATGCTGCACAACAGCTTCGGTTACCTGCTGGGCTATTTCACCGGGCGCCTGTTCAACCTGCCGCTGGCCCAGCGCAAATCGCTGGCGCTGGAGGTCGGCATGCAGAACTCCGGCCTCGGCGCCGCCCTGGCCAGCGCGCACTTCTCGCCGCTGGCGGCGGTGCCGAGCGCGTTGTTCAGTGTGTGGCACAACATTTCCGGGGCGCTGCTGGCCACCTGGTTCCGGCGGATGGACGAGAAGGACGGGCGCGAGACACTCGTTCAGCAGCCCGACTGAGCGCGAACTTGATCCCCCCGTCGATGCTGGGCACTATAGCGCCCAACGCAGGGACGACCCTGCGGCTCGCACGAGTCATCATTCTGGGGACGACCCCGTCAATCGATGGAGGTCCCGCATGTCCTGGATCATTCTGTTTTTCGCCGGCCTGTTCGAGGTCGGCTGGGCCGTCGGCCTGAAGTACACCGACGGCTTCAGCCGCCCGCTCCCCACCGCCCTCACCGTCGCCGCCATGGCCATCAGCCTGGGCCTGCTCGGCCTTGCGATGAAGGAACTGCCGCTGGGCACGGCCTATGCGATCTGGACCGGGGTCGGCGCCGTGGGCACGGTGATCGCGGGCATCATCCTGTTCGGCGAGTCGATGGCCTTGGTGCGCCTGATCAGCGTTGCGCTGATCGTGGCCGGGCTGATCGGGCTCAAGGCCAGCGCTTAAAGCACTGGCCCCTTCCCGGCGCATGACGGGCGCGGGCGTCACTTCCTGACCGTCCCGCGCAACTCCCCGACCAACGCCTGCAACTGCGCCGGCTGCGCCGCCTCCACGGCCACCGGCGCCCCCGCCACCAGCGTCACCCGCGACCACAAACGGTGGAAGAACCCTTTGTCCGGATCCCGGCTGAAGAAACTCCCCCACAGCCCCTGCAACGCCATCGGGATCACCGGCACCGGCGTCTCTTCGAGAATCCGCGTCAGCCCGCCCTTGAACTCGTTGATTTCGCCGTCCGCCGTCAGCTTGCCTTCCGGGAAGATGCACACCAGTTCACCGTCCTTCAGATACCGGGCGATGCGGGTGAAGGCCTTTTCGTAGATCTGGATGTCTTCCTGGCGGCCGGCGATGGGAATCGCCCCCGCCGTGCGGAAGATGAAGTTCAGCACCGGCAGGTTGTAGATCTTGTAGTACATGACGAAGCGAATCGGCCGACGCACCGCGCCTCCGATCAGCAAGGCATCGACGAACGACACGTGGTTGCACACCAGCAGCGCCGCGCCTTCATCGGGGATCGCTTCAAGGTTGCGGTGCTCGACGCGGTACATGGAGTGGCTGAGCAGCCAGATCATGAAACGCATGCTGAACTCGGGCACGATCTTGAAGATGTAGGCGTTGACGCCGATGTTCAGCAGCGACACCGCCAGAAACAGCTGCGGGATCGACAGTTTCACCAGGCTCAGCAGGACGATGGACACGATGGCCGAAATCACCATGAACAGCGCATTGAGGATGTTGTTGGCGGCGATCACTCGCGCCCGCTCGTTCTCGGCGGTGCGCGACTGTATCAGTGCGTACAGCGGCACGATGTAGAAACCGCCGAAGATGCCGAGGCCGAGGATGTCGATCAGCACGGCCCAGGCGTGGCCGAAGCCGAGCACTTGCGTCCAGCTGTGCCCGCTCGCGCTGTCCGGGATCCCGCCGGAGTGCCACCACAGCAGCAGGCCGAACACGGTCAGCCCGAACGAGCCGAACGGCACCAGGCCGATCTCGACCTTGCGCCCGGAAAGCCGCTCGCACAGCATCGAACCGACGGCGATGCCGACCGAGAACACCGTGAGGATCAGGGTCACCACGGTTTCGTCGCCGTGCATCCACTCCTTGGCGTAGGCCGGGATCTGCGTCAGGTAGATCGCCCCGACGAACCAGAACCACGAGTTGCCGACGATGGAGCGCGACACCGCCGGCGTCTGGCCCAGCCCCAGCTTGAGGGTGGCCCAGGACTGGCTGAAGATGTTCCAGTTCAGGCGCAGCTGCGGGTCGGCGGCCGCCGCCCTGGGGATGCTGCGGCTGGCCAGATAGCCCAGCACGGCGATGCCGACGATCGCGGCCGACACCACCGGCGCATAGTGCGCCGACGACATCATGATCCCGGCGCCGATGGTGCCGGCCAGGATCGCCAGGAACGTGCCCATCTCCACCAGGCCGTTGCCGCCCACCAGCTCGTCCTCGTGCAGGGCCTGGGGCAGGATCGAGTACTTCACCGGCCCGAACAGCGCCGAGTGGGTGCCCATGGCAAACAGCGCCACCAGCATCAGCGACAGGTGATCGAACAGGAAGCCGACCGATCCCACAGCCATGATGGCGATTTCCGCGAGTTTGATCAGACGGATCAGCGAATCCTTAGCGAACTTCTCCCCGAACTGCCCGGCCAGCGCCGAAAACAGGAAAAACGGCAGGATGAACAGCAGCGCGCACAGGTTGACCCAGATCGAGCGGTCGCCTTCGATGGTGAGCCGATAGAGGATCGCCAGGATCAGCGATTGCTTGAACACGTTGTCGTTGAAGGCCCCCAACGACTGGGTGATGAAGAACGGCAGGAAGCGCCGGGTTCGCAGCAGGTTGAACTGTGAGGGGTGACTCATCTTCCGTGTGACCTGTTTTTTTGTAGGGAGTAGGTAGAGAACGGCCTGGATACGGTTATTGGAGTCTCGAACCGCGATCCAGGCCACACCTTACCTAAACTTTGCCGGTCATTTCTTCAAACCTGCAATGCAGGGCGACACGAACAGCTCGCCGCGCCAGGCGCCCTGCAGGGTGCGTTTGCCGACGATCAGCCACATCACCGCCAGCAGCGCCACCAGCAGGCAGCCCGCCACGCTGAAAAAGCCCAGGTGCAGCGTGCCGGCCAGTTTCAGGGTCGCCAGCGAGTACACACCTAGCGGGAAGGTGAAACCCCACCAGCCGAGGTTGAACGGGATGCCGTCGCGCAGGTAACGCACGGTGATCAGCAGCGCCATCAGCATCCACCACAGGCCGAAGCCCCATAGGGTGATGCCGGCCACCAAGCCCAGCCCCGAGGCGACCTCGCCGACGCCCGGCAGGCCGTTGGCGGCGAAGATCGCCGGCGCATCGCCGCCCAACAGCAGCATGCCCAAGGCGCCGGTGCCGATCGGACCGAGGGCGAGCCAGCTCGACGCGGCCATGCTTTCGTGGGGCAGTTTGTGCAAAGCCATGCGCAGCAGCAGGATGGTGAGGATGCTGAACGCCACCGGCAGGGAAAACGCCCACAGCACGTAGCTCGTCGCCAGCACCACCAGTTGCGCGTGGGCGTCGGCCAGATGCGGCGCGAGCAGGCCGCCGCTGGCCGCCGCCACTTCCGCCGCCACCACCGGCAGCAGCCAGACGGCGGTCATCTGATCGATACTGTGTTCCTGGCGGGTGAACATCATGTACGGGATCAGCACACCGCAGGCCAGCGACATCGCCACGTCCAGCCACCACAGCGCCTCGGCCAGGTGGATCACCCCCTCGCCCCAGCGCGGCAGGCCGAACGCCAGGAAACCGTTGATGATCGTCGCCAGCCCCATGGGAATCGTGCCGAAGAACATCGAAACCGTGGAGTGCCCGAAGATCCGCCGTGCCTCGTCGAAGAACAGCACCCAGCGCGCGGCGTAGGCAACGGTAAACAAGGTGAACAACAGGATGTTGAACAGCCACAGCCCTTCGGCCACGGCGTGCAGGCCGGGAACGGACACCGGCAGTTGCGCCAGCGCCAGGGCGAGCACGCCGGTGCCCATGGTGGCGGCGAACCAGTTCGGGGTGAACTGGCGGATCGCCTCACGCGGGTGCTGCAGGTGGCTGAAGGGTTTGATGCCGGGTTTGGCGGTGTTGGGGCAAGTCATCATGAACTCCTGTCCTCTGGTGAGGTTGGAACCATGATAGATCCGGATCGAATATCTATATAACGGGTAATTTCTCTATCTGTTATCTGTTCTACAGATAAGCAATCAGACGCTGCCTTCCGTTTCGATCACCAGAATCCGCGCTTCGCCCTGAGGATGGGCGACATGCTCGGTGCCGACCGAGGCGTAGAAAATGTCGCCCGCCTCCAGCAGCACCTGCTGCTCCTGGCCCTGTTCGCGGTAGCGCATCTGCACGCGGCCATCGAGCACCACGAACACTTCCTCGCCATCGTTGACGTGCCATTTGTAGGGCTGATCCGTCCAGTGCAGGCGCGTGGTGATGCCGTTCATGCTGGCGATGTCCAGGGCGCCCCAGGCGCGTTCGGCGGTGAACGCCTTGCTGCGGATGATCTTCATGGGTCGTTCCGTGAGAGAAGTGGCCGGCCAAGGCTAACCGAATCCGCCGCGCTTATGGAACGCCGCACGCCTTCACCGCCTGGGGACGGAAGCTGACCAGCAGCGCGCCCACCGCCAGCACGATCAGCACCGCGCCGTAACCGTCGGTGGTGGCCAGCAGGCCCAGGCTGCGGGTGAAGTGCCCCGCCAACAGCGCCGGCAGGCAGAACGCCAAATAGCTGAGCACATAAAAGGACGACATCAGCCCGGCCCGCTCGTGGGGCAACGCCAGCGGCACCAGGCTGCGCACTGCGCCGAGGAAACCTGCGCCGAATCCGCAGCCGGCCACCAGCGTGCCGAAGAAGAACAGCGACAGGCTGGCGCTGTGCACCCCCAGCAGCATCAGCACCACACCGCTCGGCAACAGGCTGGCGCCCAGCTGCAGCGCCCGGCCTGCGGGCCGGTTGCGCAGGGTGAAGATCATCAGGGCGCCGGTCACGGTCAACGCGGCCACGGTTGCCCCGCCGATCAGGTTGGAGGTGGAACCGGTCGCCGTGCGCACCAGCGACGGGGCCAAGGAAGCGTAGAAGCCGCCCAGCGCCCAGGTGGCGGTGTTCAGCGGCAGCACCCGCCACAAGGTCGACCGGGCCTGGACCGGCACATGCAGGGTCGGCCGCAACGAAGCCCAGGCCCCGGCCTGCGGGGTGACGCTCTCAGGCAGGCGCCAGACGTACGCGGCCTGCAACACAAACAGCGCCAGCAGCAGCCAGTAGGTCAGCTGCAACGGCGCCGGGGCGAACTCCACCAGCACGCCGCAGCCCATGGCGCCTGCCGCCATGCCCAGCAACGGCGCCACGCTGTTGATCAGCGGCCCCTGCACGCGGTCGGTGTCCAGCAACGTGGCGCTCAACACCGCCGTGGCCATGCCCGTGGCGAAGCCTTGCAAGACCCGCGCACCGATCAGCCAGGCCACACTGTCGGCATAGATGAACGCCAGCATCGCCAGGGCGTTGAGCACGGCGGCGGCGAAGATCACCGGCTTGCGTCCCAAGTGGTCCGACAGCGAGCCGACGGTCAGCAGCGCCGCCAGCAGGCTCAAGGCGTACACGCCGAAGATCAGGGTCAGCACCGCCGCCGAGAAGTGCAGGTGATCCTGGTACAGGTGGTACAGCGGCGTCGGCGCCGTGGAAGCGGCGAGAAAACTGAGCAGGGTGATCGCCAGAAACCACAGGCTGGAACGGTTCGAAACAGGGCTGGTCATGGGCACGCTCCTTAAAAGCTAATTTTTTGCTTTTGCGGAGTGTGCGCCCGGTTTTCGCTTAAAGCAAATTCTTTGTGTTAAGGTCGCCGCCATGCCTATCAAAGAAAGCAGCCGCCCCGGCGGCCGAAGCGCCCGGGTGCAGGAATCGATCCACTGCGCCGTGCGCGCGCTCCTCCAGGAACAGGAGCGCTCCACCGTGACCGTCCCGCAGATCGCTGCGCGGGCCGGGGTCACGCCCTCCACCATCTACCGGCGCTGGGGCGACCTGGCGGCCCTGCTGGCCGACGTCGCCCTCGCCCGCCTGCGCCCCGAAAGCGATCCGCTGGACACCGGCAGCCTGCGCGGCGACCTCCGCGCGTGGGCCGAGCAGTATCTGGACGAGATGAGCTCCGAGCCGGGGCGCAACGTCATGCGCGACGTGCAGGCCAGCGCCACGCCGGGGTTCTGCATCGCAATCATCGCCGACCAGTTGCAGACCATCGTCGACCGCTATCCGGACGACTCGCCGCCCTCGGTGGATCACCTGATCAACCTGGTGGTGTCGCCGACGGTGTTCCGCATCCTGTTCGCGGCCCAGCCGCTGGAAGTGGAAGCGCTGCACCGGCTGATCGACATCGCGCTGCGCCAGGACTGACACCGCAGAATCTGTGGGAGCCAGCCTGCTGGCGATGACGGCCTGCCTGACACATCGATGCCGGATGGGCCGCCGCCATCGCGAGCAGGCTCGCTCCCACATTGAAATGCGGCGCACGTGTCGATGCGCTCACCGCAGAACCGCCCGGTTCCCCGCCTGCGACACCCCGCCGCGCCACGACCTTGGTCGACACTGACTAACCGCGGCACTCGTGCCAGACTGTCTGACCGGGCACAGGTCCGGGCGTGTTCTGTCGGGAGTGCTCATGTCGTTGTCCACCGGGCTGATTGCCATCGTCGCCCTGGCCTATATGGCCATCATGTTCGCCATCGCGTTCTACGGCGACCGCCGCAGCGCGCCGCTGCCGCCGCGGATGCGGGCCTGGGTGTACAGCCTGTCGCTGGCGGTCTATTGCACCAGCTGGACGTTCTTCGGCGCGGTCGGCCAGGCCGCCGAACAGCTGTGGTCGTTCCTGCCGATCTACCTGGGGCCGATCCTGCTGTTGCTGGGCGCCCCGTGGGTGCTGCAAAAAATGGTGATGATCAGCAAACAGGAGAACATCACCTCCATCGCCGACTTCATCGCCGCCCGCTACGGCAAATCCCAATCCCTGGCGGTGGTCGTGGCGCTGATCTGTCTGGTCGGCGTCCTCCCCTACATCGCCCTGCAACTCAAAGGCATCGTGCTGGGCGTCAACCTGCTGATCGGCGCCGGTGCCGACGCCATGGGCACCCGCGCCCAGGACACCGCGCTGATCGTGTCGCTGGTGCTGGCGCTGTTCACCATCGTGTTCGGCACGCGCAACCTCGATGCCACCGAGCACCACCGCGGCATGGTGCTGGCGATCGCGTTCGAGTCGCTGGTCAAGCTGTTCGCGTTCCTGGCGGTGGGCGCGTTCGTCACGTTCGGCCTGTACGACGGCTTCGACGACCTGTTCAACCAGGCCATGCTCGCCCCGCGCCTGGAGGAATACTGGAAGGAAACCATCAACTGGCCGTCGATGGTGGTGCAGACCGGCGTGGCGATGATGGCGATCATCTGCCTGCCCCGGCAGTTCCACGTCACGGTGGTGGAGAACATCGACCCGCAGGACCTGCGCCTGGCCAAATGGGTGTTTCCCGCCTACCTCGCCCTGGCGGCGCTGTTTGTGGTGCCGATCGCCCTGGCCGGTCAGATGATGCTGCCGAACTCGGTCATTCCCGACTCGTTCGTCATCAGCCTGCCGCTGGCCGAGGCGCACCCGGCGCTGGCGCTGCTGGCGTTCATCGGCGGCGCGTCGGCGGCCACCGGCATGGTGATCGTCGCCAGCGTCGCGCTGTCGACCATGGTCTCCAACGACATGCTGCTGCCCTGGCTGCTGCGCCGCAATAACGCCGAGCGGCCGTTCGAAGTGTTCCGCCAATGGATGCTGTCGGTGCGGCGGGTCAGCATCGTGGCGATCCTGCTGCTGGCCTACGTCAGCTACCGCTTGCTCGGCTCCACCGCGAGCCTGGCCACCATCGGCCAGATCGCCTTCGCCGCCGTCACCCAACTGGCCCCGGCCATGCTCGGCGCGCTGTACTGGAAGCAGGCCAACCGCCGCGGCGTGTTCGCCGGCCTCGCCGCCGGCACATTCCTGTGGTTCTACACCTTGATCCTGCCCATCGCCGCCCGCAGCCTGGGCTGGTCGCTGGACAGCTTTCCGGGCCTTGCATGGCTGGCCAGCAACCCGCTGAACCTGCCGATCACCCCGCTCACCCAAGGCGTGGTGCTGTCGCTGGCGGGCAACTTCACCCTATTCGCCTGGGTCTCGGTGCTGTCCCGCACGCGGGTGTCGGAACACTGGCAGGCCGGACGCTTCATCGGCCAGGAAATCAGCGCACGGCAGAGCGCCCGCTCGATGCTGGCGGTGCAGATCGACGACCTCTTGAAACTGGCGGCGCGGTTCGTCGGCGAAGAGCGGGCGCGGCAGAGCTTCATCCGTTTCGCCTATCGCCAGGGCAAGGGCTTCAACCCGAACCAGAACGCCGACGGCGAATGGATCGCCCACACCGAGCGCCTGCTGGCCGGTGTGCTGGGCGCCTCATCGACCCGGGCGGTGGTGAAGGCGGCCATCGAAGGCCGGGAGATGCAGTTGGAGGACGTCGTGCGTATCGCCGACGAAGCCTCTGAAGTCCTGCAGTTCAACCGTGCGCTGCTGCAAGGCGCCATCGAGAACATCACCCAGGGCATCAGCGTGGTCGACCAGTCCCTGAAACTGGTGGCCTGGAACCGTCGCTACCTTGAACTGTTCAACTACCCGGACGGGCTGATCAGCGTCGGCCGGCCGATCGCCGACATCATCCGCTACAACGCCGAGCGCGGCCTGTGCGGCCCAGGCGAGGCGGAAGTCCACGTCGCCCGGCGCCTGCACTGGATGCGCCAGGGCCGCGCCCACACCTCCGAGCGCCTGTTCCCCAACGGCCGGGTGATCGAACTGATCGGCAACCCGATGCCCGGTGGCGGGTTCGTGATGAGTTTCACCGACATCACCGCGTTCCGCGAAGCCGAACAGTCCCTGACCAAATCCAACGAATGGCTGGAGCAGCGGGTCAGCGAGCGCACCCAGGAGCTGTCGCAGCTCAACGTGGCGCTGACCGAAGCCAAGGGCACCGCCGAGGCGGCCAACCAGTCGAAAACCCGTTTCCTGGCCGCCGTCAGCCACGACCTGATGCAGCCGCTGAACGCCGCACGGCTGTTCTCCGCCGCTCTCTCCCACCAGGACGACGGCCTGAGCCCGGAGGCGCAGAAACTGGTGCAGCACCTGGACAGCTCCTTGCGCTCGGCCGAGGACCTGATCAGCGACCTGCTGGACATTTCCCGCCTGGAGAACGGCAAGATCAATCCGGACCGCAAGCCGTTTGCGGTCAACGAACTGTTCGACACCCTCGGCGCCGAGTTCAAGGCGCTGGCCCAGGAACAAGGCCTGAATTTCCGCGTGCGCGGCAGCCGCCTGCGCATCGACAGCGACAGCAAGCTGCTGCGGCGGATCCTGCAGAACTTCCTCACCAACGCCTTCCGCTACGCCAAGGGCCCGGTGCTGCTGGGCGTGCGCCGCCAGGCGGACGAAGTATGCCTGGAGGTGTGGGATCGCGGGCCGGGCATTCCGCTGGACAAGCAGCAAGTGATCTTCGAGGAATTCAAGCGCCTCGACAGCCACCAGACCCGCGCCGAAAAGGGCCTGGGCCTGGGCCTGGCGATCGCCGACGGCCTGTGCCGGGTGCTCGGCCACACGCTGCGCGTGCGCTCCTGGCCTGGACGCGGCAGCGTGTTCAGCGTCAGCGTGCCGCTGGCCCGCACGCAAGCGGCGCAACCGGGCGTCGTGCCCGAGCTCAACGGCAAGCCGCTCGGCGGCGCGCAGGTGCTGTGCATCGACAACGAGGACAGCATCCTGATCGGCATGAACAGCCTGCTGACCCGCTGGGGCTGCCAGGTGTGGACGGCGCGCAACCGCGATGAGTGCGCAGCGCTGCTGCGCGAGGGCATCCGCCCGCAATTGGCGTTGGTGGATTACCACTTGGATCACGGCGACACCGGCACCGACCTGATGGCGTGGCTGCGCACGAACCTGGGCGAACCGGTGCCCGGCGTGGTGATCAGCGCCGACGGCCATCCGGAGACGGTGGCGCAGGTGCATGCGGCGGGACTGGATTACCTGGCCAAACCGGTGAAGCCGGCGGCGCTGCGGGCGTTGTTGAGTCGGTACCTGCCGCTGTAGCGGTCAGCCGGGTTAGGTGGCGGCAGTACGGACGCCATCGCCAGCAGGCTGGCTCCCACAAGGGACCGCGGGTGGCCGCAGGGTTCCTGCACACCCCTAATCCCTGTGGGAACTGGCTTGCCAGCGATGGCGGCGAAGGCCTGTGGGCCTATTCCGGCAATTCGACCAGGCCGTCCGCGTCGGTCATGGCGCGTTCCAGCAGGTCCGCCGGCAGGCTCTTGCTGGCCCGGGCGCCGAGCAGCTTGAGCTGTTCGCTGCGGCTGACCAGGTTGCCCCGGCCCTCGGTCAGTTTGTTGCGCGCGGCGCTGTAGGCCTTGTCCAGTTGCTGCAGGCGGTTGCCGACCTCGTCCAGGTCCTGGATGAACAGCACGAACTTGTCGTACAACCACCCGGCGCGCTCGGCGATTTCCCGGGCGTTCTGGCTCTGGCGCTCCTGCTTCCACAGGCTGTCGATCACCCGCAGGGTGGCCAGCAGCGTGGTCGGGCTGACGATCACGATGTTGCGGTCGAAGGCCTCCTGGAACAGCGTAGGCTCGGCCTGCAACGCAGCGGAGAACGCCGCTTCGATCGGCACGAACAGCAAAACGAAATCGAGGCTGTGCAGGCCCTCCAGACGCTTGTAGTCCTTGCCGGCCAGGCCTTTGACATGGCTGCGCAGGGACAGGACGTGCTGTTTCATGGCGGCCTGGCGCAGGCCCTCATCGTCGGCGGCGACGGACTGCTGATAGGCGGTCAGGCTGACTTTGGAGTCGACCACCACCTGCTTGTCGCCCGGCAGGTAGATGATCACGTCCGGCTGGAACCGTTCACCGTCGGGGCCCTTGAGGTTGACCTGGGTCTGGTACTCGCGGCCCTTCTCCAGCCCAGCGTGCTCCAGCACCCGCTCCAGGATCAGCTCGCCCCAGTTGCCCTGGGTCTTCTGGCCCTTGAGGGCGCGGGTCAGGTTGGTGGCTTCGTCGCTCAGGCGCAGGTTCAGCTGCTGCAGCCGCTCCAGTTCCTTGGCCAGCGAGAAACGCTCGCGGGCCTCGGCCTGATAGCTTTCCTCGACGCGCTTCTCAAAGGACTGGATGCGCTCCTTCAAAGGATCGAGCAGTTGGCCCAGGCGCTGCTGGCTGGTTTCGGCGAAGCGCTGCTCGCGCTCATCGAAGATCTTGCCCGCCAGTTCGGCGAACTGCGCCCGCAGCTCGTCGCGGGAACCCTGCAGGTCATTGAGGCGTTGCTGGTGGCTGTCCTGCTGTTCGCGCAGCTCGGCGCCCAGCGAGGCGGCCTGGGCGTCCAGGCGGCGCAGCTCGGCGTCCTTGCCGGCGCGTTCGAGGTTCCAGGCATGGGCGGCGTCACGAGCGTCGTCGCGGTCGATCTGCAACAGTTCGACTTCCCGGCGCAGCGCGGCCAGTTCCACCTGCTTGGCGGTGTTGGCCTGGCCGAGGTCGACGATTTCGTCACGGCAGGCATCGAGCTGCGCGTTGAGGCCGTCCTGGGCCATCTGCGCCATCGCCAACCGTTCCTCGAGCAGCGCGATATCCGCCTGACCGACACTGGCCCGGCGCTGCAGCCGCCAGGCCAGCGCCAGCAGCGGCAGGCCTGCGCCCGCAAGGCCCAGCAGCAGGCTGGTCACGTCCATCGCCATCGTCATTCCCGCCGATCAGATAAAGCCTGAAGGTTAACCAAGGCGTCCGGTCTTGGACAGCTCAGTCTTCGAGCAAGCCAAGCTCGCGCTGCGCGCGGCGATCCCCGGCGCGGGCAGCCTGGCGCAACAGGTCCTGGCCGATGCGACGGTCCCGGGCATTGCCGCACTCGCGGCACATCAACTGGCCGAGCCGGCTCTGCGCGGCCACCACCCCTTCGCGCGCCGGCTGCTTGAGCAAGCGGCCGGCCAGGTGCTTGGCGTTGCGGCTGTCGCTCAGGCGCGGGCTGTCCAGCAGCCATTCGGCCACACGGACGGAAAATCGCTTGGGAGCGGTGACACGGGGTGATGGGGAAGGAACGGCGTCTGATACTGAGCGAAACTTCATAAAGCACTGTGGGACGAATCGGAAGGCGCGCCACTCTACTCTTTTTTTCGCACAGGTAAAGCCGAAAAAATCCCGGCACGCCCGTGCTAGAGCAAGCGCTAGGGACAATCCACAGAAGCTGTGGATAACTCAGTGGACAACCGCCCTCCAACCCCCGCAAAGCCTTGTGGAACGGGGCTCGCAGTCAAACTGACGATTTTTTCACCAGCAAAAAAAAGCGATGTTTTTCATTGACTTAAACTTTCGACGCAGGCAGCCACCGGGGTCAGGATCGTTGTGACAGCGCGGTGACAGTCTGCGCAACTAATGTGCACAAGTACCGGTTGGGCGGTTATATGGATGCGCCGTTTCGGGTCGTTTCGGCAGCCGGGCCTTCGCGACCGCTCTGGCCCGCTCGTTCGCGCGACGCCTTTGCGCGACCGCCGGTCGGAAGGCGGGCGATTTCGGGGCGAGCCTTTCCGGAATGGGCGCTGGCTGACCTGCGCAAGGACTTTTTTGTGTCTTTCGGTTTGCATTGCGCGACCGGTTCGGTTAGCATCCGCGCCGTTAGTACCAAGCTGAAAGTCAATTCCGGTCGAACACATCCTCGCGGTCAGCCTTCTCCCAAAGAAGCCTCCACCGAAAAAACAGGATCGACCCCTCGATGGTTTCCAGGTAAATCCTGCGCCGGCACAGCCTCGAACGAAGGCCAAGCGTGTCGCGACACAGCGTTACTCTGACCGAACCAACCTGCAGATTGATCAGGATCTTCACCCTGGGCCATGGACCTCTGCCCTTGCTGTGTTGCCTGTCCTCCTAAGTACCTACCTGCCAGCCCGAGCGCGCCAAACCTTATAGCGCTTCAAACTGGCTGCCTTGTTCCAGCCGGGTTCTTCGTTCGACCGATGGCGGTCGTCGTTACTGGAACGTTTTAACGTTGCACGGATCTGATCCGTGTCATATGCAGGAACACCCATAACATGTCTCATATCCAGACTCAGGATGCCATTCGCACCCTCACCAACGCTTTTGCACCGATGAACTGCCTGATCCTGGCCGCCCGCAAAGGCTGCTTCAGTTTCACCCTGGTCAACGAACACGGGATCGCCCGCCACAGCGAGCGTCTGTACCCCGATCAATACTCCAGCGCCGAACCGCTGCAGGCCGTGATCGACCGCACCCGCCAGGCGCTGACCGCCTGAACGGCCGCAACGCCGCAAAAGCCAAGGCCCCGCCGATAACGCGGGGCTTTTTATTGCCCGATGTTTCCCGATGGGGCCGAACCGGTTAAGTCCGATCCGGCATAACGGTTATAACGGCCGTTCGGAAATATTGTAAAAACAGGCCTTTACGCCCTGAATATGACACTACACTTCAACTCAAGCGGCATGAACCGCTTCCGGCGGGCCTGATTCGTTCCACAGCTGCCAAGCACCCGGTCAGGCCCGCCGCCACTCCAACGATCCGAGGGCTTTATGGGTATCGCCGCAAGCGAACTGTGCCGTTTCGTGATCCGTCCCACGCTGATCTACCTGGGACGCCACTGCGCCACCGCCGAATCCCTGCTGCTGGGCATCGCCGCCAGCCAGTCCGCCCTCGGCTCCGCCCTGCATGACCGCCGGGGCCACGGGCTCTACCGGATCGCCGAGCACCGTCACCAGGCCCTCTGGGATCATTACCTGGCGCTGGATCCGGAACGCGCCAGCCTGGTGCGCGGCCTGGCCAGCCAGCATGCCTTCCTCAGCGGGCCGCACCTGGAACTGACCGTCAACCTGCGCTATGCCACCGCCATCGCCTGGCTGCTGGTGGAAGAACAGAACCCTACCCTCCCCGACCCGGACGACCTGCTGGGCATGGCGCGCATCTGGCGCCAGACCTTCCAGCCCCAGGGTCGCCTGCGGGATTTCACCTGCGCCTGGCAGGCCTGTGTTTCACCGCTGAATCAAGTCGCTTGCTGACCCGCCGGTTCCGGAAGATCGTCCATCACGACGCCAATCTGGTCGGATTGTCCTACAAAACCGCTCTAACTCAAGGTATACGGGCTCTGGCGCCCGGACGAAAATGTTGGTAATTTTCGCCCCGGTGATCACCAGGAGTTCTAATAATGAAAAAAGTCATGCTCAAAACCACCCTTAGCCTTGCCGTTTCCTTGGCATCCACCCAGCTTTTCGCAAGTGGCTTCGCCATCAACGAACACAGCATCAGCGGGATGGGGACTGGGTACGCCGGGCGATCTTCTTCTGCCGACGACGCAAGCACCGTTTACGGCAACCCTGCCGGCATGTCGCGCATCAAGCGCGAACAGGTCACCGGCGGCGTTGCGTTCCTCGACGCCTCGACCGACATCAGCCACGGCAGCTCCAGCCCGAACAGCGGGAGCAACAAAGGCGACATGGTGCCCTTCACCTCCGTACCTATGGGCTACTACGTCAAGCCGATCGACGAGCATTGGGCCTTCGGCCTTGGCATGTACGTGCCGTTCGGCCTGATCACCGACTACGAAAACGGCTTCGCCGGCCGCTACTTCGGCAGCAAGTCGGAAGTGAAGGTCATCACCCTGCAGCCGACCGTCAGCTACGCCTTCAACGACAAGGTGTCGATCGGTTTCGGCCCGACCATCAACCGCATCGACGGCTCGCTGGAATCCAACCTGTCGATCACCCAGGCTGCGCCGGACGGCAAGGTCAAGATCAAGGGCGACGACACCGCGCTGGGCTACAACATCGGCGTGCTGGTGCAGGCCACCGACAGCACCCGCGTCGGCCTGACCTACCACTCCAAGGTCGACTACAAGCTCGAAGGCGACACCAAGGTCAACTACGGCGTGCTGGGCGCAATCGGCCTGGGCGCCAGCCAGAAGTACGACGCTTCGCTGAAGATCACCACCCCTGAGTCCGCCGACCTCTCGGTCACCCAGGCGATCAACGATCAGTGGAACGTCTACGCCGGCACCACCTGGACCCGCTGGAGCCAGCTGGAGAAGATCACCGTCAAGAACTCCGGCGTGCAGCCGCTGCTGGCCGGCCAGTTCGGCGAAATCACCGAAGAGCAGAACTGGCACGACACCTGGGCCTACGCCATCGGTACTTCGTACCAACTGAACAAGGAATGGGTGCTGCGCACCGGCTTGACCTTCGACCAGTCGCCGACCAACAACGTCGACCGTTCGCCACGCATCCCGACCGGCGACCGGACCATCTTCAGCATCGGCGCCGGCTGGAGCCCGACCGACGACCTGACCATCGACGTCGCGTACTCCTACCTGAAGGAAGAGACCGTCAAGATCAACAACAGCAACGACCGTGGCCAGTCCTACAGCTCCAAGTACGACAACTCGGCCAACGGCTTCGGCATCGGCGCGACCTACCGCTTCTGATGGCCTGCGGCGAGGCTCACCCCTCGCCCACAAAAAAGCCCCGCTGTCCTGTGGACGCGGGGCTTTTTCATGCCTGCGATGTTTGGCCTGCTCGCGCTGGAGGCGGTGGATCCGGCCTCGATCCGCGACCGACCGCCATCGCCAGCAGGCTGGCTCCCACAGGGTTCTGCGGTGACCACAGCCCCCGCATTCACCCGAAATTCCAGGAGCCAGCCTGCTGGCGATGGCGTCAGTCAGGGCGTCGCCGCTCACTGCCCAAGCGGCTTGGACGCAATCGCCTTCTCGATCGCCGCCAGGAACTCAGGATCATCCGGTTTGGTCAGGCTGGAGAAATTGGCGATCACCTTGCCCTGGCGGTCGACGACGTACTTGTAGAAATTCCACTTCGGCGCACTGCTCTGCTTGGCCAGCACCTGGAATAGGTGGGTGGCGCCGTCGCCGCGGACCTTCTGCGGTTCGGTCATGGTGAAGGTCACGCCGTAGTTGGCGTAGCAGACCTTGGCGGTCTCGGCGCTGTCCTTGGACTCCTGCTTGAAGTCGTTGGACGGCACGCCGAGCATCTCCAGGCCCTGCGCCTTGTAGCGTTGATTGAGGGCCTCAAGGCCTTCGAACTGCGGGGCAAACCCGCAGAAGCTGGCGGTGTTGATCACCACCAGCGGTTTGTCGGCATAGCGTTGGCACAGGTCGACGGACTCCTTGGCCCGCAGCTTGGGCAAGGAGCCTTGCAGCAGATCCGGGCAATCCGCCGCCCGGACCACTCCGGTCAACGCCATCAGCAACGCAGGAACAGCACACCAGCGCATCAGCATGTCGGGCTTCCTCGGGCAGTCGTCAGACCCCGACGTTACTCGCCCACCAAGCCTCCCCGCAAGCGCTAGCAGACGCTCATGCCCAGCTGCATCAGCGCCAGGCCGCCCCGCAGCCAGCCCCACCACACCAGCGCCAGCAGCGCGGCGCCGAGCGCGATGATGGCGACCTGCGGCCACAGGCGCCTCATGCGGCGCTCATGCCCGCTTGCAGGCGCGCCACAGGGCGCTCGCGCACAGGCCAGTTCAGGGCCGCCGCCAGCAGACTCAAGAGGATCGCCACCTGCCAGATCAAGTCATAGCTCCCGGTACGGTCATACACCACCCCGCCCAGCCAGCCGCCGAGGAACGAGCCGAGCTGGTGGAACAGGAACACGATGCCGCCCAGCATGGACAGGTTGCGCACGCCGAACAAGGTCGCCACCGTACCGTTGGTCAACGGCACCGTCGACAGCCACAGGAAGCCCATCGCCATGCCGAACAGGTAGGCCGACGTGGTGGTGACCGGCAGCCACAGGAACAGCACGATCACCACCGCGCGCAACAGATAGAGCACGGTGAGCAGGCGCGGCTTGGACATGCGCCCGCCGAGCCAACCGGCGGTGTAAGTGCCGAAGATGTTGAACAAGCCGATCAGCGCCAGCACCGTGGTGCCGACGGTGGCCGGCAAATGCTGATCCACCAGGTAGGCCGGCAGGTGCACACCGATGAACACCACCTGGAAACCGCAGACGAAGAAGCCGAACGCCAGCAACCAGAACCCAGAGTGCGAACAGGCTTCGCGCAGGGCTTCGGACAGCGTCTGCTCATGGCCGTGAACCGGCAGCGGCTTGTCCTTGAGCATGGCCACCAGCGGCACGATCATCGCCACCAGCAGGCCCAGCGCCAGCAAGGCCATCGACCAGCCCAGCCAGCCGATCAGCCCGAGGGTGCCGGGCAGCATGGCGAACTGGCCGAAAGAGCCTGCGGCACTGGCGATGCCCATGCCCATGCTGCGTTTTTCCGGCGGCACGGCCCGGCCGACCACGCCGAGGATCACCGAGAACGAGGTGCCGGACAGGCCGATGCCGATCAGCAGCCCCGCGCTCAGCGACAGGCTCAGCGCCGAGTCGGACAGCCCCATGCACACCAGACCGACCGCGTAGAGCACGCCGCCGACCAGCACCACCTTCGCCGCACCGAAGCGGTCGGCCAGCGCACCGGTGAACGGTTGCGTCAGGCCCCAGATCAGGTTCTGCAAGGCGATGGCGAAGGCGAACACCTCACGCCCCCAGCCGAACTGGGCGCTCATCGGCGACAGGAACAGGCCGAAGCCATGCCGCACGCCCAACGACAACGCCAGAATCAGCGCACTCCCCAGCAACACCCAACCGCACGCACGCCACATCGAACTCATTGTTGTTCTCCAGTCACGGGTATATACCCGCTTAAAGTCGGAAAAACCGGCGTCACGCCAGTTCGTCCAGCAGTCTCAGCAAGGTTTCACGCTTCTCGGCGCCCAGTCGGTCGATCAACCGCTGCTGCGCCGCTTCCCAGGCCGGCAGCGCCGCCGCCAGCCGCTGCGCACCGGTGTCGGTGAGCTTGACGATACGGTTGCGCATGTCTTCGCCCTCGGTGAGCGCCACCAGGCCCTCGCCCTCCAGCACCCGCAGGTTGCGGCCCAGGGTGCTGCGGTCCAGGCCCATGGCCTCGGCCAGTTCGGAGATGCTCGGTTGATCCAGCCGCTGCAGGTTGCAGAGCAGAGAATACTGGGCAACGTTGATCCCGAAGCCGTCGAGGGCGCCGTCGTAATGCCTGCTGACGCCACGGGCGGCGCGACGCAGGTTGGTGCACAAACATTGGGAAGGAAGCATGATGCGTGTATATACCCGCGACTCTGTTAAATCAAGTTACATGTGGTTTTGTTCAACAACATTTCCGATGGCCGCGAAGGGGCCGATCGATCCGGTGCGGGGCCTTCAGACCAGCGCCAACCCCACCAGCACCGCCATCTCCGTCAATTCCAGCAACGCCCCGGCCGTATCGCCCGTGGTGCCGCCCAGCCGCCGCACCATCAAGCGCCGCACCCAGACGAACACCCCGACCGCCACCAGCAGCGCCACAGCGCCCTCAAGCCCGGCCACTGCCACGCACGCCAGCGCGCAGGCCGCCAACACCCACCACCCGGCCCTGCGCGGCAGGTAATCGGCCAACGCCTGACCCAGGCCGCCGGCACGCACATAAGGCGTGGTCAGAAACAGCCCCAGCAACGCAGCACGCCCGATCAGCGGGACGATGATCAGCACCAAGCCCTGCTCCTGCCCGATCACCGCCAGCAGCGCAGCGAACTTGAGCAGCAACACCAGCACCAGCGTCACCACGGCGATGGGCCCGCTGCGCGGATCCTTCATGATCGTCAGCGTGCGCTCCCGGTCGCCGAAACCGCCCAGCCAGGCATCGGCGCTGTCCGCCAGCCCGTCGAGGTGCAAGGCGCCGCTGAGCAGCACCCACGCCGTCAGCAGCAGCGCACCGTGCAACAGCGGCGGCGCACCGGCCAGCGCCAGGTCCAGCGCCCACAGGATCACGCCGAACAGCAAGCCCACCAACGGATAGAACAGCAGCGAACGGCCCAGCGCCTGAGGCGCCGGCATGCCCGGCAAGCGCACCGGCAGGCTGCTGAGGAATTGCAGGGCGATCCAGAACGGCAGCATGTCAGTCCACTTCCCGAAGCGATCCGTCGGCCTCGACGATCAACGAAAACAAGCCGCCATGACCGACCTCGACGGTAAGCAGTTGTTCACGCGGCAAGCCACGGGCCCTGGCCAGCAGCAAGCGCATGACGCCGCCATGGGTGACCAGCAGCAGCCGCTCGCCGGCGTGGGCCGCCTGCAACCGCGCCACCGCCGCCAGCACCCGCGCCGAAAAATCGCTCACCGGCTCGCCCTGCGGCGGCGTGAATGCGTACGGATCGGCCCAGAACCGCTCCAGCGCCTGGGCATCGGTTTCCATCAGGGCTGCGGCGCTCTGCCCTTCCCAGGCGCCGAAGTGCAGTTCCTGCACAGCCCCGTCCAACGTCAGCGGCAGATCCAGTTGCCCACGCAGCTCTTGCGCGAACCGCGCGCAGCGCTGCAACGGCGAGCTCACCAGGCGATCCCACGGCCCGCGCCCGACCACCGCCGCGCGCATCTGCGCCCAGCCCTTGTCGGTCAGCGCGTCATCCAGGCTGCCGCGCAAGCCGCCGCCCAGCTCGGTTTCACCGTGGCGCAGCAGATCCAGACGCAAGGTCATGCGGGGCGATCCGCCACAGCCGCTTCGGCGAACGTCGCCATCTGCCCGTGCAGGTCGCAAGCCAGGCGCAGCAACGGCACCGCCAGCGCGGCACCGCTGCCCTCGCCCAGACGAAGGCCGAGTTCCAGCAGCGGTTCGGCCTGAAGGGCTTCCAGCACGTGCCGGTGGCCCGGCTCGGCGCCGCGATGACCGAACAGCAGCCACTCGCGGCAGGCCGGGTTCACACGGACGGCGACCAGCGCGGCGACGGTGCAGATGAAACCGTCCACCAGCACCGCGACGCCTTCCTGGGCACACGCCAGGTACGCACCGACGAGCGCGGCGATCTCAAAGCCGCCCAGGTTGAACAAGGTCTGCAGCGCATCGCCGCGCTGGGCCTTGTGCAAGGCCAACGCCCGCTCGATCACCTGCGCCTTGTGGCTGACGCCCTCGGCGTTCAACCCGGTGCCGGGCCCGGTCAGGTGCGCCACCGGGCAATCGAGCAAGGCGCAGGCCAGCGCACTGGCCGCCGTGGTGTTGCCGATGCCCATTTCGCCGCCGATGAACAGTTGCGTCCCTGCGGCTTTGGCCCGCAGCACGCTGTCGCGGCCGGCCTGCAAGGCCTGCTCGCCCTGGGCACGGGTGATCGCCGAAGTTTCGACAAAGTTCGCGGTGCCTAGGCCCAGGTTCAAATGACGCACGCCCGGCAGCTCCAGGGCCGGCGTCACCGTCCCCAGGTCCACCACTTCCAACTGCGCATCGAGCCTTCGTGCCAGCACGCTGATCGCCGCACCGCCGCTGACGAAGTTCAGCAGCATCTGCCCGGTGACCTCCTGCGGATAGGCGGAAACCCCTTCGGCCACCACCCCGTGGTCACCGGCGAAGATCGCGATCCACAACCGGTCGAGGCACGGCTTGACCTGCCCCTGCAGCCCGGCCAGCTGCACCGCCACCGCTTCGAGACGGCCGAGGGAACCGGCGGGCTTGGTCAGTTGCTGTTGTCGCGCCGCCGCCTCGGCAACGGTGTCGGCATTCACGGGTCGGCACGGGGCGCACCACCAGGCTTGGGTCATAGGGCAGGTCCTTTCAGAGTCAGGGGCAGGCCGGCGACCGTCAGCACCACACGCTGACAACGTTCGGCCAGGGCTTGATGCAGCCAACCGGCTTCATCGACATAGCGGCGAGTCAATTCGCCCAGCGGCACGACACCCATTCCGGTCTCGTTGCTGACAAAAACGATGTCGCCCGGCAACGTCGCCAGGCAGTCCAGCAGGGCTTCGCGCTCGGCGGCCAGGCGTTCGGCGTCGTCGAGCATCAAAAGGTTGGTGAGCCACAGCGTGAGGCAGTCCACCAGCAGGCAGCGCCCGACGCCGGCGTTCTCGCGCAGCACGCGGGCCAGCGCCAGCGGCTCTTCGATCAGGCCCCATTCGGCGGGACGGCGGGCGCGGTGATGGGCCACCCGCTCGCTCATTTCACCGTCCAGCGGTTGGCTGGTGGCGATGTAGGTGACGGCCAGGCCGCTGTCGGTGGCGAGTTTTTCCGCCAGGCGGCTTTTGCCGGAGCGGGCGCCGCCGAGGATCAGTTGGAGCATGAGGACATCCTGAACAATGTACGGTGAGGCAACCGGGCCTTTCGCAGGCTCACCCGCGAAAGGCCCGGCACGGGCGAATCAGATCCCACAGAGCTGGCGCACCAACGCGGTATCCAGATGCTTGTCCACCAGGTCCGCCAGCCGTTCGATGTCCCGCTCGCGCAAGCCGTGGTAATCCACCGCCTGCACCTCGCACAGGCCCGCCCAGCGCAGCAGCGCCGCACTGGCCGCCGGCGACTCGAACAGGCCGTGCAGGTAGGTGCCGAACACCTGCCCGTCGGCACTTTGCGCGCCGTCGCAACGGCCATCGTCCAGGTGCACGGCGGCCTGTTCCAGGGCCGGCCCCGTCGTCACGCCCGCATGGATCTCGTAGCCGCTGACCTCGGCGTCTTCCAGCGCCAGGCGTCCACGGACATTGCGCAACTGCTTCTGGGCTTCGAGTTGCGTCTCGAACGCCAGCAACCCCAGCCCGGCGCTGGAGCCCGGCGCGCCTTCCAGGCCCAGCGGATCATGCACCTGCTCGCCGAGCATCTGCAGGCCGCCGCAGATGCCCAGGAGTTTGCCGCCGTAACGCAGGTGCCGACAGATAGCCGCTTCCCAGCCGTTGGCACGCAGATAAGCCAGGTCGCTGCGCACGCTCTTCGAGCCCGGCAGGATGATCAGATCCGCCGGCGGGATCGCCTGGCCGGGGCCGATGAATTGCAGATCCACCTGCGGATGCAGGCGCAGCGGATCGAAATCGGTGTGGTTGCTGATCCGCGGCAACACCGGCACCACCACTTTCAGCACCTGTTCGGCCTTGTCGGCCTGGCGCCGGTCGATGCCGTCTTCGGCTTCCAGGTGCAGGTCCATCACGTAGGGCAACACGCCGACCACCGGTTTGCCGGTGCGCTGCTCCAGCCAGTCAAGGCCCGGCTGCAGCAAGGCCAGGTCGCCCCTGAAGCGGTTGATGATGAAGCCCTTGACCCGCGCCTGCTCGCTGGGCGAGAGCAGCTCCAGCGTGCCGACCAGGTGGGCGAACACGCCGCCGCGGTTGATGTCGGCGATCAGCAGCACCGGGCAGTCCACCGCCTCGGCGAAGCCCATGTTGGCGATGTCGCCGGCCCGCAGGTTGATCTCCGCCGGAGAGCCGGCGCCTTCGACCATCACCAGCGGATACGCAGCGCTGAGCCGTTCGTGGGAGGCCAGCACCGCTTGCATCGCGATGGCTTTGTAGTCGTGGTAGGCCACGGCATTCATGGTGGTGACGGCGCGCCCGTGGATGATCACCTGGGCGCCGGTGTCGCTGTTGGGCTTGAGCAGCACCGGGTTCATGTCAGTGTGCGGCTCAAGGTTCGAAGCCTGCGCCTGCACCGCCTGGGCGCGGCCGATCTCGCCGCCGTCGGCGGTCACTGCGCTGTTGAGCGCCATGTTCTGCGGCTTGAACGGCACCACCGCCACGCCCTGGCGGGTCGCCCAGCGGCACAGCGCGGTCACCAGCGTGCTTTTGCCGGCATCGGAAGTGGTGCCTTGCACCATGAGCGTGGTCATGCCGGTGTATCCATGGGGCGATCCTTGGCGAACGCCTGCAACGCCTGTTCGAGCCGCGCCTCGTCGGCGGCGTCGGCGGGCAGTCCGAATCGCAGGCTGCTGTTGTGGGTGAAGAGGCGCAGCAGGATGCCGCGCCGGGCCATGAACTCATGCAGCGCGGCCGCGTGTTCGGTGATCAGCCACTGGAACAGGGCACAACCGCCCTGCGGCCTGAAGCCGTAGCGCTCCAGCAGCGCGGCCAGCCGTTCGCTGGCCTCGTCGCTGCGGATGCGCTGGCGGGTGTGGCCTTCGGTGTCCAGCAGGCAGGCCTGGCCCAGCACCCGGGTCGGGCCGCTGACCGCCCACGGGCCGACCTGTTCGGCCAACAGCCTGAGCAGCTTGCGCTCAGCCAAGACAAACCCCAGTCGTACCCCGGCGAGGCCGAAGAACTTGCCGAACGAGCGCAGCACGATCAGGCCGACCTGGTGGGCATGGGGCGCCAGGCTCAGCTGGGGGGTGTTGTCCATGAACGCTTCATCGACCACCAGCCAGCCGCCCCGCTGGGCCAGCCTGGCGTGCCAGTCGAGCAAGCGCGCCGGGGTCAGGCTCAACCCGGTGGGGTTGTTCGGGTTGACCACCACCAGCACATCGAGGCTGTCGAGAAAGAAATCGACTTCCTGCTCCAGCACCTCCCGCACGATGTAGCCGCTGCGGCGCCAGGCTTCGGCGTGCTCGGCGTAGCAAGGCGACAGCACGCCGACCTTGCCGGCCCGGCGCAGGCGCGGCAGCAACTGGATGGCCATCTGCGAGCCGGCCACCGGCAGCACGTGCGCGGCGCCGTAGTAATCGCAGGCGGCCTGCTCCAGGCCGTCGTCGGTTTCCGGCAACCGGGCCCAGGCCCGCAGCGGAATGTCCGGCACCGCAAACGGCCACGGCGCAAGGCCGGTGGACAGGTCGAGCCACTCCGGCTCGGCGATGCCGTACTCGATCGCCGCCCTGCGCAACCGGCCGCCGTGCTCAAGCATAGAATTCAGCCCCCACGCAAAGGATCAGCAGCCACAACCATACCCCGCGCTGCACCAATTGCCAGCCACGGTCGATGGAATCGGCATCCGCCGGCACGCCCTCGCCCAACTGCGGGCGCTCGTGCAGTTCGCCGTGATAGACCGCAGGGCCGCCCAGCTCCACGCCCAGCGCACCGGCGCCGGCGGCCATGACGGGGCCGGCGTTGGGGCTGTCCCACTTCGGCCCCTGGGTGCGCCAGCACTTGAGGGCCAACCGGGTCTTGCCCAGCAGCGCGTAAGTCAGCGCCACCAACCGCGCGGGAATGTAGTTGAGCACATCGTCGATTTTCGCCGCCGCCCAGCCGAAGCGCTCGAAGCGTTCGTTGCGGTAGCCCCACATCGCGTCGAGGGTGTTGCTCAAGCGATAGAGCACCACCCCCGGCGCGCCAGCCACGGCAAACCAGAACAGCGCGGCGAACACGGCATCGCTGCCGTTCTCCAGCACCGATTCGGTGGCGGCGCGGGCGACGGCGGTGCTGTCCAGCTCGCTGGTCTGGCGGCTGACCAGATACCCCACGCGCTTGCGCGCCTCCTCCAGGTCATCGCTGCGCAAGGCCTTGGCCACCGGCTCGACGTGCTCGCCGAGGCTGCGCATGCCGAGGGCGCAATACAGCGCGAGGATCTCCACGATCCAGCCCACGTAAGGCGCCCACGACAGTGCCGTGGCCAGCAGGGTCAACGGCAGCACCACGATCACCCACGCGGTCACGCCATGGCTGCGCCAGCCGCGGCCTGCGGCATTGAAGCGTTGTTCGACGCGCCCGGCGAAACGGCCGAACGCCACCAGCGGATGCCAGCGCTTCGGTTCACCCAGCAGCGCATCCAGCGCCACGGCGGCGACACTCAACAACGCCACACTCATTGATTCACTCCCCATTGGTTTTCGTACAGCAGCTCATCGAGCGGACGCGCCTGCGCCCACCCTTCGAGCACCAGCATCGGCGCCGGATAGAATGTCTTGACCGGCCCCAGGCACAGCACCGCCAACGGCTTGGCCCCCGCCGGCAGGTTGAGCAGGTCGGCCAGGGCCTGGGGCTCGAACAGCGACACCCAGCCCATGCCCAGGCCTTCGGCGCGGGCGGCCAGCCACAGGTTCTGGATCGCACAGGACAGCGACGCCAGGTCCATTTCCGGCAGCGTGCGGCGGCCGAAGATGTGCCGCTCGCGGTCATCCCCCAACGCGGCCACCAGCACTTCGGCGCAGTCGCCGATGCCTTCGACCTTGAGCTTCATGAACTCGTCGCTGCGCTCGCCCAGGGCTTCGGCGGTGCGCACCCGCTCCTCTTCCACCAGCGCCTGGATCCGGCCACGCAACGTGCGGTCGCTGATGCGGATGAAGCGCCACGGCTGCATCAGGCCGACGCTGGGCGCCTGATGGGCGGCCTCCAGCAGGCGGCGCAGCAGTTCGGGCTCGATCGTGCCGCCCGTGAAGTGGCGCATGTCGCGGCGTTCGGCGATGGCGCGGTAGACGGCGTCGCGTTCGGCCGGGGTGTAGGCGTTGTCGCTCATGGCCGCTGCACGAGCAGGCTCGCTCCCACTGCGGATCGCGGCTCGCCGGGGACGGCCGCGGCCTGGCGGTCGGGCGCCAGCAACGCGGCGATCGCCGACGGATTGGACGGGAAATAAAAGTGCACGTAGGACGCGGTCATCCGCCCTTCCCGGTACACCGCCTCGGCACCGCGCCCGCCGTTGGGGCTTTGGCCGCGAGCGATGGGCGCAAGCCCGGTGGTGGTCAGGGAATGGTGGTAGGTGTGGCCGCGCAGCGTGCCTTCCGGCAGGTCGACGGCCTGCAGGGCCAACGCCGCCAGACGCTTCTGCATCACCGCATCGCCGCTGAGCAGGCCGGCCAGTTCGGCACGGGTGCCGCTGACGTCGGTCAGCGAATCGAGCAGATAAAGCATGCCGCCGCATTCGGCGAGCAACGGTTTGCCGGCGGCATGATGGGCGCGGATCGCCGCCAGCATCGGCGTGTTCTGCGCCAGCGCCTCATGGTGCAGTTCGGGGTAGCCGCCCGGCAGATAGAGGCTGTCGGCATCCGGCAGCGCCGCATCGCGGATCGGCGAGAAGAAGCGCAGCTCGGCCCCCATCGCCCGCAGCAGATCGAGGCTGGCGCCGTAGGTGAAGGCAAACGCCTCGTCCCGGGCGACGGCGATCCGCACGCCTTGCAGCAGGGGTTCGACCTCCAGCGGCTCGGGGGCGGCAAATTCGACCGGCGGCGGCAGCGCGACCTCGCAGCTGTCCGCCAGGGCCTGCGCAGCGGCGTCGAGGCGCAAGTCCAGGTCATTGAGCTCGCTGGCCTGCACCAGGCCGAGGTGACGGCTCGGCAGCTCGATCCCGGTTTCCCGGGACAGCGCGCCGTACCAGCGCAGGCCTTCGGTGAGGCTGCCTTCCAGCAGTTGCGCATGGCGCACGGTGCCGACGCGGTTGGCCAGCACCCCGGCGAACGGCAGGTCCGGCTGATAGCGCGCCAGGCCCAGGGCCAGCGCACCGAAGGTCTGGGCCATGGCGGTGCCGTCGATCACGCCGAGCACCGGCACGCCGAAATGCCGCGCCAGGTCGGCGCTGGACGGCGTGCCGTCGAACAGGCCCATCACGCCTTCGATCAGGATCAGGTCGGCTTCGGCGGCGGCTTCCCACAACAGGCGGCGGCTCTCCTGCTCGCCGACCATCCACATGTCCAACTGATAGACCGGCGCACCGCTGGCGCGCTCGAGGATCATCGGGTCGAGAAAGTCCGGGCCGCACTTGAACACCCGCACCTTGCGCCCGTGATTGCGGTGCAGGCGGGCCAGCGCGGCGGTGACGGTGGTCTTGCCCTGGCCCGAGGCCGGCGCGGCGATCAGCACCGCCGGGCAGTGACGAGGCTGATTCAAAGTTCGACGCCTTTCTGGGCTTTGATGCCGGCCTGGAAGGCGTGCTTGACCATGCCCATTTCGGTGACGGTGTCGGCCATCTCGATCATTTCCGGCTTGGCCGCGCGCCCCGTGACCACCACGTGCTGCATCGGCGGACGGGCCTGCAAGTCGCTGAGCACCTGATCGAGGTCGAGATAGCCGTGCTTGAGGGCGATGTTCAGTTCGTCGAGCACCACCAGCCCGATGGACGGATCGCGCAGCAACTGACGGGAGACTTCCCACGCGGCTTCGGCGGCGGCGATGTCGCGCTGACGGTCCTGGGTCTCCCAGGTGAAGCCTTCGCCCATCACGTGAAAACGCACCTGCTCGGGGAAGCGGCGCAAGAACAGTTCCTCACCGGTGCTGTTGCGGCCCTTGATGAACTGCACCACGCCGCACTGCATGCCGTGGCCCATGGCGCGGGCGAGCATGCCGAACGCCGAGCTGCTCTTGCCTTTGCCGTTGCCGGTGAGCACCAGCAGCAGGCCGCACTCGTTCGGCGAATTGGCGATGCGTTCGTCGATCACGGCTTTTTTGCGCTGCATGCGCGCCAGGTGGCGCTCGTCACGCTCGGTGGTATCAGTCATGGGGGAGCTCTCCGTTGAGGCTGGGTAACGGCGGGCGGGCACAAGAATAGACGGCGACAAGCCTGGCATCGCCCACCGTGATGCCGTTGGATGGATCAGGCCGGTCTCCGGGCTCATGAGCGGCGCAAGGCCAGGCTGCGCGCCTTCCCGCGTCGTCGGACGCAGTGGCATCAGGCACAGCTTTCACTCATCTACCGTTGCGGGGGCAGCGCCGGGATCGCGGTCGCTCCACTGTGGACATGCGACCCTCACCGGCTTCCCTGTTTCACTCTGTCGACAGCCGCCACAGAGCACCTGAAACAAGCCGCGAAGGTTAGAGGGTTGGGGGTGGAGCGTCAAATGAAGCGGGGCTGCGGCGACGAAAAAATGCCGCCGATCAATTAACTGACGCCAATCTTGTGCCACACTGCCATGAGTGATATCAAAGAGCCATGCTTTTTGACTGCAGAGAGCACATCACAATAACAAGGGAGAGCACCATGCAAGGCATGATCATCAGCAATCCGCGGCTGGAATTCCTGCGCCCGGTGCTGGAACGCTGGTTTGACTGTATCGACCGCTACAACGCCGTGCGCGGCGACAACGACACCCCCTATTGGCACGACGAAAAGGCCAATCTGGGCCTGCTCTCCGCCGCCGCGTGGATGGCCGAGCTGGTGACGCTGCGCGACACCGCCACCCGCAAGCAGAACGAGGACGGCGAACGCAACGCCCGCGCCGACCTGTTCCTGGCCGGCACCGACGACCGCGCCTTCATCCAGGCCACCCAGCGCTGGCCTCGGGTCAACAGCCTCAACCTGACCCAGGCACTGCACGACATCACCAGCGACGCCAAGCGCATCAGCTACGCCAGCGACCTCAAGCTCGGCTGCCTGTTCGTCTCGCCGCAAAAGGCCCAGCACAGCGCCAGCCCCGAAGAACTGCAGGACATGGTCGACGACCTGCAGAAGGAACACACCTGCGCCGTGGCCTGGTACTTCCCTTACGCCTACCGCAAATTGCGCAGCGAAGCGGGCAACTACCATCCGGGCATCGCCGTGCTGTTCAAGGAGGCGCGCGGCTGAGCGCTTGAACCATCGGGGTCGCCCATGCCTCTATGATTGGGAATGCATTCATAGGGAAGACAAGCAATGCGCAAGCCCCCGTTCGTTTTCGTCATCGCGGTTGCCGCAGGCCTCGCTGCCTGCGGCGAAACCTCAAGCCTGCAAGTCTCCGACGGCACCGGCCCGTCGCCCAAACTGCCCGAACCGAACAAGACCCTGATCCCGACGGTGCACATCGCCCCGGCGGTGGGCTGGCCGAGCGGTGCCAAACCGACGCCGGCGGCGGGCACCCAAGTGGCGGCGTTCGCCGAAAACCTCGACCATCCGCGCTGGCTTTACGTGCTGCCCAACGGCGACGTGCTGGTGGCGGAGACCAACGCTCCGCCCAAACCCGATGACGGCAGCGGCCTGAAGGGCTGGGTCACCAAAAAGGTCATGGGCCGCGCCGGCGCCGGCGTGCCGAGCGCGAACCGCATCACCCTGCTGCGTGACGCCGATCATGACGGCGTGGCGGAAACCCGCACGGTCTTCCTGCAAAACCTCAACTCACCGTTCGGCATGACCCTGGTCGGCAACGACCTGTATGTCGCCGACACCGATCGCCTGCTGCGCTTTCACTACGAGCCGGGCGCGACCGAAATCAAGTCGCAACCGATCAAGGTCGCGGACCTGCCCGGCGGCACGCTGAACCACCACTGGACGAAGAACGTCATCGCCAGCCAGGACGGCAGCAGGCTCTACGTCACCGTGGGTTCGAACAGCAACGTCGGCGAAAACGGTCTGGACCAGGAACAAGGCCGGGCCGCCATCTGGGAGGTGGACCGCGCCACCGGCAACCACCGTATCTTTGCCTCCGGCATCCGCAACCCCAACGGCCTGGCCTGGGAACCACGGACCGGCGCCCTGTGGACGGCCGTCAACGAGCGCGACGAGATCGGCAGCGACCTGGTGCCGGACTACATCACCTCGGTCAAGGACGGCGGCTTCTATGGCTGGCCGTTCAGCTACTACGGCCAACACGTCGATGTGCGCGTGCAGCCGCAGAACCCGGATCTGGTGGCCAAGGCCATCGCCCCGGACTACGCCGTCGGCCCGCACACCGCCTCGCTGGGCCTGGCCTTCGCCGAAGGCAACCGCCTGCCGGCGGCGTTCAAGGAAGGCGCGTTCATCGGCCAGCACGGCTCGTGGAACCGCAAGCCGCTCAGCGGCTACAAGGTGATCTTCGTACCGTTCGCGAACGGCAAGCCGAACGGCACGCCGGTGGATGTACTGACCGGGTTCCTCGACAAGGACGAGAACGCCATGGGCCGCCCGGTGGGCGTGGCGGTCGACCGACAAGGCGGGCTACTGGTGGCCGACGACGTGGGGAACAAGGTGTGGCGGGTGTCTGCGGCCCAGTGACCCTCTGAGGCCACCCCAAAAACCACTGTAGGAGCGAGCCTGCTCGCGATGGCCTCCGTCCAGCCGACTTCAAGGTCAGCTGACAGACCGCCATCGCGAGCAGGCTCGCTCCTACAGGTCGTCTTGACGACTAAGGGTTGTGCGCCAGGTGCTCCGGCTGCAGGACGCGCTTGGCGCTCAGGTAAGCCTTCTGCCAATAGGCCTTGGACAGGCTGTCCAGCTTCACGGTGCCGCCGGTGGCCGGCGCATGGACGAAGCGCCCTTCCCCGACATAGATCCCGGCATGGCTGACCTGGGAGCCGCCGTTGGTGGCGAAGAAAATCAGGTCGCCGGTCTGCAGCCCTTCCTTCCCGACGTTCGGCGCCTGCATCACGATCATCTCCCGCGTGGAGCGCGGCAAGGTGATGCCGGCGGCGTCGCGGTAGACGAAGCCGATCAGGCCGCTGCAATCGAAGCCCGAGTCCGGTGTGTTGCCGCCCCAGCGATAGGGCGTGCCGACCAGGCCGAGCGCGCGGAACAGCACGTCTTCGGCAGCCGGAGAAAAGCTTTGGGAGGAGCCGAACACGATCGGCGCGCGCACCGCCGGCGCGGGTGGCGGTGTGCGACTGGCGCAGCCGCTGAGCAGCGCTGCGAACATCATCAAGGCGAGGCGGGCCGACATCGTCATAAGCAGAACATCCTGATCTGGCTGCGGCTTTCACTGCCGATTCGACAGAAAACAAAACCGCCTGCGTCGGGACGCAGGCGGTTTGCCATCAAAGTAGATCAGAATTCTAGCGGCTACGCGGCAAACTTCAAGTAAGACTTTAACTTCACCTTGTAAAGTTTACGTCTACTGACTGACCGCGACCGTTTGTCGCCACGGACGTGGCGACAAGGAAGGCATCACTTGCGGGCGGTGACCACGGTCGGCGCCATCGCCAAGGCGCGCTTGGCCTCGATGAAGGACTTGCTCCAGTAGCTGTCACCCAGGCTGTCGATGCGCACACCGCCGCTGCGGCGGCTGCTGGAGTGGATGAACTGGTTGTCGCCCAGGTAGATGCCCGCGTGGCTCACACGACCGCGACGGCCGTTGGTGGCGAAGAACAGCAGGTCGCCCGGTTCGAGGTTGCCGCGCGAGACTTGCGGGGCATCAACATTGATCATTTCACGGGTGGAACGGGGCAGGTTCATGCCGGCCTCTTCGCGGAAGAGGTAGCCGATGAAACCGCTGCAATCGAAGCCGGCTTCGGAGGTGCCGCCGAAACGGTAACGGGTACCGATCAGGGACATGCCGCGCTCAAGGATGCTGTCGGCCAGAACCGGCAGCTGATAAGGCTTCTTGCCGTTGAAGTCGGCCAGTTCCTTTTCGGTGTCCAGCTCTTCCTGGTAAATGACGGAAGACTGGGCGGTAGCGGAATTCTTGTACTGCTGTTGCTGCTCTTGAACAGGTGAATGAGCAGCGCAACCGAACAGCAGGGTGACGAGTGCGAGAGGCACGAGGGGTGCGAAGCGCTTTAGCATGGGCACGACCGTGGCTGAAGTTGTAAAGAAGCCGAGACTATGCCCGCTATCGGCCTCATTTGCAAATTCAATCGATCTTTTTGTGACTTCCCGGTTTCTCGTTTACATCTAAGCGCTTAAGCCTATTTGAATCGATACGCAGCCTGAGCAGCGCTCAGGAAAGCGGGTTTTCTGGCGCCTGAAATCTGCCGACCCAGGCTGAAAGCCGCGGCCTTGAAGGCTTTCACCAGCCCAGGGTTTCTTTCAGGAAAGGGATCGTCAGCTTGCGTTGGGCCTGCAGCGAAGCCTGGTCGAGCTGTTCGAGCAGATCGAACAGCGCGCTCATGCTGCGGGTGCCCCGGGTCAGGATGAAATGGCCGACTTCGTCGGTCAGGTGCAGGCCGCGACGGGATGCGCGCAGTTGCAACGCCCGCAGCTTGTCTTCATCGGAAAGGGGGCGCATCTGGAACACCAGCGCCAGGGTCAGGCGGGATTTCAGGTCAGCCAGCTTCACCGGCAGTTCGCGAGGCGAGGTCGAAGCGGCGATCAGCAGGCGCCGGCCGCTGTCGCGCAGGCGGTTGAACAGGTGAAACAACGCCTCTTCCCAGTCCGCCTTGCCCGCCACCGCTTGCAGGTCGTCCAGGCAAACCAGTTCGTACTGCTCAAGGTGGTCGAGAATTTCGATGCCGCGATCCATCAGCTCCGCCAGCGGCAGGTAGACCGCCGGCTCCCCCATCTGCTCGAAACGCAGGCAGGCGGCCTGCAACAGATGCGTACGCCCTACCCCGTGCTTGCCCCACAGATAGATCAGGCTTTCGGTCCAACCGGCGTCGGCTTCGCAGAGGCGCTCGACATAGCCGAGTGCAGCGGCATTGGCGCCTGGGTAGTAGTTGATGAAGGTGGCATCGTCACGCAGACGCACACCTAGGGGCAGCTGAATCGGTTTCATGCTGACTGAACGGTTCCCGGGGAACCATTAGTGACCTCTGTGTAAAGTGTGCGAAGTTTATACCCGTGAAGCGGAGCGCACAATCCGACAGACCCCAAGCAAAATCAAAGGTTTGCGTTAACACCTTGGTTTCATGGCAGTTTCTCTGGCGGCTGCGCCTGCATGAGCCGGGCCAACCCGGCGATCCGCCGGGCAGCCCGCCGCCTGCGTCACAATTCAGGCTCGTCCACGCCGCTGTAGATCTCGGAGTCCTTGTACAGGTCATGGACATGCCGCACCAGCACCATGATCACCGCCGCCACCGGCAACGCCAGGAGCACGCCGGTGAAGCCGAACAACTCACCGCCGGCCAGGATCGCAAAAATCACCGCCACCGGATGCAGGCCGATCCGGTCGCCCACCAGCAGCGGCGTCAGCACCATCCCCTCCAGCGCCTGGCCGACCATGAACACCGCAACGATGCCGATCATCGGATACAGATCGCCGCCGAACTGGAACAGCCCGGCGATCAGCGCCGAACCGATGCCGATCACGAAGCCCATGTACGGCACGATCGCCGCCAGCCCCGCAATCAGGCCGATCAACAGGCCCAACTCCAGGCCGACGATCATCAGGCCCGCCGCGTAGATCACGCCCAACGCCACCATCACCAGCAACTGACCGCGCACGAACGCGCCCAGCACCTCGTGACACTCGCCAGCCAGCGCCACCATGCGCTCCTCCCGGTCTCGGGGCAGCAGGCTGCGGATCTTGGCCATCATCACGTCCCAGTCCCGCAGCAGGTAGAAGCTCACCACCGGAATCAGCACCAGGTTCGCCAGCCAGCCGATCAACGCCAGACTCGACGCCGTCGCCTGCGTCAGCACCGCACCGACGATGTCGGTGGTCTGCCCGACGTGCTCGCTGATCGCCGCCTTGACCTTGTCGAACTTCCAGAACCCTTCCGCCAGCCCCAGCTTCGCCTGGGCCCACGGCAACGCGGTGTGCTGCAGCCAGTCGAGCATCTGCGGCGCCAGCTCGTACAGTCGCAGCAACTGCCGGGCCAGCATCGGCACCAACACCAGCAACAGCGTGGTCACGATCAGGGTAAAGAGCGCGAACACCGCGATCACGCCCCAGGTGCGGGACAGCCCGATCCGCTCCAGGCGGTCCACCAGCGGGTCGAACAGGTACGCGAGCAGCAACGCCACCAGAAACGGCGTGAGGATGGGGTGCAGCAACCAGACGAACGCACACAACAGGGCCACCCCGCCCAACCAGAACCAACGCCGCGTATCGGCCATGTAAAACTCCATTGCTTTTATATAGGAAAGAACGACTTACCAACGAAACCGCAGGGCCGGAGCCGCCGGGGTCGCCGCCGGAACGGGCGCCGCGCCCGGCGCCGTCGGCTGGGGAACCGCGGCAGGCGCCGGCGCCTCGGCCGGCAGCTCCTGCAGCTTCGCCAGCGCCAGTTGCGCACGCAACTGATCGGCGCTGCCGTTGACCCGGTACACGATGCGATCGGCATCGACGCTCTGCAGACGCACGCCAAACGGTTCGAGCAAGCGCATCAGGGCGGCGTAATGCTCAAGGTTCATGCCCTGCACATCCACGGTCTGTTGCCCGGCGGCTCCCGGTTTTGCGACGAAGCGCGGCGCCAGCCGCCCGGCGACCGCCAGCATGACCGCATCGGCCACCGCCGCCTGATCGGCGCCCTGCACGCTGCCCGCCTCCTTCTGGTCGCCGAGCCACAGGTGCCATTTGGCTTGCCACTGGCCGCCCTCCTCGCGGGCATGCACCGCCAGCAAGGCGTCGGCGCCGTAGCGCTCCGATGCGCCGCGCAACGGCGCCGGGTCGGTGCCCTCCAGGGTCGGCGCGGTGGCCACCAGCTGTTCGCTCAGGTCCGCCAGCGGCAAGCGCAGCGGCAGGCCACGGTGCTGGGCCGCCCGGCGCAACGGCGCGGCACTGGTCTGGCCGTCGCCCACCAGGCTCGAACCTTCAGCGGAATCGTTCAGCCACCAGCCCAGGATCGAAGGACGGTTGGCGCCCCACAACGAAAGCCCCGCACGGCGCAACGCCTGCTCGGTGGTGCCCGGGTCGAAATCGACTTTCAGCACCTCCGGCGGGCCGGCATCGAAACCGTACTGGCTGATGATCTGCTGCGGATCCTTGCGGATCGCCGCCAGCCCCGGATTCTGCGGCGCCTTCGGATCCCCCGTCAGGCGCAGCACGAGGGTGTCCAGCGCCGCCTGCGTGGCGCGGTCGCGCTCCTCGGGCGCCTGACCGTTGACCGGCTCGCGCACCTGATACAGGCCTTTGAGGTTTTCGGCGTGACTCGCCAGGCTGACCAGAGACAGACAGCCCACAAACAGCAATTTGCAAAGACGCATGGAGAATTCCCGTCGACAAGAGCGGCTGGAACAGGCCGCGTGAACCGGCCAGAGCAAGCCTGTGACCACAGGCCGCCGCAAAACATTCACACGCTGGCGGTAAGTTTTTGCACAGCCCTAACGATAGACGGTTCCCTTATACAGGCAGCGGCGCGCTCACCGACCATTCAATTGCAATTTTTTTCAGGCGATATGCCCCTGCCCGTCGGCGCGAGGATGGCCGCTGCCCCTCAAGCCTGATAAAATCGCGCGCCTTCGCAGACCGGCAACCGCCGGGCCACCCGAATGACGCGTGAGGCATCCGCCCCACCGGTTTCGGTGTCCCGCAGAAATCGGTCGTTACCCAGAAATCCCTCCCTTACAAAGGCCTGGATCATGAGCAAGCAACCCTCCCTGAGCTACAAGGACGCCGGTGTAGACATCGACGCCGGTGAAGCATTGGTCGAACGCATCAAGAGCGTCGCCAAGCGCACGGCGCGCCCGGAAGTCATGGGAGGCCTGGGCGGCTTCGGCGCCCTCTGCGAAATCCCGGCCGGCTACAAGCAGCCCGTGCTGGTTTCCGGCACCGACGGCGTCGGCACCAAGCTGCGCCTGGCGCTGAACCTGAACAAGCACGACAGCATCGGCATCGACCTGGTCGCCATGTGCGTCAACGACCTGGTGGTGTGCGGCGCCGAGCCGCTGTTCTTCCTCGACTACTACGCCACCGGCAAGCTCAACGTCGACACCGCCGCCCAGGTGGTGACCGGCATCGGCGCCGGCTGCGAACTGTCCGGCTGCTCCCTGGTCGGCGGCGAAACCGCTGAAATGCCGGGCATGTACGAAGGCGAAGACTACGACCTGGCCGGCTTCTGCGTCGGCGTGGTGGAAAAGTCGGAAATCATCGACGGCTCGAAGGTCGCCACCGGCGACGCCCTGATCGCCCTGCCGTCCTCCGGCCCGCACTCCAACGGCTACTCGCTGATCCGCAAGATCATCGAAGTGTCCGGCGCCGACATCGAAAACACCCAGCTCGACGGCAAACCGCTGACCGACCTGCTGATGGCCCCGACCCGCATCTACGTCAAGCCGCTGCTCAAGCTGATCAAGGACACCGGCGCCGTCAAGGCCATGGCCCACATCACCGGCGGCGGCCTGCTGGACAACATCCCGCGCGTACTGCCAAAAGGCGCCCAGGCCGTGGTCGACGTGGCGAGCTGGACCCGCCCTGCGGTGTTCGACTGGCTGCAAGAGAAAGGCAACGTCGACGAGACCGAAATGCACCGCGTGCTGAACTGCGGCGTGGGCATGGTGATCTGCGTGGCCCAGGAACACGTCGAGTCGGCCCTGAACGTCCTGCGCGAAGCCGGCGAGCAGCCTTGGGTCATCGGCCAGATCGCCGCGGCCGCCGAAGGCGCCGCCCAGGTCGAACTGAAGAACCTCAAGGCTCACTGATGCCGAGCACCTGTGATGTCGTGGTGCTGCTGTCCGGCACCGGCAGTAACTTGCAGGCCCTGATCGACAGCACGCGGACCGGCGACAGCCCGGTCCGCATCGCTGCGGTGATCTCCAACCGCGCCGACGCCTACGGCCTGCAACGCGCCAGGGACGCGGGCATCGAAACCCGCTCCCTGGACCACAAGGCCTTCGAAGGCCGCGAAGCCTTCGATGCCGCCCTGATCGAACTGATCGACGAATTCAATCCCGGACTCGTGGTGCTGGCCGGCTTCATGCGCATCCTCAGCGCAGGGTTCGTGCGCCACTACCAGGGTCGCCTGCTCAACATCCATCCGTCGCTGCTGCCCAAGTACAAGGGGCTGCACACCCATCAGCGCGCGCTGGAGGCCGGCGACGCCGAACACGGCTGCTCCGTGCACTTCGTCACCGAGGAACTCGATGGCGGGCCTCTGGTCGTACAGGCAGTGATACCGGTAGAGTTGCACGATTCGCCGCAGAGCCTGGCGCAGCGGGTCCACGTTCAGGAACACCTGATCTACCCGATGGCCGTGCGCTGGTTTGCCGAAGGACGGCTGGCCCTTGGCGAACAAGGTGCTTTACTGGATGGCCAGGCACTCGCGGCCACCGGCCACTTGATTCGAAACTAGGAGATTCTATGCGTCGCGCCCTGCTCTTCGCTTGCGCCCTGCTCGCCCTGCCTTTCGCGCAGGCTGCAGACCTTCAACCGTTCTCCGCCAGCTACACCGCCGACTGGAAGCAGTTGCCCATGAGCGGCACCGCCGAACGCAGCCTGACCAAGGAAGCCAACGGCGCCTGGAAACTCAGCTTCAAGGCGTCGATGATGATCGCCAGCCTGTCCGAGGAAAGCACCCTGACCCTGGACAAGGACACGCTGCTGCCTCAGTCCTACCACTTCGAGCGCGGCGGGTTGGGCAAGGCGAAAAAGGCTGACCTGGACTTCGACTGGGCCAACAAGCTCGTCACCGGCACCGATCGTGGCGACGCGGTGAAGATCCCGCTGAACCGCGGCATGGTCGACAAGTCGACCTACCAGCTGGCGCTGCAGCATGACGTGGCCGCCGGCAAGAAGACCATGAGTTATCAGGTGGTCGACGGCGGCGAAGTCGACACCTACGATTTCCGCGTGTTGGGCTCGGAGAAGGTCGAGACCAAGGCCGGCCAGATCGATGCGATCAAGGTCGAACGCGTGCGCGATCCGACGCAGAGCAAGCGCATCACCGTGCTCTGGTTCGCCAAGGACTGGGATTACCTGCTGGTTCGCCTCCAACAGGTCGAAACCGACGGCAAGGAGTACAACATCATGCTCCAGGACGGCACCGTCAACGGCAAGACCGTCAAAGGCAGCTGACCCGCCGCACCATCGCAAAGCCCCGCAAATGCGGGGCTTTTCTTTGCCTGGCGTTCCACCTGTGGCGAGGGCGCTTGCTCCCGCCGGGCCGGGCGAATCACACCGAGAACTTGGCCACCATGTTGTTCAGGTCCACCGCCAGCCGCGACAGCTCCTGACTGGCGGCACTGGTCTGGTTGGCCCCGGCCGAGGTCTGCATCGCCAGGTCGCGGATGTTCATCAGGTTGCGGTCGACCTCCCGCGCCACCGCCGCCTGCTGCTCCGACGCGCTGGCGATCACCAGATTGCGCTCGTTGATCCGGGTGAACGCCGAGGCGATCTCCTCCAGCGCCGTGCCGGCGGCCTTGGCCAGCTCCAGGGTCGAGCGGGCGCGCAGGTTGCTTTGCTGCATCGAACTGACCGCCGCATCCGTGCCCTGCTGAATGCCGCCGATCATCTGCTCGATCTCCTGGGTCGACTGCTGGGTGCGATGGGCCAGCGCCCGCACCTCATCCGCCACCACCGCGAAACCGCGCCCGGCATCGCCTGCGCGGGCTGCCTCGATGGCCGCGTTCAGCGCCAGCAGGTTGGTCTGCTCGGCGATCGAGCGGATCACATCCAGCACCTTGCTGATGCTGTAGACCTGCTGGGCCAGGTCTTCGACCTGTGTCGCATTGGCCGTGACGTCCTCGGCCAGGGATTCGATGGAGGACACCGTCTGTTGCACCTGCTCGCGGCCGTGCTGGGCGATCCGGTCGGACTCCCGCGACGCCTCGGACGTGGCCACGGCGTTGCTGGCCACCTCCTCGACGGCCGCCGTCATCTGGTTCACCGCCGTGGCGGCCTGCTCGATCTCCAGGCTTTGCTGATGCAGGCCGCGGGTGGCGTCTTCGGTCACGCAACTCAATTCTTCCGAGGCCGACGCCAGCTGACTGGAGGATTCGGAGATGCGCCGGATCGTATCGCGCAGGCTGTGCTGCATGCTGCGCAGCGCGTGCAGCAGCCGTGCCGGCTCGTCCTTGCCGGACACGCTGATGTCGCCGGTCAGGTCGCCCCCGGCCACCACCTCCGCGACGTTCAGCGATTGCGAGAGCGGCAGCACGATACTGCGGGTCAGCAACAGCGCGAGCGCAACGGTGATCAGCGCGGTGATGCCGATCATCACGCCGACCCATACCCGCGAATTGATGAACACCAGCCGCGCCGCCTCGGTGGCGAGGTTGGCGTTGTGCTTGTTCAGCTCGACCAGTTCCCTGAGGGTGACGGCGATGTCGTCCGCCAACGGGCTCATCTGGCCATTGAGGATGGCCGCCGCCTCTTCCACCTTGTCCTGGGCGGACAGCGCCATCACCTGCGCCTGGAACTCCAGGTACTTGTGCTCGGCGACCTTGAACCGGTCGAACAGCGCCCGCTCCTCCCGCAGGACGATCAAGGCGTCGTAGCGCTGCTGGGCTTCGCTCAGCACGCCGCGCAGCTCGTTGAGCTTGGCGACGTTCTGCGCCAGCGCCTGCGGGTCGCGGTTGAGCAGCAGACGCATGGTCAGCGCCCGCAGGCGCAGCATGTCCTGGCTCATCTCGCCGACCGCCATCACGCTGGGCAGCCAATTGTTGTCGACCTCGTCGGACTGGGCGCGCATGTTCGACATCTGCAGCAGGGCGAACGCCCCGAGCGCAAACACCATCAGCGCCAGCACCCCGAAACCGAGGCCGGCCCGGGGGGCGATATTGAGGCTACGGATACTCATTGCTCTGGTTCCTTCCAAAAGCGCTGCATCAACCCTGCAGCTGGCTGCTTTAGAAGGTATCGGCCCGGCGGAAATTTGCGTAAGACGAAAAAGTGATATCAAAAGGCCTTGATACTTCGAACCCTCGGCATGAACGATTCAGCGACGGTTACCCGGACTTCAGCGCCGTTCGCCGCACGTTCACTATAGGAAGGTTCATGCGATGTCGTCGCCAACTTACGCGACGACAATAAAGTGGAACGCCGACTCAGCACACATGTTCTATACCTGCGAGGTTCTTTTTGATCGAATGGCTTTTCCCACCGCTTGCGAGGTTCCCATGACTGTCACCGTCAATACCGTCTCCGCCGAAGGTTTTCGCCACACCGTCCAGATCGATGACCACGAATTGTTCACCGATGCGCCCGCAAGCGTCGGCGGCGAAGGCTCCGCTCCCGAGCCGCACGATTACTTCGACGCCGCCCTCGGCGCCTGCAAGGCCCTGACCCTGAAGCTGTACGCCAAGAAAAAGGACATTCCGCTGACCGGCGTCGGCGTCGAAGTCAAACGCGACAACAGCCAGGAGCAGAAAGGCAAGTACGCCCTGCATGTCACCCTCACCCTCAAGGGCGTGCTCACCGATGCCCAGCGCGAGGAACTGCTGCGGGTCGCCGACCGCTGCCCGATCCACAAACTGATGACCACCAGCGAAGTCAGCATCGAAACCCACGCGCCTCAAGGCTTCGACAGCCAATGATCCTCCCGGGTGCGCGGCGGGTTATGCTCCTCGCGTCACCCGCCCAGCCTGGAACGCACCATGGACAAGCAACCCCTGATCATCCGCCCGCGCGCCGAAGACGTCGAAGGGCAGCCGATCCTGCGCCCGCTGCCGTCGGCCAAATGCCGCAGCGTCGGGCCTTTCGTGTTTTTCGACCACATGCTCGAGACCGTCTACCCGGCCGGCAAAGGCATGAACATCCGCCAGCATCCGCACATCGGCCTGTCGACCCTCACCTATCTGTTTGAAGGCCAGATCCAGCACAAGGACAGCCTGGGTTCCGATCAGGTGGTCAGCGCCGGCGACGTCAGCTGGATGACCGCCGGCAGCGCCATCGCCCATGTCGAGCGCACGCCTGCGCCGCTGTGGGAGCAAAGCTTCAAGATGCATGGTCTGCAGATCTGGCTGGCCTCGCCCAAGGACCGCGAACACGGGCCGGGGCACTACAGCCATCATCCGGCGGCGACGCTGCCGGTCAGCGACAGCCTGGGCGTGCAGATCCGCATGATCGCCGGCTCAGGCTTCTGCCTTGAATCGCCGGTGCCGGTGCTGTCGCCGACGCTGTACGCGGAACTGAAGATGCAGACCGCGACCACGCTGCTGATCCCCACCGAACACGAAGAGCGGGCGGTGTACGTGTTGAGCGGCGATGTGCAGCTCAATGGCGAGAGTCTGGAGCCCCATGCCTTGGCGGTGCTGCCGCCCGGCGAGGAAATGAGCCTGTTCGCCGACAGCGACACCCATGCCGTGCTGTTCGGCGGCGCACCGCTGGACGGGCCTCGGCGGATCAACTGGAACTTCGTCGCCAGCGATCCGGCGGCGATCGACGAGGCACGGCGCAAGTGGGCGGCCGGGGATTGGCCGACGGTGCAGGGGGAAACCGAGCGGATCGAATTGCCGTAGGTCTTGAGCGCTTGCAGGCAAGGCCCCTGGGGGAGCCGGCCTGCCGGCGATGGCGGTGGGACAGGCGCCGAAGCATCGACGGTACTGGCCTCATCGCCAGCAGGCTGGCTCCCACAGTACTTTGCGATGCGAACCTGCAATTCCCTGCGAAAGCCGGTCTACCGGTTTTGAAGGCCAGGTCAGGCCTTGAACACTTCGTCCAGCAAGTCATGCATCGACTTGAACGCCCGCGCAGCGGTCTTCGCGTCGTACATCATCTTGCCCGGCACATTGGCGTGCGGGTCGGTGAACGAGTGCACCGCGCCGCCATAGCTGAGCAACTGCCAGTCCACGCCCGCCGCGTTCATCTCCTCCTCGAACGCCGGCAACTGCTCCTTCGGCACCAGCGGGTCGGACGCCCCGTGCAGCACCAGCACCGAGCCCTTGATGTTGTTCGCGTCCGCCGGGTTCGGCGAATCCAGCGTGCCGTGGAACGACACCGCCGCCTTCACCGGCGCGCCGGTGCGGGCCAGGTCCAGGGCGCAGCAACCGCCGAAGCAGAAGCCGAACACCGCCAGTTTCGCGGTGTCCACCGCCGCCTCGCCCTGCTTCTGCAATTGTTCGAAGGCCACCTGCAGACGCTTGCGCAGCAAGGCCCGGTCATTCTTCAGCGGCATCATCGCCGCGCCCGCCTGATCGGCGTTCTGCGGACGCACGGCCTGCCCGTACACGTCGGCGATCAGCACCACATAGCCCTTGGCCGCCACTGACTTGGCGATCTCTTCGGCCCCGGCACTGACACCCATCCAATTCGGTGCCATCAACAGGCCCGGACGGGTGCCCTTGTGTTCTGCGTCGAACGCCAACCGGCCTTCATAGGCCTGGCCGTCAATCTGATAGACCACGGAACGCACAGTGATTTGGCTCATTTCTGACTCCTGATGATTAAACGCCGGAATGAAAAAACCCGCCGAAGCGGGTTTATTCAGGTTGGGGTCAAGCCGACAGCTCGACCAGCAGCTTGTTCAGACGGCGCACGTAGGCGGCCGGGTCTTTCAGGCTGTCGCCGGCGGCCAGGGCCGCCTGGTCGAAGAGGATGTGCGACAGGTCGCCGAAACGTTCCTCGCTGGCCTCGCTGTCGAGCTTCTCGATCAACGGGTGGTTCGGGTTGAATTCGAAGATCGGCTTGGAATCCGGCACCTTCTGCCCGCTCGCCTCGAGGATCTGGCGCATCTGCAGGCCCAGGTCCTGTTCGCCGATGGCCAGGATCGCCGGCGAATCGGTCAGGCGGTGGGAAACGCGGACTTCGGCCACGGACTCGCCCAGGGCGGTCTTGAGGCGCTCGACCAGGCCTTCCTTCGACTTGGCGACTTCTTCCGCGGCCTTCTTGTCCTCTTCCGAGTCCAGGCTGCCCAGGTCCAGGTCACCCCGAGCCACGTCGACGAAGCCCTTGCCGTCGAATTCGCTGAGGTAGCTCATCAGCCACTCGTCGATGCGGTCGGTCAGCAGCAGCACTTCGATGCCTTTCTTGCGGAAGACTTCCAGGTGCGGGCTGTTCTTGACCTGCGCGTAGGACTCGCCGGTGAGGTAGTAGATCTTGTCCTGACCTTCCTTGGCGCGGGCCAGGTAGTCGGCCAGGCCGACGATCTGCTCGTCGTCGCCGTTGGTCGAAGCGAAGCGCAGCAGGCCGGCGATCTTTTCCTTGTTGGCGAAGTCTTCGGCCGGGCCTTCTTTCATGACCTGACCGAAGTTCTTCCAGAAGCCTTTGTATTGCTCAGGCTCGTTCTTCGCCAGTTTCTCCAGCATGTCCAGCACGCGCTTGGTCAGCGCAGACTTCATCGAATCGATGATCGGGTCTTTCTGCAGGATTTCCCGCGACACGTTCAGCGACAGGTCGTTGGAGTCGACCACGCCCTTGATGAAGCGCAGGTACAGCGGCAGGAACGATTCGGCCTGATCCATCACGAACACGCGCTGGACGTACAGCTTCAGGCCCTTGGGCGCTTCACGCTGGTACAGGTCGAACGGCGCGCGGGCCGGCACGTACAGCAGCGAGCTGTATTCCAGCTTGCCTTCGACCTTGTTGTGGCTCCAGCTCAGCGGATTTTCGAAGTCGTGGGCGATGTGCTTGTAGAACTCCTGGTATTCCTCGTCCTTGATCTCGGTACGGGGACGGGTCCACAGGGCGCTCGCGCGGTTGACGGTTTCCCACTCCAGCGCCGGCTTCTCTTCGCCTTCGGCGGCGGCAGCCTCTTTCGGCAGCTCGATCGGCAGCGCGATGTGGTCGGAGTACTTCTTGATGATGTTGCGCAGGCGCCAGCCGTCGGCGAACTCGTCTTCACCGGACTTCAGGTGCAGGACGATGCGGGTGCCGCGCTCGGCCTTGTCGAGGGTGGCGACTTCGAAGTCACCCTCGCCCTTCGACGACCAGTGCACGCCTTCGCTGGCGGCGGTGCCGGCACGGCGGCTGTACACGTCGACCTTGTCGGCGACGATGAACGCCGAGTAGAAACCGACGCCGAACTGACCGATCAGGTGCGAGTCCTTCTTCTGGTCGCCGGTGAGGTTCTTCATGAAATCGGCGGTGCCAGACTTGGCGATGGTGCCCAGGTGGGTGATCACGTCGTCGCGGTTCATGCCGATGCCGTTGTCTTCGAGGGTGACGGTCTTGGCGTCCTTGTCGAAGCTCACACGGATTTTCAGGTCGGCGTCGCCTTCGAGCAGCTCAGGCTTGGCCAGCGCTTCGAAGCGCAGCTTGTCCACGGCGTCGGAGGCGTTCGAGATCAATTCGCGCAGGAAGATTTCCTTGTTGGAATACAGCGAATGGATCATGAGGTGCAGCAGCTGCTTTACCTCGGTCTGGAAGCCCAGGGTTTCCTTTTGAGTTTCCACACTCATGGTCATCAAACTCCAATCAGATGGCATTGGCCGCGACCTTGCCGGTCGGCGGCGGGTTGTTCTCTGAGTTGGGGACGCGCGTCAGGATTTCAAGGGGTCATCGATCTTGAAGTGTGCGCGGGCCGTGGCGATCGGTTCGCCTTCGGTGGTCTGCCAGGCCGTGACGGCTACGTTCGCCACCCGCCGGCCCTGGCGGCAGACCTGACATTTGGCCCAGGTGTCGCGAAACTGCCCGGCGCGCAGATAGTCGAGCGAGAAGTCGATGATCTTCGGCACGCCGGGCGCCCCGGTGAAGATCAGCAGGTGCAGGGCCGCGGCCAGTTCCATGAACCCGGCGATCACCCCGCCGTGGATCGCCGGCAGCAGCGGGTTGCCGATGTTGTCCTTGTTGGCCGGCAGCCGGAACAGCAGTTCGTCGCCGACCCGGGAACATTCGATGCCGATCAGCCCGGCATACGGGATCAGCTTCAGCAAGGGCGCGTAGTCGCCCTGCGCGTGGGCCTGCTCCAGTTGTTGCTTGAGGTCGCTCATTGCCCCTCCCCCTTGATCTTGCCGCCGAAGCCCTGGGTGCCCTTGAGCCCCTTGCCCATGCGCATGAACGTGCCGACGACGTGGGCGATCGGCTGCTGCGGGTCGTCCTGGTAGGCGAAGCCCCGGGCGAAGATCACGTCCGTGGTGACCCGGTAGCATTGCGCAAAACCATAGACATCCTTGTGCGGCTGCGCGGCGTGCATGTAGTCGATCCGCAGGTCGAGGGTCGGACACACTTCGAATTCCGGCAGCACGCACAGCGTGGCCATGCCGCACGCGGTGTCCATCAGCGATGTCAGGGCACCGCCATGGATGACGCCGGTCTGCGGGTTGCCGACGATGCTTGCGCTGTACGGCAAGACCACGGTCAGGCCTTCGCTGTCGGCGCTGTGCACGCGCAGCCCCAATACCTGGCAGTGGCGCAGCGCCGAGAGAAATCTTGTCGCTCGCTCGAAAACGGGGTTTTCGCCCATGGATAAATGCTCTCGTCAGTGCCTGTCGCCAGTATTGGAAAGAACAGGAAAAGTTCCTTCTCATAACAAACTTATATATCTGTGAGAAATGAGGAACTTAACCATGGGCAGCGCGTTCTTAAGGCCAGTAGTTCTTTTCCACCAGGAGAAACACCCCATGCGTAAGACTTTAGCTATTGCCTTGATGTTGACCGCTTCCCTCGGTCTCGCCGCCTGCGATAAAAAATCCGAGGACAAAGCTCAAGATGCCAACCAACACGCTGAACAAGCTCAGCAGAAAATGAATGAAGCTCAGGATAAAGTGAACGAAGCGGCAAAAGAAAACGCCGAAGCCGCCAAAGATCAGGCTGAATCGAACGCAGCCGCCGCAGACGAAGCCGCCAAGAAGCAATGACCTGCTCTTCGCCGCAATAAAGAAAACCCGCCAAGTGCGGGTTTTCTTTTGCCTGTCATGTTCCGGCCATACGCCGAAGTGCCTTGTTAGAGCAAAACTGTCCTGAATGTCGGACTGATCATCAGCAACAAGGAACACACTAAACCGATCACCCAGACCAGACTGCGCTGCCAGGCCAGATCGGCCCAATAACACAACAAGTAAACCACTCGGGCGATCACGAAGACGATCGCCAGCGTATCGATCAGCCATCCGGCCGTTTGCGTGGTGTGCGCCATCAGCACCCCCACCGCAAACAGCATGAATGCCTCGATGCTGTTCTGGTGGGCCGCCAGCGCCCGGGCGCCGAGCCCGGTCAACTGCGCCTGCTGACGGCGCGGCTGGTGGTTGTCGTAGCCGCCCTGCTCCTTCATGGCCTTGGCCACCGGCATGCGCGCCACATAAATCAGCAGCGCACTGATAAACACACACCAGAACGGAATACTCATCAAGCGGCCTCTTTGGTTGCCTCGGGCGATGGTGCCTCTGTAGGGGTATAGACCATCACGTCGAGGACGTCCGAGTGAAACTCCCGGCGATACAGCACCAGCACCACACCGGCGCTCATCAACATGAACAGCCATGGGCTGACGAACCAGGCCAGCATGCTCATGCCGAAGTAGTAAGAGCGCAGCCCGAAGTTGAACTGGTTCGCCGCCATCGAAATCACCCGCGCCGCCCGCGAGGCGAACGCCTTGCGCTCCTGCTCCGACACCTGCCGCTCGCCGATCATCGGCGCCGAGCCGACCAGCACCGCGGCGAAGTTGTACTGGCGCATGCACCAGCTGAAGGTGAAGAAGGCATAGACGAACACCAGCGCCAGGCACAGCAGCTTGATTTCCGACATGCCCTGGGACGCCTGCTGCACCATCGGGATGTCCGCCAACAGCGACACCGCACGCTCGGACGCGCCGAGCACGGTGAGGATGCCGGCCAAGATGATCAGGGTGCTGGAGGCGAAGAACGACGCGTTGCGCTCCAGGTTGCCGATCACGCTGGCGTCGGCGATGCGGTTGTCGCGCAGCAGCATGCGGCGCATCCAGTCTTCGCGGTAAAGATGCAGGACGCTGGCCAGGCACGCGGTGTCGCGGCCCTTCCAGGTGGCGTAGCGGGTATAGCCGCCCCAGCAGATGACGAACCAGAGCGCGGCGAGCAGGTGGATCAGGTTGGCTTGGATGAACGACATGCAATTCCCTGTGGAGTATGAGCGCAGTACCGGTTTCCGGCGGGAGCCGGCCTGCCGGCAGGTTCCCGCAGGAATGCGTTGCAGTGCTTCGACGTTAGCTCAAGGAAAAAGACACGGCCTCACGCCCATAAAAAATGCCCCGCATCTTTTGATGCGGGGCATTTCTGTTTAATCGCTCAAGGCCCGCTTTTGGCGGGCCGGTCAGCGTCAGGCGATCGCTTCGCTGCGCTTGCCCAGCAGACGGTCGCACACCACGGCGACCACCAGCGTCATCACGCACGGCACCAGCCACGCCAGGCCTTGCTCGCTCAGCGGCAGGTGCGCCAGCTGCGACGGCATCCAGTCGGCCAGGCCGGCGCCCTTGAGCGCGTCGATGGTGCCGAACAGGAACGACACCAGCATCACAGGACCCAGGATGCGGCCGTGCTCATGCCAGAAATCTTTGCAGAAGCTCAGGGCCACCAGCACGATGCACGGCGGGTAGATGGCGGTCAGCACCGGGATCGAGAACGCGATCAGCTTGGTCAGGCCCAGGTTGGACACCAGCAGCGAGAACGCCGCCAGGATAATCACCAGGGTCTTGTAGGACAGCGGCACGACGCGGCTGAAGTACTCGGCGCAGGCGCAGGTCAGGCCCACGGCGGTCACCAGGCACGCCAGGGAGATCAGCACCGCGAGGAAGCCGCTGCCCAGCGAACCGAAGGTGTGTTGCACATAGGCATGCAGCACCGCCGCGCCGTTGGTGGCGCCAGCCGCGACTTCATGGCTGCCGGAACCGAGGCGGAACAGGCTGACGTACACCAGCGCCAAACCGACGCCGGCGATCAGACCGGCGATCACCGCGTAGCGGGTGATCAGCGCCGGCGACTCGACGCCGCGCGAACGGATCGCATTGACGATGACGATGCCGAACACCAGCGCGCCGAGGGTATCCATGGTCAGGTAACCGTTGATGAACCCTTGGGAGAACGGCGCCGCGACGTATTCAGGCGTCGCCTGGCCGATGTCGCCGGCCGGCAGCGCGAACGCGGCGATGCCGAGCACCGCCAGGGCGATGATCTTCAGCGGCGCCAGGAAGCGCCCCACGGTGTCCAGCAGGCGGCCCGGATAGAGCGAAATGAAGAACACCAGCAGGAAGTAGACGGAGCTGTAGAGGAACAGCGCCAGCGGGCTCTCGCCGGTCAACGGCGCCAGGCCCACTTCAAAGGACACGGTCGCGGTGCGCGGGGTCGCGAACAGCGGGCCCACCGCCAGGTAGCAGGCCGCCGCCAGCAGTCCGCCGGCGATCTTGCCGATCGGGCTGCTCAAGGAATCCATCGCCCCGCCGACCTTGGCCAGCGCCACGACGGTGATCACCGGCAGGCCGACTGCCGTGATCAGGAAGCCCAGCGCCGCCATCCAGACGTTGGGTCCGGACTGCAGGCCGACGATAGGCGGGAAAATGATGTTGCCGGCCCCGACGAACAGGGCAAATGTCATGAAGCCAAGTGCCAGGATGTCCTGGCCTTTCAAAATTTTCATCAAGGAAATACCACACTACTGAATCGGAATTTAGAGAGGGATTTCCCTGTTGGGTGAGGGAAATGCTGTCAGTCCGTATGAGACTGACCCGTTTAGCGCGTTGCATGCCTTGTGGGCGGCAGACGCAAAAATGGCTGCTAGCCTAACGAATTTGTCTGACAAACGCACTGTTTGAGGGCGAACTATCCGATACGCGACGTTTCTGTGTCGCGTTTTTGCATGTAATTGGACAGATGCTTATAAATCGCCATCACGCTGACGAATTGAAATGCGCCCAACCGGCGTCTTCTCAGGCCCCAGAGTCGATCCGGATCCCCACAACGACAAAGGCCACCCGAAGGTGGCCTTTGTTTGCTGGAGCTAGAAGGTCAGCCGAAGCTTACTTCTTCACTTCCCAGCCAGTCAGCTCGGCCAGGGCCTTGCCGATGTCCGCCAGCGAACGCACGGTTTTCACACCTGCGTCTTGCAGCGCAGCGAATTTCTCGTCTGCAGTGCCTTTGCCGCCGGAGATGATTGCGCCAGCATGGCCCATGCGCTTGCCCGGAGGAGCAGTCACACCAGCGATGTAGGAAACAACCGGCTTGGTCACGTTGGCCTTGATGTAGGCAGCCGCTTCTTCTTCAGCCGAACCGCCGATCTCGCCGATCATCACGATCGCCTCGGTCTTCGGGTCTTCCTGGAACAGCTTCAGGATGTCGATGAAGTTGGAGCCCGGGATCGGGTCACCGCCGATGCCGACGCAGGTCGACTGGCCGAAACCGGCGTCGGTGGTCTGCTTCACAGCTTCGTAGGTCAGGGTGCCGGAACGGGAAACGATACCGACCTTGCCTGGCAAGTGGATGTGACCAGGCATGATGCCGATCTTGCACTCGCCCGGAGTGATCACGCCTGGGCAGTTAGGGCCGATCAGGGTAACACCCAGCTCGTCGCACTTAACTTTAGCGTCCAGCATGTCCAGGGTAGGAATGCCTTCGGTGATGCAGACGATCAGCTTGATGCCGCCGAAAGCCGCTTCCAGGATCGAGTCCTTGCAGAAAGGAGCCGGAACGTAGATCACGCTGGCGGTGGCGCCGGTGGCTTCTACAGCTTCTTTCACGGTGTTGAACACAGGCAGGTTCAGGTGAGTGGTGCCACCTTTGCCTGGAGTCACGCCGCCAACCATCTTGGTGCCGTAGGCAATGGCTTGTTCGGAGTGGAAAGTACCCTGCGCGCCGGTGAAGCCCTGGCAGATTACTTTGGTGTCTTTATTGATCAGGACGCTCATTACTTGCCCTCCGCAGCTTTAACGACTTGTTGAGCAGCGTCGGTCAGGCTGGTAGCAGCGATGATGTTCAAACCGCTTTCTGCCAGTACTTTAGCGCCCAGTTCAGCGTTGTTGCCTTCAAGACGAACAACAACCGGGATTTTCACGCCGACTTCTTTCACGGCGCCGATGATGCCTTCGGCGATCATGTCGCAGCGAACGATGCCGCCGAAGATGTTGACCAGCACTGCAGCGACGTTGCTGTCGGACAGGATGATCTTGAACGCTTCGGTCACGCGCTCTTTGGTCGCGCCGCCACCTACGTCGAGGAAGTTGGCTGGCTTGCCGCCGTGCAGGTTGACGATGTCCATGGTACCCATGGCCAGGCCGGCACCGTTGACCATGCAGCCGATGTTGCCTTCCAGGGCCACGTAGTTCAGTTCGAACTTGGCGGCGTGCGCTTCGCGCGGATCGTCTTGCGACGGATCGTGGAAGGTCTTCAGCTTAGGCTGACGGTACATTGCGTTGGCGTCGATGTTGATCTTGGCGTCCAGGCAGTGCAGGTCGCCGTCGGCCTTGATCACCAGCGGGTTCACTTCCAGCAGGGCCAGGTCGTGATCCTTGAACAGCTTGGCCAGACCGGTGAAGATCTTGGCGAACTGGGCAACTTGCTTGCCTTCCAGACCCAGCTGGAACGCCAGCTCGCGGCCTTGGAACGGCTGAGCGCCGACCAGCGGATCGATGGTGGCCTTCAGGATTTTTTCTGGAGTGTCGTGAGCGATCTTCTCGATGTCCACGCCACCTTCGGTGGAAGCCATGAACACGATGCGGCGGCTCGAACGGTCAACGACAGCGCCCAGGTACAGCTCTTTAGCGATATCAGTGCACGATTCAACCAGGATCTTGGTGACCGGCTGACCGTTGGCGTCAGTCTGGTAGGTCACCAGACGCTTGCCCAGCCACTGCTGTGCGAAGGCCTTGGCGTCTTCTTTGCTGCGAACCAGCTTGACGCCGCCCGCTTTACCGCGACCACCGGCGTGAACCTGGGCTTTGACGACCCACTCGTTGCCGCCGATCTTGTCGCAAGCTTCTGCCGCTTCTTCCGGGGTGTCTACCGCGTAGCCTTTGGATACTGGCAGGCCGTACTCAGCGAACAGCTGCTTACCCTGATACTCGTGAAGATTCATGCTTTTTACCGTCTTCGTTAGGTACTGCGCATTCGGCGCTGCGCTCTTTATGAGTGCCGCGCCACCTGTGACTGCTGCTTGCGCAGCCTTTCCGGATACCCGGTGCAGCTACGCAAGACTGCGTCCAGCGGACATTCCGCGGTGAGTCTTGCACGCAAGGCTCACGACGGGCCGATACCGCCGTGGTTTCTTATTGTGTCTTAACGCTTCTTGCGGTTGGCCACGTGGATGGCGCCGCCATTCACGGCCAAAGCAGCTTCGTGCAAGGCTTCGGACAGGGTCGGATGGGAGAATACCATCATGCCCAGGTCTTCAGCGCTGGTGCCGAATTCCATGCCGATCGCGCCCTGCTGAACCAGTTCGGCAGCGCTCGGGCCGATCACGTGCACGCCCAGGACGCGGTCGGTCTTGGCGTCGGCGATGACCTTGACGAAACCGCCGGTGTCGTTGGCCGCCATGGCACGGCCGGAGGCCGCGAACGGGAAGGTGCCGACGTTAACTTCAACGCCTTCGGCTTTCAAGGCCTGTTCGGTCTTGCCGACCCACGCGATTTCCGGGTGAGTATAAATAACCGAAGGGATCAGGTCATAGTTCATCTGAGCCTTGTGGCCCTTGATGCGCTCGACGACCATGATGCCCTCTTCCGACGCCTTGTGCGCCAGCATCATGCCACGAACCACGTCGCCGATGGCGTAAACGCCCGGCACGCTGGTCGCGCAGTGGTCGTCAACGAAGATGAAGCCACGCTCGTCGATGGTCACGCCGCTGTCGGCGGCCAGCAGATCGGTGGTCACCGGACGGCGACCGACGGCTACGATCAGCTTGTCGAAGGTGATGGACTGTTCGCCGTTGGCGTCGGTGTAGTTCACGACGACTTCGTCGCCGGTCACTTTGGAGCCGGTCACGCGGGCGCCCAGCTTGATGTCCAGGCCCTGTTTGGTCAGGGTCTTCAGCGCTTCCTTGGAAACGGCGGTGTCCGCGGCCATCAGGAAGGTGTCCAGGGCTTCCAGGACGGTGACTTCAGCGCCCAGACGCGACCAGACCGAACCCAGTTCCAGGCCGATCACGCCGGCGCCGATCACGCCCAGACGCTTAGGCACGGTCTGGAATTCCAGGGCGCCGGTGGAGTCGACGATGACTTTCTGGTCGACCGGAGCCGGCGGAATGTCGATCGGACGGGAGCCTGAAGCCAGGATCACGTTCTCGGCTTCGATGACTTCCACCGAACCGTCAGGCTTGGTGACTTCGACTTTCTTGCCGGCCAGCAGTTTGCCGTGGCCCTGGATCGAAGTGACGCCGTTGGCCTTGAACAGGGTGGCAACACCGCCGGTCAGGTTCTTGACGATGCCGGCCTTGCGGCCGACCATCGCGGCGACGTCCATCTTGACTTCGCCGGTGGAGATGCCGTGGACGTTGAAGCTCTCTTTCGCTTCCTTGTATTTCCAGGAGCTGTCCAGCAGCGCCTTGGAAGGAATGCAGCCTACGTTCAGGCAGGTGCCGCCCAGGGCCAGCTTGCCTTCGCCATCGGTGTACTTCTCGATGCAGGCAGTGGTGAGGCCCAGCTGTGCGGCCTTGATGGCAGCCACGTAGCCGCCAGGGCCCGCGCCGATCACTACTACGTCAAATTTCTGCGACATTCAAAAAATCCTCTTGAGCGAAAAGCTTCAAGCCGCGCGCCGCAAGCCAAGCTGCGTTTTCTCGCAGCCTGAAGCCTGCAGCGCGTGACTGCTTCTATCAGATATCCAGCAACAGACGAGCCGGATCTTCCAGCAGGTTCTTGATGGTCACCAGGAAGGTCACAGCTTCTTTGCCATCGATCAGACGGTGATCGTAGGACAGCGCCAGGTACATCATCGGACGGATCACGACCTGACCGTTGACGGCCATAGGACGCTGGATGATGTTGTGCATGCCCAGGATCGCGGCCTGCGGCGGGTTGACGATCGGGGTCGACATCATCGAACCGAAGGTACCACCGTTGGTGATGGTGAAGGTACCGCCGGTCATCTCTTCCATCGACAGTTTGCCGTCACGGGCTTTCTTGCCGAAGGTGGCGATGCCGCCTTCGATTTCAGCCAGGCTCATCAGTTCGGCGTTGCGCAGGACCGGCACCACCAGGCCACGGTCGCTGGAAACGGCGACACCGATGTCGGCATAACCGTGGTAGACGATGTCCGAACCGTCGATCGACGCGTTCACGGCCGGGAAGCGCTTCAGGGCTTCGGTGGCGGCTTTCACGAAGAACGACATGAAGCCCAGGCGCACGCCGTTGTGGGACTTCTCGAACAGATCCTTGTACTTCGAACGCAGGGCCATGACTTCGGTCATGTCGACTTCGTTGAAGGTGGTCAGCATCGCCATGTTCGACTGGGCTTCGACCAGACGCTCGGCGACCTTGGCTCGCAGGCGGGTCATCGGAACGCGCTTCTCGACGCGGTCGCCGGCAGCGAACACCGGAGCGGCGGCGGCAGGTGCGGCAGCCTTGGCAGGTGCGGCGGCCGGAGCGGCCTTCTTGGCGGCAACGGCAGCCACCACGTCTTCCTTGGTCACGCGACCGCCCTTGCCGGTGCCGGCAACGGAAGCGATGTTGATGCCGTTCTCTTCAGCCAGCTTGCGTGCGGCCGGTGCAGCGATCGGGTCGTCTTCGCCGTCGGCGGCAGCCGGGGCAGCGGCAGCGGCGGCCGGAGCAGCAGCGGCAGCAGGAGCGGCGGCGGCAGCGCCGCCTTCAACGATGGAGCCCAGCACTTCGTCGGACAGAACGGTGTCGCCTTCGTTCTTGACGATTGCGCCCAGCACGCCGTCGGCGGTGGCCAGCACTTCCAGCACGACCTTGTCGGTCTCGATGTCGACGATCAGTTCGTCACGCTTGACGGCGTCGCCCGGTTGCTTGTGCCAGGTGGCAACGGTGCCGTCGGCGACCGATTCCGGGAAAGTGGGGGCTTTGATCTCGATAGCCATTGTCTGTGGTTCCTTAAATTCGGTTTCAGGTGCGCGAAGGCGTTAAACGGTAAACGCGTCTTGCAGCAGTTGTTCCTGCTGCTCGGCGTGCATCGATGCGTAACCGCATGCAGGTGCGGCAGATGCCTCACGGCCCGCGTACTCGAGTACGAGAGACTTGTTGAGGTTGCCGACGCTGCGACGCAGGTGGTGCTGGCTGCAGTACCAGGCGCCCTGGTTCATAGGCTCTTCCTGACACCAAACGGCATGTTTCACGTTGGTGTAAGGCGCCAGGACTTCCTTCAGGTCGTCCTCAGGGAACGGGTACAGCTGCTCGATACGCACGATGGCGATATCTTCACGACCTTCGGCACGGCGTTTTTCCAGCAGGTCGTAGTAGACCTTGCCGCTGCACAGGACAACGCGCTCGACCTTTTTCGGATCCAGTGCATCGATTTCCGGGATAACGGTCTGGAACGAGCCTTCGGCCAGATCTTCCAGGGTCGAGATGGCCAGCTTGTGGCGCAGCAGCGACTTCGGCGTCAGGACCACCAGCGGCTTGCGCAGCGGGCGGATCACCTGGCGACGCAGGAGGTGGTAGATCTGGGCCGGGGTGGTCGGCATGCACACCTGGATGTTGTGCTCGGCGCACAGCTGCAGGTAACGCTCAAGGCGTGCCGAGGAGTGCTCGGGGCCTTGGCCTTCGTAGCCGTGCGGCAGCAGCATGGTCAGACCGCACAGGCGGCCCCACTTGTGCTCGCCGCTGGTGATGAACTGGTCGATCACGACCTGCGCACCGTTGGCGAAGTCGCCGAACTGGGCTTCCCATATCACCAGCGCGTTCGGCGTGGTGGTCGAGTAGCCGTATTCGAACGCCAGCACGGCCTCTTCCGACAGGAACGAGTCGTACAGCTCGAAACGCGGCTGACCTTCGAACAGATGCTTGAGCGGAACGTAGGTGCCGGCATCCTTCTGGTTGTGCAGGACGGCGTGGCGGTGCGAGAACGTGCCGCGGCCGATGTCCTGACCAGTCATGCGGATCGGGTGACCTTCGAACGCCAGGGTCGCGTACGCCATGGTTTCGGCGTAGCCCCAGTTGATCGGCAGGCCGCCGGCTTGCATCTTCTGACGGTCTTCGTAGATCTTGGCGACCTGACGCTGAACCACGAAGCCTTCCGGGATCTCCAGCAGCTTGGCGGACAGTTCCTGCAGGGTCTTCAGATCGAAGCGGGTGTCGTGACGCGCGGTCCAGGCGTGGCCCAGGTACGGACGCCAGTCGACGAACAGCTCTTTGTTCGGCTCCTTGACCAGCGACTTCACCACGTGCAGGCCGTTGTCCAGCGCGTTGCGGTACTCGTCGACCTTGGCCTGGACGCGCTCGGCGTCGAGCACACCGCTCTGGGTCAGGCGATCGGCGTACAGCTCACGGGTGGTGCGCTGCTTGGTGATCTGCTGATACATCAGAGGCTGGGTGCCGCTCGGCTCGTCGGCTTCGTTGTGGCCGCGGCGACGGTAGCAGACCAGGTCGATCACCACGTCGCGCTTGAACTGCATGCGGTAGTCGATGGCCAGCTGGGTCACGAACAGCACGGCTTCCGGATCGTCGCCGTTCACGTGAAGGATCGGCGCCTGGATCATCTTCGCAACGTCGGTGGCGTACTCGGTGGAACGCGAGTCCAGCGGGTTGCTGATGGTGAAGCCGACCTGGTTGTTGATCACGATGTGCACGGTGCCGCCGGTCTTGAAACCGCGGGTCTGCGACATCTGGAAGGTTTCCATGACCACGCCCTGACCTGCGAACGCAGCGTCACCGTGGATGGAGATCGGCAGTACCTTCTCGCCGGTCGGGTCGTTGCGGCGGTCCTGACGGGCGCGTACGGAACCCTCGACCACCGGGGAAACGATTTCCAGGTGGGACGGGTTGAACGCCATCGCCAGGTGGACTTCGCCACCGGAGGTCATTACGTTGGACGAGAAGCCCTGGTGGTACTTCACGTCGCCGGAGCCCAGCTCGACCTTCTTCTTGCCTTCGAACTCGTCGAACAGCTCGCGCGGGTTCTTGCCGAAGGTGTTGACCAGCACGTTCAGACGGCCGCGGTGGGCCATGCCGATCACGACTTCCTTGGTGCCGTAGGAACCGGAGCGCTGGATCAGCTCGTCGAGCATCGGGATCAGGCTTTCGCCGCCTTCCAGACCGAAACGCTTGGTGCCCGGGTACTTGGTGCCCAGGTACTTCTCCAGGCCTTCGCCGGCGGTGACGCGCTCGAGCAGGTGGCTCTTGATGTCGGCGGAATAGGTCGGACGGCCGCGTACGCTTTCCAGACGCTGCTGGAACCACTGGCGCTGCTCGGAATCGGTGATGTGCGTAAATTCAGCGCCGATGGTGCGGCAATATGTCTGCTGCAACGCTTCGTGAATTTCGCGTAGGCTCGCCTCCTCCTTGCCGATGAACAGGTCGCCGGCACGGAAGGTCGTATCAAGATCGGCATTGGTCAAGCCGTAGTGATTGATCGACAGGTCTGCCGGTGCAGGACGCTGCCACAGCCCCAGCGGGTCAAGCTGGGCTGCCTGGTGGCCTCGCATACGGTAGGCCTGGATCAATCGCAGCACTTCAACTTGCTTCTTCTCGTGCTCACTGCTCACGCTGCCGGCGGAAACCGGCTGGGCGCGGCGCTGGTTCTTTGCCAGCAGCACGAAATGATCGCGAATCGTGGAGTGCGAAACATCGGTGGCAGAGCTGCCGTCGGCTGGCAGCTTCTGAAAGTAGGTGCGCCACTCTTCTGGCACAGCGTTAGGGTCGTGCAGGTAGAGCTCATAAAGCTCTTCCACATAGGCAGCGTTTCCACCTGAAAGGTAGGCGCTGTTCCACATGCGCTGCATCACGCTTTCTTGCATGCTTGGTCACCCTCGGTTAGGGGAACACCATCGGCGTCGACACCGAGCAAGCTTGCAGAAGTCCGAATGCAGCGACCAAAACAAGCCACTTAGGATCACACTGATAGTCCGGGTACCAGCCCGGATGCCCCTGCTTGTCTCATTTCTTCAAAAATAAGAGCCGCAGCTTTTGGCTGTTGCTCTGGTTATAGCCAGGGCGCGGGTTGAAGCCCGCGCCGAGACCTTCTACGGGTACAGCGGTGCCGCTTTTTACAGCGGCGGGTACAGCAGCTGAATCACACGCCGCTCGAGAGCAGCATGTTACGGATGTGACCGATGGCCTTAGTCGGGTTCAGGCCTTTCGGACATACGTTGACGCAGTTCATGATGCCCCGGCAGCGGAAGACGCTGAACGGGTCATCGAGCGAAGCCAGACGCTCGGAGGTCTTGGTGTCGCGGCTGTCTGCCAGGAAGCGGTACGCTTGCAGCAGGGCGGCCGGCCCCAGGAACTTGTCCGGGTTCCACCAGAAGGACGGGCAGGAGGTCGAGCAGCAGGCGCACAGGATGCACTCGTACAGACCGTCCAGCTTTTCACGCTCTTCAGGCGACTGCAGACGCTCGATGGCCGGAGCCGGCGTGTCGTTCTGCAGGAATGGCTTCACCTTCTCGTATTGCTTGTAGAAGATGCTCATATCGACGACCAGGTCACGGATGACCGGCAAACCCGGCAGCGGACGAATGACCAGCTTGTTGCCTTTCACCACGGCGGACAGCGGCGTGATGCACGCCAGGCCGTTCTTGCCGTTGATGTTCATGCCGTCGGAGCCGCAGACGCCTTCACGGCAGGAGCGACGGTAGGAGAAACCCTCGTCCTGCTCTTTGATCAAGGCCAGCACGTCCAGCACCATCAGGTCCTTGCCACCGGTATCGACCTGGAATTCCTGCATGAACGGCGCAGCGTCCTGATCAGGGTTGTAACGATAAACACTGACTTTCAACATGGCGGTCACCCTTAATAAGTCCGGACTTTAGGTTCGAAAGTCGGAACAGTCTTCGGCGAGAAGTTCACGGCACGCTTGGCGACACGTTTCTCACCCGGGAAGTACAGGGTGTGGCACAGCCAGTTTTCGTCGTCACGGTCTTCGTAGTCTTCACGGGCGTGGGCGCCGCGGGACTCTTTGCGCACTTCTGCAGCGATGGCGGTGGCTTCGGCCACTTCCAGCAGGTTCTGCAGTTCCAGCGCTTCGATACGTGCAGTGTTGAACGCCTGCGACTTATCGTTGATCTTCACGTTGGCGATGCGCTTGCGCAGCTCGGCGAGCTGAGCGATGCCCTTCTGCATGTATTCGCCGGTGCGGAACACGCCGAAGTAGTTCTGCATGCAGCTTTGCAGCTCGCGACGCAGGGTGGCGACGTCTTCGCCGTCGGTGCGGTTGTTCAGCGCGTTCAGACGGGCCAGCGCGGCTTCGATGTCGGCCTCGGTGGCGTCGTCGTATTCGATGCCGTCGGTCAGCGCCTTCTCCAGGTGCAGGCCGGCAGCGCGGCCGAACACCACCAGGTCGAGCAGCGAGTTGCCGCCCAGACGGTTGGCGCCGTGAACCGATACGCAAGCCACTTCACCCACAGCGAACAGACCAGGAATGATCTTGTCCGTGCCGTCGGCGTCCTGGGTGATCGCCTGGCCATGGATGTTGGTGGCAACGCCGCCCATCATGTAGTGGCAGGTCGGAACGACCGGAACCGGAGCGACGACCGGGTCAACGTGGGCGAAGGTCTTCGACAGTTCGCAGATGCCTGGCAGACGGCTGTGCAGCACTTCCTCGCCCAGGTGGTCGAGCTTGAGCATCACGTGGTCGCCGTTCGGACCGCAACCGTTGCCGGCGATGATCTCTTTGACCATCGAACGGGCAACCACGTCGCGACCGGCCAGGTCCTTGGCGTTCGGAGCGTAGCGCTCCATGAAACGCTCGCCGTGCTTGTTGATGAGGTAACCACCCTCACCGCGGCAGCCTTCGGTGACCAGTACGCCGGCGCCGGCGATGCCGGTCGGGTGGAACTGCCACATTTCGATGTCCTGCACCGGCACGCCGGCACGCAGGGCCATGCCCACGCCGTCACCGGTGTTGATCAGGGCATTGGTGGTCGAAGCGTAGATGCGGCCTGCACCGCCGGTCGCCAGCACGGTGGCTTTCGAACGGATGTAGGTGGTTTCGCCGGTCTCGATGCAGATGGCGATCACGCCGACGAACTCGCCTTCCTGGTTCTTCACCAGATCGACAGCGTAGTACTCGTTCAGGAACGTGGTGCCGGCTTTCAGGTTGCCCTGATAGAGGGTGTGCAGCAGCGCGTGGCCGGTACGGTCGGACGCGGCGCAGGTACGGGCAGCCTGCCCGCCCTTGCCGTAGTCCTTGGACTGACCGCCGAACGGACGCTGGTAGATGCGGCCGGTCTCGGTGCGGGAGAACGGCAGACCCATGTGATCCAGCTCGAACACGGCGGCAGGGCCTTCCTGACACATGTATTCGATCGCGTCCTGGTCACCGATGTAGTCGGAGCCCTTGACGGTGTCGTACATGTGCCAGCGCCAGTCGTCGTTCGGGTCGGCCGAAGCGATGGCGCAGGTGATGCCGCCCTGGGCGGACACGGTGTGCGAACGGGTCGGGAAGACCTTGGTGATCACGGCAGTCTTGTGACCGCCTTGCGCCAGTTGCAGCGCAGCGCGCATGCCGGCGCCGCCGCCGCCAATGATGATGGCGTCGAAAGAAATCGTTGGAATGTTAGCCATGAATCAGATACCCCAGAGAATCTGCACACCCCAGACGAAGTAAGCGAACATCGCGACGCCGCATACCGCCTGGAAAAGGAAACGCACTGCAGTCGCGGACTTGCCCAGCGCCATCGGCGTCAGGTAGTCGGTCGCGATGGTCCACATGCCGACCCAGGCGTGGGCGCCGAGGGCAACGAGGGCCAGGAGACTGAAGATACGCATCGCATTGTGGGCGAACAGACCGTGCCATTGCTCATAGCCGATGCCGGGGTTCGCGGCGAGGTAGCCGATCAGAAAAATGAAATAAGCCGCGAGAACGACCGCAGACACACGCTGTGCCATCCAGTCATAGAGGCCCGAACGCGAAAGATTCGTAACGCTGGTTACCATATCCAAACTCCTGCCAGAACGATCAGCACCACGGAAACGGCGATGATGAGTTTCGAGCCCAGGCGGCCGCCTTCCAGCGTCTCACCGATGCCCATGTCCATGATCAAGTGGCGCACACCGGCAACCAGGTGATACAGCAGAGCGGACAGGAGGCCCCATGCTACGAACTTGGCCAGCGGGCTGGTCAAGCATGCCTTCACTTCGACATATCCTTCCTCGGAACCCAAGGACTTGCCCAATGCGTAAAGCATGATGCCGAGGCCCAGGAAGAGGATGATGCCGGAAACACGGTGAAGGAACGACGTAACGCCGGTGATGGGGAGTTTGATGGTCCTTAGGTCTAGGTTTACAGGTCGTTGGCTTTTCACGGCTTTTTTTTCACACTGAAGAGCCCCTAACAATCAGGGCAAAGTTGTTGGGGAGTGCACTGGTCAGGTAACCACCACCCAGGGATGCGACCCCCAATGAAAGCAAGCCCAAAAGCCCTTGGCGGTCGGTCGCCGAGTATAGACAGTTAGGCTACTAATGACAACGCAATCACCTACCCCCAATAGCGGATTGCACAACGCCCATAAAAGGCGTAAATGGCAGGCAATTTCGAGGAAAAAGTCTGCTTAAAGCCTTCTGGAGCAAGACTTTAGGCAAATTGACATTCGAATTTATCTCACTATAGTGGTGCGGGCCCTGCGTGGGGGGTCTGTCTGATGATTTCAAGCATAAATAGGAGGCCACATGGCTGACAAAAAAGCGCAGTTGATCATCGAGGGCGCAGCCCCCGTCGAGCTGCCCATTTTAACCGGCACCGTTGGTCCCGATGTTATCGATGTTCGGGGCCTGACGGCCACGGGCCGCTTCACGTTCGACCCAGGCTTCATGTCGACCGCCTCGTGCGAATCGAAGATCACCTATATCGACGGCGACAACGGCATCCTGCTGCACCGCGGCTACCCGATCGAACAGCTGGCCGAAAAGTCGGACTACCTGGAAACCTGCTACCTGCTGCTCAACGGCGAACTGCCGACCGCAGAGCAGAAGGCCCAGTTCGTCGGCACCGTCAAGAACCACACCATGGTTCACGAGCAGCTGAAGACCTTCTTCAACGGCTTCCGCCGCGACGCCCACCCGATGGCCGTCATGTGCGGCGTGGTCGGCGCCCTCTCCGCCTTCTACCACGACTCCCTGGACATCAATAACCCGCAGCATCGCGAAATCTCCGCGATCCGCCTGGTCGCCAAGATGCCGACCCTGGCCGCGATGGTCTACAAGTACTCCATGGGCCAGCCGATGATGTACCCGCGCAACGACCTGTCGTACGCGGAGAACTTCCTGCACATGATGTTCAACACCCCGTGCGAGATCAAACCGATCAGCCCGGTGCTTGCCAAGGCCATGGACCGGATCTTCATCCTCCACGCCGACCACGAGCAGAACGCCTCGACCTCCACCGTGCGTCTGGCCGGCTCCTCGGGCGCCAACCCGTTCGCCTGCATCGCCGCCGGCATCGCCGCGCTGTGGGGCCCTGCCCACGGCGGTGCGAACGAAGCCGTGCTGACCATGCTCGATGAGATCGGCGACGTGTCGAACATCGACAAGTTCATCGCCAAGGCCAAGGACAAGAACGATCCGTTCAAGCTGATGGGCTTCGGTCACCGCGTCTACAAGAACCGCGACCCGCGCGCCACCGTGATGAAGCAGACCTGCGACGAAGTGCTGAAAGAACTGGGCATCCAGAACGATCCGCAACTCGAGCTGGCCATGCGCCTGGAAGAGATCGCCCTGACCGATCCGTACTTCATCGAGCGCTCGCTGTACCCGAACGTCGACTTCTACTCGGGGATCATCCTCAAGGCGATCGGCATTCCGACCAGCATGTTCACCGTGATCTTCGCCCTGGCCCGCACCGTCGGCTGGATCTCCCACTGGAAGGAAATGCTCTCCAGCCCGTACAAGATCGGCCGTCCGCGCCAGCTGTACACCGGCTACGAGTCGCGTGACATCACCAAGCTGGAAGACCGCAAATAAGACCTGTCTTGCGATAACGTCTTAGGCAGCACCCGAAACGGCCCCCATGAGAATGGGGGCCGTTTTGTTTTCCGGGCCTGGCCTTACCAGCGCTATCGCCAGCAGGCTGGCTCCCACAAAGGCCCAAGGCGCACACGAACGCTGCACAACACCACAAAACCCTGTGGGAGCCAGCCTGCTGGCGATGAGGCCGGCACATCCCCCACAACCATCGCCCCCCTTCCCCCCTTCCCAGCAGCAAAAAAAATGCCCCGATCTCTCGACCGGGGCATTTCACTTGCAGCTCAAGGCTTGTAGCTTGCGGCAGCCGTCAGTGCGACACCGCCCCGCTCGCCCCCAGACCGGTCTGCGAACGCACGAACTGCGGGAAGAACAGCGCACGCTCGTTCTCTGCGGCGGCCGACTTGTCGGTGACCGAGAAGAACCAGATGCCGATGAACGCGATGATCATCGAGAACAGCGCCGGGTACTCGTACGGGAAGATCGCCTTCTCGTTGTGCAGGATCTGCACCCAGATGGTCGGGCCGAGGATCATCAGGCCCACCGCGCTGACCAGGCCCAGCCAGCCGCCGATCATGGCGCCGCGGGTGGTGAGGCGCTTCCAGTACATCGAAAGCAGCAGCACCGGGAAGTTGCAGCTGGCCGCGATGGAGAACGCCAGGCCGACCATGAACGCGATGTTCTGGCTTTCGAACAGGATGCCCAGGCCGATGGCCAGGATGCCCAGCGTCACGGTGGTGATCTTCGAGACGCGGATCTCGTCCTTCTCGTTGGCCTTGCCCTTCTTGATCACGCTGGCGTACAGGTCATGGGACACCGCCGAGGCGCCGGCCAGGGTCAGGCCCGCCACCACCGCCAGGATGGTCGCGAACGCCACCGCCGAGATGAAGCCCAGGAACACGCTGCCGCCCACGGCATTGGCCAGGTGCACCGCCGCCATGTTGTTGCCACCGAGCAGTGCGCCCGCCGCGTCCTTGAACGCCGGGTTGGTGCTGACCAGAAGGATCGCGCCGAAACCGATGATGAAGGTCAGGATGTAGAAGTAGCCGATGAAGCCGGTGGCGTACAGCACGCTCTTGCGCGCTTCCTTGGCGTCGCTCACGGTGAAGAAGCGCATCAGGATGTGCGGCAGGCCGGCGGTGCCGAACATCAGCGCCAGGCCGAGGGAGAACGCCGAGATCGGATCCTTCACCAGGCCGCCCGGGCTCATGATCGCCTCACCCTTGGCGTGGACTTTCACCGCCTCGGAGAACAGGGTGTTGAAGTCGAAGCCGACATGCTTCATCACCATCAGCGCCATGAACGAGGCGCCGGACAGCAGCAGCACCGCCTTGATGATCTGCACCCAGGTGGTGGCCAGCATGCCGCCGAACAGCACGTACAGGCACATCAGGATACCGACCAGGATCACCGCGACGTGGTAGTCGAGGCCGAACAGCAGCTGGATCAGCTTGCCGGCGCCGACCATCTGCGCGATCAGGTAGAACGCCACCACCACCAGCGAACCGCAGGCCGACAACGTGCGGATCTGGGTCTGACCCAGGCGGTAGGACGCCACGTCGGCAAAGGTGTACTTGCCCAGGTTGCGCAGGCGCTCGGCGATCAGGAACAGGATGATCGGCCAGCCCACCAGAAAGCCGATCGAGTAGATCAGGCCGTCGTAGCCGGAGGTGAACACCAGCGCGGAAATCCCCAGGAAGGACGCCGCCGACATGTAGTCCCCGGCAATCGCCAGGCCGTTCTGGAAACCGGTGATCTTGCCGCCGGCGGCATAGTAGTCGGCCGCCGACTTGTTGCGCTTCGATGCCCAGTAGGTGATGCACAGGGTCGCGCCGACGAACACCACGAACATGACGATCGCGGAGACGTTCAGCGGTTGCTTGTGGACTTCGCCGGTCAGGGCGTCGGCGGCCCAGACGGCCGGCGCAAAGGCAGAGATGCTCAAAAGAGCCAGTAGACGCCGGATCATTGCTGAGCCTCCTTGAGGATCGCGTTGTTCAGGTCGTCGAACTCGCCGTTGGCGCGACGCACGTAGATGCCGGTCAGGATGAAGGCCGAGACGATCAGCCCCACGCCGATGGGGATGCCCCAGGTGATGGACGAGCCGGCGCTGACCTTGGCGCCGAGCACCTGCGGACCGTAGGCGATGAGCAGGATGAAGCCGGAGTAGAGCCCTAGCATGATCGCCGAGAGTATCCAGGCGAACCGTTCCCTTTTCTTCACCAGCTCCTTGAAGCGCGGGCTGTTCTGAATCGAGAGGTAAATGCTGTCGTTCATTGTTGTTATCCTCGCAGCACAGATTTTTATTTTTGGAACATATCCACTGTATGCGGCTGCGGGAGAGCTTCCAGACGACCTTAGTAGTAGAACGGCATGGCGATTTCGCCAATTTCAAGCACATGAAAACGACTGTGGGAGCGAGCCTGCTCGCGATAGCGCGGCATCAGTCGACGGATGAGTCAACTGACAGACCGCAATCGCGAGCAGGCTCGCTCCCACAGGGGCAAGCATCAAACCGATTATTTAGTCCAGTCGGCCACGCGCTCCGGATGCTTGGCCACCCAGTCCTTGGCCGCCGCCTCAGGCTTGGCGCCGTCCTGGATCGCCAGCATGACCTGGCCGATCTCGTCCTTCGACGCCCACTGGAAATTCTTCAGGAACTTGGCGACTTCCGGCGCCTTGGCGTCCAGTTCTTTGCTGCCGATGCTGTTCACGGTCTCCGCCGCGCCGTACACGCCTTTCGGATCTTCGAGGAAGCGCAGCTTCCACTTGGCGAACATCCAGTGCGGCACCCAGCCGGTCACGGCGATGGATTCGTTCTTCTTCTCGGCACGGGTCAGCTCGGCGATCATGCCGGCGCCGGAACTGGCCTTGAGCTGATAGCCGGTCAGGCCGTAGTCCTTGATGGCCTGGTCGGTCTTGAGCATCACGCCTGAGCCGGCGTCGATGCCGACGATGCGCTTCTTGAAGCTGTCGTCGGTCTTCAGGTCTTCGATGGACTGGGCCTTCACGTACTCCGGCACGATCAGGCCGATCTTCGCGTCCTTGAAGTTGGGGCCGTAGTCGACGACCAGATCCTTGTTCTTGGCCCAGTATTCGCCGTGGGTCACCGGCAGCCAGGCCGAGAGCATGGCGTCGAGTTTACCGGTGGCGACACCCTGCCACATGATCCCGGTGGCGACGGCTTGCAGCTTCACGTCGTAGCCGAGTTTCTGCTTGATCACTTCGGCGGCCACGTGGGTGGTCGCGACGCTGTCGGACCAGCCGTCAACGTAACCGATGTTCAGTGTCTGTTTTTCAGCGCTGGCGAAAGTGGAGCCCATCGCAAGCGCCAGGGCGGCACCTGCGGCTAAAAGTCGTCGCATTTTCATCGTTACTTCCCCGAAATGCTGCGTCCGACGGATGCCGGACGGCGTCAACGTATTGTTATGGTGCACGGCGCCCCCATCACGCCTGACCGCAAACTCGTTCGAACATCAGCGGAGCACTGACGGCTTCGATCATCAACCCGGCGCCCCGCACGACCTGCTCTGCCAGCGACCTCGACGCAACGAGAAACGACATCAGAAGGCCATTAACCCGGCGCCGCAAAAACGTCTCGTGCAAACCGCCCGAACCTTGCATGCCAGAGCCCCGCAACCTGCAACCCGGGCCCGAATGCAGGTAAGATGCGTCGCTTTGCAGCCACCCGGCCCGACCATGTCCGCGACGTCCCGTTTCCCGATCCTTCCTTATCTGTGCGCCTGCCTGCTCGGCCTGCTCGCCCTGTGCGGCTTCTGGTACGGCCTGGGCAAACCGGCCGTCCTGCCGGACGCCGCCAGCGCGACCCACAAGCTGCAATGCGCGTCCTACACGCCGTTCGACAAGGATCAGTCGCCGTTCGACGTGCCGTTCAAGCTGCGCCCGGAGCGCATGGACGCCGACCTCGCCCTGCTCGCCACCCGCTTCCAGTGCATCCGCACCTATTCCATGACCGGCCTCGAAGCCCTGCCGGCACTGGCGCGCAAGCACGGCCTGAAGCTGATGATCGGCGCCTGGGTCAACAGCAACCCGGTGGACACCGAAAAGGAAGTCGACCTGCTGATCGCCTCGGCCAACGCCAACCCCGACGTGGTCAGCGCGGTGATCGTCGGCAACGAAGCGCTGCTGCGCAAGGAAGTCACCGGGGCCCAGCTCGCGCGGCTGATCAACAAGGTGAAAGGCCAGGTCAAGCAACCGGTGACCTACGCCGATGTCTGGGAGTTCTGGCTCAAGCACCCGGAAATCGCGCCGGCGGTGGATTTCCTCACCATCCATTTGCTGCCGTACTGGGAGGACGAGCCGTCGAACATCGACGCCGCCTTGCAGCACGTGGCAGACGTACGCCAGGTGTTCGGCAACCAGTTCGCGCCCAAGGACGTGCTCATCGGCGAGACCGGTTGGCCGAGCGAGGGTCGCCAGCGCGAGACCGCCGTGCCGAGCCGGGTCAACGAGGCCAAGTTCATCCGCGGCTTTGTCGCGATGGCCGAAAAGGAAGGCTGGCGCTACAACCTGATCGAAGCCTTCGACCAGCCGTGGAAGCGCGCGAGCGAAGGCGCGGTGGGCGGTTACTGGGGGCTGTTCGATGCCGATCGCCAGGACAAGGGCGTGCTGGAGGGGCCGGTGACCAACGTGCCGTACTGGAAGCACTGGCTGGCGGCGGGCGGGCTGATGTTCCTGGGTACGCTGTTCCTGGGCGGGCGCGTGCGCAGCACCCGGGCGGCGCTGGTGCTGCCGTTGCTGGGGGCGCTGGCGGCCTGCGCCATCGGCGCTTGGGGCGACCTGGCGCAGGTGACGGCACGGTTTGCCGGCGAATGGCTGTGGGCCGGCTTGCTGGCCGGGCTGAACCTGCTGGTCCTCGCCCACGCCGCGCTGAGCCTGAGTGCCCGTGATGGCTGGCGCGGGCGTTGGTTCGACGCATTGGAGCGCCGCGCCGGATGGCTGGTGGCGGCCGCCGGTTTCGCGGCGGCGGTGATGATGCTGGAGCTGGTGTTCGACCCGCGCTACCGCAGCTTCCCCAGCGCCGCGTTCGTGGTACCGGCGCTGGTGTACCTGTGCCGCCCGGTGCGTGTGCCGCGTCGCGAAATCGCCCTGCTCACCTTCATCGTCGGTGCCGGTATCGCGCCGCAGCTGTTCCGTGAAGGGCTGCAGAACCAGCAGGCCTGGGGCTGGGCGCTGGTCAGCGGGTTGATGGTCGTTGCCTTGTGGCGGTGCCTGCGGGTTCGCCAGGGCTGAGCTTCGCCGCCTTCAACGACCTCATCGCGAGCAGGCTCGCTCCTACACTGGATCGAGATTCCCACGACAATCCTTGCGGGAGCCAGCCTGCTGGCGATGGCGCCAGCAGGGCGCCGCCTGGCCGGGCACGTCAGGCGCTGCGGGGCTCCCGGACCAGCCGCAGCCCGGCGATCACCACCGCGAACACCGCCAGCGTCGTGTTGTACAGCGCCAGCGCCGGCAGCCCGAACGCCAGCGCCAGCACCGCCAGCCACCACCCTGCCCGTCCCGGCAGGACGAAGCCGGCCACCGCCGTCGCGACAGCCGCCCAGCCCAGCGCCTTGAAGTGAATCAGCAGGCCCAGGCTCGAGCGCACCTGGCACTCCCAACGGCTCGCCTCATCGGCACAGATGCCGACCCACTGCCCGTCCTCCATGAAGCCGTAACGCGCGGCGTAACTGGCGGCGAACCACAACGGCAGCAGAACGAGCAGCGACAGCACCGGCAGGCGGCGGGACATGGAACACTCCAATCAACAAAAAACCGGCGGCCAGCTTAATCCGCCGGCCATCTTATGCAAGGACTAACAACACTTAACTGGCCTTCCCGTCCGCCCCGCGTGTATCGTCCGGCTACCATTACCCCGAATTCCGTCCGCTGGGTCGCACAGCGTGGCACTTTGACGCAAATCCAGTGGTCATAGCCTGCGAACCTCTTTCGGCACCTTCCTTTTAAGGGATCCAGTCATGCTCCGTTCCTTGCGCTTCGCCGCCCTGTTAGGCGGCCTTATCCTGAGTGCGTCCGCGCCGGCGGCGGAAATCGACGCCGCCAGCTATGGCTACCCCTTGACCAACCCGTTCGAAGCGACCATCGCCACCACCCCGCCGGATCTGCGCCCGGACCTGCCGTCGGACGACGACATCCGCCAGTCCGACCGCAGCGTCACCCTGCGCCCCGAACGCGAATTCATCCTGCCGGACAACTTCTGGCCGGTGAAGAAACTCACCTACCGCATCGCCACCCAGGACAAGGCCGCCCCGCTGATCTTCCTGATCGCCGGCACCGGCGCGCGCTACGACAGCACCCTCAACGAGTACCTCAAGAAGCTCTACTACAAGGCCGGCTACCACGTGGTGCAGCTGTCGTCGCCGACCAGCTTCGACTTCATGAGCGCCGCCTCGCGCTTCGCCACGCCCGGCGTGACCAAGGAAGACGCCGAGGACATGTACCGGGTGATGCAGGCCGTGCGGGCGCAGAACCCGAAAGTGCCGGTCACCGACTACTTCCTGAGCGGCTACAGCCTCGGTGCGCTGGACGCGGCCTTCGTCGCCCACCTGGACGAGACCCGGCGCAGCTTCAATTTCAAGAAGGTCCTGCTGCTCAACCCGCCGGTCAACCTCTACACCTCGGTGACCAACCTCGACAAACTGGTGCAGACCGAGGTCAAGGGCATCAACAACAGCACCACCTTCTATGAGCTGGTGCTGGGCAAGCTGACCCGCTACTTCCAGCAGAAGGGCTACATCGACCTCAACGATGCCCTGCTCTACGACTTCCAGCAGTCCAAGCAGCACCTGAGCAACGAGCAGATGGCGATGCTGATCGGCACCTCGTTCCGCTTCTCGGCGGCGGACATCGCGTTCACCTCCGACCTGATCAACCGTCGCGGCCTGATCACCCCGCCGAAGTTCCCCATCACCGAGGGCACCAGCCTGACGCCGTTCCTCAAGCGTGCGCTGCAATGCGACTTCGACTGCTACATCACCGAACAGGTGATCCCGATGTGGCGCGCCCGCACCGACGGCGGCAGCGTGCTGCAACTGATCGACCAGGTCAGCCTCTACGCGCTCAAGGACTACCTGCACGACAGCCCGAAAATCGCCGTGATGCACAACGCCGACGACGTGATCCTCGGCCCCGGCGACCTCGGGTTCCTGCGCAGGACCTTCGGCGACCGCCTGACCGTTTACCCGCTGGGCGGCCATTGCGGCAACCTTAACTACCGCGTCAACAGCGACGCCATGCTGGAGTTCTTCCGTGGCTAAATATCTTCTGCTGACCGCAGCGCTCCTCTGCGCAGGCATGGCCCAGGCCGACAACAGCAAGGCCAACGCACCGGTGGTGGTCGACAGCGACGGCTTCAAGGAGCCGCTGTCGAAACTCAAGTTCAACCCCGGCCTGGATCAGCGCGAGTTCGAGCGCTCGACGCTCAGCGCGCTGAACGTCTACGACCCGCTGGAGGAATGGAACCGCCGGGTCTACCACTTCAACTACCGTTTCGACCAATGGGTGTTCCTGCCGGTGGTCGACGGTTACCGTTACATCACGCCGGGTTTCGTGCGCACCGGCGTCAGCAACTTCTTCAACAACCTGGGCGATGTGCCGAACCTGATGAACAGCCTGCTGCAGTTCAAGGGCAAGCGCTCGATGGAGATCACCGCCCGCCTGCTGCTCAACACCACCATCGGCATCGCCGGCCTGTGGGATCCGGCCACCGCCATGGGCCTGCAGCGCCAGAGCGAAGACTTCGGCCAGACCCTGGGCTTCTACGGCGTACCGGGCGGCGCCTATTTCGTGCTGCCGATCCTCGGCCCGTCGAACCTGCGCGACACCGCCGGCCTGGCGGTGGACTTCAGCGCGGAGTCGGCGATCAACTTCCTCAACGTCTCCCAGGTCAGCGAAAACCACCCGGAAATCTGGGCGTTGCGCGCCGTCGACAAGCGCTACCAGACCCGCTTCCGCTACGGCCAGATGAACTCGCCGTTCGAGTACGAGAAGGTGCGCTACGTGTACACCGAATCGCGCAAGCTGCAGATCGCCGAGTAACCTCGGCGGCAACGAAAAAGGGCCATCCGACGCGCATCGGATGGCCCTTTTTCATGTCACTCAACCCTGTAGGAGCCAGCCTGCTGGCGATGAGGCCATGTCATTCACCCAGGCCCGGACTGACACACCGCCATCGCCGGCAGACCGGCCCCACAGAGGTCATGCGATCACCCCTTGATCGCCCGCCAGAGCTTGCCCACCACCGAGACCGCCGCCAGCACCACCGCGCCCGCGACGATCCCCGCTGCGCCGTTCAACAGCAGCGGCACCGCGAACCCGGCGCCGCCAGCCGCCGCGCCCACGCTTTCGATCCAGTGATGCACCGCCGGCACGCCGTGGGTCAGGATGCCGCCGCCGACCAGGAACATCGCCGCCGTACCGACCACCGACAAGCCCTTCATCATGTACGGCGCCGCGCGCAGGATGCCGTTGCCGACGGTCTTGGCCATCTGCGCAGGCTTCTGGGTCAGCCACAGGCCCAGGTCGTCGAGCTTGACGATGCCGGCCACCAGGCCGTAAACGCCCACGGTCATGACCACGGCGATGCCCGACATCACGATCACCTGCTGGGTCAGCGAGGCGTCGGCGACGGTGCCGAGGGTGATGGCGATGATTTCCGCCGAAAGGATGAAGTCGGTGCGGATCGCGCCCTTGATCTTTTCCTTCTCGTAGGCCACCAGGTCAGTCGCCGGGTTGGCCACGGCCTCCGTCAACTGCGCGTGCCCGGCTTCGTCCTCGGCCTCGCTGTGCAGGAACTTGTGCGCCAGTTTCTCGAAACCCTCGAAACACAGGTACGCGCCGCCGACCATCAGCAGCGGCGTCACCAGCCACGGCACGAACGCACTGATCGCCAGGGCCGACGGCACCAGGATCAGCTTGTTGACGAACGACCCCTTGGCCACCGCCCACACCACGGGGATTTCCCGCTCGGCCCGCACGCCGGAGACTTGCTGGGCATTGAGAGCCAGATCATCGCCGAGCACCCCGGCGGTCTTCTTGGCGGCCATCTTGCTCATCAGCGCCACATCGTCCAGCACGGTGGCGATGTCATCGATGAGCACCAGCAGACTGCTTCCTGCCATGAATCATGTTTCCTTTTGTGAATAATGCTGCGCAGCATACGCGACCGCAGGCCACACGGGGCATTGTTGAGCGCCGCGCGAGGCCGGTGCTACCATGCGCAACCGCCAGAACAGGCAAGGAACCACCGGGTTTATGAGCACAATCCGCGAGCGCAACAAAGAACTGATCCTGCGTGCCGCCAGTGAGGAATTCGCCGACAAGGGCTTCGCGGCGACCAAAACCAGCGACATCGCCGCCAAGGCGGGACTGCCCAAGCCCAACGTCTACTACTACTTCAAGTCCAAGGAAAACCTCTACCGCGAGGTGCTCGAAAGCATCATCGTGCCGATCCTCCAGGCCTCGACCCCGTTCAACCCGGACGGCGTGCCCAGCGAAGTGCTCAGCGGCTACATCCGCTCCAAGATCCGCATCTCCCGCGACCTGCCCTTCGCCTCCAAGGTGTTCGCCAGCGAAATCATGCACGGCGCCCCACACCTGAGCGCCGACCTGGTCGAGCAGCTCAACGGCCAGGCCAAGCACAACATCGACTGCATCCAGACCTGGATCGACCGCGGCCAGATCGCCCCGGTCGACCCCAACCACCTGATGTTCAGCATCTGGGCCGCGACCCAGACCTACGCCGACTTCGACTGGCAGATCTCCGCCGTGACCGGCAAGGACAAGCTGGACGAAGCCGACTATGAAGCGGCGGCGCAGACGATCATCCGGCTGGTGCTCAAGGGGTGCGAGCCGGACTGACAGGTCGCGGCGACCGATTTGCTGGCAAAGCAGCTCCCACAGTTTTCTGTGTTGAACGCAAGGTTTGTGAACGACACAAAACCTGTGGGAGCTGGCTTGCCAGCGATAGAGGCAACCCGGTCTCAGCTCAAACCCAAACGGCATCCCACAGCGGATAGTCGCCAAGCTTCTCCACCAACCTTGCCCGCAATGGGTTGGCGACGACATACCGCGCCACCTTCACCAAATCTTCCTCCCGCCTCAGCGCCCGGTCGTGAAAGCCCTGCTGCCAAAGTGATCCGTTTCTACCGCTGGAAAGATTCACCTCCCGGGTTGCCAATGACTTGGTTTCCCGCATCAGCCTTCTGAGCGAACAGTTTTCCAGCGCCACCAGCCAATGAAAGTGATCTGGCATGACGACCCAAGCCAGAGAGCTCGCAATCCCGATCGTTTGTGCCCGGCGAAACTGCTGAACCACCAATCTGCCCAAGGCGAAATCGGCAAAAACCGGCTCGCGGTCAAGTGTGTTGGCGGTCAGCAGGTAGATGCGGTTGGGCTCGGCATAGCGGCCCGTTCGCAGACGATGTGAAGCTGGAAGATCCGGCAATCCGTTGCCCCTTTATGATGGCTTCCTCGGAAGGCTAGATCTTGGCGACCCGACTTGCAGGCCCGTCTTTTGTCTGGATGTGTCAATGAGGCCGCCATCGCTGGCAAGCCAGCTCCCACAGTTTTCTGTGTTGGACGCAAGGTTTGTGAACGACACAAAACCTGTGGGAGTTGGCTTGCCGACGATGACTTTCGATCAGACGCCGCCGATCAAGCCACCACCCCCGCATCCGCCCGCAGGTCCAGCGCCTCGACCGCCTTGATCGCCACCTGCTCGTCCACATCCGACAGATCGCCGCTGATGCCGATCGCACCCAGCACGTTCCCCGCCTGATCGCGGATCAGCACGCCGCCCGGCGCGGGTACCACGCTGCCCTGGCCCATGCTGTTGAGCGCGGCGATGAACGCCGGGCGCTGCTGGGCGTCGAGCGCCAGCAGGCGCGACCCCTTGCCCAGGGCGATGGCGCCCCAGGCCTTGCCGATGGCGATGTCCGGGCGCAGCAGGCTTGCGCCGTCCTCACGCTGCAGGGTGACCAGATGGCCGCCGGCGTCGAGCACCGCGACCGTCAGCGGCGCGGCGGAGATCGCCCGCCCTGCGCCGATGGCTTCGTTGACCAGGTTGACTGCGGTTTTCAAGGTTAAAGCGCTCATGGTGCCGTCCTCATTTTGTTATTGGGAAAGCCGTTGGGCTGCGCGCTTGTGCCGCAGTCCGATGCCACAAATAGAACACAATGAATAATTTATTTGTATACAATAATTCTCGAAAATCGCCACATGCGACGAAAAGCCACAGCAGAATCGGCTTCCGACGAATGAAACGGGTGCTTGAGAAAATGGATTGACCTGTATCGCTCGCCGTGAATACACTCTGCGCAAAGCCACTTGTATACAATTACAAAACGTAAAGAGGCACAAAACCATGAGCAAAATGAGAGCAATCGAAGCCGCCGTTCTGGTGATGCGCCGCGAAGGGGTCGATACCGCTTTTGGCATTCCGGGCGCGGCGATCAACCCGCTGTATTCCGCCCTGCAAAAAGTCGGCGGCATCGATCACGTCCTCGCCCGCCACGTCGAGGGCGCCTCGCACATGGCCGAGGGCTACACCCGCACCAAGGCCGGCAACATCGGCGTGTGCATCGGCACCTCCGGCCCCGCCGGCACCGACATGGTCACCGGCCTCTACAGCGCCTCCGCCGACTCGATCCCGATCCTCTGCATCACCGGGCAAGCGCCACGCGCCCGCCTGCACAAGGAAGATTTCCAGGCCGTCGACATCACCAGCATCGTCAAGCCGGTGACCAAGTGGGCGACCACGGTCCTGGAGCCGGGCCAGGTGCCTTACGCGTTCCAGAAGGCCTTCTACGAAATGCGCTCCGGCCGTCCGGGCCCGGTGCTGATCGACCTGCCGTTCGACGTGCAGATGGCCGAAATCGAATTCGACATCGACGCCTACCAGCCGCTGCCGCTGCTCAAGCCGAGCGCCACCCGCGTGCAGGCCGAGAAGGCCCTGGCCCTGCTCGACCAGGCCGAGCGTCCGTTGCTGGTGGCCGGCGGCGGCATCATCAACGCCGACGCCAGCGAACTGCTGGTGGAATTCGCCGAGCTGACCGGCATTCCGGTGATCCCGACCCTGATGGGCTGGGGCACCATCCCGGACGACCACCCGCTGATGGTGGGCATGGTCGGCCTGCAGACCTCGCACCGCTACGGCAACGCGACGATGCTCAAGTCCGACGCCGTGCTGGGCATCGGCAACCGCTGGGCCAACCGCCACACCGGTTCGGTGGACGTCTACACCGAAGGCCGCAAGTTCATCCACGTCGACATCGAACCGACCCAGATCGGCCGCGTGTTCACCCCGGACCTGGGCATCGTCTCCGACGCCGCCAGCGCGCTGACCGTGTTCATCGAAGTCGCCCGCGAGTGGCAAGCCGCCGGCAAGCTGAAGAACCGCAGCGCCTGGCTGCAAGATTGCCAGCAGCGCAAGGCCAGCCTGCAGCGCAAGACCCACTTCGACAACGTGCCGGTCAAGCCGCAGCGCGTGTACGAAGAAATGAACCAGGTGTTCGGCAAAGACACCTGCTACGTCAGCACAATCGGCCTGTCGCAGATCGCCGGCGCGCAGTTCCTGCACGTCTACAAGCCGCGTCACTGGATCAACTGCGGCCAGGCCGGCCCGTTGGGCTGGACCATCCCGGCGGCGCTGGGCGTGGTGAAGGCCGATCCGAACCGCAAAGTCGTGGCCCTGTCGGGGGACTATGACTTCCAGTTCATGATCGAGGAGCTGGCGGTCGGCGCTCAGTTCAAACTGCCTTACATCCACGTCGTGGTGAACAACTCGTACCTGGGGCTGATCCGTCAGGCCCAGCGCGGGTTCGATATGGACTATTGCGTGCAGCTGTCCTTCGATAACCTGAACGCGCCGGAGCTCAACGGTTACGGCGTCGACCACGTCGCGGTCGCCGAAGGCCTCGGCTGCAAGGCCCTGCGCGTGTTCGAACCGGCCGGCATCGCCCCGGCCCTGCGCCAGGCCGAACAGTTGATCGAAGAGTTCAAGGTGCCGGTGATCGTCGAGATCATCCTGGAGCGTGTGACCAACATCTCCATGGGCACCGAGATCAACGCCGTCAACGAATTCGAAGACCTGGCGCTGGTCGGCAACGACGCACCGACGGCGATCTCGCTGCTCGATTAACGGCTGACCGCTTTCCCGGTAGGAGCGAGCCTGCTCGCGATGAGGCCGGCACATCCGACAGGGATGTTGTCCGGGCCATCGCTGTCGCCAGCAGGCTGGCTCCCACAGGGGACCTGCACATACTTAAGGGAGACCACCATGCCGCGTTTCGCAGCCAACCTGTCCATGCTGTTCACCGAACAGGATTTCCTCGCCCGTTTCGACGCCGCCGCCAAGGCCGGCTTCAGCGGTGTCGAATACCTGTTCCCCTATGATTTCAGCTCGGCCGAGATCAAGGCCAAGCTCGACGCCAACGGTCTGACCCAAGTGCTGTTCAACCTGCCGGCCGGCGACTGGGCCAAGGGCGAGCGCGGCATCGCGTGCCTGCCGGACCGGGTCGAAGAGTTCCGCGCCGGGGTCGACCTGGCCATCGCCTACGCCCAGGTGCTGGGCAACACCCAGGTCAACTGCCTGGCCGGCATCCGCCCGCAGAGCGTGGACGACGCCACCGTGGAAAAGACCTTCGTCGCCAACCTCAAGTACGCGGCCGACAAGCTGCAGGCGGCGGGCATCAAGCTGGTGATGGAGGCGATCAACACCCGCGACATCCCCGGCTTCTACCTGAACAACACCGCGCAGGCCCTGTCGGTCCGCGAGCAGGTCGGCAGCGCGAACCTGTTCCTGCAGTACGACATCTACCACATGCAGATCATGGAAGGTGACCTGGCCCGCACCCTGCAATCGCACCTGGACGAGATCAACCATGTTCAGCTGGCGGACAACCCCGGCCGTCACGAGCCAGGCACCGGCGAGATCAACTACCGCTTCCTGTTCGAACACCTGGACCGCATCGGCTACCAGGGCTGGGTCGGTTGCGAGTACAAGCCGCTGACCACCACGGAAGCGGGCCTGGGCTGGCTCAAGACCCACAACGCTATTTGAGCGAACCCCACAAAACCCTGTGGGAGCGGGCTTGCCCGCGATGGCGGCAGCACACACGACAAACAGGTTGCCTGATCCACCGCCATCGCTGGCAAGCCAGCTCCCACACTGAATCGGCTGCGTCCCTAAGGCTGCCTTGCAGCATCAGAACAACAAGAGGATTTTCTCATGGCTAAAATCGGATTCATCGGCACCGGCATCATGGGCCACCCAATGGCGGCGAACCTGCAGAAAGCCGGTCACAGCCTGTTCCTGTCGGCGCACCACGACGCCGCCCCCGCCGACCTGGTGGCCGCCGGCGCCGTCGCCCTGGCCAACCCGAAGGAAGTGGCCCAGGAAGCCGAATTCATCATCGTCATGGTGCCGGACACCCCGCAGGTCGAAGACGTTCTCTTCCGCGCCGACGGCGTCGCGGCCGGCATCGGCAAAGGCAAGGTGGTCATCGACATGAGCTCGATCTCGCCGACCGCCACCAAGGCCTTCGCCGCCAAGGTCAACGAGAAAGGCGCGCAGTACCTCGACGCACCGGTGTCCGGCGGTGAGGTCGGCGCCAAGGCCGCGACCCTGAGCATCATGGTCGGCGGCGAGGCCGATGCGTTCGAGCGCGCGCTGCCGCTGTTCCAGGCCATGGGCAAGAACATCACCTTGGTCGGCGGCAACGGCGACGGCCAGACCGCCAAGGTCGCCAACCAGATCATCGTGGCCCTGAACATCCAGGCCGTGGCCGAAGCCTTGCTGTTCGCCTCCAAGAACGGCGCCGACCCGGCCAAGGTGCGCGAAGCGCTGATGGGCGGCTTCGCCTCCTCCAAGATCCTCGAAGTCCACGGCGAGCGCATGATCAAGGGCACCTTCGACCCGGGCTTCCGCATCAGCCTGCACCAGAAGGACCTGAACCTGGCCCTGCAAGGCGCCAAGGAGCTGTCGATCAACCTGCCGAACACCGCCAACGCCCAGCAAGTGTTCAGCACCTGCGCGGCCATCGGCGGCAGCAACTGGGACCACTCGGCGCTGATCAAGGGCCTGGAGCACATGGCCAACTTCTCGATCCGCGACAAGCAGTGATCCCTGCCTGAACCGGTGGGAGCCAGCCTGCTGGCGATGGAGTCGGCGCGGTGTGTCTGACCGACCGCTGCGCCTGAATCGCCGGCAAGCCAGCTCCCACAGGGATGCGCGTCGCTCTGTCCAATAACAAGAATTCCGGGAGCCCGTCATGTCGGTCGATCCGCAACAACTGCTGCGCGAGCTGTTTGCCACAGCCATCGACGCGGCCCATCCGCAACACGTACTCGAAGCGCACCTGCCCGCCGACCGCACCGGCCGCGTGATCGTCATCGGCGCCGGCAAGGCTGCGGCCGCCATGGCCCAGGTGGTCGAGCGCTGCTGGCAGGGCGAGGTCTCGGGCCTGGTGGTGACCCGCTACGGCCACGGCGCCCCGTGCGAAAAAATCGAGGTGGTCGAAGCCGCGCACCCGGTGCCGGACGCCGCCGGCCTGGCCGTGGCCCAGCGCGTGCTGGCCCTGGTCAGCGACCTGACCGAGGCCGACCGGGTGATCTTCCTGCTGTCCGGCGGCGGCTCCGCGCTGCTCGCCCTGCCCGCCGAAGGCATTACCCTGGCCGACAAGCAGTCGATCAACAAGGCCTTGCTCAAGTCCGGCGCCACCATCGGCGAGATGAACTGCGTGCGCAAGCACCTCTCGGCGATCAAGGGCGGCCGCCTCGGCAAGGCTTGCTGGCCGGCCACCGTCTACACCTATGCGATTTCCGACGTGCCCGGCGACCTCGCCACCGTGATCGCCTCCGGCCCCACCGTGGCCGACCCGAGCACGTCCGCCGAAGCCCTGGCCATCCTCAAGCGCTACGGCATCGAAGTGCCGGCCTCGGTGCGCACCTGGCTGCAGAGCCCCGAGTCGGAAACGGTCAAACCCGGCGACCCGAGCCTGGCCCGCAGCCATTTCCGACTGATCGCCCGCCCGCAGCAGTCGCTGGAAGCGGCGGCGGTGAAATGCCGGCAGGCCGGCTTCAGCCCGCTGATCCTCGGCGACCTGGAAGGCGAATCCCGCGAGGTGGCGAAAGTCCACGCCGGCATCGCCCGCCAGATCATCCAGCACGGCCAGCCGCTGGCGGCGCCTTGCGTGATCCTCTCCGGCGGCGAGACCACCGTCACCGTGCGCGGCAACGGCCGCGGCGGGCGCAACGCCGAGTTCCTGCTGAGCCTGACCGACAGCCTCAAGGGCCAGCCCGGCGTCTACGCGCTGGCCGGCGACACCGACGGCATCGACGGTTCGGAAGACAACGCCGGCGCCCTCATGACCCCGGACAGCTACGCCCGCGCCGCGGCCCTGGGCCTGAGCGCCAGCGACGAGCTGGACGACAACAATGGCTACGGCTACTTCGAGGCGCTCGATGCGCTGATCGTCACCGAACCGACCCGCACCAACGTCAACGACTTCCGCGCCATCCTGATCCTCGAGAGCCCTAAACATGACGCCTGACAAAAAAGTCAAAATCCTCGCCACCCTGGGCCCTGCCGTCGACGGCATCGACGACATCCGCGAATTGGTGGAGGCCGGCGTCAACATCTTCCGCCTCAACTTCAGCCACGGCGACCACGCCGACCACGCCAAGCGCTACCAGTGGATCCGCGAGGTCGAGCGCCAGCTCAACTACCCGCTGGGCATCCTGATGGATCTGCAAGGCCCGAAGCTGCGGGTCGGCAAGTTCGCCGAGGGCAAGGTGCAGCTGCACCGCGGCCAGGCGTTCCGGTTGGACCTGGACGCCACCCCGGGCGACCAGCGCCGGGTCAACCTGCCCCATCCGGAAATCATCGCCGCGCTGGAAGCGGGCATGGATCTGCTGCTCGATGACGGCAAGCTGCGCCTGCGCGTGGTGACCAAGTACTCCGACGCCATCGACACCACCGTGCTCAACGGCGGCGAGCTGTCGGACCGCAAAGGGGTGAACGTGCCGCAGGCAGTGCTCGACCTCAGCCCGCTGACGGCCAAGGACCGCCGCGACCTGAGCTTCGGCCTGGAACTGGGCGTGGACTGGGTGGCGCTGTCGTTCGTGCAGCGCCCCGAAGACATCCGCGAAGCCCGGGCGCTGATCGGCGACAAGGCGTTCCTGATGGCGAAGATCGAAAAACCCTCGGCGGTGCAGCAACTGCGGGAAATCGCCGAGCTGAGCGACGCGATCATGGTGGCCCGCGGCGACCTGGGCGTGGAAGTGCCGGCCGAGAGCGTGCCGCAGATCCAGAAGAACATCATCGGCACCTGCCGCCAGCTCGGCAAACCGGTGGTGGTGGCCACGCAGATGCTCGAATCGATGCGTTTCTCGCCGGCGCCGACCCGCGCCGAAGTCACCGACGTGGCCAACGCCGTGGCCGAAGGCGCCGATGCGGTGATGCTGTCGGCGGAGACCGCCTCCGGCGAATACCCGCTCGAAGCCGTGCAGATGATGAGCAAGATCATCCGCCAGGTGGAGAACGGTCCGGACTACCAGACCCAGCTCGACGTCAGCCGGCCGAAGGCCGAGGCCACCGTGTCCGACGCGATCAGTTGCGCCATCCGCCGCATCAGCAACGTGCTGCCGGTGGCGGTGCTGGTCAACTACAGCGAATCCGGCGCCTCCAGCCTGCGTGCGGCACGGGAACGGCCGAAGGCGCCGATCCTCAACCTGACGCCGAACCTGCAGACCGCCCGGCGCCTGAGCGTCGCGTGGGGCATCCATTCGGTGGTCAACGACCGGCTGCGCCAGGTCGACGAGGTCTGCTCCACCGCCCTGGAGATCGCCCAGGCTCAAGGCATGGCCGAACGGGGCGATACGCTGCTGATCACCGCCGGTGTGCCGTTTGGCCAACCGGGATCGACTAACTCGTTGCGGATCGAGACGTTGATCTAGCGACTGCACCGGCCTCTTCGCGGGCAGGCCCGCTCCCCCATCGGTTTTGTGTCGCCCACAGAACCGACAATGAACAGAGATTCAGTGTGGGAGCCAGCCTGCCGGCGACAAGGACGACCCGGTTTCACTGACTTTCAGAACTGCCATGCCTGCCAACCATTTCAACACCCACTGCCCCGACTGGGCCGAGGCCTTGCTCAACGGCTTCAGCCAGATCTTCCTCCAGCGCCATCCGCTCTGCGGGTTGCTGTGCCTCCTGGCGATCCTGCTGACCGCGCCGGTGCTGTTCGCCGGCGCCCTGCTCGGCGCCGTCGCCGGCCTGCTCACCGCCCAGCGCCGCAACTACGCCAAGGCGGATCGCCAGGCCGGCCTGTTCAGCTACAACGGCGTGCTCATCGGCCTGCTGCTGAGCCTGTACTTTCCCTGGTCGCCGATGTTGCCGCCGCTGATCCTGGCGGCCGGCGGACTGAGCGCGATGATCACCCAGCAGTGGCTCAAGCGCGTGAGCCTCAAGCAATGCCTGCCCGCCTACACCGCACCGTTCGTGATGCTGGGCTGGATCGCCTTGACCTTCGCCGAACCTGCGACGCCTGCGCCCGCCCCCGAAACGAACGCCGTCAACCTGATCGGCGCGGCGCTCAACGGCTTCGGCCAGGTGATGTTCCTCGACCATCCGCTGGCCGGCGCCTTGATCGCCGCCGGCCTGTTGCTCGCCGACCGCCGTGCGTTCGGTTGGGCCCTGCTGGCGTCGGCCATCGGCCTGGGCGCCAGCCTGCTGCAGCACGACAGCCAGACCGCCCTGCTCGGCCTGGGCGGCTACAACGCCGTGCTGGCCGCCCTCGCCTTCAGCGCCCAGCGCCGGCAACCGTGGCTGCCGCTGGCGGGCATCGGCCTGGCCTTGCTGACGCCGCCGCTGTTCGGCGCGCTGGGGCTGGCGCCGCTCACGGCGCCGTTCATCCTCGCCTGCTGGCTACTGCGCACCGGCACCCGCCTGACCGGTGCGACCGAAGCGAACGCCGCGCCTTGCGCTCACGGGGAGAATCAACCTAGGCTGCGCTGATCTTTTCCCCGAGCGCATTGAATGAACAGCAACGCCACGTGGCGCGACCGCCTCTACGTGATCATTTTCCAGACCGACACGGTGGCCGGCCGCCGTTTCGACAAGACCCTGCTCCTGATCATTTTCGCCAGCCTGGTGGTGGTGATCCTGGACAGCATCGACGACGTCCACCAGAACTACGCCAGCTTGCTTGCGTACATCGAGTGGGGCTTCACGGTCATCTTCCTGGGCGAGTACCTGCTGCGCCTGTACTGCTCGCCCAGGCCCTTGCGCTACGCCTTCAGCTTCTACGGGCTGGTGGACCTGCTGGCGATAGTGCCCGGCATCCTCGCGCTGTACTACGCCGATGCGCAGTACCTGCTGATCATCCGGGTGATCCGGATGCTGCGCATTTTCCGCGTGCTCAAGCTGGGCAACTACCTGAGTCAGGCGCATTACTTGCTCGACGCCCTGCGCGGCAGCAAGCAGAAGATCCTGGTGTTCCTGCTCACGGTCTGCACCCTGGTCACCGTGTTCGGCACCCTGATGTATGTGGTCGAAGGCCCCGAGCGCGGCTTCACCAGCATTCCCAAGAGCATCTATTGGGCTATCGTGACCCTGACCACCGTGGGTTACGGCGACATCGTGCCCAAGACCCCGTTGGGCCAGGTGATCTCGTCGATGGTGATGATCACCGGTTACTCGATCATCGCCGTGCCCACCGGGATCTTCACGGCGGAACTGGCCACCGCCATGCGCGGCGGGCAAAAGCGTCACGCCTGCCCGGTCTGCGCCAAGGACAACCATGAACAGGAAGCGTCGTTCTGTTCCCGCTGCGGCAATGCGTTGTACAAGAAAATGGAATAAGCAAAGAGCTTTTTAATCTTTAAGCGACTATGCGCAGGCCGCTATAGTCGCTGGCAAATGGCCCGCCCCCGGCCGGAACACACCCCAGAACAAGGAATGCGCAGTGAAAAAACTCTTTGGCGCCTCACTTCTCGCCGCCGCCCTCGCCTTCACTGGCGCCGCCCAGGCCGCACCGACCCTGCTGAACGTTTCCTACGACGTGATGCGCGATTTCTACAAGGACTACAACACCGCGTTCCAGAAGCACTGGCAGGCCGAGCACAACGAAAACATCACCGTGCAGATGTCGTTCGGCGGTTCGAGCAAACAGGCGCGCTCGGTCATCGACGGCCTTCCGGCCGACGTCATCACCATGAACATGGCCACCGACATCAACGCCCTGGCGGACAACGGCAAACTGGTGCCGAACGACTGGGTCGCGCGCCTGCCGAACAACAGCGCGCCGTTCACCTCCGCCACGGTGTTCATCGTGCGCAAAGGCAACCCGAAGGCCTTGAAAGACTGGCCGGACCTGCTCAAGGACGGCGTGCAGGTGATCGTGCCCAACCCGAAGACCTCGGGCAACGGTCGCTACACCTACCTCTCGGCCTGGGGTTATGTGCTCAAGAACGGCGGCGACGAGAACAAGGCCAAGGACTTCGTCGGCAAGCTGTTCAAGCAGGCCCCCGTGCTGGACACCGGCGGCCGCGCCGCCACCACCACGTTCATGACCAACCAGATCGGCGACGTGCTGGTGACCTTCGAGAACGAGGCGGAAATGATCGCCCGCGAGTTCGGCCGCGACCAGTTCGAGGTCATCTACCCGAGCGTCTCCGCCGAAGCCGAGCCGCCGGTGTCGGTGGTCGACAAGGTGGTCGAGAAGAAAGGCTCCCGCGCCGCCGCCGAGGCTTACCTCAAGTACCTGTGGTCGCCGGAAGGCCAAGAGATCGCCGCCGCCAACTACCTGCGTCCGCGTGATCCGGCGGTGCTGGCCAAGTACACCGACCGCTTCCCGAAAGTCGACTTCCTGTCGGTGGAGAAGACCTTCGGCGACTGGCGCACCGTGCAGAAAACCCACTTCAACGACGGCGGGATCTTCGATCAGATCTACACCAACAAATAAGCCCCCGACGGCAATGAAAAAGGCGACCAAACGGTCGCCTTTTTCATTGGAGATCACATCGGCGGGGTCACGCCGTCCTTGCCCGCCGAGATCGACTGCGCCGTCAGCGTGCCGTCGGCGCTCTGGGTCACGAAGGTGACGATCTTCACCCCGACCTTGAGCAGGCTGCGGTCGCCCGGCAGCAGGTTGACGATGGGCACGTCCTCCGGCACCAGGATCTTCTGCTGGCCGCCCTTGTAGTTGACGGTCAGCACCCGGCCGTTGCTCACCACCAGGTCGCCGACGCTGCCGTTGGTCATGCTGCTGCCCTTGGCCAGGTCGAACGGCCGGTGGCCGTCGCCGCTGCCGGCCAACTCCGGCGGAAACACATGCACCTCCAGCGCCTTGAGCGTGCCGTCTTCCTGGGGAATGGCCGCCGAGCCGATGTAGCTGCCGGGCTTGATGTCCTCGATGTTGGCCAGGGTCACGGCGCGGATCCGGGTGTCCTTGGTCAACTGGATCACCACGTTCTCGCCGCTGTTGACGTGCACCCTCAGCGTGTCGGGGCTGACGGCGGCGATCTCGCCGCGCACACCCATGCGCATGCCCGGCGCCTCGCCGGCCTGCGCGCCGCCGGCACCGAACAGGCCGATCAAGGCCAGGGCTGCGCCGCAGCGAATCCACTGTCGAAACATCGCGATCCTCCCTTCATGAACTCGAAAACCCACCGACAACATAAGCATGCTATCGAACAAGATGTAAGTGAATGTATCATCAGCCCTCAACGGTCGGACGCAAGGTTCGCCGATGGACGACATCCCCAGGGACGCCACCTATTCCGCAACGGAATAACTGATATCGATCCAGGCCCGCTACCGCCGGCCCGCCGCGTCCCTTAGCCTCACCGCATTCCCATTTGCCGGACCTGAGAACCCCATGACCGCCACAACTCACGCAATGACCCGAGGCATGGTGCTGCTGTTCGCTTTCTGCTGCGGCGCCATCGTTGCCAACATCTACTACGCCCAGCCGATCATCGGCCTGATCGCACCGGACATCGGCCTGACCGACACCCTGGCCAGCTTCATCGTCTCGCTGACCCAGATCGGTTACGCGCTGGGCCTGTTCTTCCTGGTGCCGCTGGGCGACCTGTTGGAGAACCGCCGCTTGATGATCGCCACCACCGTGGTGGCCATCGCCAGTCTGCTCGGCGCGGCGTTCACCGAGCAGCCCAACGTGTTTTTGCTGGTTTCGCTGCTGGTGGGCTTCAGCTCGGTGTCGGTGCAGATCCTCATCCCGCTGGCCGCGCACCTGACGCCGGAGGAATCCCGTGGCCGGGTCGTCGGCGGAATCATGGGCGGCCTGCTGCTGGGCATCCTGCTGGCGCGTCCCGTGTCGAGCGTGGTGGCCGACCACTTCGGCTGGCGCGCGATGTTCATGATCGCCGCGGCGCTGATGGCGGCGATCAGCGTCGTCCTCGCCCTCACCGTGCCCAAGCGCCAGCCGGATCACAGCGCCTCCTACGGCCAGTTGATCGGCTCGCTGTGGACGCTGCTGCGCCAGCAACCGGTGCTGCGCCAGCGTGCGTTCTACCAAGGCTGCATGTTCGCCGCCTTCAGCCTGTTCTGGACCGCCGTGCCGCTGGAGCTTGCGCGCAATCATGGCCTGTCCCAGAGCCAGATCGCGATCTTCGCCCTGGTCGGGGCCATCGGCGCCGTCGCCGCCCCCATCAGCGGCCGCCTGGCCGACGCCGGCCACACCCGCATCGCCTCGCTGCTGGCCATGCTGTTCGCCGCCTTGAGCTTCCTGCCGGCCTTCATCCACCCGGCCTACAGCGTGATCGGCCTGGCGGTCACCGGCGTGGTGCTCGACTTCTGCGTGCAGATGAACATGGTGCTCGGCCAGCGCGCGGTGTACACCCTGGACGCCAAAAGCCGCGGCCGCCTCAACGCGCTGTACATGACCAGCATCTTCATCGGCGGCGCCTTCGGCTCGTCGGTGGCCAGCACGGTGTACGAGCATGGCGGCTGGCTGTGGATCGTGATCGTGGGCAGCGCGTTTCCGCTGCTGGCGCTGGTGCGGTTCCTGAGTGTGGCGAAGAGGCCGGCGTTGGCGACGGCGTAAGCGCCAGGCGCTTCGCGAGGAAGCCGTATCGCGGCTCCCACCCAGAATTTGCGCAACGAACGAATCCTGGGCGAGAGCCAGCCTGCTGACGATGGCTAGAGTCAGGGCACAGCCGGGCAGTCAATAGCGAACCAGCTTCTCCATGGCCGCATCCGCCAGAAACGAAGAACGGCTCTTGATGTTGTGCTCGCGCACATACCGGTCGATTCGCTGGATCACATAACCGGGCAGCGTCACGTTGACCTTTTCGGTCTTGCCCATGTAAGGCGAAACATCCAGTTCCAGCATGCCCCAGCCCATTCCCGCGAACTCCGGGTTGCTGCGGTGGGCGGCCGCCGAGGTCGGCATGGGAACAGACTCTCCGCCCGTCGCCATTTCCTGCAGCATGAGATGCGCAACCTCAACAGCCGCCTTGTAGGCATCCTCGAACGTGTCCCCGGCCGTGACCGCACCCGGGATATCCGGGATCTGAATGCCGATGGCCGTGTTTTCGTCGCCCCATTCGATGCAGATCGGGTATTGCATTACGGATCTCCTGTTTGACCGGCTGACGGGTTCAACAGCCCCGCACGCCGCCTGATGCTCTTGACCGTCCCAAGCGGCAAATCCTTCTTCGGATGCGGGACGGGAATCGAGTACGGACTGTAGCGATGAGTAAAAATGTGATGACTGCCGGTGACACGATCCAATACCCACCCTGCGTCCTCCAGCTCCTTGATCAATAGCCTGCTCTGCACCCACCGCCTCCTTGGCTCGGCCCATAAAAAATAACTCCAGAGTTATGTTTACTCAAGCACAGGATTGGCCGCCACGACGCTCGGTTGTTTTGCAACATGTGATCAAGCGGCCACGCCGGATTACACTCGGCACCTTCTGCCGACCTATCAATACCGATCCTGCAGGGAAAATCGGATGGACCGTCTCGCCGCTATGGAAACCTTCGTCTGCGTCGTGGAAACCGGGTCGTTTTCCGCGGCGGCCAGGCGCCTGGACATCGGCCAGCCCGCCGTGTCGAAAACCATCGCCCAGCTTGAGGCGCGGCTTGCCGTGCGCCTGCTGCTGCGCTCGACCCGGGGCCTGACGCCCACCGAGGCCGGATTGGCGTATTTCGAGCGGGCCAAGCGCACCCTGGAAGAGGCCGACGAAGCCGACAACGCCGCCCGGGGCAGCGCCAGCGGCCTGAGCGGCAACCTGCGGGTCAGCGCCGCCGTGACGTTCGGCCGGATGAACGTGGTGCCGCGCCTGGGGATGTTTCTCGACCAGCACCCGCAGTTGAGCGTCGACCTGATGCTGGACGACCGCAACATCAACCTCATGGAAGAAGGCATCGACGTCGCCCTGCGCATGGGCAACCTCGTCGACTCCGGCCTGACGGCACGCAGGATCGCCTCCTGCCGCCGGGTCGTGCTGGGAACCCCGACCTACTTTGCCCGACACGGCATCCCCACTTGCCCCGCCGATCTGTCGCAGCACCAGGCCACCGTGTACAACCGCAGCGGCGGCGCGACCTGGACGTTTTCAAAGGGCAGCGAAGAGCAGACCGCCACCCTGAGCGGACGCCTGCGGGTCAGCGCCGCCGAAGGCTTGCGCGCGGCCGTCCTCGCCGATCAGGGCTTGAGCGTCGCCTCCTGGTGGATGTTCGAGCCGGAACTGGCCAGCGGCGCGGTGGTGGAGGTCCTGCAGGACTGGACGCTGCCGCCCCAGGATCTCTGGGCGGTCTTCCCGACAGGCCGAATGGCCAGCGCCAAGGCGCGGGCATTCGTTGACCATGTGCAGAAAACGCTGACGGCGGAGGGCTGAAACCTTCACGTTTCGTTTATTGCGATTTTCGATTAATTCGAATAACGTTCCGGCATCCATCTCCCAGAATGCTGGAACAGTACTATGTCCACGATCGTTCATCCCTCCATCAATCTCCCCGCCGAACGCGAAGTCCGGGCTGCCATGGAGGGCCAGCGTGCCCTGTCGGCTTACCTGGCCACCCGGCACGAAACCCAGCACATCCAGATCTTCGATGAGCGCAACGAAGCGCACCGGGTCGAACTGCCCACCTCGGCATTGCGCTTGCTGGCCGACATTCTCGCGGCACTGGCCGAAGGCAACGCCGTGAAGGTCGTGCCCGTGCACGCCGAACTGACCACGCAGGAAGCCGCCGATCTGCTCAACGTCTCACGCCCGCACCTCATAAAGCTGCTGGAAAGCGGTGAGTTGTCCTACCACAAAACCGGCAAGCACCGACGTGTGCGCTTTGCCGATCTGATGGACTATAAGACCCGGCGCGAAACCGCCAGCGAGCAGGCAATGGCGCTTCTCGCGGAGCAGGCACAGGCGTTAAGGACAGGATACGAGTGAGGCACTCCTCTTTCACCGCTGTATACGATGCATGTGTTTTGTACCCGGCCCCCTTGAGGGACTTCCTGATGTGGCTCGCCCTCTCCGGGCTTTTTCGGGCGAAATGGACCAAGGAGATTCACCGCGAATGGAAACGCAACCTGCTGAAGAACCGCACCGACCTGAGCATGGAACAACTGGATCGCACATCGGAACTGATGGATCGTGCGGTTCCCGACGCCTGTGTCGACGGCTACGAGGATCTCGTCACCGGACTGTCGCTGCCCGACCGGGATGACCGTCATGTGCTGGCGGCCGCCATACGCTGCGGCGCCGGCGTGATCGTGACGTTCAACCTCAAGGACTTTCCTGAAACGCACCTCGCCGGCTTCGGCATCGAGGCGCAACACCCGGATGAATTCGTCGAGAACCTGTTCCATCTGGATTCGTCAGCCGTCGTCAGAGCCGCCCAACGTCAGCGCCAGCAACTGAAGACACCGCCGATGGAGGTCGAACCGTTTCTGAGTCTGCTGCAACGGCAAGGCCTGGCCCGATCGGTAGGGGCACTCAACGGGTTTCGGGCGTTGCTCTGAAAGCGCGCGCACAACGCCAGACAGCAAAACGGCGATCCAAGGATCGCCGTTTTTCGTTCATTGCCCGTACTGTTTGCCCAGCCCCGCCGGCACGCCGTGGATGTTGGTCTCTTCCCACGGGCCGTTGGGGCTGATCGAGCGGCTCCAGCCGTTGTTCCAGCGGTAGTAGGTACGCTGGCGGTAGAAGGTGTCGGGCTGGTCGTCGAGGACATACACGCCCAGCTTCTGATCCCAGTGGCTGTTGCCGCCCGGCGGCGGGGCGAAGCTGGCGGAGGTGCGCGGCACCGGTTTCGAAGGCTTCGCGGGAAGGCCCGGCTTGGCCGGTGTCGCCGGCGTCGACGGTTTCGGGCCCGGTTGCGACGGCGGGATCGGCGGCAGCCGGGTCGGTTCAGGTTGCTGCACCGCACAGGCGCTGAGCCCTATGGCCAACGTGATGATGGTGATTCGGGCGAGGGCGTTCATGGCGGTGCGTTCCTGAGGTTGTCCGGCCTATTTGTCCGGGCTGTCGATGGTCAGTGTCTGCGGCGCGGTGGTGCTGCTCGCCAATGGCTGGCTGCGGCCGACCCACTCTCCCGCCGTCGGTTGACCGGCACGGGAAACGCGCGCAACCAGTTGGACTTCAGGGAAGTTCGACAGTTTCAACTGCGGCATCATCGCGTCGGCATCGCCCAGCTCGACGGTCACCGGCAGGTCCGCGACGGTCAGGCGCTTGGCCGCCAACGGCGCCGGAGGGCCCGAAGTGGCGCGGGCGAAGATGAACACGCTGTCGCCCGGCTGCACCTTGCCCTTGAGCTCGCTGGCCAGGGCCACGCTGACCTTGAGCCGCGCAGCCGCCTTCGGCGCCGGTGCCTGGGCGACCTTGCCGCCGCTGGCCACCAGTTTCTCGGTGGCGCGGTCGATGCCGCCCTGCAGGGCTTCGCGGGACTTGTCTTGGGGCGGCAGTTGCGCCAGCAGACGGTTCCAGTAATCGATGGCTTCCTGGTAGCGCTCGCCTTCGAAGGCAGCGATGCCCAGCAGGCCGAGGCTGGTGACTTCCTTCGGATCGGCCTTCAGCGCCTCGTCGGTCAGGGCCTTGACCTTGTCCGACCATTTCTTGCCGTCGGCGAAATACTGCGCCTGGGCCCATTGGCCCAGTAGCTCCGGCTGACGCCCGGCCAGGTTGACGGTGCGCTCGAACATCTTCGCCGCGTCCGCCGGCCGGTCCTGGGCCATGTAGGTGCGGCCGAGGAAGTACAGGCCTTCGGCCGAGTCCGGTTGCGCCGCCACCGTGCGCTCAAGGCGCCGGGTCATCTCTTCCATCGACTGCGGCGCCTGGGCGAACTCCCGGGTCAGCTCGACCTTGTCGCTGGCGCCGAAATGCAGGTACAGCCCCAGGCCCAGCACCGGCACCAGTACGGCCGCCAGTAGCGGCAACGGCTTGCCCAGACGGGAAACCCGCGCCGGCGCCACGCCTTCGGTGTCGGCCAGCAGCTCACGGGCCGCCTCGGCGCGGCCGCTGTCCATCTGCGCGGCGTCGAGCACGCCTTCGGCCTGCTGCGCCTGCAGCTCGGCCACGCGTTCCTGGTACAGCGCGACGTTCAGGGCGGTGCGGTCTTCCTCGCGCTGGGCACGGCGGCCGCGCAGCACGGGAATCAGCAGAAAACTCAGGGCGACCAGAAGCAACAGCCCTGCGGCGAGCCAGAAATCAATCATTCTTGGTTTTTATCCAACAGTTGGTCGAGGCGCTGGCGCTCTTCGGCGGACAGCGAGGACGGCGTCTCGGCGCGTTGCCCGCGACGGCGGCGCACGATCACGGCGATCACCGCCAGGCCGCCGAGCAGCAGCCCGGCAGGGCCGAACCACAGCAACGCGGTCTTGGCGTTGAGCGCCGGCTTGTAGCGGACGAAATCACCGTAGCGGTCGACCATGAAGTCGATGATCTGCTGATTGTCCTTGCCCTCGCCAAGCATGCGGAAGATCTCCTTGCGCAGGTCGGCGGCGATCGGCGCGTTGGAGTCGGCGATGTCCTGGTTCTGGCACTTGGGGCAACGCAGTTCCTTGGTCAGTTCGCGAAAGCGCTCGCGATCCGCGTCCTTGGCGAACTGGTAGGTGTCGATGGCCGCATGGGCCACGCCGGCCAGGCTCAGGCCCAGGACAGCGGCGGCGATCCAGCGCTTCATGGCGTGGCCTCGTCGACCAGCGCCTGGTACTTGGCCGCCAGTTTTTCCCGCCAGACCTGCTCGTCGATCACCCCCACGAACTTGTCGCGGATGATCCCCTTGGCGTCGATGAAGAAGGTTTCGGGGGCACCGTACACACCGAGGTTCAGGCCCAGGGAGCCTTCGTCGTCGCGGATGTCGAGGCGGTACGGATTGTGGAACTCGGCCAGCCATTTCAGGGCGTCGGCGTTGGTGTCCTTGTAGTTGATGCCGTAGATCACCACGCCGCGCTCAGCCAGTTTGTTCAGCACCGGGTGCTCGACCCGGCAGGAAATGCACCACGTGCCCCAGACGTTCACCAGGGCCGGCTTGCCGAGGATGTCGGCGCGGGTCAGGGTCTTGTCGCCCTGCACCGCCGGCAGGGAGAACTCCGGAAACGGCTTGCCGATCATCGCCGACGGCAGTTCCGCAGGATCCAGGTACAGGCCGCGGTAAAGGAAAACGGCCACCAGCAGGAACACCGCCAGGGGCACCAGCATCAACCAACGTCTCATGCAGCGGCTCCTTCCATGCCCAGCGCTTCACGCACCCGGCTTTTGACTTTGACCCGGTAGCGCCGGTCCAGCGCCGCGAGCACGCCGCCCAGACCGGTCAGCAACCCGCCGAACCAGATCCAGCGCACGAACGGCTTGACGTGCACCCGCACCGCCCAGGCGCCGTCGCCCAGCGGCTCGCCCAGGGCGACATAGAGGTCACGGGTGAAACCGGCGTCGATCCCCGCTTCGGTCATCATCGAACTCTGCACGGTGTACAGACGTTTCTCAGGATGCAGCACGCTGACTTCCTTGCCGTCGCGCAGGACGCGGACAGTGCCCTTGTCGGACGTGAAGTTCGGCCCCTCGAAGTGCTTGGCGCCTTCGAAGACGAACCGGTAACCGGCCAGCTCCATCGACTCGCCCGGTTCCAGGCGCAGGTCGCGCTCGGCGCTGTTCTGGCTCGACAGCACCACGCCCAGGGCGCAGACGGCGATGCCCACGTGCGCCAGGTGCATGCCCCAATAGCTGCGGGTCAGGCTCGGCAAGCCCTTGATCAGGCCCTTGTGGCGGGTCTTGTCGACAATGTCGCGCACGCTGGCCAGCAGCACCCAGGCGGCCAGCAGGAACGTGGCCAGCACCGCCCAATTGAAATCGCCGTAGGCCACGCCGGCCACCACCGCCAGGCCGACGCTGCCCAGCAGCACCGGGGCCAGCATGCCCGCCAGCCATTTCACCGGCGTGTCCTTCCAGCGCACGATCACCCCGACCGCCATCACCACCATCAGCAACGCCATCAGCGGGATGAACAGCGCGTTGAAGTACGGCGGCCCGACCGACAGCTTGGCGCCGCTCAACGCATCGAGCACCAACGGATACAGGGTGCCGAGCAGAATCATCGAGGCCGTCACGACCAGGATCAGGTTGTTGCCCAGCAGCAGGGTTTCGCGCGACCACAGGTTGAAGCCGACCTGGCTCTTGACCACTGGCGCCCGCAGCGCGAACAGCGTCAGCGAGCCGCCGACCACGAACAGCAGGAACATCAGGATGAACACGCCGCGCTCCGGATCCGAAGCGAACGCGTGCACCGAGGTCAGCACGCCGGAACGCACGAGGAAGGTGCCGAGCAGGCTCAAGGAGAATGCGGCGATGGCCAGCAGCACCGTCCAGCTCTTGAACACGCCGCGCTTTTCGGTGACGGCCAGCGAGTGGATCAGGGCCGTGCCCACCAGCCACGGCATGAACGAGGCGTTTTCCACCGGATCCCAGAACCACCAGCCGCCCCAGCCGAGCTCGTAGTAGGCCCACCACGAGCCGAGGGTGATGCCGATGCCCAGGAACGCCCAGGCGACGATGGTCCACGGCCGCGACCAGCGCGCCCACGCCGCATCGAGCCGGCCGCCGAGCAGCGCGGCGATGGCGAAGGCGAAGGCCACCGAGAAGCCGACATAGCCCATGTAGAGCATCGGCGGGTGAACGATCAGGCCGATGTCCTGCAGCAGCGGGTTGAGGTCGCGGCCGTCGGCCGGCACCTGCGGCAGGATCCGCGAGAACGGGTTGGAGGTGATGATCAGGAACAGCAGGAAGCCTGTGCTGATCATGCCCATCACCGCCAGCACGCGGGCCAGCATGACCTGCGGCAACTGCCGGGAGAACACCGACACCGCGAAGGTCCAGCCGCCGAGGATCAGCGCCCACAACAGCAGCGAGCCTTCGTGGGCGCCCCACACGGCGCTGAACTTGTAGTACCACGGCAAGGCGCTGTTGGAGTTCATCGCGACGTAGGCCACGGAGAAGTCGTCGGTCATGAACGCGTAGGTCAGGCAGCCGAAGGCGAACACCAGGAAGGCGAACTGCCCCCACGCCGCCGGCTGGGCCAGGCCCATCCACAGGCGGTCGCCGCGCCAGGCGCCGAGCAGCGGCACCACCGCCTGCACCAGCGCCAGGCACAGCGCGAGGATCATGGCCAGGTGGCCGAGTTCGGGTATGAAGATCGCGGACGTCATGGTTCAGCCCTCCTTCGCCGGTGCCGGCACCGACTGGCCGCTGTCTTTCAGGGCCTTGGTCACTTCCGGCGGCATGTACTTCTCGTCGTGCTTGGCCAGCACCTCATCGGCCACCACCACGCCGTCGGCGTTGAGCTTGCCGAGGGCGACGATGCCCTGCCCTTCGCGGAACAGATCCGGCAGGATGCCGCGGTAGGTGATGGTCACGGACTTGTTGAAGTCGGTGACGACGAAGCGGACGTCCAGGGAATCCGGGGAACGTTGCAGCGAGCCCTGCTCGACCATGCCGCCGGCGCGGATGCGCGTGTCGTGCGGCGCTTCGCCGTTGGCGATCTGGGTCGGGGTGTAGAACAGGTTGATGTTCTGCTGCAGGGCGCTCAGGGCCAGGCCGACGGCGGCGCCGACCCCGACCAGGATCGCCAGGATGATGATCAGACGTTTCTTGCGCAGCGGATTCACTTGCCGTTCTCCCGGCGCAGACGACGCGCCTCCTGTTGCAGATACCGCTTGCGGGCCAGGATCGGCGCCGCGACGTTGAGGGCCAGCACCGCCAGGCAGATGCCGTAGGCCGACCAGACATACAGGCCGTGATGGCCCATGGCGAGGAAATCGCCGAATGACGCGAAACTCATCGGGCGGCCTCCAGGCTGTGCTGCACTTCTTCTTTGACCCAACTGGCGCGGGCCTCGCGCTTGAGCACCTCAAGGCGCATGCGCATGAGCAGCACCGCGCCGAAGAAGCAATAGAAGCCCAGTGCCGTCAGCAGCAGCGGCAGCCACATCTCGACCGGCATCGCCGGCTTTTCGGTGAGGGTGAAGGTCGCGCCCTGGTGCAGGGTGTTCCACCACTCCACCGAGTACTTGATGATCGGGATGTTGATCACGCCGACGATGGCCAGCACCGCGCAGGCCTTGGCGGCGCTGTCGCGGTTGCTGATGGCGTTGCCCAGGGCGATCACGCCGAAATAGAGGAACAACAGGATCAGCATGGAGGTCAGGCGCGCGTCCCAGACCCACCACGAACCCCAGGTCGGCTTGCCCCAGATCGCTCCGGTGACCAGCGCCACGGCGGTCATCCAGGCGCCGACGGGCGCGGCGCATTGCAGCGCGACATCGGCCAGCTTCATCTTCCAGACCAGCCCCACCACCCCGCACACCGCCAGCATCACGTAGATCGACTGAGCGAGCATCGCGGTGGGCACGTGGATGTAGATGATGCGAAAGCTGTTGCCTTGCTGATAGTCCGGCGGCGCGAAGGCCAGCCCCCAGACGACGCCGACGGCGATCAGCAGCACCGCCGAAATGCCGAGCCACGGCAGCATTCTGCTGCTGATGCCGTAAAACCACTTGGGCGAGCCGAGCTTGTGAAACCAGGTCCAGTTCATACTGTTTCCATCACGGGTGCCCTTCGCTGTGAAGGGCCTGGGTCTTTGCTGATCAAATATTGATCAGACCTCATCATTATTCGCCGACGCTGATCTTCAGGCCAGCCGCTATTGCAAAGGGTGTCAGGGTGATCGCCAGGGCGGCCAGGCTGCCGAGCCACAGGAGATAACCGGTCGCCGGCATGCCCTGCAGCGCCGCCTGCAAGGCGCCGCTGCCCAGGATCAGCACCGGGATGTACAACGGCAGGATCAGCAGCGCCAGCAGCAGCCCGCCCCGCTTCAACCCCACCGTCAGCGCCGCGCCCACCGCACCGAGCAGGCTCAGCACCGGCGTTCCCAGCAGCAGCGAAAACAGCAGCACCGGCAGACAGGCGGTCGGCAGGCCGAGCATCAATGCCAGCAAGGGAGAGAGCAAAACCAGTGCCAGCCCCGAGAACAGCCAGTGTGCCAGCACCTTGGCCAGTACCAGAAGAGGCAGGGGGTGCGGCGAAAGGACCCACTGTTCCAGGGAGCCGTCCTCGAAATCGCTGCGGAAAAGCCCGTCCAGCGAGAGCAGAACCGACAACAGCGCCGCCACCCAGACTAACCCCGGGGACAGGTTTTGCAACACTTGTGTTTCCGGGCCGACGGCCAGCGGGAACAGCGCGATGACGATGGCGAAGAAAATCAGCGGATTGGCCAGCTCCGCCGGGCGGCGGAACAGCAGGCGGGATTCGCGGGCGACCAGCAGTCCGAACACACTCATGCCGCCCAATTCCCCAGATCGATGTCGCGGTAGCCGGCCGGCGTCCGGCCCAGCGTGTGGTGGGTGGTCAGCACCACCAGGCCGCCGCGCCCGCAGTGCTCGGCCAGGTGCGCTTCGAGCTGCGCCACGCCCGACTTGTCGAGGGCGGTGAAGGGTTCGTCGAGGATCCACAGAGGCGGGCTGTCCAGGTACAGGCGCGCCAGCGCCACGCGACGCTGCTGGCCGGCGGACAGGTTATGGCAGGGAACGTCTTCGAACCCGCGCAATCCGACCGCCGCCAGGGCCTGCCAGATCGCCTCCTTGGGGGCGGGCCGATGCAGGGCGCAGAGCCAGGCCAGGTTCTCTTCCGGCGTGAGCAGGTCCTTGATGCCGGCGGCATGGCCGATCCACAGCAGGTTGCGCGCCAGTTCGCTGCGTTGCTCGGCCAGCGGACGGCCATTGAGCAGCACCTGACCGCCGGTCGGTTGCATCAGGCCGGCGAGCAGGCGCAACAGGCTGGTCTTGCCGCTGCCGTTGGGACCGCTGATCTGCACCATATCGCCACTGGCCAGTCTCAAATCGAGATTTTCGAACAGAAGCCGCAGGTCTCGCTCGCACGCGAGGGCAACGGTTTGCAGGACAGGACTGGTCAAGGGTTCACGGGCCTTATACGGTTCAAGTCGGCTCTGGCGCGGCCGTTAAAGAGTTGCAGCATAGATGCAATGACGGCCTGATCTAGAGAGCTGCGTCAAACAATTGCAATGTTTTTTGAACGAAGCGAAAGACGGGCGGCATTATACATGCCGTGCCTTACTCCAAAGAGCGCATTTTCCTCAGGTTGTGTCCGCGTATGACAGGCGAAATGAACATTCTCCCGATGCCGCAAACGCCTCCGGCGACGGCCCGGCCCCCGGTGATCAGCGGCGAGCTGCTCAAGCTGCTGACGCCGGTGGACGGGCTGATCGCCGCCGGGCAGAGCGCCCGGGCCGAGGTGCTGTCGCTCAAGCAGGCGGACCAGACCTTTGAGCTGCTGCTCAAGGTGACGCTCGACAGCGGCCGCCAGACCACGGTACAGGCCACCAGCGCCCAGCCGTTTCCCCAAGGCACCAGCCTGGCGGTCATGCAGCCCTCGGCGGGCAACCTGGCCATCACGGTGCAGCAGGCCATCGCCAGCAGCGTCGCCGCCCTCACCCGCATCGACACCGCGCAACTGCCGGTCGGCACACTGCTGCAAGGCAAGGTGCTGACTGCCCAGGCCCTGCCGCAGGCGCCGGGGCAACCGACGGTGTACCGCTCGCTGGTGACGCTGCTGAACACCGCGCTGCGCGGCAGCACCCTGACCCTCGACAGCCCGCAGCCGTTGCGCATCGGCACGCTGCTGTCGGCGCTGGTGCAAGACACGCAAACCCTTAAGTTCCTGCCCCTGAGCAGCCGCCAGGAACAACTGGCGGTGAGCCAACAGCTGGCCAGCCAGCAAAGCCGCCAAGGCTCCCTCGACGGACTGCTCAAGCTGCTGCAGAACCTGCCGCCGGCCACGGACCAGACCTCGGCCGACCTGCGGGCCGCCGTCGGCAAACTGCTCGCCGGCCTGCCCGACGCCCAGCAACTGAGCACCCCTAGGGGCCTGGCCCAGGCATTGGCCAACAGCGGCGCATTCCTTGAAGCCAAATTGCTCACCGGGCAGAACCCGACGCTGGCGCCGGACCTCAAGGGCGATCTGCTCAAGTTGATCGCACAGCTCACGCCGGGCCTGCCGAGCAGCACCAGCTTCAACGCGATCATCGCCGCCAACACCCTGGCGCAGGCGTTGCCGAGCTTCGTGCGCAACGCGCTGGGCACCCTCGGCCAGGTCAGCGCCAAACCCGTGCCGGGCGGCTTCCCGCTGCCCGAACGGTTGCTGCAAAGCCTGGAGGGCGAAGGCGATCTGGAGCAGCTGTTGCGCTTGGCGGCGGCCGCCGTCTCCCGCCTGCAGAGCCATCAGCTGTCGAGCCTGGAACAGACCGGCCTCACCGACGACGGCCGGCTGCTGAGCACCTGGCAACTGGAGATCCCGATGCGCAACCTGCAGGACATCGTGCCGCTGCAGGTCAAGTTCCAGCGCGAAGAAGCGCCCGAGAAGGAACAACCGGAGGAACGCCGGGAGAACGACCGCGAACGCAAGCAACCGCTGTGGCGCGTCGACCTGGCCTTCGACCTGGAACCGCTGGGCCCGCTGCAGGTCCAGGCGCAACTGACCGGCGGCAGCCTGTCGAGCCAGCTGTGGGCCGAACGGCCGTACACTGCCGAACTGATCGAAAGCCAACTGCACGCACTGCGTCAGCGTCTGCTGGATGCCGGGCTCAACGTCGGCGACCTCGACTGCCACCTCGGCACCCCGCCGCAAGGCAGCCAAACCCGCCTCGAACACCGCTGGGTCGACGAAACCGCATGAACGATTCCACTGCTCCACGCCAGGCCATCGCCCTCCAGTACGACGGCAGCCACGCCCCCACCCTCACCGCCAAGGGCGATGACGAACTGGCCGAAGAAATCCTGCGCATCGCCCGCGACTATGAGGTGCCGATCTACGAGAACCCGGAGCTGGTGCGCCTGTTGGCGCGGCTGGAGCTGGGCGACAGCATTCCCCAGGAGCTGTACCTGACGATCGCGGAGATCATTGCGTTTGCCTGGAACCTGAAGGGCAAGTTCCCGCAGGGGTTCGACCCGCAGGCGCCGAGGGTCGAGAAGGACGTCACCGAGCGCGGCGACGATTACTGAGTTTTCAAGGGTGCCTTCACGAACAAGCCCGCTCCTGCGTTGATCGCGGGAGCGGGCTTGTTCGTGAATGACGATGCCTGCCCGAGTGCAGGCATCAGCTTCTGTGCAGCTTGCTCATCAGCTCCGCCTCGGCCTGGGTCAGGCCGCAGGACTGGGTGAGTTCATCGACGCTGGCACCCATGCCGACCAGTTTCGCCGCCTGGGCGAACGACAGGCTGGACGGGTCGCGCTGCTCCAGCTGAGAGATCTTGTCCGGCAAGGGACTGACCACCGCGCGCAGCTCGTGCAGGTCTTCGCCCATGCGCACGTTGCCGTTCTGGTAATCGTCGACACGCTTGGCCAGCTCCTTGATGCGCTGGTCACGCAGCGCATCGCCCTGGGCCTGCTGCGCAGCGATCAGCCGCTGCGCCTTGATGTACGCCAGAAACATCGCCAGCGTGCCCGCCCAGAACAGGAACAGGACAATGACCGCCACCTCGAGAATCAATCAGATGTTCTCCAGTTCCGACCATTCTTCTTCGGTCATCATCTTGTCCAGCTCGACCAGGATGAGCAACTCGTTGTTCTTGTTGCACACGCCCTGGATGAACTTGGCCGACTCTTCGTTGCCGACGTTCGGCGCGGTCTCGATCTCCGACTGGCGCAGGTAAACCACTTCAGCCACGCTGTCGACCAGGATGCCGACGACTTGCTTGTCGGCTTCGATGATGACGATACGAGTGTTGTCGCTGACTTCGCCGCTCATCAGGCCGAAGCGCTGACGGGTGTCGATCACGGTCACCACGTTGCCGCGCAGGTTGATGATGCCCAGCACGTAGCTCGGCGCGCCCGGCACCGGAGCGATTTCGGTGTAGCGCAGGACTTCCTGGACGCGCATCACGTTGATGCCGTAGGTCTCGTTGTCGAGCTTGAAGGTCACCCATTGCAGGATCGGATCTTCGGAACCCTTTGCATTCGTCGCCTGATTACTCATACCTGACCCCTCAAATTACCGCCTCTGGCGGTGTGTGTTCGGTTGGCGGCATTTCAATAACGCCGTCGCATGCTTGTTATGTCGGCAGCTACGCCGGTTTGTGTAGTGGCTTGCTGCCGCTCATGTGTTTTGCCCCGCCACTGGCGATCAACTCAGCCAGCGCGGAAACGTCCAGCAGTGCACACATGTGCTCAATCACCGTGCCGGCGAGCCATGGCCGCTGACCTCGATGACTTCTCCATTTGATTTCATTCGGGTCCAGACGCAGCGAGCGGCTGACCTGATGCACCGCCAGGCCCCATTCGTAGCCCTGGACCGAAATCACGTATTGCAGACCCTGGCGGAAATCGTCGCGGTAGCGGTCAGGCATGACCCAGCGCGCGGTGTCGAGCACCTTCAGGTTCCCGGACTGGCTCGGCAGGATGCCGAGGAACCATTCCGGCTGACCGAACAGCGGCGTCAGGTCGTGGCCGGCCAGCGAATAGATCGAGCCCAGGCATACCAGCGGCACCGCCAGCGTCAGGCCCGCGACGTCGAACAACAGGCACTCGAAGGCTTCGGACGCCCAGGCCGGACGGCCGTCGGTGTCGGTCGGCGGCGGTGTGTTGCTCGGCGGCAGATGCACTTCGACCAATGGCGCGACAAGCGTCGGCTCGGCAGGCGTCGCCACCGCTGCCGGCGCAGGTGCCGGCTCGGGCTCGGGCTCTGCGGGCAGGGTCGCCGGCTGCAAGAGGCGTGTCTGCAACAGCGGCGCCAGGGTCGAGAGCGGCGCGCGCGGCTGCGGCTCCTCCAGCAGCGCGACCGGCGGCTTGCTCACCGCGGCGGCTTTCGGGGCGGCCGCGGGCGCCGAAACGCTGGCGGCCTTCTCGGCGTCACGCGCCTGCTCTTCGAGCACGGCGGCCTGGAACTCATCGAGGGCGGCGTTTTCCGGCGCCGGCGGCACCGCTTCGGCCGGCGCCTCAAGCGCCTCGGGAACGTCCTGCAGCAGGCCGTCCAGATAGGACTGCAGCGCCTGCTGCGGGCGTGTGGTGAGCTTGATCGGGCGGTTCATCGACGGACATCGCCCGACTGGAGCACCGCGTCGCCTGCTGTGCGGGCGAGCCCGGCTCCACAGGTGAGGTGCGAATCGAAAAGAGACGGACGGGTCAGGGTCATGTCACGCCACCTGCGCAACGGACTGCTGCGCCAGCAAGTGCTTGAGCAGCGCGCGGTAGGCCAGCACGCCGCGGCTCTTGCCGTCGAACTGCGAAGGCGTGACGCCGGCGCGGCTGGCGTCGCGCAGGCGGGTGTCGACCGGGATGTAGCCCTGCCAGATCTCTTCGGGGAATTTGTCGCGCAGGATGCGCAAGGTGCCCATCGACGCCTGGGTGCGGCGGTCGAACAGGGTCGGCACGATGCTGAACGGCAGCGCCTGCTTGCGCGAGCGGTTGACCATCGCCAGGGTATTGACCATGCGCTCCAGGCCCTTGACCGCCAGGTGTTCGGTCTGCACCGGGATCACCAGTTGCTGACTGGCGGCCAGGGCGTTGACCATCAGCACGCCGAGCAGCGGCGGGCTGTCGATGATGGCGTAGTCGAAGTCCTGCCACAGCTGCGCCAGACTCTTGGCGATCACCAGGCCCAGGCCGCTCTGCCCCGGCGACTGGCGCTCCAGGGTGGCCAGCGCGGTGCTGGACGGCAATAGGGAAATGCGCTCGTCGCTGGTGGACAGCAGCAGTTGGCCCGGCAGGCCTTCCGGCACGCCGCCCTTGTGCAGGAACAGGTCGTAGTTGCTGTGCTCCAGGCTGTCGGGATCGTAACCGAAATAGCTGGTCATCGAGCCGTGGGGGTCGAGATCGACCACGACCACGCGCTTGCCCGCCTCGGCCAGCAACCCGGCTAAAGCGATGGAGGAAGTGGTTTTACCGACACCACCCTTTTGATTGGCGACTGCCCAGACTCTCATTCGGATCGTTCCACCCGGCCGGGATGCCCGGCCGAGACATAGCTCAGCGTATTAATGCGGGTGACGGAGAATTGACGGCACTCTCGCGTCCCGACGTCTTGGCCGGGTTCGGTGCAGTTTGTGTGCCAGCCCGCTTCAGTGCCGCGTCCGGCGTCGCATGGGCGGTGCCGGTGCCGGTCAGGCTGCGGCGCACATCCAGGTTGCGCGACACCACCAGCACCACGCGGCGGTTCTTCGCCCGGCCTTCGGCGGTGGCGTTGTTGGCCACCGGCTGGAATTCGCCGTAGCCCACCGACGCCATCCGGCCGGGGTTCACGCCCTGCATCGCGAGCATGCGCACGATGCTGGCCGAACGCGCCGAGGACAGCTCCCAGTTGGTCGGGTACTGGGCGGTGCGGATCGGCTGGTCGTCGGTGAAGCCTTCGACGTGGATCGGGTTGTCGAACGGTTTGAGGATCGCCGCGACCTTGTCGATGATGTTGAACGCCACATCGCTCGGCATCGCGTCGCCGCTGCCGAACAGCAGGCTGGAGTTGAGCTCGATCTCGACCCACAGCTCGTTGCCGCGCACGGTCATCTGGTTGGAGGCGATCAGGTCGCCGAACGCGGCGCTGATGTCATCGGCGATGCTTTTCAGAGGGTCGCTGGCACCGGCGATGCCGGCGTCGACCTGCTCCGAATCCTTGACCAGCGGCTTGGCCGGGGTCACGGTCTTGGGGCGTTCCTCACCGATGGGGATGGGCTTGAGCGCGCGGTCGGCGTCGGTGAAGACCCCGATCAGCGCCTCGGAAATGATCTTGTACTTGCCTTCGTTGATCGAAGAGATCGAGTACATGACCACGAAGAACGCGAACAGCAAGGTGATGAAGTCCGCGTAGGACACCAGCCAGCGTTCGTGGTTGACGTGTTCTTCATGCTGCCGGCGACGAGCCATAGTCCATTACCCCCATCAATCCATGAAGCCCTGAAGCTTCAGCTCGATAGAGCGAGGGTTTTCACCTTCGGCGATCGACAGGATCCCTTCCAACAACATTTCGCGATAACGCGACTGCCGCAACGCGATTGACTTCAGCTTGGCGGCGATCGGCAGCAGCACCAGGTTGGCGCTCGCCACACCATAGATGGTGGCGACGAACGCCACGGCGATGCCGTTGCCCAGCTGCGACGGATCGGCCAGGTTGCCCATCACGTGGATCAGGCCCATCACCGCACCGATGATGCCGATGGTCGGCGCGTAGCCGCCCATGCTTTCGAACACCTTGGCCGCCTCGACGTCGCGGGCTTCCTGGGTGAAGAAGTCCACCTCCAGGATGCTGCGGATCGCTTCCGGCTCAGCGCCGTCGACCAGCAGTTGCAGGCCCTTGCGCGAATAGGCGTCGGGTTCGGCGTCGGCCACGCCTTCCAGCCCCAGCAGGCCTTCCTTGCGTGCGGTGAGGCTCCAGTTGACGACGCGGTCGATGCCGCCGGCCAGGTCGACCCGCGGCGGGAAGAAGATCCACGCCAGGATCTGCATGGCGCGCTTGAAGGCGCTCATCGGCGACTGCAGCAGCGCGGCGCCGATGGTGCCGCCCAGCACGATCAGCGCCGCCGGCCCGTTGGCCAGCGCGCCGAGGTGGCCGCCCTCAAGGAAGTTGCCGCCGATGATGGCGACAAACGCCATGATGATCCCGATAAGGCTTAGAACATCCATCAGATACACGCCTCGACGATGTGCTTGCCGATGTCGTCCAGACCGTACACCGCGTCGGCCAGGTCAGCCTTGACGATGGCCATCGGCATGCCGTAGATCACGCAGCTGGCTTCGTCCTGGGCCCAGACGGTGCTGCCGCCCTGCTTGAGCAGGCGCGCACCTTCACGGCCGTCGGCGCCCATGCCGGTCAGCACGACCGCCAGAACTTTGTCGCTGTAGGACTTGGCGGCTGAACCGAACGTGATGTCCACGCACGGCTTGTAGTTCAGGCGCTCGTCGCCCGGCAGGATCTTCACCGCGCCGCGGCCGTCGATCATCATCTGCTTGCCGCCCGGGGCCAGCAGCGCCAGGCCGGGACGCAGGATGTCGCCGTCCTCGGCTTCCTTGACGCTGATGCGGCACAGTTTGTCCAGACGCTCGGCGAAGGCCTTGGTGAACGCCGCCGGCATGTGCTGGATCAGCACGATCGGCGCCGGGAAGTTGGCCGGCAGCTGGGTGAGCACCCGCTGCAGGGCCACCGGGCCGCCGGTGGAGGTGCCGATGGCGACCAGTTTGTAGGCCTTGCGTTTCGGTGCCGGCGACGAAGCGCTGGCCGCCGGTGCGCGTGCAGGCGCAGGAGCAGGCGCCGGACGGGCCGGTGCGCTGGTACTGTGGCCGCTGAAGCTTGACGCCGCCGGAGCAGGCGCAGGCGTCGGCGCTGCGGCCGGCGCCGGCGCGCTGTAGGCGCTGAAACGCCGGTTGCTGCGCGAGATGCTGTGCACCTTCTCGCACAGCAGTTGCTTGACCTTCTCCGGGTTGCGGGAGATGTCTTCGAAATTCTTCGGCAGGAAATCCACCGCGCCGGCATCCAGCGCGTCCAGGGTCACCCGGGCGCCTTCATGGGTCAGCGAGGAGAACATCAGCACCGGGGTCGGGCAGCGCTGCATGATGTGCCGCACGGCCGTGATGCCGTCCATCATCGGCATCTCGTAGTCCATGGTGATCACATCGGGCTTGAGGGCCTGAGCTTGCTCGATCGCCTCTTTACCGTTGGTCGCCGTACCGACGACCTGGATGGTCGGATCCGCCGAAAGAATTTCCGAGACGCGGCGGCGGAAAAAACCCGAATCGTCCACCACCAGGACTTTGACTGCCATAAACACTCCATTAGGTGCAGCGAGGCGCTGGCGCCCCGCTGCCCCGGATTCAAATACGCCGTGCGGCGTAACGCTTGAGCATGCTCGGAACATCGAGAATCAGCGCGATGCGGCCGTCACCGGTGATGGTGGCGCCGGACATGCCCGGAGTCCCTTGAAGCATCTTGCCCAACGGCTTGATGACCACTTCTTCCTGGCCGACCAGTTGATCGACGACGAAGCCGATCCGCTGGGTGCCCACCGAAAGGATCACCACATGGCCTTCGCGCGGCTCTTCGTGAGCCGCGGAGCTGACCAGCCAGCGCTTGAGGTAGAACAGCGGCAGCGCCTTGTCCCGCACGATCACCACTTCCTGGCCGTCCACCACGTTGGTGGTCGACAGGTCGAGGTGGAAGATTTCGTTGACGTTCACCAGCGGGAACGCGAACGCCTGGTTGCCGAGCATCACCATCAGGGTCGGCATGATCGCCAGGGTCAGCGGCACCTTGATGACGATCTTCGAGCCCTGGCCCTTGGTCGAGTAGATGTTGATCGAACCGTTGAGCTGGGAAATCTTGGTCTTCACCACGTCCATGCCCACGCCGCGGCCGGACACGTCGGAGATCTCGGTCTTGGTCGAGAAGCCCGGGGCGAAGATCAGGTTGTAGCACTCGGTGTCGCTCAGGCGGTCCGCCGCATCCTTGTCCATCACGCCGCGTTTCACGGCAATGGAACGCAGGACGTTCGGGTCCATGCCCTTACCGTCGTCGGAGATCGACAGCAGGATGTGGTCGCCTTCCTGCTCGGCCGCCAGGATCACCTTGCCGCCGCGGGGCTTGCCCGACTCTTCGCGCTCTTCCGGCGACTCGATGCCGTGGTCGACCGCGTTGCGCACCAAGTGCACCAGCGGGTCGGCCAGCGCCTCGACGAGGTTCTTGTCCAGGTCGGTCTCTTCGCCGACCAGCTCCAGGTTGATCTCTTTCTTGAGCTGGCGCGCCAGGTCGCGGACCAGGCGCGGGAAGCGGCCGAACACTTTCTTGATCGGCTGCATCCGGGTCTTCATCACGGCGGTCTGCAGGTCCGCGGTGACCACGTCGAGGTTCGACACGGCCTTGGACATGGCTTCGTCGCCGCTGTTGAGGCCCAGGCGCACCAGACGGTTACGCACCAGCACCAGCTCGCCGACCATGTTCATGATCTCGTCGAGGCGCGCGGTGTCGACCCGCACGGTGGTCTCGGCTTCGCTCGTCGGTTTTTCCGGCGGCGGAGCGGCCGGGGCACGGGCCGGCGCAGGCGCGGCGGCAGCAGCCGGCTTCGGCGTTTCGGCCTTGGCCTCAGGCGCCTTGGCGGCCGGTTTCGGTGCCGCTGCCGGGGCCGGGGCCTTGGCAGCCGGCGCGGCAACCGCAGCCGCGCTGCCCGCCGTCACCGGCGCACCGGTGTTGACGTCGGTGAACTTGCCTTTGCCGTGCAGCTCGTCGAGCAGCGACTCGAACTCGTGGTCGCTGATCAGGTCGCTGCCGGCGGCAGCGGCGGCCGGGGCCGCAGCAGCCGGGGCCGGAGCCGACGCGATCGCCGATTCCAGCGCTTCGACGGCGAAGTTGCCCTTGCCGTGCAACTGGTCGAGCAAGGCTTCGAATTCGTCGTCGGTGATGTCCGAGCTGTCGCCCGCCGCCGGGGCCGCCGCAGCGGGGGCCGCCGGGGTGACCGCGTCCGGCGCGAACTGGCCTTTGCCGTGCAACTGGTCGAGCAGCGACTCGAACTCGGCGTCGGTGATTTCGTCGCTGGCCGCCTCGTCGCCCGCAGGCGCAGGCGCGGCGGCAGCCGCCGGGGCCTCGGCTTCGGCCTTGACGGCGCTCAGCGAGTCCAGCAGTTGTTCGAATTCGTTGTCGGTGATGTCGCCCGAACTGTCTTCGACGACCAGTTCTTCGATCATCTCGGCCACCGGCGATGCCGGCGCCTCATCGGCCGACTGCGGCTCGGCCAGGCGGGCCAGGGCCGCCAGCAGTTCCGGGGTGGCGGCGGTGATCGGGCTGCGGTCGCGGACTTCGCCGAACATGCTGTTCACCGAATCCAGCGCCTCAAGCACCACGTCCATCAGTTCCGCATCAACGCGACGCTCACCCTTGCGCAGGATGTCGAACACGTTTTCGGCGATGTGGCAGCACTCCACCAGCTCGTTGAGCTGAAGGAAGCCGGCGCCCCCTTTTACAGTGTGGAAACCGCGAAAAATTGCGTTGAGCAGATCTGCGTCGTCCGGCCGGCTTTCCAGCTCGACCAGTTGTTCGGACAGTTGCTCAAGAATCTCGCCGGCCTCAACCAGGAAATCCTGAAGGATCTCTTCATCGGCGCCGAAGCTCATTAAGGGGTGCTCCTAGGTCTAAAAACCCAAAAAAACTCAAAATCCAAGGCTGGATAACAAATCGTCCACATCGTCCTGACCGGACACAACGTCTTCTCGTTTATCGGCATGAATCTGCGGACCTTCACCCTGCGAGAGATGTTTTTGTGGATCTTTTTCGGCAAGCATCGCCGCACGGTCATGTTCGATGCCCGCAAAGCGGTCCACCTGACTGGCCATGAGCACGAGCTTGAGCAGATTGCTTTCGACTTCGGTGACCAGTTGGGTCACGCGCTTGATCACCTGACCGGTCAGATCCTGGTAGTCCTGGGCCAGCAGGATGTCGTTCAGGTTGCCCGACACCGCCCGGCTGTCCGCGCTGCTGCGCGCCAGAAAACCGTCGACCCGGCGGGCCAGTTCGCGGAACTCTTCGGCCCCGACCTCGCGACGCATGAACCGGCCCCAGTCGGCGCTCAGCGCCTGGGCTTCGTCGGCCAACGCGTTGACCACCGGCGTTGCGCTCTCCACCAGATCCATGGTGCGGTTGGCGGCGCTCTCGGTCAGCTTGACCACATAACCGAGACGCTCGGTCGCATCGGTGATCTGCGACACCTCTTCGGCCTGGGGCATGTGCGGATCGATATGGAAATTGACGATCGCACTGTGCAGCTCGCGTGTGAGCTTGCCCACTTCCTGGTACAGGCCGCGATCACGGGTCTGATTGAGCTCATGGATCAGTTGCACGGCCTCGCCGAACTTGCCCTTTTCAAGGCTGTCGACCAACTCGACCGCGTGTTTTTTCAGCGTCGACTCGAAGTCGCCCTGTGAAGACTCTTTATGCTCCATAGCTCCCCCGCGCGTTCATCAGCCGATGCGTTCGAAAATCTTCTCGATCTTTTCTTTCAGCGCCTGGGCCGTGAATGGTTTGACCACGTAGCCGTTGACGCCGGCCTGGGCCGCTTCGATGATCTGCTCACGCTTGGCTTCCGCCGTCACCATCAGGACCGGCAGGTGCTTGAGGCGCTCGTCGGCGCGCACCTTGCGCAGCAAGTCGATGCCGGTCATGCCGGGCATGTTCCAGTCGGTGACCAGAAAATCGAAGTGCCCGCTTTCCAGCATCGGCAACGCGGTGTTGCCGTCGTCGGCCTCGGCGGTGTTGGTGAACCCCAGGTCACGCAGCAGGTTCTTGATGATCCGCCGCATCGTTGAGAAATCGTCAACGATGAGGATTTTCATGTCTTTGTTCAATTCGACCTCCAAGCAGTCTTAAACGCGCCCGGCAACGGGACGCGCCATTTCATTCAATCCGGCAAGGCACTCTCGATGACTGTCTGGAGCACAACGGATCGAGACCGGTGCCGCTCACCACCGCACCAGCCTCGTTCGCAGTGTCCCCACACTGCCTTCAGCGCGCTCGCCACTCCCCCAAACGCCCCCGCAAACGGGCCGCGCACTGGCTGTGCAACTGGCTGACCCGCGATTCGCTGACGCCAAGGACCTCACCGATTTCCTTGAGGTTCAGTTCCTCGTCGTAGTACAGCGCCAACACCAGTCGCTCGCGCTCCGGCAAATTGGCAATCGCGTCCGCCAGCGCTGCCTGGAAGCGTTCGTCTTCCAGATCGCGCGACGGCTCAAGATGAGCACTGGCGCCATCCTCATGCAGCCCTTCGTGTTCGCCGTCCTGCAGCAGGTCGTCGAAACTGAACAGCCGGCTGCCCAGGGTGTCGTTCAAAATCCCGTAGTAATCGTCGAGACTCAATTGGAGTTCGGCCGCAACCTCGTGATCTTTAGCGTCACGGCCGGTTTTAGCTTCAATCGCGCGAATCGCGTCGCTGACCATGCGGGTATTGCGGTGAACCGAGCGCGGTGCCCAGTCCCCTTTGCGCACTTCATCAAGCATCGCGCCGCGGATCCGGATGCCCGCGTAGGTCTCGAAACTGGCGCCCTTGCTGGCGTCGTATTTGTTCGAGACTTCGAGCAGGCCGATCATCCCGGCCTGGATCAGGTCTTCGACCTGCACGCTGGCCGGCAGCCGCGCCAGCAAGTGGTAGGCGATGCGCTTGACCAGCGGCGCATAACGCTCGATCAGTTCGTACTGCGCATCACGCGCCGACTTCTTGTACAGGTTCATACCGCTGGCGGTCATAGCACAGGCCCTGCCGTTTGCTGCACGAGGCGCTCGACGAAAAACTCGAGGTGACCGCGCGGGTTGGCGGGCAGCGGCCAGGTGTCGACCTTTTGAGCGATCGCCTTGAAGGCCAGGGCGCACTTGGAACGCGGAAAGGCTTCATAGACCGCACGCTGCTTCTGCACCGCCTTGCGCACGCTTTCGTCGTAAGGCACCGCGCCGACGTATTGTAGGGCGACGTCCAGGAAGCGATCCGTGACCTTGGTCAACTTGGCGAACAGGTTGCGCCCTTCCTGCGGGCTCTGGGCCATGTTCGCCAGCACGCGGAAGCGGTTCATGCCGTAATCGCGATTGAGCAGCTTGATCAGCGCGTAGGCGTCGGTGATGGAGGTCGGCTCGTCGCAGACCACCAGCAGCACTTCCTGGGCGGCGCGCACGAAACTGACCACCGAGTCACCGATACCCGCAGCGGTGTCGATCACCAGCACGTCGAGGTTGTCGCCGATGTCGCTGAACGCCTGGATCAGGCCGGCATGCTGGGCCGGGCTCAGGTGCACCATGCTCTGGGTGCCCGAGGCGGCCGGCACGATGCGGATCCCGCCCGGGCCCTGCAGCAGCACGTCGCGCAGCTCGCAGCGGCCTTCGATCACGTCGGCCAGGGTGCGTTTGGGTGTGAGGCCCAGCAGAACGTCGACGTTCGCCAGACCCAGGTCGGCGTCCAGCAGCATGACCCGACGGCCAAGCTCTGCCAGCGCCAGGGACAAGTTCACTGACACGTTAGTCTTGCCGACGCCACCTTTGCCGCCGGTCACCGCGATCACCTGTACGGGATGCATGCTGCCCATGTTATTTCTTTACCTTGTCTTGCATAGACGGAGGCCACATTACTGGCTGCGCGTTCACAACCGGAACAATGCGTGGCAGGCCATCGATGTAGGTACAAAAACTGTTCATTACCTCAGCCGACCTGCTTGGTCGGGCTGTGGTAGATATCAGCGAACATGTCAGCCATGGCTTCTTCGCTGGGTTCTTCCTGCATTTGCACGCTGACGGCGCGGCTGACCAGTTGGTGACGGCGCGGCAGATGCAGGTCATCCGGGATCCGCGGGCCGTCGGTCAGGTAGGCGACCGGCAGTTCGTGGCTGATCGCCAGGCTCAGCACTTCGCCGAGACTGGCCGTCTCATCCAGTTTAGTCAGGATGCAACCGGCGAGCCCGCAACGCTTGTAACTGTGATAAGCGGCGGTCAGCACCTGTTTCTGGCTGGTGGTGGCCAGAACCAGATAGTTCTTGGAGCGGATGCCGCGGCCGGCCAGGCTTTCCAGCTGCATACGCAGCGCCGGATCGCTGGCCTGAAGGCCGGCGGTGTCGATCAGCACCACGCGCTTGCGCAGCAGCGGATCCAGCGCCTGCACCAGGGACTGGCCCGGATCGACGTGGGTCACCGACACATTGAGGATCCGGCCCAGGGTCTTGAGCTGTTCCTGGGCGCCGATGCGGAAACTGTCCATGCTCACCAGCGCGATGTTCTGCGCGCCGTACTTGAGCACGTAACGCGCCGCGAGCTTGGCCAGGGTGGTGGTCTTGCCCATGCCGGCCGGGCCGACCATGGCGATCACCCCGCCCTCTTCCAGCGGCTCGACCTCCGGCACGCCGATCATCCGGGCCAGGTGCGCCAGCAGCATGCGCCATGCCTGACGCGGCTCCTCGACGTCGCTGATCATCGCCAGCAGGTCGCGCGACAGCGGGCCCGACAGGCCGATGCGCTGCAGTCGGCGGTACAGGTTGGCCTGGGCTGGACGGTTGCCCTGCAACTGGTTCCACGCCAGGGTGCCGAGCTGGACTTCCATCAGCTCGCGCAGGCTGTTGAGCTCCGAACGCATCGAGTCGAGGGCGCGCGGATCGACACCGGCCGGGGCCGGCGCAGGCGCCGGTGCGGGACGGGCCGGCGCGGCGTAGGTCGGTTCCGACAGCGGTTCGGCGGCGGTCAGCGGCAGGCCCGCGGTCAACGGCAGCCCGGCGAACAGCTGGCGGTTGGTGTTGCCGTCGGCTTCGCCGCGCAGGCTCAGCTCGGCCTGGGCGGTGACGATGCGCGACTGGGTCTTGCGCAGCTCGTCTTCGAGCTCCATGTTCGGCACGCGCGGGGCCAGCGCCGACAGTTTGTAATCCAGCGCCGCAGTCAGCTCGACACCGCCGGCGATGCGGCGGTTGCCGATGATGGCGGCATCAGCGCCCAGCTCATCACGAACCAGCTTCATGGCCTGACGCATATCGGCGGCGAAAAAACGCTTAACTTGCATAAACCACTACCTCAGCCGTTGGGCCCTACTGTCGCAACGATGGTCACTTGCTTGTTGTCCGGAATTTCCTGGTAGGCCAGCACATGCAGTCCGGGAACTGCCAGGCGACCGAAGCGCGAGAGCATCGCGCGAACCGGGCCTGCCACCAGCAGGATCACCGGTTGGCCTTGCATTTCCTGACGCTGGGCCGCTTCGATCAGCGAGCGCTGCAGCTTCTCGGCCATGCTCGGCTCCAGCAGAACGCCCTCTTCCGAGCCTTGTCCTGCCTTTTGCAGACTATTGAGCAAAATTTGTTCCAACCTTGGTTCCAAGGTGATCACAGGCAGCTCGGACTCAGTGCCTACAATGCTTTGGACGATGGCGCGGGATACGCCGACCCGCACGGCCGCCACCAGCGCGGCGGTATCTTGACTCTTGGCGGCGTTGTTGGCGATCGCTTCGGCGATGCTGCGGATGTCGCGCACCGGCACGTGTTCGGCCAGCAGCGCCTGCAGCACCTTGAGCAACTGCGACAGGGTGACGACCCCCGGCACCAGCTCTTCGGCCAGTTTCGGCGAGCTCTTGGCCAGCAGGGTCATCAGTTGCTGCACTTCCTCGTGGCCGATCAGCTCGCTGGAGTGCTTGTACAGAATCTGGTTCAGGTGGGTCGCCACCACGGTGCTGGCGTCGACCACGGTGTAGCCGAGCGATTGCGCCTGGGCGCGCTGGCTGACTTCGATCCACACCGCCTCAAGGCCGAAAGCCGGATCTTTGGCGGTGATACCGTTGAGCGAGCCGTAGACCTGGCCCGGGTTGATCGCCAGTTCGCGCTCCGGGTAGATCTCCGCCTCGGCGAGGATCACGCCCATCAGGGTCAGGCGGTAGGCGCTCGGCGCCAGGTCGAGGTTGTCGCGGATGTGCACGGTGGGCATCAGGAAGCCCAGGTCCTGGGAAAGCTTCTTGCGCACGCCCTTGATCCGCGCCAGCAGTTGCCCGCCCTGGTTGCGGTCCACCAGCGGGATCAGGCGGTAGCCGACTTCCAGGCCGATCATGTCGATCGGCGTCACGTCGTCCCAGCCCAGTTCCTTGGTCTCCATGGCGCGGGCCGGCGACGGCAGCAGCTCCTGCTGACGCTTGACCTCTTCCAGCGCCTGCACCTTGGCCACGTTCTGCTTCTTCCAGAACAGGTAGGCGCCGCCGGCCGCCAGGGCCGCCATGGTCAGGAAGGAGAAGTGCGGCATGCCCGGCACCAGGCCCATGATGGCCATCAGGCCGGCCGCGACGGCCAGCGCCTTGGGCGAGGCGAACATCTGGCGGTTGATCTGCTTGCCCATGTCTTCGGAGCCCGAGGCACGGGTCACCATGATCGCAGCGGCGGTGGACAGCAGCAGTGATGGCAATTGCGCCACCAAACCGTCACCGATGGTCAGCAGGGCGTACACCTTGCCGGCGTCAGCGAAGGTCATGTTGTGCTGGAAGATGCCGACGGCCATGCCGCCGATCAGGTTGATGAACAGGATCAGCAGGCCGGCGATGGCGTCGCCGCGCACGAACTTGCTGGCACCGTCCATCGAACCGTAGAACTCCGCCTCCTGGGCCACTTCCGCCCGGCGGGCCTTGGCCTGGGTCTGGTCGATCAGGCCGGCGTTGAGGTCGGCGTCGATCGCCATCTGCTTGCCGGGCATCGCATCGAGGGTGAAACGCGCGCTCACCTCGGAGATCCGCCCGGCACCCTTGGTCACCACGACGAAGTTGATGATCATCAAGATGGCGAACACCACGATGCCGACCACGTAGTTGCCGCCGATCACCACCTCGCCGAAGGCCTGGATCACCTTGCCGGCGGCGGCATGGCCGTCCTGGCCGTGGAGCATCACCACCCGCGTCGACGCCACGTTCAGCGCCAGGCGCAGCAGCGTCGCCACCAGCAGGATCGTCGGGAACACGGCGAAATCCAGCGGCCGCAAGGCGTACACGCACACCAGCAGCACGACGATGGACAGGGCGATGTTGAAGGTGAAGAACACGTCCAGCAGGAACGGCGGCACCGGCAACATCATCATCGCCAACATGACCAGCAGCAACAGCGGCACACCCAGATTGCCCCGGCTGAGCTCCGACAGGTTGCTGCGGGCACTGTTGATTAACTGAGAGCGATCCACCGGTTTTCCCCGTTCCTTTCAAGCAAACTTTTGACGCCCGAAGCGGGCGCACGGCGGCTACTGCAAGAAGCCTTCCAACTTTTGCACGGGACTGAAACAGAAGGGTTTATCAGGTGATTTTCCGCATGCCCCGCGGCCTATGGCGATCCGCCTGACACCCGGAGGCCGAACACGCCACCGCCATCGCGAGCAGGCTCGCTCCCACAAGATCCTGCGGGGAACACCCATCGCGGGCGCCAGCCCGCTGGCGATGGCGCCCGTCAAGGCGCCGCAGAGCCGGCTCAGGAATCGCGCCGCAGGTCCGGCGGAATCGGCAGGTCGTCCTTGAGCGGCTCCGGCGGCTTGCCCTTGCCTGCGCGGTACTGGCGAATCTGGTAGACGTAGGCCAGCACCTGGGCGACCGCCAGGTACAACCCACCCGGGATTTCTTCTTCCAGTTCGGTGGAGTGGTAGATCGAACGCGCCAGGGCCGGCGATTCGAGCAGCATGATCTCGTTGGCCGTGGCGATCTCGCGGATCTTCAACGCCAGGAAGTCAGTCCCCTTGGCCAGCAGCACCGGCGCGCCGCCCTTGTCGGCGTCGTACTTGAGCGCCACGGCGTAGTGGGTCGGGTTGGTGATGACCACGTCGGCCTGGGGAATGGCCGCCATCATCCGCCGCTGGGACATCTCGCGCTGCACCTGGCGGATGCGCTGCTTGACCTCCGGCCGACCCTCCTGGTCCTTGTGCTCGTCGCGCACTTCCTGCTTGGTCATCTTGAGCTTCTTGATGCTCTCCCAGATCTGCACCGGCACGTCGACCGCCGCAATGACGATCAGCCCGCAGGCCATCCACAAGGTGCTCCAGCCCACCAGCAGCACGCTATGGATGATCGCCTTCTCGAGCGGCTCGTGAGCGATGCGCAACAGGTCGTCGACGTCGCCGGACAGCACCACCAACGCCACCGCCAGGGTGATCAGGAACTTGGCCAGCGCCTTGAGCAGCTCGACCACCGACTTGGCCGAGAACATGCGCTTGATCCCGGACAGCGGATTCATCCGGCTGAACTTGGGCGCCATGGAGCCGGCGGCGAACAGCCAGCCGCCGAGCGCGATCGGCCCCAGCAGCGCGGCGAGCAGCAAGGTGATCATGATCGGCTGGATCGCCAGCAGGGCCATCAGCCCCGAACTCATCAGGAACCGACCCATGGAACCCTGATCCATGATCACTTCCCGCGAGAGCGTGAAGTTCACCCGCATCAGTTCCATCAAGTCCTCGGCCAGCATGCCGCCGAAGATCAGCAGCGCGGCGGAGCCGGCGAGCATGATCGCCAGGGTGTTGAGCTCCTTGGAGCGCGCGATCTCACCCTTCTCACGGGAATCCTTCTTGCGTTTCTCCGTGGGGTCTTCTGTCTTGTCCTGACCGCTCTCGCTCTCAGCCATGGCTCAGCGTGCCCGTGCCAGTTCGCGCAGCAACTGCAAGGACTCGGCGGCCAGCGGTTGATACTGATTGAGAATGTCCGCAAGACCCACCCAGACGATGAACAGGCCGAGCACCAGGGTCAGCGGAAAGCCGATGGAGAAGATGTTCAGCTGCGGCGCCGCCCGGGTCATGATGCCGAACGCAATGTTGACCACCAACAGCGCCGTGACCGCCGGCAGCACCAGCAGCAGCGCCGCCCCGAGCACCCAGCCGAGCTTGCCGGCCAGCTCCCAGTAGTGGGCGGTCATCAGGCCGCCGCCGACCGGCAGCGTGGTGAAGCTTTCCGTCAGGACCTCGAACACCACCAGGTGGCCGCTCATCGCCAGGAACAGCAACGTCACCAGCATGGTGAAGAACTGCCCGATCACCGCCACCGACACGCCGTTGGTGGGATCGATCATCGAGGCGAAGCCCATGCCCATCTGAATGGCGACGATCTGCCCCGCCACCACGAACGCCTGAAAGAACAATTGCAGGGAGAAGCCCAGCACCGCACCGACCAGGATCTGCTCGGCGATCATCAGCAGACCGCCAAGGTCCAGCGGGCTGACCGCCGGCATGGGCGGCAGGTTGGGCGAGATCACCACGGTGATCGCCAACGCCAGGTAGAGACGGATGCGCCTGGGCACGAGGGTGGTGCCGAACACCGGCATCACCATCAGCATCGAACCGATGCGAAACAGCGGCAGCATGAACGTCGCCACCCAGGTGCTGATCTGGGTGTCCGTCAACTGAAGCAGCGACGACATGGCTCAGCCGATGACCAGCGGAATGTTTTTGTACAGCTGAGTGATGTATTCCATGAACGTCTGCACCAGCCAAGGCCCGGCGACGATCAGGGTGACCAGCATCACCAGCAGGCGCGGCAGGAAGCTGAGCGTCTGTTCGTTGATCTGCGTCGCCGCCTGGAACATCGACACCAGAAGCCCCACCAGCAGGCTCGGCACCACCAGGATCGCGACCATCATGGTGGTCAGCCACAGGGCCTCGCGAAAGATGTCGACCGCAACTTCAGGCGTCATGGCGATACACCTCCGAAACTGCTGGCCAGGGTGCCGATGATCAGCGCCCAGCCATCGACCAGCACGAACAGCATGATTTTGAACGGCAGGGAAATGATCAGCGGCGACAGCATCATCATGCCCATCGCCATCAGCACGCTCGCGACCACCAGGTCGATGATCAGGAACGGGATGAAGATCATGAAGCCGATCTGGAACGCGGTCTTGAGCTCGGACGTCACGAAGGCCGGCACCAGGATCGTCAGCGGCGCCTGCTCCGGCGTCGCGATGTCGGTGCGCTTGGACAGGCGCATGAACAGCTCAAGGTCCGTGGAGCGGGTCTGGGCCAGCATGAAGTCCTTGATCGGCACCTGGGCCTTTTCCACCGCCTGCTGGGCGGTCAACTTCTCCGCCAGGTAAGGCTGCAGCGCGTCGTTGTTCACCCGGTCGAACACCGGCGCCATGATGAACAGGGTCAGGAACAGCGCCATGCCGGTGAGGATCTGGTTCGACGGCGTCTGCTGCAGGCCCAGGGCCTGACGCAGGATCGAGAAGACGATGATGATCCGGGTGAAGCTGGTCATCAGGATGACGAACGCCGGAATGAAGCTCAGCGCCGTCATGATCAGCAGGATCTGCAGGCTGACCGAATACTCCTGTGCGCCCTCGGAGTTGGTGCCCAGCGTGATCGCCGGGATCGACAGCGGATCGGCGGCAAACGCCAGCGGCGCGGCCAGCATCAGGGCCAGGGTCAAGACGATGCGCAACGCACCCATTACTTCTTATCCTTCTGATCCTTGCCGAGCACCTTCAACAGATGCTGGGCAAACTCCGGAGTGGCCTTTTCGGCGGCGGCCGGCACGTCGACCGGCTCCTTGAGCACATGCAGCGCGGTGATGGTGCCGGGGCTCAGGCCAAGCAGGATCTGCTCGTTGCCGACCTGCACCAGCACCAGACGGTCGCGGGGGCCGAGCGCGCGGGAGCCGATCAGCTCGATCACCTGACCCTTGCCGGCGGGACCGGCCTGCTGCACCCGGCGCAGCAGCCAGGCGAGAAAGAAGATCAGGCCGAGCACCAGCAGCAGGCCGAGCACCAGTTGCGTCAGCTGGCCGGCGACGCCGCCGCTGACCGCAGGCGCGGCCGCCGTGGCGGCAGTCGCCGCCGGCTCGACCGCCAGCGCCGCGACCGGCAACGCCATTGCCAACAAGAAACCGAGCGCCTTGTTCACTCAGCGCAGCTTCTTGATGCGTTCGCTTGGGCTGATCACGTCGGTCAGGCGGATGCCGAACTTTTCGTTGACCACCACCACCTCGCCGTGGGCGATCAGGGTGCCGTTGACCAGCACGTCCAGCGGCTCGCCGGCCAGACGGTCCAGTTCGATCACCGAGCCTTGGTTGAGCTGCAGCAGGTTGCGGATGTTGATGTCGGTGCTGCCCACTTCCATCGAGATCGACACCGGGATGTCGAGGATCACGTCCAGGTTGGGGCCGTCCAGCGACACCGGCTCATTGTTCTTCGGGTGGCTGCCGAACTCTTCCATCGGCACACGGTTGGAGCTGGACACACCGGCGTCGGCCGCCAGCAGCGCGTCGATGTCGGCCTGGCCGCCCTCGCCGGTCTCTTCCAGGGCCGCAGCCCACTCGTCGGCCAGCGCCTGGTCGTCCTGGGTGTTCATATCGTCGTTCATCATTTGTCCTCGGCGGGCAAAAAAACCGGTAAAAACCAAAAGGGAGTGGAGGCGCGGCTCAGCGCCGCTCGATCGGCTCGATCACTTGCAACGCGAGGTTGCCCTTGTGCGAGCCCATCTTGACCTTGAAGGCCGGCACGCCGTTGGCGCGCATGATCATGTCTTCCGGCATCTCGACCGGGATCACGTCGCCCGGCTGCATGTGCAGGATGTCGCGCAGCTTCAACTGGCGGCGGGCGACGGTGGCGCCGATCGGCACCGCCACGTCGAGCACGTCCTGACGCAGGGCGTTGACCCAGCGCTCGTCCTGGTCGTCCAGGTCCGACTGGAAGCCGGCGTCGAGCATCTCGCGCACCGGTTCGATCATCGAGTACGGCATGGTCACGTGCAGGTCGCCGCCGCCGCCGTCCAGCTCGATGTGGAACGTGGACACCACGATGGCTTCGCTGGGACCTACGATGTTGGCCATGGCCGGGTTCACTTCCGAGTTGATGTACTCGAAGTTGACTTCCATGATCGCCTGCCAGGCTTCCTTCAGGTCGACGAAGGCCTGCTCCAGCACCATGCGCACCACGCGCAACTCGGTGGGGGTGAACTCACGCCCCTCGATCTTGGCGTGACGGCCGTCGCCGCCGAAGAAGTTGTCCACCAGCTTGAACACCAGCTTGGCGTCCAAGATGAACAGCGCGGTGCCGCGCAACGGTTTGATCTTGACCAGATTGAGGCTGGTCGGCACGTACAGCGAGTGTACGTACTCGCCGAACTTCATCACCTGCACGCCGCCCACGGCAACGTCCGCCGAACGGCGCAGCATGTTGAACATGCTGATGCGGGTGTAGCGGGCAAAACGCTCGTTGATCATCTCCAGGGTCGGCATGCGTCCGCGGACGATGCGATCCTGGCTGGTCAGGTCGTAGCTTTTGACGCTGCCAGGCTCGGCGGCGTTATCGGTCTGTACCAGACCGTCGTCGACGCCATGCAACAGCGCGTCGATCTCATCCTGGGACAGCAGATCCTGCACGGCCATGTCGTGTTCCTACTGCAATACGAAATTAGTGAAAAGCAACTGTTCGATCACCACTTTGCCCAGTTCCTTCTGCGCCACTTCCTGCACGCTGGCGGTGGCCTTCTGACGCAGCATTTCCTGACCGACCGGCGTCGCCAGGGTGGCGAAGTCCTGACCGGAGAAGAGCATCACCAGGTTGTTGCGGATCACCGGCATGTGCACCTTGAGCGCGTCCAGGTCCGCCTGGTTGCGCGCCAGCATGGTGATGCTCACCTGCATGTAGCGCTGACGGCCGTTCTGGTTGTAGTTGGCCACGAAGGCCGGCGCCATCGGCTCGAAGATCGCCGGCTGCTTGCCCGCCGGAGCCGCTTCGGCCGCCGGGGCAGGCTTGCTCTGCGCGCTGTGCATGAAGTACCAGGTCGCGCCCACGGAGGCACCGATCGCCAGCAGCAGCGCCACCACGATCAGGATGATCAGCTTGAGTTTGCCTTTGGTTGCGGGGTCTTTTACAGCTGCTGCTTCGCTCTTCGCCATGCCAATAATCCGTCATTAATCGGGTTTTCACAGTCGCACGGCAAGGCAAGAGCAAGTGTTATGCCAGAAGTGTCGGAGGGGAGAACGAGAGGGAATCGCGAGCCGATGCAAAACCCTGTGGGAGCTGGCTTGCCAGCGATGGCGATTTATCTGACACATTGGTTTTGAATGTGCCGCCGCTATCGCTGGCAAGCCAGCTCCCACAGGTCTCAGGGTGTTGCGTCAGGCGTAGTAGTCCACGGCGCTGGAGCCGATCACGTGAGTGGCCGTGGCCGCCGCTTCAGCGACGGTCGCCGGCGTCAACTCTTCTTCGGCCGAATCCAGACGCCCGCCGGCGGCGTTGGTACGACCGCCCTGCCCCTGCTGCGCCTGTTCCTGACCCTGCCAGCCACGGTTCTGGTCGGACACATTGACGTCGACCTGCCCCATCCCGTGCTGGGTGAACATCTCGCGCAGGCGGTGCATCTGACCGTCCAGCGCTTCGCGCACGCTCGGGTGAGCGCTCATGAACGTCACCTGGGTCTGCTGGTCCGGCACCATGTTCACCCGGATGTCGAGGCGGCCGAGCTCGGCCGGCTGCAGCTGGATGTCGGCCGCCTTGAGGTTGGCGCTCGACAGGTACATGACGCGGTTCACCACTTCCTCGGTCCAGCCGCTCTGGTGCATGGCGATCGGCTGGTTCACCGGCAAGGCGTTGGCGGTCTTCGGCGTGGCGGCCTGCGTCAGCGCCGCCAGACGGTTGGCGAAATCATCGACGCGGGTGTCGCTGCTGGCGGATTTCAGATCCTTGAGACCCTCGTCGAGCAGGCCGCTGAAGGCCTTCTCGCCGCCCTGGCTGGTGCTGTCCTTGTCCGCCTGCACATCGAGCATGTTGGCCATGCCGGCGGCGAAGTTCTGCGCGGCAGTCAATTCGCCGTCGGCCTGAGCCTGTGCCGGGGTCGGCGCAGCCTTGGGCTGGCTGGACGCGGAAATGTGGCCGCTCTGCTCCATCGCCAGGCGCACGGCCGGCAGGTTGTCGAGCGGATCGGCTTCCGGGTCGAAACCGCTGTCGGCGATCGGCGCCGGGGCCGGCGTCGGCAGCGCTGCCACCGCCGGGGTTTCGGCCTTGGCGGGTGCGGGCGTCTCCACTACGGGCGCAGGCTCGACCGGTACGGTCACGGGCGGCTGCACCGCCTCGACCAGGGCCGGATCCAGCGTCGGATCCACCGGCGGCGCATCCGCCACAGGCGTTTGAGGGGTTTGCGTCGAATCGTCGTCGCTGGCGCTGCGCTCGTCCGTCGCGCCGGAAGCCGGCTTGTCGGCGGGCAAGGGTTTGCCGCTATCGGCAACCGCAGGTTCGGGAGCGGCAGACTGATCCTTGCCGACGTCCTTTTTGCCGCCGCTGTCCGCGCCGCTGTCGCGCGCAGGTTTCACCGGCGCGGCGCTGGCGGCCGAAGCCTTTGCCGGCCCCTGGTCGGCAAACACTTGGGCGAAGCTGGAGGCCTTGTCCCCGGGCTCTGCGGCCAGGGCCGGCGCTTTGGCGGAGGCGGCTTGCGCCTTGGCCTGGGCGGCAGCCTGAAGAAGGATGTTGGGGGTTGCAGGCATGGTACGGTCTCCGCTGCACTGGGATCGTAGGTACAGTTGAGCGAGATGACTGCAAGTGCCGGGCCAGCTTTAGCCGCAGGGGCGAAAAAGCGCCGGACGGCAGGCTCAATGGGTCAGGGAACGCTGTCGTTCGGCTTCGTAGACGGGGCGCACATCGGCGAACTCGCTGTTGATGTCCGCCACCAGCTTGCTGATTTCGGCAGGGCTCTTGTTCTTGGCCTGCTGTTCGAGCTCACTGCAGAGCTCCGCGAGGCGGGTCGCGCCCATGTTGCTGCTGCTGCCCTTGAAGCTGTGGGCCACAACCGACAGCACTTCGGCGTCGACGGTCTTTTGCAGCTCCCGCAGCCGGTTCTCGGAATCCGCCAGGAAGATGTCCAGCAATTCCGGATAGCTGGCCTCCATGACTTCGGCCATCGAGTTCAGTACGTCGCGATCTACATGTTTGTCAGCCACTTGTTCACTCCTTGATCAAGAATGCGCGGATTATGCCAGAGCCTCCCAGGAAAACTCCACGCGGACACTGCGGCCGTCGTCCGACCAATGGGCGCTGCGCGTCAGCTGACGGACCAGGCTGACCCCACGCCCGGACAGGCGGATCCCGTCCGGGGGCCGGTCCATCACCCGCGCCACGTCGAACCCGTTGCCGCTGTCCTCGACCCGGATCACCAGGGTTCCGCCCGAGCCCTGCGGCACCACGTCGAAATGCACCCGCACATGGCCGTCCCGCAGGGCGTCGAGCCGGGCGTTGCGCAGCTCATAGTAACGCGCAAACCCGCTGGCATCGCGCTTGAGGCTGGAGTCGAGCCCCAGGACGCCGTGCTCCAGGGCATTGGAGTACAGCTCGGCCAGCACACTGTACAGCGCCCCGCTCTGCGCCCGCAGCCCGTGCACCTCCAGCAGCAGTTGCAGCAGGTAGGGCAACGGGTTGAAGCGTTTGAGTGTCGCGCCCCGGAACTCGAAGCTCGCCGACCAGTCGAGCGGACAGGACTGGCCGCTGTCGGAGTACACCGGCACCGGCGCATGCACCTGCGCCGCCTCCAGCAGGCTGATCTCGACCATGCTGACATCGTCCCGGGCCTCGCCACGGAATGCCTGGAGCGCTTGCTCGATGTCCTCGAAGAGCCGGTCCGGCTCACGGTTGGCCGCAAACACTTGCCGCAGCCGCTCGACGCCGAACAACTGATCATTGGCGTCGCAGGTGTCGATCACCCCGTCGGAGAGCAGGAACACCCGGTCCCCCACCGCCATCGGCAGCACCTCGGTGCAGTCGTCGAACGCTTGCGGGCTGAGCACGCCCAACGGCAGATGCCGTGCCGCCAGCGGCGTACGCTCCCCCGTGGCGATGCGGTGCAGGTAGCCGTCGGGCAGGCCGCCGTTCCAGTACTCCACCGAACGGCGCTGTGCGCTCAGGCACAGCAGGGTCGCGCAGCAGAACATATCCACCGGCAGGATGCGCTTGAGCTTGGCGTTCATTTCCCGCAGGGTCTCGGCCAGCCCGTAGCCCTTGGCGGTCATACCGTAGAACACCTCAGCCAGCGGCATGGCGCCGACCGCCGCCGGCAAGCCGTGACCGGTGAAATCCCCGAGCAGCACATGCATGTCGCCGGCCGGCGTGTACGCCGCCAGCAGCAAGTCGCCGTTGAACAGGGCGTAGGGAGATTGCAGGTAGCGGATGTTCGGCGCATTCAGGCAGCCGGAATGGGCGACCTTGTCGAACACCGCCTTGGCGACCCGTTGCTCGTTGATCAGGTAATCGTGATGCCGGGCGATCAGGTCGCGCTGCTCCAGCACCGTGGCCTGCAGCCGTCGCAGGCGATCCATCGCCTTGATTTTGGCGGAGAGGATCACCGGGTTGTAGGGTTTCGCCAGAAAATCGTCGCCACCGGCATCCAGACAGCGTGCCAGCGCCTCGCTTTCGGTGAGCGACGTGAGGAAGATGATCGGCACCAGGGTTTCCCCCGCCAGCGCCTTAATCCGGCGCGCCGCCTCGAAGCCGTCCATCACCGGCATCATCGCGTCCATCAGCACCAGTTGCGGATGATCGCGGCGGAACACCTCCAGCGCTTCCTCGCCGTTGCCGGCGGTCAGCACCTCATGCCCCTGGCGGCGGACGATGGTCGAGAGCAGCAGGCGGTCGGCGGCGCTGTCCTCGGCGATCAGGATGGTCAACGGCTCCTGCGGCTGCATGGCCGTCAAGCGATGTCGAACAACTTGTCGAAATTGGAAATGGCGAGGATCTTGCGCACGTCCGAATTGCTGTTGATCACCCGCACGTCGGAATGATCGCCGCCGGCGTGGTCGCGCAGCAACAGCAGCATGCCCAGGGCCGAGCTGTCGAGGTACGTGGCTTCTTTGAGATCCACCACAATGGAATCGGGTTTCTTATCGAGTCGCTCATAGGACTCGCGAAACTCCTGATGGCGACCGAAATCGAACCGACCCTTGATCGAGATCGTCAGCTTTTGCCCATCCGGAGAGAGATCTGTAACGACTGACATGCGCTGGCTTCCTTGTCATTGACGAACCTGTACAAGGTTTAGCACTTGCCGGGGGCGGCGGCAAGGCATGATGCCGCCGGCCGCTGTCAGCGATCGCCCCGTCAAAAGGCCTCGTGCCGCGGCAAACGCTGGGACAGTTCGTCCAGGAGCTTCTGCTCGCGCTTGTCTTCGGCCCGCTGCGCCTCGTCGCGGTAGCGCTGTACAAGCTTGCGCAGGCCTTCGACCCGCGCAAAGGCCTCTTGCCAGGTCTCGCGGGCCTTGTTCAGGTTGTTCTGATGCCAGTTCAGGCTCTGGCGCTGCTGGTCGACCGCGGTGTCGAGCTGGGCCAGGAAGCCCTGGAAGCCCAGCAGCCACTGCCCGGTCACGCCAGTGCTGCCCCGCACGATCCATTGCTCGGAATAGTCCAGGCGAAACGCCTGAAGGTCGGCGAGCTTGCTTTCGGCGACCTTGACCTGCCCCTGAAAGTAGCCCAGGCGCTGCACGGCGGTCTTCTCGGCCTTCTCGGCCATGTCCACCACCGGCGCCAGGCGCGCGGCTCGACTCAGGGCCATGACCGGTTACCCGCCGGCCGCCGGGGCGAACAGGGTTTCGAGGTAGGCTTCGCTTTCGCCCAGGCTGATGCTGTCGTTCAGGCCCTGACGCAAGTACCTGACCATTTGCGGCTGCAGCGAAATCGCAAGGTCGGTCTCGCGGTCGCCGCCGGCCACGTAGGCGCCGACGCTGATCAGGTCGCGGCTCTGCTGATAGCGCGACCACAGTTGCTTGAAGTACTGCGCACGGGTCATGTGCTCCGGCGACACCACCGCAGGCATCACCCGGCTGATCGAGGCTTCGATGTCGATGGCCGGGTAATGGCCTTCCTCGGCCAGGCGCCGGGACAGCACAATATGCCCGTCCAGCACGCCCCGCGCCGAGTCGGCGATCGGATCCTGCTGGTCGTCACCCTCGGACAGCACGGTGTAGAACGCCGTGATCGAACCGCCGCCCTTCTCCGCGTTGCCGGCGCGCTCCACCAGCTTCGGCAGCTTGGCGAACACCGACGGCGGATAGCCCTTGGTCGCCGGCGGCTCGCCGATGGCCAGGGCGATTTCCCGCTGGGCCTGGGCGAAACGGGTCAGCGAGTCCATCAGCAGCAGGACGTTCTTGCCCTTGTCGCGGAAATACTCGGCGATGCGCGTGCAATACATGGCGGCGCGCATGCGCATCAGCGGCGCATCGTCCGCCGGGGACGCCACCACCACCGAACGCTTGAGGCCTTCTTCGCCGAGGATGTGCTCGATGAATTCCTTCACCTCGCGGCCCCGCTCGCCGATCAGGCCGACGACGATGATGTCCGCTTCGGTGAAGCGGGTCATCATGCCCAGCAGCACCGACTTACCGACGCCGGTACCGGCGAACAGGCCCAGACGCTGGCCGCGGCCCACCGTCAGCATTCCGTTGATGCAACGGATGCCCACGTCCAGCGGCACGCTGATCGGGTCGCGGTTGAGCGGGTTGATCGTCGGGCCGTCCATCGGCACCCAGTCTTCGGCCTTCATGCCGCCCTTGCCGTCCAGCGCGCGGCCGGCGCCGTCCAGCACCCGGCCGAGCATGCTCATGCCCATCGGCAAGCGGCCGGCATCGGCCAGCGGCACCACCCGGGCGCCCGGCGCAATGCCGGCCACGCTGCCGACCGGCATCAGAAAGACCTTGTTGCCGGAAAAGCCCATGACTTCGGCTTCGACCTGGGACGGATGGTAGGTGTCGTCGTTGATCACCATGCAGCGGGTGCCCATGGCGGCCCGCAGCCCCTCGGCTTCGAGGGTGAGGCCGACCATGCGCAGCAGGCGCCCTTCGAGGATCGGCGCACCGGCAAGCTCGGTGGCCTCGGCGTAGGTGCTCAGGCGCTTGGCGAAACTGGTGCGTTCAAGGCGCATCGGGGGCGTCCGCGGACGGCTCGGCGGCGGGCGCCGGCTTGGCGTCTTCCGGCAGGTCCAGGCTCAAGTCCGGCGCGGCCGGATGCAGGGCCTGCTCGTGCAGTTGGTCGAACAGTTTGTCCATGACCTGGGCGATGCGGGTCTCGATGCTGGCGTCGATGCGACTGTGATCGGTCTCGACCCGGCAGCCGCCCGGCAGCAAGGTCTCGTCCTCGACGATGCGCCAGGTCTCTTCGTGGCGCTCGCGCAACGCTTTGACCTGGGCGAAATCTTGCGGATTGACGTACAGCCGCACATTGCCGACGCCCAGCGGCAGCAGCTTGAGGGCGTCGCGCATGACGCGTTCGATCTGCGTCGAGTCGATGGCCAGTTCGCGCTGGATCACCTGTTTGGCGATGTGCCGCACGAGGTCGACCAGCGACTTCTCGATCTGGGTGTCCTGCTCGGCGATCGGCTCGAACAGATGGCCCATCAGTTGCTCGAGGCTGGCGACTTTCGCCGCCAACGCCACCTCGGCCTCCTGACGCACCTTGAGGGTCGTGCTGTGGAAGCCTTCCTTCTCGCCGATGGCGAAGCCCTCGTTGTAGGCTTCCTGACGGATGCTTTCGAGCTCTTCCAGGGTCAGCGGCTGGACTTCCTCCAGCGGCACTTCCTCGATTTCCGGCGGTTCAGGCTCCGGCTCCGGCTCAGGTTCCGGCGGCGGCGGATCGAAGCTGGGCAGCGCCCAGGTATCGAAACCGCGGACATCCCGGGCGCGGATCAGATCCGTCACGTCGTCGTCATGCTTGTCCATGGGCTTAGATCATTTCCTCGCCGCCCTTGCCGCCGAGCACGATCTCTCCGGCTTCGGCCATACGGCGGGCGATGGTGAGGATTTCCTTCTGCGCGGTCTCCACGTCGCTGACGCGCACCGGGCCCTTGGCCTCGAGGTCGTCGCGCAGCAGTTCGGCGGCACGCTTGGACATGTTCTTGAAGATCTTTTCCTTGACGCTTTCGTCCGAACCCTTGAGGGCCAGCACCAGCACGTCGGAAGACACTTCGCGCAGCAGCGCCTGGATGCCGCGGTCGTCGACGTCGGCCAGGTTGTTGAACACGAACATGAGGTCTTCGATCTGCGTGGACAGGTCTTCGTCGACCTCGCGGATCGAGTCCATGAGCTGGCCTTCGATCGAGCTGTCGAGGAAGTTCATGATGTCCGCCGCACGCTTGATACCGCCCAGGGTGGTGCGCGAAGCGTTGGAGTTGCCGGAGAACTGCTTCTCCAGGATCTGGTTCAGTTCCTTCAGCGCCGCCGGCTGCACGGTGTTCAGCGACGAGACGCGCAGGATGATGTCCAGGCGCACCTTATGGTCGAAGTTGCCCAGCACCTCGCCGGCCTGGTCCGGATCCAGGTACGCCACCACGATCGCCTGGATCTGCGGGTGTTCGTAACGGATCACGTCGGCGACGGCGCGCGGCTCCATCCACTTGAGGCTGTCCAGGCCGCTGGTGTTGCCGCCCAGCAGGATGCGGTCGATCAGGCCGTTGGCCTTGTCCTCGCCCAGGGCCTGGGTGAGCATCTTGCGCACGTAGTCGTCGGAGCCCACGCCCAGGCTGGTCTGGTCGCCGACGATGTCGACGAACTCGCTCATCACCTGCTCGACCTGCTCACGGTGGACGTTGCCCATCTGGGCCATGGCCACACCGACCCGCTGAACCTCCTTGGGGCCCATGTGGCGCAGCACTTGTGCAGCATCGGTGGAGCCCAGGGACAGCAGCAGGATCGCGGCTTTATCGACCCGGGACAGTTTGGCGACGGCGGCTCGGTTATCACTCATCTGCGTTAATCCACTCTTTCACGACCTGGGCCACACGGCCCGGGTCTTCTGCCACCAGACTCTTGATTGCGTTCAACTGGGCGTCATAGCCTTCGCTCGGGCTCGGCAGCAGAATGCTCTGCGGACCGCCGAGGCTCACGCGGTCGTTGGCCAGCTCGCCGTCCAGACCGCCCATGCCGCCCAGCTCCACGTCGCCCAGGGCCGCCAGTTCTTTGCTCTTGCCGCCGCCGGTGATGTTGTTGAGCACCGGACGCAGCACGCCGAACACCAGCACCAGGATGAACAGCACGCCCAGCACTTGCTTGACGATGTCCCAGAACCACGGTTGCGAGTAGAACGGAATATCGGCGACCACTTCACCGCGGTCGGCGGAGAACGGCATGTTGATCACGCTGACGCTGTCGCCGCGGCTGGCGTCGAAGCCGACGGCGTCCTGCACCAGGCGGGTGAAACGCGCCAATTCGTCGGCGCTCCACGGCGCACGGGTGGTTTCGCCGTTGGCCGGATTGACCTTGACCTGATCATCCACCACCACCGACACCGACAGGCGGTTCAGGCGACCCTGCTGCTGCTTGGTGTGGCTGATGGAACGGTCGAGCTCGAAGTTCTTGGTGGATTGCTGACGCTTGTCCGCCGGGTACGGTGCGAGCATCGGCTGGCCGGTGGCCGGATCCATGATCTGCTGGCCGTTGGCGTCGACCAATGGCTGGCCCGGCTGCACCATGCCGGCGGCCGCTTGGGCGCCGCCGGTGGTCTGCGGCGCCGAGGCCGGCGACGGCGGCTGGTTGCTCAGGGCACCCGGCACGCCTTGCGGGCCGTTGCTGGCGGTGCGCTGTTCGTTGACCGACTGCTCGCTGCGCAGCGCCGGCTGATCCGGGTTGAACTGTTCGGCGGTGGACTCGACGGCGCTGAAGTCGATGTCGGCCGACACTTCGGCCTTGTAGCGGTCGTTGCCCAGCACCGGCTGCAGGATGTTGTGCACGCGCTGGGTGAGCATGCTTTCCATGCGGCGGCTGTAGTCGAACTGCTTGCCGGCCATGGTCATTTCGGAGTTTTCCGCCTGGTCCGACAGCAGGTTGCCCTTCTGGTCGACGACGGTGATCTGCGACTTGCTCAGCTCAGGAACGGAGGTCGCCACCAGATTGACGATGGCCACCACCTGGCCCGGCTCCAGGGAGCGGCCGGAATACAGCTCGACCAGCACCGAGGCGCTCGGCTTGCGGTCGTCGCGCACGAACACGGAGCTTTTCGGGATCGCCAGGTGAACACGTGCGCCCTTGACGTTGTTCAGGCTGGAGATGGTGCGTGCCAGCTCGCCTTCCAGGCCGCGACGGTAGCGGGTCGCTTCCATGAACTGGCTGGTGCCCAGACCCTGTTCCTTGTCCAGGATCTCGAAACCGATGTTGCCGTCGCTGGGAGTGACACCAGCGGCCGCGAGCTTGAGCCGCGCACGGGACAGGTCATCGGCCTTGACCAGCAAGGCGCCGGAGTTCGGCTCGACGGTGTAGGGAATGTCGGCGGAGGCCAGGGTGTCCATGACCTGCTTGGCGTCCATGCCGGCGAGGCTGCCGTACAGCGGCCGGTAGTCCGGCTGCTGCGACCACAGCACCACGGCGAAGCCGATCGCCACGCTCGCGGCCAGGCCGACCAACAGGCCCACCTGACGCAGCATGGTCATCTCGGAGAGGTTTTCCAGGAAGGACAGGCCGAACAGCGGCGGTTTGCCGTCTATCGGGGTGGCCTTGGCCGGAACGTTATCGGCGACTGCTTCTGCCATGACTCAATCTCGTCCTTAAACCGGCATCTGCATGATGTCTTGATAGGCCTGAACCAGCTTGTTGCGCACCTGGGTCAGAGCCTGGAACGACACGCTGGCCTTCTGCGAGGCAATCATCACGTCCGTCAGGTCGACGCCGCTCTTGCCGATCTCGAACGCATTGGCCAACTGGGTCGAGGCCTGCTGGGTGTCGCTCACTTTATTGATGGCCTGACCGAGCATGTCGGAAAAGCTGCTGCCCGCCATTTCAGGGACGGCGGCAGTCGATTTCGGCGCAGACATGGCGTCCATTTGCATGGCGCGCATATCCAGCATCAACCGATTAAATTCAATACCTTGGCTCATGGTCTACTCTCTTGGGCGGCCCGCAATTTTTTGACGCTCACTCGGCGGGTACACAGGTATTAGCAACAAGGGTGCCAGCTCACGGGCACCCTCTTCAGAAACCTTGCTTCAGACAAACGCAGCGCCGCTCACGTGGCGAACAGATACCCTTCGACATCCATACCCGCGTCACGCATCTGCGCCAGTTTGTAGCGCAGGGTGCGGGGGCTGATGCCGAGCTTTTCCGCCGCCTCCTTGCGCCGGCCGCGCTCGGCCCGCAGGGTGTCGATGATCATCTGGAATTCGTGGCGGCGCAGGTCGTCGCCCAGGGCGCCGGCCGAATCCGCCTCGATCTCGACGTCGCGCACCACAGGAGTCGCCACGGCAGCCGCCGGCGACGGGGCGAACGTCACGGGACCGGCCAGGCAGAAATCCTGCGGCTGGATCAGGCCGCCCTGCTGCAGGATCAACGCACGCTGGATCGCGTTGTCCAGTTCCCGCACATTGCCCGGCCACGGATAGGCGACCAGGCACGCCCGAGCCTCAGCCGAGAACTTCGCCGTGGCGTGTTTCATTTTATTGACGTGCTTGGCCAGCAGACGCTCGGCCAGCGGCAGGATATCGGCGGTGCGCTCGCGCAGCGGACGCCAGGCCAGCGGAAAAACCGACAGGCGGTAATAGAGGTCTTCGCGGAAACGCCCGGCAGCCACCTCCCCCGCCAGGTCGCGGTTGGTGGTCGCCACCACCCGGATGTCGAGGCTGATCGGCTTGCGCGCCCCGACCCGCTCCACTTCCCGCTCCTGCAGGACCCGCAGCAGCTTGGCCTGCAAGCCCATGGGCATCTCGGAAATCTCATCCAGCAGAATGGTGCCACCGTCCGCCTGCTCGAACTTGCCGGCCTGGGCCGCGATGGCGCCGGTGAACGAGCCTTTCTCGTGGCCGAACAGCGTGGCCTCCAGCATGTTGTCGGGAATCGCCGCGCAGTTGATCGCAATGAACGGCTGGCTGGCGCGGTGCGACTGCTGGTGAATGTAACGCGCCAGCACTTCCTTGCCGGTGCCGGACTCGCCGGAGATCAACACCGTGGAATCGCTGCGCGCCACCCGCGCCGCCAGGTCGAGCAATTGCGCGCTGGCCGGCTCGACCGCCACCGGGCCTTCGTCGTCCGCAGCCTCCAGCGCACCCGACGCATGCCGCGCCACCAGCGCCAGCAAGGCACCGGGCTCGAACGGCTTGACCAGGTAGTCCGCCGCGCCTTGGCGCATGGCGTCCACGGCCCGCTCGACCGCGCCGTGCGCCGTCATCAGCAGCACCGGCAGTTGCGGCTGACGGACGCGCAACAGACTCAGCAACTGGTGGCCATCCATGCCCGGCATGTTGACGTCGCTGACCACCAGACTGAACGGCTCGCGCTCAACGGCTTTCAGCGCTTCTTCGGCCGAACCCACCGCATGATGGTCGTGACCGGCAAGCAGCAGCGTGTCGGCCAGCGCTTCGCGCAACGAGCGGTCATCCTCGACCAGCAAAACCTTGATGCCCATGTCCTTCACTCAGCTCCTTGTCCTGCGGAAAACAACGGCAGGATCACCTGCGCGCACGTGCCGCGCCCGATGCGCGAGCGCAGCCGCAATTCTCCCTGATGCGCCCGGGCGACCGCCTTGACCACCGTCAGCCCCAACCCCGTGCCGGTGACCTTGGTGGTGAAGAACGGCTCGCCCAAGCGCTCCAGCACCGCCGGCTCGATGCCGCTGCCGCTGTCGCTGACGCACAGGCGCAATGTGTTGTCACGGGTGTAGCCGTGCACTTTCAGGCGCACGTCGCCGCCGCTGGCCTGAACCGCGTTTTCGATGAGATTGAGGATGGCCCCGACCAGGGTGTCGCGGTTGCACAGCAATTCGCCGGCATGGCTGTCGCACTGCCAGCGGATCGGCAAGTCCTGCACATGGGTCAGCGCCGCCGCCTGCAACGACTGCATCAAGGCATGGGGCGTGACCCGGTCGGTCAGCGGCAGCTCGCCGCGGGCGAACACCAGCATGTCGCGCACCTGGTGCTCCAGCTCATGCAGGCGCTCCTTGAGGCGCCCGGCGAAGCGCTGCTGGGTGGCGACCGGCAGTTCCTGTTCGGTCAGATGACTGGCGTAAAGCAAGGCGGCGGACAGCGGCGTGCGGATCTGATGGGCCAGCGACGCCACCATGCGCCCCAGGGAGGACAAGCGCTCGTGGCGCGCCAGCTGATCCTGCAGGTGACGGGTTTCAGTCAGGTCGTTGAGCAGCACCAACTGCCCCGGCTCGGCATCCAGCGAGCGGGTGGCGATCGACAGGCGCCGACCGTTCTTCAGGGAGATTTCGTGGCCGTCGTCTTCACGCGGCGCAAAGCAACGGGCAATGACATGGCGCCACAGCTCGCCTTCCAGCGGCAGCCCCAGCAGCTCGGTGGCCGCCGGGTTGGCTTCGCAGACAATGCCGTGGCCGTCGATGACGATCACGCCGCCGGGCAACAGGTCGAGGAGGTTCTGCAGACGGTTGGCCAGACGCTCCTTCTCCGCCAGCTCCTGCATGCGCTGGGCGCTGACCACCGCCAGCTCGCCCTTGAGCTCGGTGACCCGGGCTTCGAGCATGCTGTAGGAATCGGTCAGTTGGCTCGACATCTGATTGAACAGCGCAAACGCCTGCTCAAGCCCCTGCCGGCTCGCCTGCTCTACGGACGACGGTTGCCCCGAAGCGTTGGGGGCAGAAGACATCTGGGCGGCTTGGGGCATTGTGCTCTCTCGCATGGCTGACCGTCAGTTAAACGGAACGTTGCGAGGGCTGTAGCAATACCCGTGCCTAAAAAAAACCGCCTACAAATGAAGCACTTGAAAAACAGGCGTCAATCATCCGCCTGTTCGTCTCCGTCACGCCGGCTCATGCCGTACTTGCGCATCTTCTCCACCAGGGTGGTGCGACGGATGCGCAGACGCTCGGCGGCACGGGCGACGATGCCGTTGGCGTCATCCAGCGCCTGCTGGATCAGGCCCTGCTCCAGGCCACCGAGGTAGTCCTTCAGGTCCAGGCCTTCCGGCGGCAGCATGGCGTTGGCGGTGAAGTCCGGCGTGTGGCCGTTGATCGCGACGCGCTCTTCCAGGTCGCTGCGCAGGCTGTCGACCATCTGCTCGTCTTCGTCGTCGACGTAGCGGAATTTCTTCGGCAGCTCGGCCACGCCGATCACCCCGTACGGGTGCATGATCGCCATGCGCTCGACCAGGTTGGCCAGTTCGCGGACGTTGCCCGGCCAGCCGTGACGGCACAGCGACATGATCGCCGCCGAGTTGAAGCGGATCGAACCGCGCTTCTCGTGCTCCATGCGCGAGATCAGCTCGTTCATCAGCAGCGGGATGTCCTCGACGCGCTCGCGCAGCGGCGCCATCTCGATCGGGAACACGTTCAGGCGATAGTAGAGGTCTTCGCGGAAGGTGCCGATCTCGATCATGCTTTCAAGGTTCTTGTGGGTCGCGGCGATGATGCGCACGTCGATGCTTTGGGTCTTGTTGCTGCCCACGCGCTCGAAGGTGCGCTCCTGCAGCACGCGCAGCAGCTTGACCTGCATCGGCAGCGGCATGTCGCCGATCTCGTCGAGGAACAGCGTACCGCCGTTGGCCAGCTCGAAGCGGCCGGCACGGCTGGTGATCGCGCCGGTGAAGGCGCCCTTCTCGTGGCCGAACAGTTCGCTTTCCAGCAGCTCGGCCGGAATCGCGCCGCAGTTGACCGGCACGAACGGCGCGTCGCGGCGCTTGGAATGGTAATGCAGGTTGCGCGCGACCACTTCCTTGCCGGTGCCGGACTCGCCGAGGATCAGCACGCTGGCGTCGGTGTCGGCCACCTGCTGCATCATCTGGCGCACATGCTGGATCGCCCGGCTGGTGCCGACGAGGCTGCGGAACAGGTTGGGTTCGCGGTGACGGCCGCGCTCGCGGGCCTGGTCGTACATCTCGCGGTAGACCTGGGCACGGTGCAGGGAGTCGAGCAGCTTGCTGTAGCTGGGCGGCATTTCAAGGGTGGACAGCACGCGGCGGCGCTGGTCTTCCGGAAGGTCCACGGAAGAATTTTCGCCCATCAGCAAAACCGGAAGGAACTCATCCCAGGTTGAGAGTGTCTTTAACAAGCCCATCAGCGCACCCGGAGCATTGACCGTCCCGATCAGCACGCAAATGACCTCACGGCTCGACGACAAAGAGCCGACAGCCTGCTGCCAGTCATGGCTGCCGCAGGGCAAATTTTCTTCGCCGAGAAAATTCAAGATCACCGCCAAATCGCGGCGGCGGACGCTATCGTCATCGATCAGCAGAATTTTGGTTTCACGCCACATGCAATAGCAACTTCCCTAGTCAACTCAATGCCCGAAACGAGGGGCAAGCGAGACGCTTGCAGGACACCTTGTGCCCGTAGACGTCCGAAATCTGAAAACAGCCACTAGTTAAGTCAAAAAACCGTGCACAGTCAAATTTATGGCGCACACATCTGGATTAACTGAGGGTTAATTAACCAAACAGATGGTAAACCTTTGCCGCGTTCTTGGCTTGGTTGATCTGCGTCATCTCGTCGACTATAGCCTGACGCTCCCCCATCGCCACCTCCAGCAGATCCTTGTACACGTGCAGCAGTTGCTCAAGGTTGCTGCGCAACTCTTCCTCGTCCAGCGACGCTTCGCTCAAGACATCTTCCATGCAGGACCGGCAATCGAGGTCCAATTGCCCGATGGCCTCCCAGTTGCGCTCGGCCAGCGCGCTGACGAGCGCCATGCGGGTATCTTCGATTCGCTGCAACACAGGGCTCATGATGGCCTCCTCAGGGCTGCGCACCGGGCGCAGGCGCAATGGCGTCCCAGCCTTCCTTGACGGTGGTCAGCAGGCCTGCCACTTCGTCCAGGATGCGCGGATCGCTGCTGATGTTCGCCTCGGCCAGACGCTTCATCATGTAGATGTAAAGACCGTCCAGGTCGGCCAGCGCCTCGGCGCTGTTCTCAAGGTCCAGGCCTTCGCGCAGGCCGCTGACGATGCCGATCGCCTTGCTGATCGCCGTGCACTTGGCCGGGATGTCCTTGCGCTCGATGGCGCCCTTGGCCTGGGCGATGCGCGACAGGCCGCCTTCCATCAGCATCTGCACCAGACGGTGCGGGCTGGCTTCGGACGTCTGGGCGTGGGAGCCGACCTTCTGGTACTGCCGAAGGGCTAACATCGGATTCATGTTCTACCTCATTTGCCACAATGACTCGTATGGCCAATATATCGCCAGCGAGCCGGGAAACTTTAGACCATAAGACAAAAACCCGGCGCACGCTCAAGTGCGTAGCCGGGTTTTTGTCATTCTTGCGCGTTACTTCGCAGATTGCTGAGCGGTCAGCGACGTGAAGAACGACGTGATGTTGCTCGCCGTGGCTTTCATTTGCCCTACGAGCAAGTCCATGGCGTTGTATTTTGCGGTCAGCGTCTTGGTCAGGGCGGCCACCCGGATATCCAACGCTTTCTGCTGGTCGGAGATGTCCCGGGTATTGTTGTTCAGGATCGCGAGCCGCTGATCCAGCAAGCCCTTGGTCTTACCGTCGGCCGAAGCCTTGAGGTACGGATCCACGGACTTGCTCACCCGCGCCAGCAGACCGTTGGTGTCGTCGGTGCCGGTGAACAATAGCTGCACCTGGCCGGACGCCCCCGGAACCGCCATCGCCTTGTTGAAGGCGGTGGTGTCGAGCTTCAGGTTACCGGTGAGGGGATCGGTATTCACGCCGATTTCCGACAGGAACGAAATCTTGCCGTTGGTCTTCGTGTTGGTGAACTCGGCACGGATGCCGGCGATCAGCGAGCGCGGCAAGGAGTCGCCCGTGAAGGCGGCCTGCACGGTCAGTTTGCCGTCTTCGTCCGGCGTCGCCTTGGACAGGCTGTCGACAGTGCTCTTGAGCGTGTTGTAGGCGTCGATGAAGGTCTGGAGCGACGTCTGCAGGCCCTTGGTGTTGTTGTCGACGGTGATCGTGGTCGGCGTCGCGTTGGCGGCCACCAGGTTCAGGGTCATGCCGCTGATCGCACCGGAAACCGTGTTGCTCTTGCTGGTCACCGGCAGACCGTCGATGGTCAGCGACGCATCCTTGGCGAGACCGCCGACAGAGCCCGAGTCACCGGCCGCCGGAGTGGCCGACATGACCTTGGTGCCGTCGATTTCCAGGCCGGCGATGCCGCTGACACTCAGGTCGGAGCCCGCACCGGTCTTGTTCGAGCTGATCACCAGGCGCGAGGCGCCGCTGGCGTCGGTCACGATGTTGGCGGAAATGCCATTGCTGCCCTGGGCCGTGTTGATGGCGTCGCGGGTGCTCTGCAAGGTGGCGTTGGCCGGAATGGTGACATTGTAATCAGTGCCATTCTGACTGATTTTCAGGGTACCACTCGGAATGGCACTGGACGCACCGCCGGCGAAGGCCGCGCTGGCGACTTTCGAACCTGTGGCCAGATTGTTCACGACGACGCTGTAGGAGCCGGACACCGCGGTGTTGTCGGAGGTGACGGTCAGCGTTTCAGGCTTGCTCGACGTGGCCGTGTAACCGGCGAACGCAGGGTTGGTCTTGCTGCCCAGGGTGGCCAGCGTCGACTGGAATGTGGTCAGCGCGCTCTTGAGCGTGCCCACACCCGAAATCTTCAGGGTGTTGTTTTTTGTCTGGGTATCGAGCTGCGTCTGCTTCGCTGCCTTGTCGGCATTGACCAGCGCGGTGACGATCGCACCGATGTCCAGGCCGGAACCCAGGCCGGTACCCGGTAGAATTGGACTTGCCATGTGCATCTCCCTTCAGTTTGCTGCCGGTCTTTTGACCTTTGCCAGCGCCTAAGACACTTCAAACACTATTCATGCCAGTTGTCAGACTTTGGCGTCGAACAACACGTGGCTCGCGTTGGCTAGGCTGTCTGCCAGCTTGAGCGCCTCCGCGGAGGGGATCTGTCGAACGACCTCGCCCGTCTCGCTCGCGATCACCTTGACGATGACCTTCCCGGAGTTCTCGTCGATCGAAAACTCGAGGTTGCGCTTGATCGACTGCACGAACTTCTCGATCTCCTGCACGGCCAGCTTCAACTTGGTCTCCTCGGTTTCACGGGTCTTCTTGTCCGCGACGGGGGTGACTTCAGCCGCCTTGGCAGGCTCGGACGATTTTTCAGCAACGGTATTCGCTGGCTTGGGAGCCGGATAAGACACGTTAAGCTTGACGCTCATGTCCATGTCCATCACCTCCTAACGTGAAAAAGCGAGAGAGCACGACCAGCGCACTCCCCCGCCTAAACTCATTCCGAAATTACTGAAGCAGCTTCAGTACGGCGGAAGGCAGTTGGTTGGCTTGAGCCAGAACGGAGGTCGAAGCCTGCTGCAGAGTCTGCTGCTTGGTCAGGTTAGCAGTTTCCGCGGCGAAGTCGGTGTCTTGTACGCGACCTTGTGCAGCGGTGGTGTTTTCGTTGATGTTCTGCAGGTTCTGGATGGTGCTGGTCAGACGGTTCTGCGAAGCACCCAGGTTTGCACGGGTTGCACCGATGGTGGCGATAGCGGCGTCGATAGCGGTGATCGCGTTGTCGATGTTCTGTGCAGCGCCAGTTACGGTAGCACCGGTCAGAACCACAGTACCGCTGCCTACGGACAGGCTGGCGGCGTCGAACTTGGCGCTCAGCACCAGGTCGATGTGGTTGGCGGAGCCAGTGTTCGCGCCCACTTGCAGGGTCACAGTACCAGCCGAACCGTCCAGCAGGAACTTGCCGTTCAGGTTGGTGGACTGAGCGATACGGGTCAGTTCGTCAGACATCTGAGCGAATTCGGCGTTGGTCGCGGTCTGGTCAGCGGTGCCGTTGGTTCCGTTACGGGCTTTAACAGCCAGTTCACGCATACGCTGCAGGATGTCGGTCGAAGCTTGCAGAGCGCCTTCAGCGGTCTGGGCAACGGAGATACCGTCGTTGGCGTTCTGGATGGCCTGGGTGTTACCGCGGATCTGCGAAGACATGCGGTTGGAGATTTGCAGGCCAGCGGCGTCGTCTTTGGCGCTGTTGATTTTCAGGCCGGAAGACAGGCGCTGCATCGAAGTCGACAGAGCGTCGGAAGCGCGGTTCAGGTTTTTCTGAACGTTCAGCGACGTGGTGTTGGTGTTTACAGTTAAAGCCATGACGAATTCCTCGTTGGTTGGGTACTGCGGCTTCCGGCCCTGGCAACCGCCGGGTATGGCCTAGAGAACCTTCGTAATAGTTATCGTCGGGATCGCAGGTTGCTTGAGGGCTTTTTTCAAAAAATTTGCCATCAACCTGCCACCCCTCAGAAAACAAGGACTTAGCCGTCCTTTACCCACGAAAAAATGACGTCATAAAACCGTCCGCGGCGCAAACCTGCGGGCTAGCGCCTCCGCTGCCGTTCAGCCCGGCAGGTTTTGCAGAAGGTCGACCAGTTCACATTCCATGTAATCGGCCAGCCCCAGCCAATCCTGGCGCTCCTGGCACGCCAGGATGCGCGTCAGCACCTGCATCCACCCCTGCTGGTTTTCTGCCGTTGCGCCGACCATCAACCGCTGCGCTTTCTCGAACACATCGACCATCTCCAGCGCCGCTTCGACATCCCGCCCCAACCGGAACAGCCCGGCACATTGTCGACACTCGTCGACGCACTGCTGCAACGCACTCATTGCACGAACTCCTGGTTGAACCCCGTTCCGGCGATCCTCGCCCCCGCCCGGCTGCTGTTGAGGAATGTCACCTGCGGGTGTCGGGCGATGTAGCGCTCCAGCACACAGAGGTAGCCGCGGAAGTTGAGCTGGGTCTTGACCCGCTCGCCGTTGCCGTCATGCACCCAGTGCCGCGCCTGGTTGACCGACGGCCCCAGGTCGCCGTCGCCCCAACCGGCGTGGGTCTTGTTCATCGGAAAGGCGAAGTCGGCGCCGAACAGCGTGATGCTCGCCGCGCCCATCTTCACCGCCAGGTCCACGGCGGGATGGATCACGCTGCCGCCCACATGCAGCAAGGCCCGCGGGTGCCGCTCGCGCAGCTCGGCATAGACCGGGCTGAGCGAGTAGCCGCCGTAGCGCTTGCCCTTCCACGCCTTCAACACCTGCGGATCGCTCATCGGCAGGTACACCAGCGCAATGCCGTCGGAGCCTTCGAACGGCAAATGCCGGAAGCTGATGCGCTGATCGATGCTCACCACGAGATCCGGCACGATCCCGTGCTCGCGCAGCGGCCGGTAAGCGGTGTCGACGCAAATGAACAGTGGGCGCTCGACCCGTGCGCGAATCTGCGCCAACTGCTTAAAGTGTCCCTCCAGGGTCGGCCCGGTGGCGATCACATAGACCTCACGGCCGGCGCAGGTGCCGAACAGTTGCGCCACATCGTCGTCCGCCAGCAGCACCGGCAGACAATCCTGCAAGCGCTGGACAATGAACGGCGACTGCGGGTCGAACTCGCGGTTGTTGAAGCTCAGGTGCACTTCGCTGACCAGCCGATCGCGGATCTTCGCGTTGAAGTCGTCGGCCAGCAGCATTTCCGCGGGCAGGGCAAAGAACGGCGTGCAGATGTCGGAGAGATCCCCGGCGTACAACAGTTCCACCCGGGCATCGTCCAGCCAGTGGCGCTGATCGAGCAGTTGCAGCACCAGCGAGAACAGCGCGCCGTTGAGGATGTGCACGTACAGCCGCTCAAGCCCCGGGCGCTCCAGCAGCACCGCCGGCAAGTCCCCCAGGCCCGTGCCGTAGACATGCAGTTGCGCCTTGTCGGCCGGCAGGCTCGCCGCCTGGATCCGGGCCTCGTGCACGCGGTCGTGGCGGCTGGTGAGCTGGATGCCGGCCACGCTCAGTGTCGACCCCAGCCCCTGCGTCAACTCTGCCTGGATCGCTGAGCTGTCCTCGGCCATCAACCGCGCGGACAGCGCCGGCCAACGGCGTTCGATGACCTCGGCGTTATCCCGGAAAAACTCGCTCACTGGCACCTCGCATTTCGTTCAGGCAAAAAAATGGCGTTCAAGGTTAACCCTTGAACGCCATTTTTGTATCCGTTGTTTCCGGCCGGGCTCAGGGACGGTAGATGATCGCCGAACCCCACGACAGCCCGACGCCGAAACCGCTGAGCGCCACACGCTGCCACGACGAGTCCAGCGCATGCTTCTCCAGCAGCAGCGGAATGCTCGACGACACGGTGTTGCCGGTCTCGACCATGTCCTTGACGAACTTCTCCGGATCGCCCTCGAAGCGCCGCGCCACGGCATCGACGATGGCCGCGCTGCCCTGGTGGATGCAGAACGCGTCGATGTCGTCGGCCTTGAGGCCCGAATCGTCGAGCAGCTCATGCAGGTGCGCCGGCACCTTGAGCAGCGCGAAGTTGAACACCTGGCGACCGTTCATGAAGAACACGCCGTCGGTGACCTTCAGGTGCGGCGCGCCGGAACCGTCGGTGCCGAACTTGGCCTTGCCCAACGCCCAGGTCGGGTCTTCGCCCATCCAGGTGGCGGTGGCGGCGTCGCCGAACAGCATGGTGGTGTTTCGGTCTTCCGGGTCGACGATCTTGGAGTACGGGTCGGCGGTGATCAGCAGGCCGTTCTTCAGGCCGGCGGCTTCCATGAAGCCCTTGATCGCATAGATTCCGTAGACGTAGCCCGAGCAGCCCAGGGAAATGTCGAACGCCGCGACGTGGGTCGGCAGGCCCAGTTTGTCCTGGACGATGGCCGCGGTGTGCGGCAGGCCTTCTTCGTCGCCGTTCTGGGTGACGACGATCAGGGCGTCGATGGATTCGCGTTTCAGGTCAGGGTTGCCGGCAAACAGCGCATTGGCCGCTTCGACGCACAGGTCGGAGGTTTCCTGTTCTGCGTCCTTGCGCGGCAGGAAGGCCGAACCGATCTTGCCGAGGATGAACTCTTCATCCTTCTCGAATTTTGCACCTTGTGCGTAATTGTCCACGCCGGCTACAGGAACGTAGCTCGCAATGCTTTTTATGCCAATCATTACGGCTTCCCAATAATAAACAGCCCAATACCACCGCTCGCAAGGATTTCGAGGGGCGCCGACAAACAAAAAACGGCCGCCGCAAAGGGCAGCCACGGGGAGCGCAAAGGGCTATCACTGGAACCGAATCACGGGCCAGGCGCCATCTCCCCGGTCAATACAATACAGTGAAGATGCGCGTTATGACTCGCAGGTCACGCTATTTTGCCGAATCGGTGCGGATCAGGTCATTCGACCAAGGACCAGTCCAGCGGCGTGCCGCGTTTGATCGGCTGGCGCGCACGGCGCCCGAGGACGTTTTCGGCGTGCTTGGGCGCCAGGCCCAGGCCGGGACGGATGGCGCGCAGGTTGGCCGCCGTGAAGGGTTCGCCGGCCGCCATGTCGGCGGTGACGTACAGCGAGCGGCGATAGACCAGCGACTTGCGCTCGGCCTCGGTGACGCCGTAATGCACCTGGCCCAGGGCCTGCCAGGCGCGCTCGGTCTCCACCACCAGGCTGGCCAGTTCGGCCGGCTCCAGCGAGAAGCTGGCGTCCACCCCGCCGGCCGAGCGGTCGAGGGTGAAATGCTTCTCCACCACCGTCGCCCCCAGCGCCACGGCGGCGACGGACACGCCGACGCCCATGGAATGGTCGGACAGCCCCACCTCGCAGCCGAACAGTTCGCGCAGATGGGGAATGGTGCGCACGTTGCTGTTGAGCGGCGTCGCCGGGTACGTGCTGGTGCACTTGAGCAGCACCAGATCCTTGCAGCCGGCCTCGCGGGCGGCGCGCACGGTCTCGTCCAGCTCGGCGAGGCTGGCCATGCCGGTGGAGATGATCAGCGGCTTGCCGGTGGCCGCCACCCGGCGGATCAGCGGCAGGTCGGTGTTCTCGAAACTGGCGATCTTGTAGGCCGGCACATCGAGGCTTTCCAGGAAGTCCACCGCCGTGTCGTCGAACGGCGTCGAGAACGCGAGCATGCCCAGCTCCTTGGCCCGGGCGAAGATCGGCGCATGCCATTCCCACGGGGTATGGGCCTTTTCGTACAGGTCGTACAGCGAGGTGCCGGCCCACAGGCTGCCGGGATCCTTGATGAAGAACTCGCCTTCGGCCAGGTCCAGCGTCATGGTCTGGGCGGTGTAGGTCTGCAGTTTCAAGGCGTGGGCGCCGGCCTTGGCCGCCGCTTCGACGATCTGCAAGGCCACGTCCAGCGACTGGTTATGGTTGCCGCTCATCTCGGCAATGATGAACGGCGGCGCGTCGGCACCGATCAGGCGGTCACCGATCTTGAAACGGCTCATGGGCGGGATTCCTTCAGGACACGGGTGAACGCACAGGCACTCTGGGTGAACCCGGCGTCGCGAAACACATTCAATGAGGCCTGGTTGGCAGGCAGCACCTGGGCGGTGACGGCGGTCAGCTGCGGCCAGTGTGCGGTGACGAACGCTTCGCCCCGCTCCAGCAGCGCCCGCCCCCAGCCGAGACCGAAACGCCCCTCCAGCAGGTAGATCGACACTTCGGCCTCGAAACCGCGCAAATCATAGCGCAGCACGCCGACCGGGCCGTCGTCGGCCTCGGCGATCAGCAACAGACGCCGGGGATTGCTCAAGCTCGCCGTCAGCCAGTTCAGGTGCTGCGGCCATTCGATCACGCCGGACTCCAGCGACCAGCGCCGCACCGGCTCGGCATTGCGTCCGTCGAACAGCAATTGCGCATCGTCCGTCGTCGCCGGCCGCACCTTGAGCACCGCGCCGGCCAGCGCGGCCGCGACCCGCAGGGCACCGCGCCCGTCCACCAGTGTGCGCGAACGCTCGGCCAGGCTCTGGCGCAGGTAAGGGTTGTTCACCACAAAGCCGACCGCCTGGCGCAGCTGCTCGACGCTGACTTGCTCGCGGGCGCCCATGAACACATGCGCGCCCGCCGCCGCCATCACTTCGCCGTTGGCCTGCTGGTTGTTCGACACCGCGATGCAGATCGTCGGCAGGCCCAGGGCCGCCCGCTCCCAGCTGGTGCCGCCGCCGGCGCCGATGAACAGGTCGGCCTCGGTCATGCGTCGGTGGAAGTCACTGACGAAACTGTGCAGGCGCCAGTTCGGCCGCATCTCGGCCAATGCCTGCATCTGCGCCCAGGCCGGGTTGTCGGCGCCGGCGACGAAGTCCACGTCCAGCTCGGGAAAGTCCGCCAGCGCCAGCATCGCGTGATGGGTCTGCCGGGCCGCATCGAAGCCGCCGAAGTTCACCAGCACACGCTTGGCCACAGGCTTGATGGCGATGGGCGGGCAACTGAATTCCTCGCGCAGCATGGCGTAGCGTGGGCCGAGCAGCGTGCGGCAGTGCGCGGGCAGCAGCGGCCGGTAGTCTTCGTGCAGGCCGGAGAGGTTCTGGTTGAGCAGCAGGTCGACGCTGTAGCGGCGGGTCGCCAGGTCGTCCACCGCCGCGATCCGGTGCGCCCAGCGGCGGGCGGCGGTCTGCCAATGGTGGTCGAGGCCGTAATGGTCGGCGATGATCCAGTCGAACCCGGCCTGGCCTTCCAGCTGCGCGGCCAGCGCGTCGATGTCCGCCTGCCACGGCAGCATCGATTCGATGGCCTGGTGCGGGTCTTCGTCAGGGTAGCGCTCCGGCAGCTCGAAGGTTTCGAAACCCTCGGCCTGCAGAGCCTCCAGCCGATGGCCCGGCAACCGGCGGCAGGCGAACGCCACATGGCTGCCCTGAGCGCGCAGCACCCGGGCCAGCGGCAGGCAGCGGGCGATGTGGCCGCTGCCGATGGTCGGCGAGGCGTCGGCGCGGATCAGGACTCTCATGTCAGTTCTCCGCCGGCCTTGAGCGCGGCGTAGAGGTACTCGGCCCGCATCCAGTCTTCCGGGGTGTCGATGTCCTGCACCAGGTGCCGGGGCAGGATCACCGGCAGGCTGGCCGGCGAATACAGCACCTCGCCACGCAGCCAGGCCTCACGGCGGCCCCAATAGAACTGGCCGGCATCCTGAAACGCCTCGGGCAGATCCTGCGAACGGGTGTTGCGAAACTCAGGGTACAACGCCGTCAGGGCGCCCTGCCCGTCGAGGGTCAGCGCGCGCTGCACCGGAAAGCCGAAACCGCACACGGAAAAAGCAAACGACTTGTCCGGATGACGCTCCAGCGCCTCGAACCCTTCGCGCAGATAGCGCGCCTGCAACAGCGGCGCGGTGGCGTATACGCAGCAGGCGTAATCGAACGCCGGCAGTTGCCGCAACGCGTGTTCGATCACCGCAGCGGTGCCGGTGAAGTCATCGGCCAGGCTCGCCGGGCGCAAGAACGGCACCTGCGCGCCATGGGACTGTGCGACTTCGGCGATCTCCTGATCGTCGGTGCTGACGACGACCTGGTCGAACAGCCCCGATTCGAGCGCCGTGCGGATCGAACGGACGATCATCGGCACGCCGTCGAACGGCTTGAGGTTCTTGCGCGGGATGCGCTTGCTGCCGCCCCGGGCCGGGATGATCGCCACGTTGCTCAAGGGCGTTTTTCCAGCAGGAACCAGGTGATGTCATCCACCGGGAACTGCGGGTCGCGGTGGTAGGCAAAGCCGTAGTCCAGCAGGTGCAGGTCGGCGTAGCGGTCGAGCATTTCGCCGGCGAAGTCGCGCTTGAACAGCTTGCCGCTGTTGCCGCGGTAGGGCACCTCCACCGGCGCCGGGTTGTAGTACTCGGCGATCAGGATGTAGCGACGGCTCAGCCGATACAGCTGTTCGTAGGCATTCGCCAGCAATTCGGGCGCCAGATGGATCAGCACGCCCTTGCTCAGGGTCAGGTCGTAGCTGCGCTCGCAGGGGAAGTCGAACAGCGAGCCGTGCCAGATCTGCGCGATGTCCAGCGCCCTCGCCTGCTCGCAGGCGCTGGCGTTGATCTCGACGCCGAACAGCTCGCACCCCGGCAGCAACTGGCGCAATGCCTGCAGGTTGTTGCCGGCGTTGGTGCCCAGCTCCACCAGGCTGTCGATGCGCCCGGCGCGGGCCAGCGCCTTGGCGAACAGCGCCAGGTTGGCCGCCACCAGCGGCTGGCCGACGTTGCGACCAACATACTGGTTGCCGAACTCGCCCTGCCAGAACTTTTCCTGTTCGCTCAAATCACGCATTTCAGATACCCGTCCGCCGCAGCGGCATTCATTCGGTCAGGCGGCGCAACTGCTCGACCACATGGTCCTGCTGCGCGTCGGTCAGCAACGGGAACATCGGCAGGCTGATGGCCTCGGTGTAATAGCGCTCGGCCTCGGGGAAATCCCCTTCGGCGAATCCGAGCTCACGGTAATACGGCTGCAGGTGCACCGGAATGTAGTGCAGGTTCGCGCCGATCCCGGCCGCCCGCAAGCCTTCGAACACCTCGCGGTGGCTGCGGCCGATGCGCTCGGTCTGCAGGCGCACCACGTACAGGTGCCAGGCGGATTCAGCTTCGGCCTGGGCACTGGGCAACGTCAGCGGCAGGTACGCCAGCAGACGGTCGTAGCGCGCCGCCAGCTCGCGGCGGCGGGCGACGAAGGCGTCCAGCTTGCCCAGTTGCGACAGCCCCAAGGCGGCCTGCAAGTCGGTGATGCGGTAGTTGAAGCCCAGCTCCACCTGCTGGTAGTACCAGGGGCCGTGGCTGGGTTCGGTCATCTGCTGCGGGTCGCGGGTCATGCCATGGCTGCGCAGGCGTTGCAGGCGCTCGGCCAGTTCCCTACGGTTGGTCAGCACCATGCCGCCCTCGGCGCTGGTGATGATCTTCACCGGGTGGAAGCTGAACACGGTCATGGCGGCGAACTCGCCGCAGCCGACCGGCCGCCCGGCGTAGCTCGCCCCCACCGCGTGGGAGGCGTCTTCGATCACGGTGAAGCCGTAGCGCTCGGCCAGCCCGGCGATGCGCCGCATGTCGCAGCTCTGCCCGGAGAACGCCACCGCCACCAGCACCTTGGGCAGCGTGCCGTTGCCTTCGGCCTCATCCAGCTTGGCGGCCAGCACCTCGGCGTCGAGGTTCCAGGTCAGCGGATCGATGTCGACGAAATCGACCTCGGCGCCGCAGTAGCGCCCGCAGTTGGCCGACGCCAGAAAGGTGTTCGGCGTCGTCCACAGGCGGTCGCCCGGCCCCAGCCCCGCCGCCACGCAGGCGATGTGCAGCGCCGCCGTGGCGTTGCTCACCGCCACGGCGAAATCGGCCTGGCAACGCTCGGCCACGGCCTGCTCGAAGCGCTCGATGGTCGGCCCTTGGGTCAGCCAGTCCGAACGCAGCACCTCCACCACCGCATCGATGTCCGCCTGGTCGAGGCTCTGCCGGCCGTACGGGATCATGCCGAGAGCTTCGCGTGCAGGTCGGCGATCTGGCCCACCGACAGGAAGTGCGGGTTGGTGTCGGACCGGTACTCGAAGTCCTCGCCCACCGGCCGGCCGCGCTCGCCGAGCTTGTCCACGGAGAAGTCCACGTCGACGCTGGTGAAGCGGATCGACGGCTGGATCGTGTAGTGGTCGTCGAACTCCAGGGTCATCCGCGCATCGTCCAGCGGCACCATCAGCTCATGCAGCTTTTCCCCCGGACGGATGCCGACGTGCTTGTGCGGCAGGTGCTCGGCCATGCCCAGGGCCAGGTCGACGATGCGGATCGACGGGATCTTCGGCACGAACACTTCGCCGCCGTGCATCCGCGCAAAGCTGTCGAGGACGAACTGCACGCCGTGGTCGAGGGTGATCCAGAAGCGGGTCATACGCTCGTCGGTGATCGGCAGCTCCCGGGCGCCCTCGGCGATCAGTTTGCTGAAGAACGGCACCACCGAGCCCCGCGAGCCGGCCACGTTGCCGTAGCGCACCACGGCGAAACGGGTCTGCTGCTCGCCGGCGATGTTGTTGGCGGCGACGAACAGCTTGTCCGACAGCAGCTTGGTCGCGCCGTACAGGTTGATCGGGCTGGCGGCCTTGTCGGTGGACAGCGCCACGACTTTCTTCACACCGTTGTCGATGGCCGCGGCGATGATGTTCTCCGCGCCGTTGACGTTGGTGCGGATGCATTCGGTGGGGTTGTACTCCGCCGCCGGCACCTGCTTGAGCGCCGCGGCGTGCACCACGTAGTCGATGCCGCGCATGGCCTGGCGCAGGCGGTCGGCGTCGCGCACGTCGCCCAGGAAGTAGCGCATGCACGGCGCGTTGAACGTCTGCTGCATTTCGTATTGCTTGAGCTCATCCCGGGAGAACACCACCACCCGCTTGGGCTGGTACTGCTCCAGCAGGCGGCGGATGAACTGGCGGCCGAACGAGCCGGTGCCGCCGGAGATGAAGATCGATTTACCGTTGAACATGTCTTGAGTCCCGTCCCCTGCGCGAAGGCTTAGGCAAGCAGTTGCGCCCAGTCCAGCGAAGCGCTTTCGTTGAGGGTGTAGCCTTTGCCGGTCAGGCTCAGGTTCGCGTTGTAGGCCTGATCCCCGGCGAAGGCCGCGGCCCATTTTTCCCGCAGCGCCTCAAGCGCTTGCGGCGCCTGCGGCAGTTGGCCCGGATGCAGCACCTGCACCGACGGCGTCCACACGGTGAGGTAGCCGGCCTGCCCGGCTTTCAGGCACAGGTCGACGTCGCTGAAGCCGTCGGCGAAGGTGCTGTCGTCCAGACCGTCCAGACCATCGAACAGCGCCTTGCGCACCATCAGGCAGACGCCCGACACCGCCGAATAGCCGTGCTCCACCGAGAGGCGGTACAGGTAACCGTCAGCGTCGTGCTTCTCGCCGATGAAGGCCGAACCGACCCCGCCGTTCAGGCCCAGGATCAGGCCGGCCTGGCTGACCTTGCCGTCGCGGTCGACCAGTTTCGGGCCGACCACGCCGACTTCCGGACGCAGCGCGTGGTTGAGCAGCGAGTCGAGCCAGTTCGGGTTGACCACCTCCGCGTCGGCGGCGAGCAGCACCAGGTACTCACCCTGGGCCTGCCGGCTGGCGGCATTGATCAGCGCCGGTTCGCTCAACGGCTGCTCGGCGCGCAGCACCTGAACCTTCGGATGCTGATAGGCGCCCAGCCAGTCGTTGACCTCGGCCGACTGCTGCGGCGTCGCGGCCACCAGGATCTCGTAATGGTGATAGCGGGTGCGCAGCAGCACGCCTTCCAGGCAGCGCTGCAGGGCGGGCAGGTCGTTGCCGGCCGGCACGATCACCGACACCAGAGGACGCTCGCTGTGGTGGTAGTCGATCTGGTAGATCCCCGGCGTCGAGGACGTGACCTTGGCCTTGTAGCCGCGGGTGCCCAGGTGACGCAGCAGGGCCAGGCGCTCGTGAGGGTTCTCCTCAAGCTTCGGCGCGCGGGCGATCAGCAGCGGCTCGTCGAGGTGGGCCAGGCTGTTGAGGCCGTCCTGTTCGAGGATGCGCAGCAGCAAGTCGAACTCCAACGCCTTGCTGAAGTCCGCCCGATAGCCGCCGACCGCGACCAGCGCCTCGCGGCGGATCAGCCAGTGGCGCGCCATCATGCCCGGCAGGCTCAGCAGCAAGTCCAGGTTGAAGCCCGGACGGAACACATCCGCCAGTGCGCCGCTGTCCTGACGCTGAATCTCGTCGGTGGACACCGCGCTGCAGCCGTCAGCGGCCATCAGTTCCAGGCTGGCGCGCAGCAGGCCGCCGGCGGTGAACTCGTCGCCCGCTTCGGCCAGCAGCACCCAGTCGCACGGCGACTGGCGAGCGCTCTGGTTGAGCTTCTCGACCAGGTTGCCCGGCGTGACGCGGACAAAGTGCAGGGTGTTCTGCGCCGTGGTGGCGGCCGGCGGCTCACCGGTGGTGAACACGACGATCCGGAACGCCTTGCACTGGCCTTCGAGCAGGCTGTCGAGGGTGACTTGCACCTTGTCGATGTCGTTGTCCAGGTCCAGCAGGAACACGCCGAACTGCGGGCCGCCGCCGTTGACCGCCAGGTGCCCGGCAATCGCTTCGCGTTGCTGCGCATCCGGCTGACGCGCGGCCAGCCACTTGAGCAGCTTGCCGGACTGCATCTTCCCGAACGTCTGACGGTGATCCTCCAGGGTCACAGCCTCCAGGCGCGCGAGCCAGTCGCGGGTCTTCTGCGCCTCTTCGTCTTCGCCCGCCTGCTCCAGCTGCGCCAGCAGGCGCTTGAGCACTTCACGGTTGAAGGCGTTGAGGTCGTGGGCCTGCCACAGACGGTCCAGCACGCTCTCGGCGGTGTCGTTGTTGCGCGCCTGCAGCAGGTGCGCCTGACGGGTCCACACGCCCTCCAGCCCGTTCAGCTGAACGCGGCCGGCCGGCATGGTGTGGAGCATGAATTCGATCTGCTCCAGGCGATCGAAGAAGGCCTGGTTGTAGAACGGCATTTCCACATACTGCAACGGTCCGAACCGACGATCCGGACGCTTGAGCGCCTGGTGCCAGGTGGATTGGAAAATCAGCTCGGCGGTCAGTGCGCGCCCCGATTGCAGGCTGTCGACCATCGCCTCGAAACTCTCCAGGGCGAAGGCCTTGCCCTGCTCGGCGTCCAGTCCCTGGATGCCGGTGGGCAACGATGCCAGGAACTCGGCGAACGCCTCGCGCTCGGCCACCGACTTGGCGTCCATGTACGTCAGCGAGTGGTACACCTCGGTGCTGTGCTCGGAGTTGCCGTAGTTGATTTCGCGCACCACGTAAGGGATCGGCAGGATCCGTGCCTTGGCGCAGGCCAGCATGTAGTACACATGGCCGATCTCCTGCCACTGGAAGCTGGTGCCGGCCGGCATCGCCGCGTGCCAGGACTTCATCAGGTCGGTGCGGGTCACCGCGTAGAACGGCGGGATGTACTGGCTCATGTAATCGATGACGCGGTCCTGGGCCCGCTCGGAGCCGTAGTCCTCGCAGACCTTCTTGTCGCGGCGGTAGTAGCTCACGTCGCCGGCCAGGGTCAGGTACATCAGGCAGTAGCCGTGGCACATGCCGTAGTCGGGATGGTCTTGCAGGAAGCCCACGGACTCGGCCAGCGAATCGTGCAGGATGAAGTCGTCGTCCGCCGCCAGCACGGTGTACGGCGTGGTCACGCGCTCCACGCCATAGGCCAGCTTGGCCTGCATGCCCCAGTAGGCGAACTGCGGCACGTGGTGATAGTCGACGGCGGAAAAGTCGCCTTCGGGCAGTTCCGGACTGGAGTCCAGCACCATGATCCTGCAAGGCAAGGCGCTGTAATACTTCACCGCCCGGCGCAGGAACGCCGGACGATTATGGGTAAACAGCACCACGGTCAACAGCTCATTGAGCACCGGCGCCTGTTCCGAACCGTACTTGCCTTGCATAACCTCTCCCCACTACCGGCGAATCGCCAAATCTACGCTTTGATGATGTTTCGATTAACGCACGCGACGCAGGTAGCCGTCCGGCGCCACGGTGATCAGCAGCTTGTTCTGCAGCTGAACGTCGATCTCGAAATCCTTGTTCTCTTCCAGGTACTTCCACACGGCGGTCTTCGGGTTGTCGCCCGGGCCCCACGGACGGTCCGGGAAGAAGTCGGCCGGCATGTCTTCGACCACGGTGTCCATCACCACGCAGTAGCTGTCCACCGACACCAGCGGCGCGTACAGGCGCAGCTCTTCGAGCACATGGTCGTGGGTGTGGTTGGAGTCCAGCACCAGGATGACCTTCTTGCCTTCGGCGGCGGCGCGCACCTTGGCGGCGATCTCAGGGTCGATGCTCGAACCTTCGATCATGGAGATGCGCTTGCTCATCGGGTGGCTCTCGATGGCTTCGCGGTTGTGCGGGCGGATGTCCAGGTCGATGCCCAGCACTTCGCCGTGGCCTTGCAGCTCCAGCAGCGAGGCGTAGTAGATGATCGAACCGCCGTGGGCGATGCCGCACTCGATGACCAGGTCCGGCTTGACCTGCCAGATGATCTCCTGCATCGCCATCATGTCTTGCGGCAGCTGGATGATCGGACGGCCCATCCACGAGAAGTGGTAGCTGTACTTGTGCTTGGCCGATTCGTTGAAGAAGTCCCGGGCCAGGCCAGTGAGCTTCTGGTCGTCACCCTGCTGGGCGATCTGCTCGCGGCACTCGGCTTCGAAGGCTTTGTTGATGCTGTTGTCGGTCATGTTCACGATCTCGGTAGTCACTGGAACGAAGCGCTGTCAACGGCGTGATAGACGTAGCGTCCATCGGTCATCCGCTTGATCTCTTCGAGGTAATTGGAATTCATCACAAACAGGTTGGCGCCTTCGGGCAAGGCGTCCATCGCCTCTTGCGGCGAGGACACCCGCGCGCCGCTCAGGGGCAGGAAGCGCCCCTGCTTGGCCGGGTTGATGTCCACCACGCGGTCCACCGCCACGCCCGCCCGTTGCAGGAACAGCGAATAGATCACGCCCTTGGAGGACGCGCCCCAGATCGCCGAACCCTGGCCGGGCGCGGCCTGGATGATCTGCACCGCCCGTTCGAGGCTGGCGGTGAAGCCGTCCGGCAGGGCCAGGCGCGGCACCGGTTGCTCCGGGGCCAGGCGCAGCGTGGCCAGGTCGGCGACGATGTACAGGTATTGGCCGCCGAACAGGTGGCCGGCCTCGTGCACGGTGCCGAACATCCGGCGCAGGTCGTCGAGGCGGAAATAGTTGACGTGCTCGTAGAACAGGTCGAACCAAGCGCGGTGTTCGAGGATCCAGTCGAAGCACGGCACTTCGATGTAGATCTGCCCGCCCTGGTTGGCTTCGGCGATCACCGCCAGAAAGTTCACCGGATCCTGGATGTGCTCCAGCACATGGCGCAGCACCACGGCGTCCGCCGCCAGGCCCAGGCCACGGGTGAACGGGGCCTTGATCACGTCGGCGTTGTCGCCTTCGTAGGCCGGGTCGATGCCGGTGATGCGGTAGCCCAGGCCCTTGAGCAGCTCAAGGAAGTAGCCCTTGCCGCAGCCGACCTCGATCAGTTCCCGGCCCTTGAAGTGCTTGGCGATGATGCCTTCGACGTCGTGCAGGTGCTTCTGGAACTGGCCGGAGTGGGCCTGCTCGTTCTGGTAGTCGGCGTCGTAGCTGAGCTTGTCGGCGTCGAACGCCGCGTTGAAGATCAGGCCGCTGCGCTCGTCCTGGACCAGCAGCATGTCGGCGCGGGCCGACGCCTTCGCCGACTCGGGATCGGCGAAGGTGCGGTTCTGCAGCACCGGCAGGTCGGTGGCGCGGTACAACTCATGCCTCATGGCGGTCTCCCAGTAACTGTTGCAGACGCTCGGTCACCGCCCAGAACGCCATCGGCTCGTGGGTCGGGTACGGGTAGTGGCCCAGGTTCAGGTCCAGTCGGGCGCCGCGCTCGCGCAGGCGTTGCTCGACCAGCGAACGCACCGACACCGGCCGGCCGCTGGCGCAGTTGACCGCGCCGTCGAAACCGCGCCGCTGGAGGATCGCGGCGAGGTGCCCGGCGGCCGTCTCGATCGCCAGGAAATCCCGCAGTTGCTCACCCGCCGACATGTCGAACGACGGCGCCCCGGCCTCGATGGCCCGATCCAGCGCCGCCAGCAGGCTATTGGGGTTCTGCCCTTCGCCGTGCAAGTAGAACAGCCGCGCCCATTGCAGGGTGAACGGCAGCTCTTGCTGCAGGTTGCGCAGGAACAGATGCAGCGTGTGCTTGGCCAGGCCGTACGGGTTGGCCGGCTGCGGCGCGGTCGCTTCGCTGAGAGGCCCGCTCTGCATGCCGTACTCGAAGCAGGTGCCGGTCACCAGCACTTGCTTCACGCCCGCCTCCACCACGCTTTTGACGAAGCGGTAGTCGGCCATCAGGTTGTGTTCGAAATGGAACAGCGCGCGGTAGTTCGGCAACCCCGGCCAGGCCAGGTGCGCGAGGGCGTCGACGCCGTCGGTCAAGGCCACGGCATCCAGGTCCGGCGCGTGAATATCCGCCGCCACGAACTCGACGTCGTTGATCCACGGCATGCCTTGCGCAGTCTGCGCATTGCGCGCCACCGCCCGCACCGTGCAGCCGCGGGCAAGCAGCGCCGCGACCAGGTGGCGACCGACGAAGCCGGTGGCTCCGGTGACCAGGACCTTCACAGGACTTTCATCTCCGGCACGGCGATCACGAAGCGCCCGTCCCACTGACGCACGTGCGCCAGCTGCTGGCTGACTTCGTGCAGCAGGTTCCACGGCAGCACCAGCACGTAGTCCGGTTTCTCCAGGTCGATGCGTTCAGGCGCCACGATCGGAATGCGGCTGCCCGGCAACAGCTTGCCCTGCTTGTGCGGGTTGGCGTCGGCCACCCACGCCAGCAGGTCCGGCTTGACCCCGGCGTAGTTGAGCAGCGTGTTGCCCTTGGCGGCGGCGCCGTAGCCGACCACGCGCTTGCCGTCGGCCTTGGCCTTAAGCAGGAAGCGCAACAGGTCATGCTTGATGCGTTCGGCGGCGGGCGCCAGCGTCGCGTAGTAGCCGGCGGTCTTCACCCCGGCGTCGAGCTCGGCCTGCAACTGCTGCTGCACGGCCGGCTGCACGGCGCGGCGCTCGCCGTCCCGGCGCTGAACGAACACCCGCAGCGAACCGCCATGGGTGCTCAACTGGCTGACGTCGAACACTTCCAGGCCGTTGCGCTCGCACAGGGTCTGCACGGCGGTCAGGGACAGGTAGGAATAGTGCTCGTGGTACAGCGTGTCGAACTGCGCGCCGGCCATCAGCGTCAGCAGTTGCGGGAATTCGAACGTGGCCACGCCGGTGGGCTTGAGCAACGCGGCGAAACCGCCGAGGAAATCGTTGATGTCCGGCACGTGGGCCAGCACGTTGTTGGCGGCCATCAGGTCGGCGGCCCAGCCGTCGGCCTTCAGTTGCGCGGCGGTGTCGCGGCCGAAGAACAGCTCACGGATCTCCAGGCCCTTTTCCCGTGCCGCCTGAGCGGTGCTGCGGGTCGGCTCGACGCCCAGGCACGGGATGCCGCGACCGGCCACGTACTGCAGCAGGTAGCCGTCGTTGGCGGCCACCTCCACCACACGGCTGTCGGCGTTCAGGCCGAAGCGTTCGGCCATCTCGGCCACATAGCGCTCGGCATGGGCCAGCCAGGTGCTGGAGAACGAGCTGAAATAGGCGTACTCGGCGTCGAACAGGCTGTCGGCGCGGGTGTAGTCCTCGGTCTGCACCAGCCAGCATTGCTGGCACACGGCGACCTTCAGCGGCACCCATTGCTCGGCCTGCTCCAGGCGGTCGGCATGCACGTAGGCGTTGGACGGCGGCGAGGTGCCGAGGTCGATCAGCGGCAGGCTCAGCGGTGCGGCGCACCCACGGCAATTCATAGACGCACTCCAGCGAAGTGTTGATCGAGCGCGGGATGGCTGGAGTCCCGCGCCGACAAATTATTGACAGGCAGCGGCCAGGCGATGGCCAGCCGCGGATCGTTCACCGACAGCCCGCCCTCGTGCTCCGGCGCGTAGTCGGCGCTGTGCAGGTAAAGCAGTTCGGCGTCGTCGGTCAGGGTCTGGAAACCGTGGGCGAAGCCGGCCGGGATCAGCAGGCTGCGGCCGTCGCCGGCCTTCAGGTGTTCGGCGTGCCAATGCAGGAAGGTCTCGGAGTCCGGGCGCAGGTCCACCGCCACGTCCCACACCTCACCGCGCAGGCAGGTGATCAGCTTGGCTTCCGGCGCATTGGCGTTCTGGTAATGCAGGCCGCGCACGCTGCCCTTTTCGCGGGTGCAGGAATGGTTGATCTGACGGATGTGGAACTCGCGGCCGAACGCACTCAGGCTGCCCTCGCAGAACAGCCGGGCGAAGTGCCCGCGCTGGTCTTCGAAGCGCTTGTGGCTGACGTTGAACAGCCCGGCCAGCGGCAGGGCCTGCAAGGAGAATTCACTCACAGCGCGCCCCGGTACAGGTTCAGTTGGCCGAGGGAGACCCGGCGCATGTCATCGCCGTTCTGCCAGGCCAGGTGCCAGTCGAGGGTCTGGGTCAGGCATTGCTGCAAGGTCCAGCGCGGCTGCCAGCCCAGCACCTGACGGGCGCGGCTGCTGTCCAGGCGCAACAGGCCGGCCTCGTGCAGCTCGCTCGGCTCGATGCGCAGGCCACGGGCCTGGGGCCAGCGGTTGGCGAGCAGTTCGACCACTTCGCCGACGCTGCACATGTCCGCCTCGCCCGGGCCGAAGTTCCACGCACCGGCGTACTCCGGGCCCTCTTCGTAGAGGCCGGCCGCCAGTTGCAGGTAGCCGGCCAGCGGCTCCAGCGCGTGCTGCCACGGGCGCACGGCCTGCGGGTAGCGCAGGGTCACCGGCTCGTCCGCCGTCCAGGCCTTGAGCACATCGGGAATCAGGCGCTCCGGGGCAAAGTCGCCGCCGCCCAGCACGTTGCCGGCGCGGGCGGTGGCCAGCGCCAGGCCGTGTTCGGCGTACTTGTCCGCCGGAAAGAACGACGCCGCGTAAGACTGTGCCAACAGTTCGCAGCAGGCCTTGCTGCTGCTGTAAGGGTCGTGGCCGCCGAGGGCTTCATCCTCGCGGTAAGGCCACAGCCATTCCTTGTTGGCGTAGACCTTGTCGGTGGTCACCAGCACGCAGGCGCGCACGCAGCCGACCTGACGGATCGCTTCGAGCAGATTGAGGGTGCCCATGACGTTGCTGGAGTAGGTGCCCAGCGGATCGCGGTAGCCTTCGCGCACCAACGGCTGGGCCGCCAGGTGCAGGACGATCTCAGGCTCGGTGTCGGCGATGACTTCCAGCAAGGCGCCCAGGTCGCGCAGGTCGCCGCGCTGATCGTTGATGCCTTCGTGCACCCGCGCCAGTCCGAACAGGTTCGGCTCGGTCGCCGGATCGAGGGCGAAGCCGCTGACCTGTGCGCCCAGGTTCTGCAGCCACAGGGTCAGCCAGCTGCCCTTGAAACCGGTGTGGCCGGTGACCAGGACCCGCTTGCCACGCCAGAACTCCGGACTCAGGCCCATTGCTTCCATGGGGCCTCCCCGCTGTGCCACAGCGCTTCGAGGTGGTTCTTGTCGCGCAGGGTGTCCATCGGGTGCCAGAAGCCTTCGTGCTGGAACGCCTGCAACTGCTCTTCGGCGGCGAGGTCGGCCAGCGGCTCGGCCTCCCAGGAAGTCTGATCGTCAGCGATGTAAGGCAGCACCTTGGGCGACAGCACGAAGAAGCCGCCATTGATCCAGCCACCGTCGCCCCTGGGCTTTTCGGTGAAGCCCAGCACGCGGTCGCCGTCGCGCTCCAGCGCGCCGTAGCGGCCCGGCGGCTGCACGGCGGTGACGGTGGCCAGCTTGCCGTGGCTCAGGTGGAAGTCCACCAGCTCGCCGATGTTGAGGTCCGACACACCGTCGCCGTAGGTGAAGCAGAACGCCTCTTCGTCTTCCAGGTAGCGCGCGGCGCGGCGCAGGCGGCCGCCGGTCATGGTGTCTTCGCCGGTGTCCACCAGCGTCACGCGCCATGGTTCGCTGTAGTTCTGGTGCACGTCCATGCGGTTGTTGCGCATGTCGAAGGTGACGTCGGAGGTGTGCAGGAAGTAGTTGGCGAAGAAGTCCTTGATCGCGTAGCCCTTGTAGCCGAGGCAGATCACGAAGTCGTGGATCCCGTGGGCGGAATACTGCTTCATGATGTGCCAGAGAATTGGCTTGCCGCCGATCTCGATCATCGGCTTGGGCTTGAGGTGCGACTCCTCGCTGATGCGCGTACCGAGCCCACCCGCCAAAATAACTGCCTTCATCGTCTCCCCTCTCGTTCGTCACAGGGCTGCGCGCGGCGTTCTTGAGCCTGGCGGGCCTTCTGGCTAAACCTTTTTGCCGGTGCGGGCGCTTGGGCAATGGCCGCGAGCGCTCGTTTTATGGCGATTTGAGGGGGACTTGCAGGAAACGCGCCAGCTCTGCGGGCGTTGCGTCGGCGGGGACGGCGGGCATGAAAAAGGGATGGATCCGTCGCCGGGGCCATCCCTTTCGTGTGGCTGCATCAATGCATCGGTGGATCAGCCGAAAAGCGCGAACCCGTCGACAGTGGCACGCAGGTCGTAAGACTGGCCGTCGGCGGTCTGCAGGATCTCGATGTTGTCATTCCCGGCATACCAACCCTGCAGCTTGACGCCGCTGTCCGGAACACCGGCGCTGCCATCATTGACGCTGTGCAGGTACGCGTCGTCGCCGACACGGGTGACGTTCAACTGGCTGATGTTGGCAATGGTATTGAGGATCAGGGTGTCGTTGATCTCCCAGCCGGGCTGGTCCTGAATCGTCACCAGACCGGTCGTGTTGACGATGTAGGTATCATCCCCGCTGCCGCCCATCGCGACGCCGCCGCTGTTCGACTGCCCGGCAAGGTTGAGCACCAGCACGTCGTTGCCGCCGCCACCGGACAACAGGTAATGGCTGCCGGTACCGGTGAGCAGGTCAAAGCCCTCCTCACCAAAGGCACTGCCACTGCCGACCGTGATGGTGTCATTGCCATCGCCACCGTAGGCGAGGGTGCCCAAGTCATTTTTGGCGCCGACGATCACGTCGTCGCCGGCACCGCCATTGAGGATGTCAGCCTGCGCGACATCGCTGTCGAGCCCCGACTTCAGACCGCCATAGAGGTAGTCGTTGCCGTAGTCGCCGTTCAGCGTGTCGTTGCCGTCGCTGCCTTCGAAGATATCGTCGCCCATGCTGCCCGTCATGACGTCGTCGAAGTGACTGCCACGCAGCGCCTCGATGTTCAGATACATGTCGCCCTGGGCCGTGCCGTTCTGGCCCAGTTGCCACATCCCGACCGCCACACCGACATCGCTGTCCTCATAGCTGACGGTATCCATCCCCTCGCCGCCGTCGAAGACATCCTGACCGAGACCACCGTAGAACACGTCATTACCGACGCCGCCGACGATGATGTTGGCACCGTCATTGCCATAACCTGTGAAATCGGCAGTGCCGGTGTAGGTCATTTTTTCGATGAACGGATCCATCTTCATCAGCGACAGGTTGGTGTACAGCTCGTCAAAGCCATCAGTCTCGCCCTCGATGATGCTCACGCCAATGCTGTTGACCGTGTAGATGTCACCGCCTCGGCCACCTTCGAAGGTGATGCCCGCCGAATTGGCAGTGAAGCGGTCGGCCAGATCCGAACCGACGATTTTTTCCACGTTGACCAGCGTGTCGCCTTCGGCGTAGCCACCCGTTCCAAAGGCCTTGCCATCGTGAAATTCGAAGGTGACCGCATCGTTCGAACGGCTGTAGTCGGCAGCGTCGAAACCATCGGCGCCGTCCATGACCATGGCGCTCTCGCCGGCAAAGATCACATCGTTGAAATTCGAACCCTGCACGCCCTCGATACTCGAGTAGGTATCGCCGAAAGCGAAACCGGTGGCGCCCCAGATGCTGGACAACTCAATACTGAGCCCTTCAGGGCTGTCGGTGTAGCTGACAGTATCGAAGCCTTCACCGCCCACGAACTGATCGCCGCCATCGCCGCCACACAGCACGTCATTGCCGGCACCGCCAACAATCACGTTCATCTGGGCATTGCCGTAACCCTTGAAGTCGCCCGTGCCGGTGAAAGTGAGTTTCTCCAGGAACGGATCAAGCTTCATGGTGTTGACGCTGGTGCGCAGCTCGTCATAGCCGCCCCGTTCCTCTTCAATGATCGTCACGCCTTCGCTGTCGATAATGTAGATATCGTCACCGCCAGCACCCTCCAGCGTCACCCCGGCAACCGAACTGGCCAGCGTGTCGTTGTTGGAGCTGCCGATGACTTTCTCGATATTGACCAGCGTATCGACGGATCCATCCGCCTTGGTGACCGTCGCCAGCGTTTCGCGCAGATCGACACTGACACCCGCCTGCATCAGCCCATAGTCCGCTGCATCGAACCCTTCCCCGCCATCCAGAAGATCCGAGCCGGCGCTGGCCCAAAGCCGATCGTCCGACTCCAGTCCGTAGAGTTCGTCATTGTCTTGAGTGCCGCCCATGAAATCCGCATCACTCGTTCCATTTATCACTGCCATGTGTTTCTTCCTTGCGTGGTTGTTGAATCCTGAACCGGTGGCGCAGACCTCTCTCCCAGGCCTGCCACCTGATCACCTAAACGGCGAATACGAAGCTATCGATTCGACAAAACCAAAGCTTGAGACCTACCGCGAAAAAGACCTTGCGGTGGCCGTCTGGATCTGTTCGATGGTGGCGGAGCCGGCGAACCAGTCCTTGAGCAGCACACCCTCCTGCGGCGTCTGCCCGGCCACGAACTTCGACTCGTGCAGATAGAGGTCGTCGCCGACGCGGTCAGCAAGCAAGTCCGTACTGCGGATGAACGACAGGACCACTGTGTCGCCACGGCTGGCGCCGTCATCCTGGATCGAGACCAACGCCCGGGTGTTGACGGTATAGGTGTCGTCACCTTCACCGCCGTTGGCCCAGCCGGTGCCCGTGCCGGTCAGCAGGTCATTGCCCTCGCCGCCGTCGGCCATGCCGTAGGTCACGGTGATGAGATCGTCTGAAGGGAGTGCCTCATGCACCTGGAGAAAAAGCATCCCCCTGAACCCCAAACAAAAACAGGCGACATAAAGTCGCCTGCCTCAAATGGCCGATGCCTTTCAAAAACGGCCTGAAAGGCATCGCACCCGGGTATCAGCCGAATACGCTGAACGCATCACCATTGATCGGCAGAACGTCGCCGTTGGCGGCCTTGAAGTGCTCGATGGTGTTGTGGCCGGCGAACCAGTCCTGAAGCTTCACGCCCCGATCGGCCCGGTCCCCGGTTTCATTGAGGAGCAGGTCATCGCCGATCCGCGTCAGTTGCAGCGACGCAGCCGAGTGGACGTTGTTCAGGATCAGCGTGTCGTTGGTGCTGCTTCCGTCATCCCGCAAGGTCACCAGTTTGCTGGTGTTGATGATGTAGGTGTCGTCACCCTCACCGCCGTTGGCGAAACTTCCGGACAGGAGCTGGCCCGAACTGCCGTTCTGCGACCCCAAGATCAACTTGTCGTTGCCCGCACCGCCCAGCAGCACGAAGTTGTCGCCGGTTCCGGTCAAGGTGTCGGCTCCGTCACCGCCGTCGGCGGTGCCGCTGACCACTGTGATGGTGTCATTGCCGGCCTCGCCGAAAGCCATGGTTCCGCGGTCGTCCGGAGCGCTGACGATGATGTCGTTCCCGTTGCCGCCGTACAGCATATCGGCTTGCGGCCCGCCGGCAGCGACGTCAACGGCGAACGGCCCGAGCGGGCTGTACAGGCTGCCGTAGAGTGTGTCGTTGCCGTCGCCGCCATAAATCACATCGTTGCCGAGGCCACCTTCAAAACCGTTGTCCCCTGCATTGCCGACCAGCGTGTCGTTGAAGCGGCTGCCGATGACACTCTCGATGTTGATCAGCACATCGCCCTCGGCATCCCCGCCCTGATTGACGCCGGTCAGCAGGTTGATGTTCACGGCCGTGGCGCTGTTGACGTACCAGGCCGAATCGTTCCCTTCCCGGCCGTCGATCACATCGGCACCCGCTCCGCCGATGAAGATGTCGTTGACGGTCGAACCCGAAAGCGTGTCGGCAAAGCGGCTGCCCTGGAACAGCTCGATCCCTGTGTAGGTATCGCCGGAGGCGTCGCCGGTGTTGTTGGCATAGTTTTTCAGATCGATGGATACGGCACTGTCAGATGACTCGTAACTGACCAGATCCATGCCGCCCATGCCGTCAAAGGCCATGGGCGCGCTCGCGCCTACGAAAATGTCACCGAAACCTGTGCCGCGCAGGCCTTCGATACCGATGTAGGTATCCCCGGCCGCGATGCCGGAATTGACGCCGGTCTTCAGATTGATGCTGACCCCTACCGGACTGTCGATGTAGCCGACGGTGTCTGTGCCTGCACCACCGATGAACTGGTCGGCACCCGCACCGCCATACAGGATGTCGTTGCCGACCCCGCCGGTGATGATATTGTCGTCCGCATTCCCCCAACCGGTGAAAGACCCGGTGCCGGTATAGGTCAGACGTTCAACATTGGCGCTCAAGAATATCTGGCCGAAGTTGGAGCGCACCTCATCATTGCCTCCGCCAGCCTGCTCGATGACGGTGCCCCCGCTGCCGTTGAGAATGTAGACATCGTCACCAAGACCGCCCTCGAACGTCGCAGTGGCCGTATCGAGATTGAACGTGTCATTGAACGCCGTACCGATGACTTTCTCGATGTTGGCTAACGTATCGCCTTGAGCATCCCCTCCGATACCGGCCCGCCCCGGACCGGTGGCGCGGATATCGACGTTGATGGCCTCTGACGAGCCCGAGTAGTCCATCACGTCACCGGTTCCGCCACCGCCGTCGAAGGCAAATGCACGGCTGTCGGCGACGAAGATATCGTTGACGTTCGAACCGAGGATTCTTTCGATGCCGGTGTAGGTGTCCCCTGCCGCGATGCCGGAGTTGACGCCGGTCTTGAAGTTCAGCGTCACGCCGACGGCGCTGTCCGTGTAGCCGACGGTGTCCATGCCGGCTCCGCCGATGAACTGGTCGGCACCCGCGCCGCCAAACAGCATGTCGTTGCCGGCCCCGCCCGTGATGACGTTGTCGCTGGCGTTGCCGTAGCCGGTGAACGCTCCGCTGCCGGTGTAGGTCAGGCGTTCGATGTTGTCCCGAAGCGACTGGATGTCGAAGCTCGTGCGCACCTCGTCGTTGCCGCCGCCGGCCAGCTCGATCACGTTGGTGAGGTTGCTCCCGTTGATGATGTACACGTCGTCGCCTGCGCCGCCCTCAAAGGTCGCGGTGCCCTTGTCGACGCTGAACGTGTCGTTGAACGCGGTGCCGATCACCTTTTCGATGTTGGTCAGCGTGTCGCCCTCGGCATCGCCTCCGATGCCGGCCCGCCCCGTTCCGCCGCCCTGGATCAGATCGACGTTGATGGCTTGCGACGAGCCCGAGTAGTCCACCACGTCACCGGTTCCATCACCGCCATTGATCTTGTCGGCGCCGGCGCTGCCCTTGATCACATCGTTGCCGCCCAGGGCATTGATTTCGTCGTCCCCGTCCGTACCTGTCAGCGTGTCCGCGCCGTTTGTTCCGTTGATGACTGCCATGTGTTTCTTCCTTGCCTTTTGATTGATCCGGTACTCGCCGGCGGGACGTTCCAGCCGTCCATTCCGAACGAACGATTGAGGTGTTATCGACAGGAAAATCCCAAACCTTGAACCGACGCCCCATCGATAACCCCGAAATAGAGAGGTTTGTCACAGCAAAAAAAAGGCGACCCCAAAAGGTCGCCTCTTTTTGACAGCATGCCGTCTCGAACCGGTCAGTCCGCCAGCCAGCCGTTCTCCCAGTAACGCAGGTTCTCGTCGCGCAGCACGTAGTCGCGCAGCACGACCTCGCGCAACTCGTCGCCCATGCGGTAGCTGGCGTCAGGGTCGGCCAGGTGCATGCGGATGGCTTGCAGCCATTCGTCGGTGGTGTTGGTCTTGACCCGGGTGCACGGCAGGTAACCGCGGTAGGCCTCGGTGTCGGTGCAGATCACCGGGTAACCGCAGGCGCCGTACTCCAGTAGGCGCAGGTTGCTCTTGCAGTCGTTGAAGATGTGGAACTCCAGCGGCGCCAGGGCCAGGTCCAGGTTGAGGCTGGCCAGTTTCGCCGGGTACACGTCCAGCCCGATCACGCCGTGGAACTCGTGCATGTACGGCAGCAGGTCGTCCGGGCACATGCCGAAGAACACCCAGTCGACCTCGTTGGCCAGCTCGCGCACCACGTCGGCGATCACCGCCAGGTCGCCGTGGTGGCTGGTGCCGCCGCCCCAGCCGACCCGCGGCTTCTTCGAGGTGCGGCGCTGGCTGCGCAGGCCGGTCCACAGGTGCCGGGACAGCATGTTGGGCACGACGCGGATGTCGTGGTGCATGTCCGACAGGACGTTGGCCAAAGGCGCGGTGGACACGACCACCCGGTCGCAGTAGCCGATGGCACGGCGCACCAGTTGCTCCATTTCATCGCGCTTGGGCATGTTGCGGATGTGCGCATTGCGCTGAGGCACGTCGATGACGTTGTCGTCGAGTTCGAAGATCCTCCGCGCATTGGAGAATTGCTTCAGCGGCGGGATCTCATCGATGGCGTGTTTCGAGTAACGCCCTTGCAGCACGATCACGTCGGGGGATTGGCGTTCGATCTCAATGATCGACGGCAAGCCGTAGCAAATGCGCCCTTCGGCCCGGTTCGCCGCTTCCAGCTCGATCATCGGCTGGCTGATGCGGTAGTGGCCGATGGCGGACGCGTTGATCGGCACGGCCAGCACATTGGGCAGCAGTTTCCTGGAGAACGGCGTCCAGCCGGTGCGCAGGCCCGGCTCCAGGCTGAAACTGGTCGCCCCGACGCCCTGCAGCGCCAGGTTGACGTTGAAGGCCGGGTCGCGCGCGATGACCGGCAACCAGCGCTGGTAGAACGTTTCGTGCTCTTGCACGTGCAGTTGCTGCTCTTGCTCCGTCGCCTCCACGGTAGGACGCGCGCCCAACGCCAGCTTGGCGTAAGGGTTCCAGACCACCAGATAGCCGTCCTGACCGACCCGCAGGCACAGATCCACGACGTTGAGCGTCTGGGTCAGTTCCTGCTCGTCCAGCCCTCCCGCTGCCTGGAACAGCGCCTTGCGAATCATCAGGCAATCGCCGCCGACGGCACTCAAATCGTGGGCCGTCTGCAAGCGGTACATGTAGCCGTCCGCCTGCATCGGCTGACCGTAGAACGGCAGCCCGACGGCCCCTTGCATGCCCAGCACCAGGCCGGCGTGCAGCACGCAGCCGTCCGGGTTGTAGATCTTGGCGCCGACCACGCCGACCTCCGGGCGCTGGGCGTGATTGAGCAGTTCGTCCAGCCAGTCCGCCTGGGTGATCACCGCAAAGGAGTTGAGCATCAGCACGTATTCGCCGCGGGCCTGGCCCACCGCGAAGTTGTAGGTGGCGGCCGGGTTGCCCTGCTGCGGGTAACGCAACACGCGCAGCCGGTCGCTGCCCAACTGCGCCATGCCGTCCAGCCACGCCAACGCCTCGGCGCTTTCGCTGCCGTTGTCGACCAACAGCAGTTCGTACTCGCTGTAGGCGGTCTTTTCCAGCAGCGTCTCGACGCAGCGCTGCAAGGCCGCCGTCTGGTCCTTGGTGACGATGACCACCGACACCAATGGGCGGCGGGCATGGCGATAGTCGATGCGGTTGAGCAGGTCGATGCTGCCGCGGCGCAGCTCATGGGCAACGCCCAGGCGTTGCAGGTGCGCTTCGAGCACCCGCGGGCTCTGTTCGACGACGCCCGGTTCGGCCAGCCATTTGGCCAGGTCGAAGACCGATTCCAGCATCACTTCGGCGATATGGCCGACCACGTGCGTGCCGCCGCTTTCGACCATGCGCCACAGCACATCGTGAGGCGCCAGCTCAGCGAACTCCGGCGCAAAGCCGCCCAGGTCCAGGAAGCGCTCGCGCTGGAACGCCAGCGCACGTCCGACGTAGGGGTAACTGCGCATGAGGTCGAGGTTGAAGTCCGGCTTGAACGCCGGCTCCGCCGACTCGCCGTTGCGCAGGCTGCCTTCGTCGCCGTACAGGCAGGTCAGCGACGGGTTGTGCACGATCCGCTCGGCCATGACCAACAGCGCCGGGGCCACCGGACGGTCACCCGCCTGCAGCAGGTAGAACCAGTCGGCCCCTTCCAGTTGCGGCAGCAGCGCATTGATCTGCTCCAGGCCGTCGCCCTGCAACGGCATGCGGAAGACCTGGCCGTCCAGCGCCGGCTCGGAACAGTCGGCGGACAGCACCAGGATCAGTTCCGGCGGATAGTCTTGGGCGGCCAGCGCCTCCAGCGTGCGCTCGACGCCGTCGCGGCTGCCTTCTGCGTCGATGACCACCGGCACGATCCGCGGCTTGTGCGACCAACTGGCGAAGGTCTCCGGCAGCAGTCGGCGCTGGGCTTCGCTGAGCACGCGGCAGCCCAGCCATTGCGCGTAGAGCTCGGCAAAGCTCCAGCTGTCGATGCCGACGCACCACTCCTGACGGCTCTGCTTGGAGCCCAGGGTGCGGCTCAGGGGCAGCTCTTCCCAGGCGCGCGGCGACTCGTCGGCCTTGGCCAGCGGCACATAACGCACCCAACCCGGGGCCGGCGCCGATTCGCCGCTGCGGGCCTTGAGCATCTGCGTCATCCACTCGCGCTCGACCTCCACCGCATCCTTCATCGGCTGGCTGGCGCTCAGGCGCTCGGGGTACAGCCGCTCGGCGCTGAGCACGTTGTTGGAGATCGCCACGTTGCCGCGCCGCATCAGGCAGATGTACAGGGCGAAATCCAGAGACGCGGTGAAGCAGTGGCCTTCCTGGGTCAGCGCCGGCAACAGTTCCTCAAGATCGGTGCGCCGGAACAGGGCGTTGCTGAAGCCGCCCAGGACGTTCACCGGAAACTTCTCGAAGATCGCCAGCAGGTCGTCGCCCTTGAACAGGCCGCTGGCCGGCGACAGCGAGGTGTTTTCCAGGCGCGCCGGCAGGATGATGTCCTGCGCGTCCCAGAGCAGCCGCTGGGCCAGCACCAGGCTCACTTCGTCGCGCACCAGCTCGTGGGCCTGCTGCTCGATGCAGGAGGCGTAGAGGTGGTCGTCGTCGCACAGGAACTTGACGAACTCGCCCCGCGCCTCGGCCAGGCAGGCCTTGAGGTTGCCGATCATGCCCAGCGTGCGCGGGTTGCGCACGTAGCGCACCGCAACGCCGGACTGCTCGCTCACCGAAGCGACGATCTCCTGGATCTGGCTGCCGCGGCTGTCGTCGCAGACGATGATTTCAAGAGAACCGTAGGTCTGGCTCACGGCGCTGTTCAACGTCCGCTCGAAGAAGCGCGGGTTGAAGGCGGGGATGACGAGGCTGACAAGGGGGAGTGAATTCACGGCGGACTCGCAAGCGGCGGGAACCCGCCCGGTACAGCGAGCCCTTCGAAACCGCAAAAGAAGACAAAGAAAGAACGGTGGGGAAACGGGCGCTCGCGCGCCCGCTCATCCTCAGATCCTGTCGAACAGGCTCAACTGGGAGATCTTGCTGAACGCCAGTTGGGCGGCCTGCAGCATGGTCTGCTGCAGGGTCAGGCGGGTCATCACCTCGGCCGGATCCGAATCGCGGATCGAGCTCTGGGTGGTGGCGTTCGCCGCGGTCAGGCTGTCGTTGGTGGTGGTCTGCTCTTCCAGCGCCTGCCCGCGGGCACCGATCGAGGTGACCGCAGAGCCGATCTGGTTCACGGCGCTGTCGATGTTGCCCAACGCCGACTCCATGGTGCCCTGGAATTTCTGCTTGGCCACCGGGTCGCCGTCGATCGGCGCCTTCAGCGCGGTGATCATCTGCCCCAGGGTGTCGAGCACGTTCTGGGTCTGGTGGTTGTTCGACTGGATCGAGAACTGGTCGCCGTTGGCCGGTGTGCCGCCGATGGCGAAGGTCACGCCGGCGGCGACGGCGTTGCCGCCGACCATGGTGCCCGACGAGATCGGCTTGCTGTCGGCCGTGATCGGCGCGGCATACAGGTCGAAGGCGGTGGCGCTGGTGAACTTGAGCACCGTGCTGCCGTTCGCCGGGAAGGTGTTGGTGTAGTCCGACTGGTTGGTGATGGTGGAGCCGGTGATCACCGCCGTCGACGGGTTGCCCGGGCCGCGCGCCGTGGTGAACGAGTCAGGGCTGGCCGACAGCTGGAAGCTGTGGCCGGCGATGACGGCGTCCGGGTTGGTGTCGCCGGGCTTGAGGTTGATGTTCAGCTTCATGTCCACGCCACGGAAGCTGACCGTCTGGTTGGCGCCGTTGCTGTTGCTGATCACGCCGTTCTGGCTGGCTTCGGCGGTCACGTCGTTGCCCAGGGCATCGGTGATCTTGATCTGGGTGCTGCTCAGGAAGCTGACGGTGTACGGCTGGCCGCCGCTGAACTTGGCGTTGTAGGTCGCGGCGGTGCCGACGGTGCCGTTGGACAGCACCACACGGCCGTCGTCCACGGCCGGGGCGGTCATGGCGGTCTGGGTGCGGCTGGTGTTGATGGTCTGCTGGAACGCGTCCCAGCCGGTGGTGTTGGTGCCCACCGTCAGGCCGTCGCCGATGCCCAGGTTGATCTGGGTCTGGTCGCCGTTATAGGTGAAGGTGCCGTCGGCGTTCTGCGAGTACGGCGCGGTGTCGGTCTTGGAGCCGGAGAACAGGTAGTTGCCGTTGGCGTCCTTGGAGTTCATCAGGCCCAGCACCTGTTGCTGGATCTGGCCCAGTTCTTCGGCGTAGGCGCTGCGGTCGGCGTCGGTCTTGAAGCCGTTGTTGGCGGCCAGGCCCAGTTCCTTGGCGCGCGCCAAAGCGGTGTTGATCGCGTCCAGGGTGGATTCCTGCAGGTTCAGCGCGCTCTTGGTGCTGCTGATGTTGCCCTTGTACTGCTCCAGGATCGCGCTCTGCTGACCCAGAGCCAGCAGGCGGCCGGCGCCGACCGGATCGTCGGCGGCGGTGTTGATTTTGGTCAGGTTGCTGGCTTCGTTGCTGGTCGCCACGGCGTTGCTGTAGTTGCGCTGGTAGTTCGCAGCTTGCGTCTCGTAATACTGGGCGGTGGAAATGCGCATGGATTACGACTCCTTAAAGGCTGTTGATCAGCGTGCTGAAAGTTTCCTGCGCAGCCTTGATGATCTGCGAAGACGCGGTGTAGTACTGCTGGTACTTGACCAGGTTGGCGGCCTCTTCGTCCAGGACGACGCCGGACAGCGAGTCGCGGGCGCCCTTGGCCTGGTTCAGGATCACCGTGGTGGCGGCGCTGTCGGACTTGCCCTGGGCCGCCTGGGTGCCGACGTTGGTCACCAGCTTGTTGTAGGCGTCGGTCAGGCTGATGCCCTTGCTCGCCGAACCGGTGTCCACGGTCTGCTTGGTCTGCAGGCCGACCAGCGCCTGGGCGTTGCGGTTGTCCGAGGACGCCGCGCCGGTCAGGTTCATCGTGAAGGTCTCGCCGGCCTTCGGCGTGGCGCCCACGGTGGTCTGCACGGTGAAGGTCTTCTGCACCGGCGGCACGACGCTGTTGTCCATCACCGGCGCGCCGGTGGCGTCGACCATGCCCACGTTCAGGTTCAGGGTGTTGGCCTGGCCCGGCACGATGGTGCCGGTGCCGATGCTGTTGCCCTTGGCGTCGACCATGCTGTAGGACTGGCTGCCGCCGCTCACCGCGCCGAACACCAGCTTGACCGGCGTCGAGTATTTGAGCGCGGTCTGCATTTCCGCCTGGGCGGCCGGGTTGTAGATGTCGATGGTGCTGGTCAGCGTCGGCTGGGTGTAGGTGCCCGAGTTGTTGGCGCTGGCCACGCCGGTCAGCGGGCCGGCTGCGGCGATTTTCTTCGGATCGGTCAGCACGGTCTGGATGCTGGCGGCCGCGTTGCGGGTCGGCGTCACCTTGAACGAGTCGCCGGCGCTCAGGGCACCGCCGTTGAGCGACAGGGTGAAGCCGTCGATCACCGGAGGCGGCGTGGTGGTGGTGCTGAACGTGCCCAGGTCAGTGCCGTCGGAGCGCTTGACGGTGTAGTCGGTGGCGCTGGTGAAGGTCACCTGGTAATCGCTGGTGGTCAGCTTGCCGGTGTCCTTGATGGTCACATCGAGGTTGCCGGAGCCGGCGCTGTTGCCGTCTTTGCCGATGCTGCGCTGGCTGATCAGCGCGGCGCTGTTGATGTTGTTGAAGATCGCCGCGCCGAAGTCACCGTTCTTGTCGATGCCCTGGGCCTGCTGGCGGTTCATCTGGTCGGCCACCACCAGTGCGACGCGGCCCAGCTCGTTGAGCGACGGGTCGAGCACTTCTTTGCGGTAGGTGAGCAGGCCGCCGATTTCGCCGCCGCTGACCACCGAGGTGATGTCGATGGTGCTCGAGCCGCGGTCCATCTGCAGCGCCATGCGCGACGGGTCGTCCTTGCTCGGCACGGTGCTCAGGGTATTGATGGTGTTGCCGACGACCAGTGGCTGGCCGCTGCCGACATAGACGTCGAGGCTGGTGCCACGCTCGACGACCTGGGCGCCGACCAGCTCGGACAACTGGCGCACGGCCTCGTTGCGGCTGTCGAGCAGGTCGTTCGGCTGGCCGCCGCTGGTGGAGATCTCGCCGATCTTCTGGTTCAGCGTGGCGATCGAGGTCGCCAGCTTGTTCACCTGGGACGCCATGTCCGACAGGTTGCCGTTGATCGTGGTGTTCTGGTCGTTCAGTTGCTTGGCCAGCGCGTTGAAGCGGCTGGTCAGGGCCTGGGCGCCGGTCAGGACGGTCTGGCGGGACGTGTCGTCGGTGGGCGACGTCGCGACCGACTGCATCGACGAGAAGAACTTCTGCAGCACGCCCGTCAGGCCGGTGTTGGTTTCCGACAGCGAGGCATCCAGCGCGCTGGCCTGGACCTGGTAGGCGGCCGCTTCGCTGTTGAGCGAAGTGGCGGTGTGCAGCTGGGCCTCAAGGTAGGAGTTGTACACCCGGCGCACGTCGGCCAGGGTCGTGCCCGTGCCGATGAAGACGTTGCCGTACTGCTGCGAGGACTTGGTGCCCTGCACGGTTTGCTGGCGCGAATAACCGGCGGTGTCGACGTTGGCGATGTTATTGCCTGTCGTCGCCAGCGAGGCTTGGCTGGCGGACAGCCCCGACATCCCGATATTGAGCAAACTCATGATTTAAACCTTATTCCTTATGCCCTAGAGAGGCGTGGTGGAGGCACCCGCCGCAGCGTAGTTGGGGTAACTGCCCATCTGCCTGGCTATCTGCGAAATCTTGGTCGCGTAGTTCGGGTCGGTCGCGTAACCGGCCTTTTGCAACTCGCGTACAAACTGTTCTGGGTTATCGGCCGACTTCAGCACTTCTTGATAGCGATTGTTGCTCTGCAGCATCGTCACCAGATCGTGGAAGCTGTCCTTGTAGGAGGCGTAGGAACGGAACTCGGCCGTCTCCTTGACCATCTGGCCGTTGCGGAACTCGCTGGTGATCGCCCGGGCCGAATCGCCCTTCCAGTTGCCGCTGGCCTTGATGCCGAACAGGTTGTGGCTGCTGCTGCCGTCCTGGGCGCGCATGACCGACTTGCCCCAGCCGGTCTCCAGCGCGGCCTGGGCCACCAGGTAGCGCGGGTCGACGCCGATGCGCGCGGCGGCCTCTTTGGCCATCGGCAGCATGGTGTTGACGAATTCGTCGGCGTCGCTGAACGCGCGTTTCGCCGGCGCCAGCGGGATCTGCGCCATGGCGCGGCCGTAGATCTGCATCTGCCCGCCCGAGGCCTTGTCCGCCTCGGCCCGCGCCAGCCAGTCGCCGTTGTACAGCGGGCCTGCGCCGGTGTTGGCGGCCATGGCATTGGTGTTGGCGCCGACAGTGCTGCGCTGCGGCAACACGGTGTTCGTGGCCGTCGAGGCGGACGGCACCAGGCCGGCGAGCAAGCGGTCGGCCAGCTTCGGCGGCAGGGCCAGACGGCGCCGGTTGATCATTTCCATGTCGTTGCGGTGGGAAAGCTCGACGTTCGGCGCACGCAGCGAACGCGATGCCCACAGCGGACGCTCGCCGCTGACCCGCGACAGCGGGCCGGTGGCGGCGGTGCCGGCGGCGATCGGCGTTTCCACCGCGGCCGCCTTGGCCGCCGCCTCGCCCGGCGCCACCGGCTTGTTCTTGGTCATCTGCCGCATCAGCACGTCGGCCAGGCCGATGCCGCCGCCCTCGCGGGACAGCGACACCGCCAACTGCTGGTCGTACATTTCCTGGTACTGCTTGGCTTCCGCGGTGTTCATCGGGTTGTCCTTCCCGAGAGCCTCGGTGGCCGATCGCATCGACTTGAGCATTTCGCCCAGAAACAGCGATTCGAACTCCTGCGCCACCTTGCGCATGTTCGCGTCGCTGTTCTTGTCGCCGACCTTGAGCTGGTTCAGGCGATTGAGGTCCGAGTAGGCCCCCGAGTCGCTGCTGCTGACCAGACCGCTCTTGCGCATATCCATGGTCGCCGTCCTCAGATCACGATCAGATCGGCTTGCAGCGCGCCGGCCTGTTTCAATGCTTCAAGGATCGCCATCAGGTCGCCCGGCGCTGCGCCGACCTGGTTCACCGCACGCACGATCTCGTCGAGGGTGGTGCCCGGGCCGAACTTGAACATCGGCTTGGCTTCCTGCTCGGCGTTGACCCGCGAGCGCGGCACCACGGCAGTCTGGCCGTTGGACAGCGGGCCCGGCTGGCTGACGATCGGGTCTTCGGTGATGGTCACGGTCAGGCTGCCGTGGGTCACGGCGGCCGGTGCCACTTTCACGTTCTGACCGATGACGATGGTGCCGGTGCGCGAGTTGATGATGACCTTCGCCACGGCCTGGCCCGGATCGATTTCCAGGTTCTCCAGGATCGACAGATAGTCCACGCGCTGGCTCGGATCCAGCGGCGCGGTGACGCGGATCGAGCCGCCGTCGATGGCCTGGGCCACGCCCGGGCCGAGCATGTCGTTGATCTTGTCGACGATGCGCTTGGCGGTGGTGAAGTCGGAACGGTTCAGGTTCAGGGTCAGGCTGTTGCCCTGATTGAAACCGCTCGGCACCGCACGCTCCACCGAGGCGCCGCCGGGGATCCGGCCGGCCGACGGAACGTTGACGGTGATCTTGGAGCCGTCACGGCCTTCGGCGTCGAAGCCGCCGACCACCAGGTTGCCCTGGGCCACGGCATAGACGTTGCCGTCGATGCCCTTGAGCGGGGTCAGCAGCAGCGTGCCGCCGCGCAGGCTCTTGGAGTTGCCGATGGACGAGACGGTGATGTCGATCTGCTGACCCGGCTTGGCGAACGCCGGCAGGTCGGCGCTGACCGACACGGCCGCGACGTTCTTGAGCTGCACGTTGCCCGATCCCGGCGGCACCTTGATGCCGAACTGCGAGAGCATGTTGTTGAAGGTCTGCAGGGTGAACGGGGTCTGCGTGGTCTGGTCGCCGGTGCCGTTGAGGCCGACCACCAGGCCGTAGCCGATCAACTGGTTGGAACGCACGCCGGAGATGCTGGCGATGTCCTTCAGCCGTTCGGCGTGTGCGTTGAAGGCCGCCGACAACAACAGCGCGGCCATCATGAGGCGCTTGAAATTCAAAGTAGCCACCTAGAAAGGGAACAGCGGGCTGAGGAAGAAACGGTCGAACCAGCCTGGCTGGCTCGCATCGGCGAACGAACCGGTGCCCGAATAGGTGATGCGCGCATCGGCGACCCGGGTCGAGGACACGGTGTTGTCGGTGGAGATGTCATCGGCACGCACCAGGCCTGCGATCCGCACCAGCTCGTCGCCGGTGTTGAGGGTCATCCACTTCTCGCCGCGCACGGCGATGATGCCGTTGGGCAGCACGTCGGCCACGGTCACGGTGATCGAGCCGGTCAGGGTGTTGCCCTGGGCCGCCTTGCTGTCGCCCTTGGTCGCGCGGTCGCCGCTGTAGCCGACGTCCAGGCTCAAGTCATTGCCGCCCAACGGGTTGTTGGTGGTGCCGCTGCCGCCGAACAGCGAAGTCAGGCCGATGCCGGTCTTGCTGTTCTTGGCCACCTGGGAGTTGGCGTTCTTGCTGGCCTGGGTCTTCTCGTTCAGGGTGATGGTGATGATGTCACCGACCCGGAACGCCTTGCGGTCGCTGTACAGGTTCTGCTCGAAGCCGGCCTGATAGATCGAGCCGTTGTTGGCCGCCGACGGCAGCGGCGTGCGCGGCAGCACCGGGGCGTAATAAGGGTCATTGGGCTTGGGCGTCGGCGCGACGCAGCCCGCGAGCGAGACCGCCCCACTCAATGCCAGAACGGATACAAAGCGATTCATGACCCTTACCTCACGGTGTTGCCGGCGGCCTCATGGCCGCCGTTCGGACTTGATTACAGATTCTGCGTTACGAACGAGAGCATCTGGTCGGCGGTGGAGATCACCTTGGAGTTCATCTCGTACGCGCGCTGGGTGGTGATCATGTTGACCATCTCTTCCACGGTGCTGACGTTGGAGGTTTCCAGCATGTTCTGCTCGGTGGTGCCGAAGCCGTTCAGGCCCGGGGTGCCGACTTGCGGCGCGCCGGAGGCGGCGGTCTCCAGGAACAGGTTGCTGCCGATGGCCTGCAGGCCGGCCGGGTTGATGAAGTCGGCGGTCTGCAGGTTGCCGATCACTTGGGAGGCCGGGTTGCCGGCGACGGTGATCGACACGGTGCCGTCCTTGCCCACGGTGAAGGTCTTGGCGTTGTCCGGGATGACGATGGCCGGCTCCAGGGCGAAACCGTTGGCGTTGACGATCTGGCCGTTGGCGTCCAGGTGGAACGTACCGTCACGGGTGTAGGACGTGGTGCCGTCCGGCTGCAGGATCTGGAAGAAACCGCGGCCGTCGATGGCCATGTCCAGCGGCTGCTCGGTGGTCTGCAGGCTGCCGGCGGTGAAGTTCTTCTGGGTGCCGACGATGCGCACACCGGTGCCCACTTGCAGGCCCGACGGCAGTTCGCTGTCCTGGGTCGACTGGGCGCCTGGCTGACGCTTGATCTGGTACAGCAGGTCCTGGAACTCGGCGCGGTCGCGCTTGAAGCCCGTGGTCGACACGTTGGCCAAGTTGTTGGAAATGGTGGTCAGGTTGGTGTCCTGGGCGGACAGACCGGTTTTGGCAACCCATAGAGCCGGAAGCATTCGATTCTCCTCGTGCGCCTGTTTTACGGCGCGACGTTCTGATAATTAGCTGATCTGCAAGACCCGAGCCATGGCCTGGTCGTCGTCTTTGGCGGTGTTCATCATCTTGACGTGCAACTCGAACTGCTTGGCCAGGGCCAGCACCGAGGTCATCTCTTCGACGGCGTTGACGTTGCTCGACTCCAGGAACCCCGACACCAGCTTGACGTTGGCGTCGGCCGGCGCAGGCTGGCCGTCCTTGGTGTGGATCGAACCGTCCAGGCCCTTGGTGATGGTCTTGATGTCCGGGTTGACCAGCTTGATGCGGTCGACCTCGGCCATGACCCGCGGGCCCTCGCCCATCGCGCGGATGCTGATGGTGCCGTCTTCGCCGACTTCCACCTGCTGCTCCGGCGGCACGGCGATCGGTCCGCCGTTGCCCATGACCGGCATGCCGTTGCCGGCGCGCAGCACGCCCAGGGCGTCGATGTTCAGGCTGCCGGTGCGCACGTAGCTCTCGCCGCCGTTGGGGTTCTGCACGGCGATCCAGCCGTTGCCGCTCACGGCCACGTCCAGGTCGCGCCCGGTCTGCACCAGCGAGCCCGGGCTGAAATCCGTGGCAGGCCGTTCGCTCATGGCAAACGCACGCGCCGGAAAGCTGTCGCCGAACACCGGCATCGAACGCGCCTGTTCCAGGTCGCGCTGAAAGCCGTTGGTGGAGATGTTCGCCAGGTTGTTGGCATGGGCCTTCTGCGCCAGTGCGTTCTGGCTGGCGCCGGTCATTGCCACATAAAGGTACTTGTCCACGCTGTTTCCTCTGCCTGCCGGACGTTTGCCGCCCACTGCTGTACTGCGAAGCCATAAGCAATTTGCAGACCAACTTTTTTCTGGCGGCCGACAGCCCGGTAAACAAAGGGCTTGAGGGATTCAGCGGGGAATCGGGGGAATGGATCGAAGACGAAAAACCGGCGCGCTCCTGCCGCTTGGCGGCAATGTGTGGCGAGATGACCTGTGGCGAGACTGGCTCCCGCCGGACTGCGCAGCGTCCCCCAAGGATGTGAGCGCTTTGCGCTCAAGCGGGAGCAGGCTCCCGCGCCACTCCGGGGCTCGCTCAGGCCTCGGGGTCTTTGCCCACCTCGTACACGCGCAGTTTATTGGCGATCGTGGTGTGCGAGACGCCCAGCCGCTTGCCCAGTTGCCGGCTGCTCGGGTGCTCGGCGTACAACCGCTCCAGCACCGCCTTCTCGAAGCGCCCGACGATTTCATCGAGGCCGCCCTCCAGCGAGAAATCGCCAAGCGGCTGACGCACGCCGTAATCCGGCAGGCGGATGTGCTCGGCCTTGACCGTCCCGCCGTCGCACAGGGAAACCGCCTGGAACAGCACGTTCTCCAGTTGCCGCACGTTGCCCGGCCAGTGGTAATGGCTGAGGCGATCCATCGCCGCCGGCGCAAGCTTGGGCAGCGGGCAGCCGATCTGCCGGCTGGCCTGGTCGAGGAAGTGCTCCACCAAGGGCGTCAGGCCGTCGAGGCATTCGCGCAGGGGCGGAATGTGCAGCGACAGCACGTTGAGGCGATGGTAGAGGTCCTGACGGAACTCGCCCCGGGCGCACAGCTCGGACAAGTCCACCTGGGTCGCACAGATCACCCGCACATCCAGGTACACCTCTTCGTCGCTGCCCACCCGACGGAAGCAGCCGTCCTGCAGAAAGCGCAGCAGCTTCACTTGCAGGCGCGGGCTCATCTCGCCCACGCCGTCGAGAAACAGCGTGCCGCCCGCCGTCAGCTCCAGCAGCCCGAGCTTGCCTTCGGCCCGCGCCCCCTCGAAGGCGCCAGGGCCGTAGCCGAACAGCTCGGTCTCGGCCATCGACTCCGGCAGGCCGGCGCAGTTGAGCGCCATCAGCGGCGACTGCCCGCGCGGACTGGCCAGGTGGCAGGCCCGCGCCAGCAATTCCTTGCCGGTGCCGGTCTCGCCTTCGATCAGCAGCGGCGCATCCAGCGGCGCCATGCGCCGGGCCTCGCGCACCACCGCCGCCATGACCTTGGAACTCTGGAAGATGCTGTCGAAACCACGCAGCTCCTGCTTGCGCACGTTATAGATGCGCTCGCCGACCCGGTCCGCGCGGTGCAGGGTCAGCACCGCCCCGGCCATGGCCTCGCTGTCGTCATGCTCCGATTGCAACGGCGCGATGTCGGCCAGAAAGATGTCGCCCTTGACCTTGACCCGCATGCCGTTGATCCGCGACTTGTTGGCGCGCACCAGCTCCGGCAGGTCGAAGTCCTCGGCGTAGCGCGACAGGGGAATCCCCGGCACCTCGTCCACCCGCACCCCGAGCAGTTGCGCCGCTGCGCGGTTGGCCGCGACGATCGAGCCGCCCATGTCGATCGACAGCACCGGGAACTCTAGGGCCCCGAGCAGCGCGTTGAGTTCCATGTGCCGGCGCTCGCTGGGCATCAGCCCGACCCGCTTGACCCCGAACACCCCGGCGATGGCCTCGAACTTGGGTCGCAGCGCCTGGAACTGGAGGTTGATCAGGTTCGGGCAATGCAGGTAGATCGCGTTGCCGTGCTCCCCGCCCACCTCGCCGCGGGCGACGTTGATACCGTACTCCACCAGCAGGTTGAGAATGTCGCGCAGGATGCCGATGCGGTTCTGGCAGTGGACTTTGATACGCATAGGAAGCTCGGATAGCGGTGGATGGATGGAATGCCCGATGCAAAACCCTGTGGGAGCCAGCCTGCTGGCCCCTCCAGAGGGCGGCACCGCCCTGGATTTCTGTCGGGAGGCGAAAACAGTCGTCAAGATTATGTGACACACGAGCGCACTTTCAAACCCGAAAACCACCGCAAACGCGACGCGCCCCACAAAGCGTAACGAATAGTTTACGAATTATGGAGACCTTTCCTACGACAAACCCGTGCCGACCTGCTGCATTCCCGCCCCGCCTGCGCTAATTCTGAGTCCATCGCAGGACATAACAAGAACGAATTCCCCTCGCAGGAGAGCAGTATGAAGCACACGCAATACGTGGCCCGCGAGCCCGATGCGAACGGTTTTATCGACTACCCCGCCGAAGAGCATGCGGTGTGGAACACGCTGATCACCCGTCAGATGAAAGTGATCGAGGGCCGCGCGTGCCAGGAATACCTGGACGGCATCGAAAAGCTCGGCCTGCCCCACGACCGCATCCCGCAGCTGGGCGAAATCAACAAGGTGCTCGGCGAGACCACCGGTTGGCAGGTCGCCCGCGTGCCGGCGCTGATCCCGTTCCAGACCTTTTTCGAACTGCTGGCCAGCAAGCAATTTCCGGTGGCCACCTTCATCCGCACCCGTGAAGAGCTGGACTACCTGCAAGAGCCGGACATCTTCCACGAGATCTTCGGCCACTGCCCGCTGCTGACCAACCCGTGGTTCGCCGAATTCACCCACACCTACGGCAAGCTTGGCCTGCAGGCCACCAAGGAAGAGCGCGTGTACCTGGCGCGCCTGTACTGGATGACCATCGAGTTCGGCCTGCTGGACACCCCGCAAGGCAAGCGCATCTACGGCGGCGGTATCCTGTCCTCGCCGAAGGAAACTGTGTACAGCCTGTCGGGCGAGCCCGAGCACCAGGCCTTCGACCCGCTGGAAGCCATGCGCACCCCTTACCGCATCGACATCCTGCAGCCGCTGTACTTCGTCCTGCCGAACCTCAAGCGCCTGTTCGACCTGGCCCACGAAGACATCATGGCCATGGTCAAGCAAGGCATGGAGCTGGGCCTGCACGCACCGAAGTTTCCGCCCAAGCCCAAGGCCGCGTGACCCGCAGCTTTGACTTGCAAGTGAGTCTGTCCGTCGCCGCCGCTTTGGTTTAGCGTGGCGACACAGACGACCGATACGCCCCATAAAAAAAACACACACCCGATTTCAGGAAACATGCCATGTCCAGTTTGAACCAAGCCCATTGCGAAGCCTGCCGTGCCGATGCGCCACAAGTCAGCGACGAAGAGCTGCCGATCCTGATCAAGCAGATCCCTGACTGGAACATCGAAGTGCGCGACGGGATCATGCAGCTGGAAAAGGTCTACCTGTTCAAGAACTTCAAGCACGCGCTGGCCTTCACCAACGCCGTGGGCGACATCTCCGAGGCCGAAGGCCACCACCCTGGCCTGCTGACCGAATGGGGCAAGGTCACCGTGACCTGGTGGAGCCACTCGATCAAAGGCCTGCACCGCAACGACTTCATCATGGCCGCCCGCACCGACGACGTGGCCAAGACCGCAGAAGGACGCAAGTGATGCACTTCGACGCCATCGGCCGGGTGCCCGGCGACCCGATCCTCGGCCTGATGGAGGCCTACGCGCAGGATCCCAACCCGCGCAAGTTCGACCTCGGCGTGGGCGTCTACAAGGATGCCCAGGGCCTGACGCCGATCCCCGAAGCAGTGAAGATCGCCGAGGCGCGCCTGGTGGACAGCCAGACCACCAAGACCTACATCGGCGGCCACGGCAACCCGCTGTTCGGCAAGGTCATCAATGAACTGGTGCTGGGCGCAGACTCCGCCCTGATCGCCCAGCAGCGCGCCGGCGCCACCCAGACCCCGGGCGGCACCGGTGCCCTGCGCCTGGCCGCCGACTTCATCGCCCACTGCCTGCCGGGCCGTGGTGTGTGGCTGAGCGACCCGACCTGGCCGATCCACGAGACCATTTTCGCGGCGGCCGGCGTCAAGATCAGCCATTACCCTTACGTCGGCGCCGACAACCGCCTCGACGTGGACGCGATGATCGCCGCGCTCAACCAGGCGCCGAAAGGCGATGTGGTGCTGCTGCATGCCTGCTGCCACAACCCGACCGGCTTCGACCTGAGCCACGACGACTGGCACCGGGTGCTGGAGGTGGTGCGCAGCCGCGACCTGCTGCCGCTGATCGACTTCGCCTACCAAGGCTTCGGCGACGGCCTGGAGCAGGACGCCTGGTCGACCCGGCTGTTCGCCGCCGAACTGCCGGAGCTGCTGATCACCAGTTCCTGCTCGAAGAACTTCGGCCTGTACCGCGACCGCACCGGCGCGTTGATCGTCTGCGCGAAAACCGCCGACAAGCTGACCGACGTGCGCAGCCAACTGGCCCACATCGCCCGCAACCTGTGGTCGACGCCGCCGGACCATGGCGCGGCGGTGGTGGCGACCATCCTCGACGACCCGGAGCTCAAACGCCGCTGGGCCGACGAAGTGGAAGCCATGCGCCTGCGCATCGCCCAGCTGCGCAGCGGCCTGGTCGAGGCGCTGGAGCCCCATGGCCTGCGTGAGCGCTTCGCCCACATCGGCGTGCAGCGCGGGATGTTCTCCTACACCGGCCTGTCGCCGGAGCAAGTGAAGCAGCTGCGCGACCACCACAGCGTGTACATGGTCAGCTCGGGCCGGGCCAACGTGGCCGGCATCGACGCCACCCGCCTGGATCTGCTGGCCGAGGCCATCGCCAAGGTCTGCCGCTAAAACCCTTGCGGGGGCGGAAAAATCCGCCCCCGCAAGGGTTCGCAACCTCCCCTGTCGCTCACAAGCGTTGCATGCGCCACCAATACCTGTGGGAGCGGGCTTGCCCGCGATGACGTCAGCCCAGGCACCGCCGAACAGGATCCAGGCATCGGCTTCCACACTCCCGCCATTGACCTGTCTAGACAATCCCGCCCGTCGAAATAAACGGACATAAAAGCCTGATTGTCATTTTCAGTGCTGTATCCTTCCCAGGCTTTTTCAAAGCGCGGATCTACCAGATCTATCAACAGACTTAGCGAGGAGCGCAACCATGCACGAGATTCCGAATCTCCCCTTCCCAAGCCTGCACGTACCTGAGCAGACGACCACGCAACAGGCCGGCGCCCAACAGCCCGAGCCCAAAGAAGCCGCCGAAGGCCGCCCGGCCGACAGCGAAGAGTAAACCCCGCCGTACAGACCGTGTGGAAAGCGCTAACATGCGCTTTCCACACTGCCTGAAAGCCGACTCCGCCATGACCGACGAATCCTTCAACGAACAGCAGGCCGCCGTCCTGATCGACGCCACCGAGCGCATGATCGAGATCTGGAGCCGTCTGCCGCCGGAAAAACAGGCCGCCCTGCTCGCCCGCTTCGGCAGCGAAGAGAACGCCGTGGCCGCATTGGTCACCACGCAACTGGTCGCACCCGACAAATAGTTTTACTTTTGCACGCCCCTGCCCCATCCACGCCGGTATCATAAGCAGCCTATCTATCCTGCCTGTCCCGTGGATCGTTCCCCATGTCAGAAACCCGGCGCCCCTTGGCGGTCACGCTGCAAGTCGTCTCCATCGTCCTGTTCACCTTCATCGGCTACCTCAACATCGGCATTCCGCTCGCCGTGCTGCCCGGCTACGTCCACAGCGACCTGGGCTTCGGTGCGGTGATCGCGGGCCTGGTGATCAGCGTGCAATACCTGGCCACCCTGCTCAGCCGCCCTTATGCCGGCAAGATCATCGACAACAAGGGCAGCAAGCGTGCCGTAATGATCGGGCTGGCGGGCTGTGGCCTGAGCGGCGTGTTCATGCTGATTTCGGCGTGGACGCCCCATCTGCCGCTGCTCAGCCTGATCAGCCTGTTCATCGGCCGGCTGGTGCTGGGCAGCGCGGAAAGCCTGGTGGGCTCGGGCTCCATCGGCTGGGGAATAGGCCGGGTCGGCGCGGCGAACACCGCCAAGGTCATTTCCTGGAACGGCATCGCCAGCTACGGCGCCCTCGCGGTCGGCGCGCCGCTGGGGGTGTGGCTGGTCAGCCGCCTGGGCCTGTGGAGCATGGGCGTGAGCATCATCCTGCTGGCGGCGCTGGGGCTGCTGCTGGCCTGGCCGAAGACCGCCGCGCCTATCGTCGCCGGCGAACGCCTGCCGTTCATGCATGTGCTGGGGCGCGTCTTTCCCCACGGCTGCGGCCTGGCGCTGGGCTCGATCGGCTTCGGCACCATTGCCACCTTCATCACCCTGTACTACGCCACCCGCCAGTGGGACAACGCCGTGCTGTGCCTGAGCCTGTTCGGCGCCAGCTTCATCGGCGCGCGGCTGCTGTTCGGCAACCTGATCAACCGCCTCGGCGGCTTCCGGGTGGCGATCGCCTGCCTGTCGGTGGAAACCCTCGGCCTGTTGCTGCTGTGGCTGGCGCCGGACGCCCACTGGGCGTTGGCCGGGGCGGCGCTCAGCGGCTTCGGTTTCTCGCTGGTGTTCCCGGCGCTGGGCGTCGAGGCGGTGAACCTCGTACCGGCCTCCAGCCGCGGCGCGGCGGTGGGCGCCTACTCGCTGTTCATCGACCTGTCGCTGGGGATCACCGGGCCGCTGGCCGGGGCGATCGCGGCAGGGTTCGGCTTCGCTTCGATCTTTCTGTTCGCGGCGCTGGCGGCGCTGAGCGGCCTGGCGCTGAGCGTCTACCTGTACCGGCACACGCGCAAATATCCGCAGGACTAGAAGTCCACCTTGCCCCGTCCGGCCTTGATGTTGCCGCGCTTGGCCTTGGACTCCAGCCGACGCTTCTTGGAACCCAGGGTCGGCTTGGTCGGACGGCGTTTCTTCTCGACCTTGACGGCGCCCTGGATCAGCTCGGCGAGGCGCTCCAGCGCATCGGCGCGGTTCTGCTCCTGGGTGCGGTACTGCTGGGCCTTGATGATCAGCACGCCGTCGGCAGTGATGCGACTGTCGCGCAGCGCCAGCAGGCGCTCCTTGTAGAACTCCGGCAACGACGAGGCCGGGATGTCGAAGCGCAGGTGCACGGCGCTGGAGACCTTGTTGACGTTCTGCCCGCCGGCGCCCTGGGCGCGGATGTAGGTCAGCTCGATCTCGGCGTCGGGCAGGTGCACGTTGTTGGAAATCGCCAGCATGGAAAAGCGTCCGGATTCAGAGCGCGCAGGATACCGCGAAACCGCCCCGCCCTTGCCGCCAATCCATTGCGCAAAGGCCAGAAACGACAAACCCGGCACGGGGCCGGGTTTGTCGTTTCTGCACCTGACGCTTACTTGGCGATGCCCGCCGCAGGCACGGCGTGCTGCGCGCTGCGCTTGTTCTTGATCACGTAGCAGACCCACATGAACACGACCCACACCGGAATCGCGTACACCGACACCTGGATGCCAGGGATCAGCAGCATCACGCCCAGGATGAACAGGACGAACGCCAGGCAGACATAGTTGCCGTACGGGTACCATAGCGCCTTGAACAGCGGCTTCTGGCCGGTCTTGTCCATGTGCTGGCGGAACTTGAAGTGCGAGTAGCTGATCATCGCCCAGTTGATCACCAGGGTGGCCACCACCAGCGACATCAGCAGCTCCAGCGCATGCTGCGGCATCAGGTAGTTGAGCAGCACCGCCACCAGCGTCACCGCGGCCGAGGCAAGGATCGAACGCACCGGCACGCCGCGCTTGTCGATCTTGGCCAGGCCTTTCGGCGCGTCGCCCTGCTCGGCCATGCCCAGCAGCATGCGGCTGTTGCAGTAGGTGCCGCTGTTGTACACCGACAGCGCGGCGGTCAGCACCACGAAGTTGAGGATGTGCGCGGCGGTGTTGCTGCCGAGCATCGAGAACACCTGCACGAACGGGCTGCCGCTGTAGGAGTCGCCGGAAGCGTTCAGGGTCGCCAGCAGCGTGTCCCACGGGGTCAGGGACAGCAGGATCACCAGGGCGCCGATGTAGAAGATCAGGATGCGGTAGATCACCTGGTTGATCGCTTTCGGGATCACGGTCTTCGGCTTGTCGGCTTCGGCTGCGGTGAAACCGAGCATCTCCAGGCCACCGAAGGAGAACATGATGATCGCCATGGCCATCACCAGGCCGCTGACGCCGTTGGGGAAGAACCCGCCGTGGGACCACAGGTTGCTCACCGAGGCCTGTTCGCCGCCGTGGCCGCTGACCAGCAGGTAGCTGCCCAGGGCGATCATGCCGACGATGGCCACGACCTTGATGATCGCGAACCAGAACTCGGCCTCGCCGAAGACCTTGACGTTGGCCAGGTTGATCGCGTTGATCAGCAGGAAGAAGGCCGCTGCGGTGACCCAGCTCGGGATCTCCGGCGCCCAGTAATGGATGTACTTGCCGACCGCCGTCAGCTCCGACATGCCCACCAGGATGTACAGGATCCAGCAGTTCCAGCCCGACAGGAAGCCGGCGAAGCCGCCCCAGTACTTGTGCGCGAAATGGCTGAAGGAACCGGCCACCGGCTCTTCGACGATCATCTCGCCCAGCTGGCGCATGATCATGAACGCGATGAAGCCGCAGATGGCGTAACCGAGGATCATCGACGGGCCGGCGGACTTCAGCACCCCGGCCGAGCCGAGGAACAGGCCGGTGCCGATGGCGCCGCCGAGGGCGATCAGTTGAATGTGGCGATTTTTCAGGCCGCGTTTCAGTTCGCCTGATTGCGGGTTTTGTCCACTCATGAAAAGGGTCTCACGCAGGGTTTGATGTTGGTCAGTAGACGTTGCTGCACGGTCGCGATTTTCAGGCGACCCCGATCAAACCCCAGCGCAGGCACCAGGAATTAAGCTCTTTAACAACACTCATGCGTCACCTGTTTGTTCTTGTCTGTGACGAAATCGAACCCGGCACGCTTGTGGCGCGACGGAGTGAACAAGGCGGATAGCCTTGAGGTTTGCGCGATTACGCAGGGAGTCACAGTTCAAACGCGGCGCATTGTACACCGCCAACCCCCTGCTGCCAGACATCACTGGATCAGCGTTGCCTTGGGCCGGGATTGCACGTGTCCGCCCCGGGAGGCCCGGGCGGCTGCAAAAGAAGGGTCAGGCCTTTGCGGGCCATCGGCGCGGACGTCGGAAAACACGTCCCACGGGGTGAGAAAAAACGGATTGCGGCGTTCATTGCGCCTCCTTCTTGTTATGCACCTGCACGACAGGCATGGGGCGCATCTCACCTGCCAAACGCCCCTGAAACAAGCACGCCAGAGCCTTGGGAAGCCCCCGGGGGCGGGCACTTCGGCAGGTTTTCCTTACACCCCGAAAAACACGCGGCACTCAGGTCGTTTCCTCGGTATTTGCGTAAATATTTCTGTACAAGCCGTAACGAAAAAATTCCATTTCAGAAAATTCCGACAGCCGTCTGCAAATTGACGGTAGGAGGCTAACGGTCAGGTGAATCGATTTAGTCACTGTTTTGCAATGAGAAAGATTCACCCGGAAAAATGGAATAAAAAGTCCATTTAAAAATTAAATAGAGGATTTTTTGCAATGCAAAAAGCGCTGGTCTACGTTCTTCACGTCTCGCCGAGCCGCATCGACCGGCGAGTCAGTGTGTGACCCACCCTTGGGCCGCACTGTTGCTCCCACCGTGAACGTTATCTAGGAGATAGACCATGCAAGCGATCGAAAAAGACCTGGACTCCGAACTGCAACTGGACGAATGGTTCGAAGCCCCGACCCATGAAGCCGCCGTGGAAATGATGCAAGCCGACGCGGTCGTACCGTTCGGCACGGCGATGTGGCCTCTGTAAGCCATTCCCGGGCGGGCACGATCGGCCGGTCGTGCCCGCCGCATTCCACACGGTCTGTCAGGGAGCATTCATGGACAAGCCACGCGCGATAGCGCATTTCCTGTACTACCTCGAACATCATCCTGCCCTTGCCGGCCTCGAATCGGCGAAGGTACTGCTCGGCCACACCGCCGACTACGAAGCGCTGACCGGCGCCATCGCCGAACAGGCCGGCGACCACCCGCGCTTCAGCTTCAACGCCATGCGCCTGGACCTGGAATCCACCGCCGTGCTGGCCTCGGCGATCGCCGACACCGATCTCTACATTTTCTTCTACGACTCCTCCACCCTGCCCAACCCGCGTCCCGACGGCCCGGACTTCGTGCGCGCCCTGCAAGGGGTGATGGCGGAGAACTGGAAGAAGTCGCTGCTGTTCAAGGACTACGGCGATTATTTCTACGACACCTTCAGCATCGCGCCGCAGCGGATCGCCGGGCTCAACAGTCACCTGATCCAGCGCATGTCCCAGGCCACCACCTTGAGTTTCAGCGACGAGCACGGCTCGTGGTTCGAAACGCCCCTGAGCAGCATCAAGAAGTGGACCGACATCAACGGCGTCGGCAACTTCGACCTGGCCCCCGGCGAGATCGCCACCCACAGCGAGGCCATCAACGGCCACGTGAAGTTCAAGGGCACCTTCCTCAGCACCATTCCGTTCGCCCGCAAGTACGGCGTGCTGGAATCGCCGCTGGAACTGTGGATCGAGAACTCGACCATCCAGCGCATCGCCACCGACGTGCCGGGCCTGGAGCACGACTTCAACAAGTACCTGGACGCCAACCCGTCGAACCGGCGGATCGAGGAGCTGGGCATCGGCACCAACGAAGGCGTGAAGTCGCTGTATGCGCGCAACGCCGGGTTCGAGGAACGCCATTGCGGCCTGCACCTGGGCCTGGGCGGCGGCGCCAAGGGCAGCCATCACCTGGACCTGATCTTCTCCGGCGGCGTGCTGGCCCTGGATGACAAGCCGGTGTTCGACGGGCGGTTTGTGCTCTGAACCCGGCTGTTGGAGGACAACCTGTGGGAGCCAGCCTTCTGGCGATAGCGGTCTGCCTGACGCATCGATGCCGGATGTGCCGCCGTCATCGCCAGCAGGCTGGCTCCCACAGGGATCTTGGGTGAATGCGCAATCTGCGGACACCACAAGGCTGAACGCCGGGCAAAAAAAACGCCAACCCTGAGGTTGGCGTTTTTCGTTTATTGCATCGGCTGGAGCTTAACGCGGCTTCGGCGTGCTGCGGCGCTTGCCCGCTGGCTTGTCGCCGTCGGTCAGCTTGATCCCCGGACGCTTCGCCACCGGCTTGGCCGGGCGCTTGGTGTCGGCCGGACGCTCGGCCACCGGCGTACCGCGACCGGCAGGCGCACCGCGGCCTTCGCCACGCTCGCTGCGGCCACGCGGAGCACGCTCACCGTCCCCACGGGCGGCCGGCTTGCGGCCAGGACGCTCGCCTTCCAGCTGCGGCTCACGACCCGTGCGCGGCGTGGCCGGCGCACCGTTGGCCGGGCGCAGGGTGCGCACCCGGTCGGCCCGGGCCATCGGCCGCGACGACTTGCGCTGCAGGCGCTCCATCTTGTCCTTGCTCTTGGCGTTCAACTGCGGCAACGCCACCGGGGTCAGGCCGACCTCGGCGCTCAGGATGTCGATTTCGTACTGGCTCATTTCGCGCCAGCGGCCCATCGGCAGGTCGGAGTTGAGGAACACCGGGCCGAAACGCACGCGCTTCAGGCGGCTGACCACCAGGCCCTGGGATTCCCACAGACGACGCACTTCACGGTTGCGGCCTTCCATCACCACGCAGTGATACCAGTGGTTGAAGCCTTCACCGCCCGGTGCCTGCTGAATGTCGGTGAACTTCGCCGGACCGTCTTCGAGCATGACGCCGGCCTTGAGCCGGTCGATCATTTCGTCGTCCACCTCGCCGCGCACACGCACCGCGTATTCGCGGTCCATCTCGTAGGACGGGTGCATCAGGCGGTTGGCCAGCTCACCGTCGGTGGTGAACATCAGAAGGCCAGTGGTGTTGATGTCGAGGCGGCCGATGTTGATCCAGCGGCCTTCTTTCGGACGCGGCAGCTTGTCGAACACGGTCGGGCGGCCTTCCGGGTCGTCGCGGGTGCAGATCTCGCCGTCGGGCTTGTTGTACATGATCACGCGGCGCACGGACTCGGCGGACTCTTCGCGCTTGATCACTTTGCCGTCGATGGTGATGGCGTCGTGCAGGTCGACCCGCACGCCGAGGGTCGCGTCCTTGCCGTTGACCTTGATCCGGCCCTGGCTGATCCAGGCCTCAACGTCACGGCGCGAGCCCACGCCGATGCGGGCGAGAACCTTCTGCAGCTTTTCGCCTGCAGGTGGGGTTGGCTGGTCGTCTTGCTGTTCGATGTCGCTCATCTGGGCACCTCCCGGTGTGGTCTGTCCAGGGCCCCGGAACGGGTGCCCTGAAGCATTGGAAACAGTGTGTTCGGGCGAAGGGTTCGCCGAAGGGTCGCGAATCATACGCGGATCTGGCCGTTCGCGCATCAGAGACTAGCTGACGCGCGCCCGTTCATTTCTTTTTCCGCCGACCGGCGCCGCCCAACCGGGCCAGGCGCAACGCGGCCTCGGCCAGCACCGTGCGCCTGTCGTCCTTGTCGAGTTTCTTCCAGGCCTTGATCTCGCGCTTGCTGCGGCCGCAGCCCAGGCAGATGTCGTCGCTGAACTTGCAGACATCGATGCAGGGGTCTTTGGTTGAGCTCATGAACATCTCCCTTCAATGCCATTCCACAAGGGTCATGATGCAGGCAAACCTGTGGGAGCCAGCCTGCTGGCGATGGCGGTCTGCCTGACGCATCGATTCCGAATGGACCGCCGCCTTCGCGAGCAGGCTCGCTCCTACAGAGGTTTTGTGACGCCGCCAAACCTGTGGGAGCCAGCCTGCTGGCGATGGCGGTCTGCCTGACGCATCGATTCCGAACGGACCGCCGCCTTCGCGAGCAGGCTCGCTCCAACAGGTGTTGGCGTCAGTCTTCGCGTTCGAGGCGCTCGGCTTCGATGGCTTCGGCCAGGGCGCGGGCTTCGGCTTCTTCGTCGCTCAGTTCGGGCTCCGGCTGTTCAAGGGCGGCGACGGCGGCCAGCAGCTTTTCCCGGGCTTGGGCGACGCCGAGGATGTCCTCTTCGGGCTCAGGCTCAGGCTCAGGCTCGGGCTCAGGCTCAAACACCGACTCAGGTTCAGGCTCAGGCTCGGGCTCGAACACCGACTCAGGTTCCGGCACGTCTTCGAAACCGTCCGGCGCCCCGCCCTCTTCCAGTCCGTCGCGCAGCAGGTCGTCGAAGTCGGTCTTGATCCCCTCCTCCATGCTGTCCAGCTCCAGCAGCAGGGTGTGGAAGCTGGTTTCCTCCTTCGGCTCCTCCGGCTCGGCGCTGGCGTCGGCCTGTTCCTGGAGGCCCGGCGGCACCGGGGCGTCGTCGAAGTCGAGCATCGGTTCCGGCTCGATCTCGCGCAGCTCGGCCAACGGCGGCAGTTCGTCGAGGCTCTTGAGGTTGAAGTGATCGAGGAACAACTTGGTGGTGGCGAACATCGCCGGTTTGCCCGGCACGTCGCGGTAGCCGACGATGCGGATCCACTCGCGTTCGATCAAGGTCTTGACGATGTTGCTGTTGACCGCCACGCCCCGCACGTCCTCGATTTCGCCACGGGTGATCGGCTGGCGGTAGGCGATCAGCGCCATGGTTTCCAGCAAGGCACGGGAATAGCGCTGCGGGCGCTCCTCCCACAGGCGGCCGACCCACGGCGAAAACTTCTCGCGGATCTGCAGGCGGTAGCCGGAGGCCACCTCCTTGAGCTCGAACGCCCGGCCTTCGCAGGACTTGCCCAGCAGGGTCAGGGCCTTCTTGAAGACCGCCGGCTCCGGCCGTTCGCCCTCCTCGAACAGTTCGAACAGGCGCTCAAGGGATTGCGGCTTTCCCGAAGCCAACAGGAAGGCTTCAAGCAGGGGGGCCAGCTCGCGGGGTTCAGTCAGGTTCATGTTTCGACTCGTTATTCGGCTCGGGCTCGCACGTGGATCGCGGCGAACGGCTCATTCTGCACCAGCTCGACCAAGGATTCCTTGACCAGCTCTAGGACCGCCATGAAGGTCACCACCACCCCGAGCCGGCCTTCCTCGGCGGTGAACAGCTCGACGAACGGCACAAACCCGCCGCCCTTGAGGCGTTCGAGCACATCGCTCATGCGTTCGCGGGTGGACAGCGCCTCGCGGCTGACCTGGTGGCTTTCGAACATGTCGCCCCGGCGCAGCACCTCGGACATGGACATCAGCAGCTCATCCAGGATCACGTCCGGGTGCAGCTTGCGCACCTGAGCCTGGGGGGCATCGAGCTTGGGCACGATCACGTCGCGGCCGACCCGGCTCAGCTCGTCGATGCCTTCGGCGGCGGACTTGAAGCGCTCGTACTCCTGCAGGCGGCGGATCAGCTCGGCGCGGGGGTCTTCTTCCTCGTCCTCGACGGTCTCGGCCCGGGGCAGCAGCATCCGCGACTTGATCTCGGCAAGCATCGCGGCCATCACCAGGTACTCGGCGGCCAGTTCCAGGCGCACCGACTGCATCAGCTCGACGTAGCCCATGTACTGGCGGGTGATCTCCGCCACCGGGATGTCGAGGATGTCGATGTTCTGCTTGCGGATCAGGTACAGCAGCAGGTCGAGCGGGCCCTCGAAGGCTTCGAGGAACACCTCCAGCGCGTCCGGCGGGATGTACAGGTCAATAGGCAGCTGCGTGACGGCCTGGCCATAGACCATGGCGAACGGCAGTTCCTGCTGGGCTCCGGCCTGGGGATCGACGGTTTCGACGGCGGACATTCAGGCCTCGACCATGAACGGGGTCGGGTCGCCGCAGCCGACGCGGATCACTTCCGGATCGTCGCCGGTCAGGTCGATCACGGTGGAGGCCTTGATGCCGCCGAAGCCGCCGTCGATGATCAGGTCCACTTGGTGCTCAAGCAGTTGGCGCATCTCGTAGGGATCGCTCAACGGATCTTCGTCGCCGGGCATGATCAGGGTCACGCTCATCAGCGGTTCGCCCAGCTCGTCCAGCAGCGCCAGGGCGATCGGATGGCTCGGCACCCGCAGACCGATGGTGCGCTTCTTGGGGTGCAGCAGCAGGCGCGGCACTTCGCGGGTGGCGTTGAGGATGAACGTGTACGGCCCCGGCAGGTGGGCCTTGAGGATGCGGAACGTGCCGGTGTCGATCTTGGCGTAATTGCCCAGTTGCGACAGATCGCTGCAGATCAGCGCAAAGTTGTGCTTGTCATCCAGTTGGCGCAGACGGCGGACGCGCTCGATGGCGCTCTTGTCGCCGATCTGGCAACCGATGGCGTAGGAAGAGTCCGTGGGATAAATCACCACCCCGCCCTTGCGGATGATCTCGACCGCCTGTTTGATCAGGCGCGCCTGCGGGTTTTCCGGATGGATCTGGAAAAATTGACTCACATTCTCTTCCTGTTCAGACGGCCGCGATAACTGGGTCATGTTTGAACCGGCGCCACAGGGGCGGCAGGTCCTCCGGCACCGGCCGGTACTGGCCGATCTCGGACCAGCCACCAGGGCCATGGAAATCACTGCCGGCGGTGACCAGCAGACCGAATTCGCGGGCCAGGATCGAGAGGCTGCCCACCTGCTCCGCCGGTTGGTGGCCGTTGACCACCTCAAGCGCCTGTCCGCCCGCTTGAATATAGTCGGCAATCAGCCGGCGGCGCTTGCTGCGGGTGAAATCGTAGTGCCAGGGATGCGCCAGGCTGACCCAGGCCCCGGCGTCCCGCAGGGTCGCGACGGTGTCCTCCAGGGTCGGCCAGTGCTGTTTGACGTCCCCCAGCTTGCCGGCGCCCAGCCATTTGCGGAACGCCTCGGCGCGATCCTTGACGAAACCTTCGCGCACCATCCAGTCGGCAAAATGCGGACGGGCCGGCGCGTTGCCGCTGTCGCCCAGCGCCTGCTGGATCTGCCGGGCGCCTTCGAACGCGCCGGGCATGCCCTTCTGGGCCAGCTTGCGGCCGATCTCCTCGGAACGCAGCCAGCGGCCGTCGCGCAGTTTGGCGATGGCCTCGACCAACGGTGCGGCGTCGACGTCGAAGCCGTAGCCCAGCACATGAATGGTCGCCCCGCCCCAGGTGCACGACAGCTCGACGCCGTTGATCAGCTGCATGCCCAGGCTTTCGGCGGCGGTGCGCGCTTCGGCCAGGCCTTCCAGGGTGTCGTGATCGGTCAGGGACAGGATCCGCACGCCGTTCTCGAACGCTCGCGCAACCAGTGCCGCCGGCGCCAGGGCGCCGTCGGAGGCTGTGCTGTGGCAGTGCAAATCGACATTCACGGGGATGTGTAACCTCAAATCAGCTGGCGCTATCGCGCGCCCGTATGTTTGTTATTATGCCGCCACATCCAGCTTCTGGCTCTCACTGTGAAACAATTCATCGATTTCATCCCGCTCCTGCTGTTCTTCATCGTCTACAAACTCGATCCGCGCACCGTCGACGTCGCCGGCCACGAGCTGACCGTAGGCGGCATCTACAGCGCCACCGCGATGCTGATCGTCAGCTCCCTGGTGGTCTACGGCGCGCTGTTCATCAAGCAGCGCAAGCTGGAGAAGAGCCAGTGGCTGACCCTCGTCGCCTGCCTGGTGTTCGGCAGCCTGACGCTGGCCTTCCACAGCGAGACCTTCCTGAAATGGAAAGCCCCGGTGGTCAACTGGCTCTTCGCCCTGGCCTTCATCGGCAGCCATTTCATCGGCGACCGCCTGCTGATCAAGCGCATCATGGGCCACGCCCTGAGCCTGCCGGAACCGGTGTGGCTGCGCCTGAACATCGCCTGGATCGCGTTCTTCCTGTTCTGCGGGGCCGCCAACCTGTTCGTCGCCTTCACCTTCCAGAGCATCTGGGTCGACTTCAAGGTGTTCGGCAGCCTGGGCATGACCGTGCTGTTCCTGGTCGGCCAGGGCATCTACCTGTCCCGTCACCTGCACGACGCCGATACCACAACGCCAAAAACCGAGGACTGACATGCTTTACGCCATCATTGCCACCGACGTCGCCAACTCCCTGGAAGCCCGCCTGGCCGCGCGCCCTGCACACCTTGAGCGCCTGCAAGCGCTCAAGGGCGAAGGCCGCATCGTGTTGGCCGGCCCGCACCCGGCGGTCGACAGCAATGATCCGGGCGCGGCGGGCTTCACCGGCAGCCTGATCGTCGCCGAGTTCGATTCCCTGGCCGCCGCGCAGGCCTGGGCCGACGCCGACCCGTACGTCGCCGCCGGCGTCTACGCCAACGTCATCGTCAAGCCGTTCAAGCAAGTCCTGCCGTAACTTTTCCCTCCGATGTCCCCACGCGATGAACCTTCCCGGTTCATCGCGTTCTCAATCGCTCATTATTCTCGTTTGCCGGCCGACAACCTGCCCACTATCCAATGGGAAACAGGAGTCGCGATGCGCAAGGGTCCGTTGTGTCTGATGTGGGTCACGCTGTCGGTCATGGCGCCTGCCCATGGCGAAGAAAGCGTCGAAAACGGCAATTCCACGCCGCTGTCGCTGAGCGCCGGCACGCAGATCACCGAGTTGCAGCAGCGCCTCAAGGCCAGCGAGCAGCAGCGGGAAGAACTGAGCAAACAGCTGCACAATGCCGACAGCGAACGCGAAAGCCCGCAGCTGGCCCGGTTGCGTCAGGAGAACCAGCGCCTGAAACTGCAGCTCAAGGAAGCCCAGTCCAGCCCGCTGCCGCGTCTGCTGACCGAGCAGCAGCAATGGTTTGTCACTGGGGCCGCCGTTGCGCTATTGGCGCTGCTGTGCGGTATCTTTGCCGGTGGAGGACGCAGAACGCGTCGGCAATGGCTAAATTGAGTGAGTCATGAGCGAGCTGTTACTGATTGATGACGACCAGGAGTTGTGCGAACTCCTGACCAGTTGGCTGAGCCAGGAAGGTTTCCAGGTGCACGCCTGCCACGACGGCCAGAGCGCCCGCAAGGCCTTGGCCGAATCCGCGCCGGCGGCGGTGGTGCTGGACGTGATGCTGCCCGACGGCAGCGGCCTGGAACTGCTCAAGCAACTGCGCAGCGAACACGCCGAGCTGCCCGTGCTGATGCTGTCGGCCCGGGGCGAGCCGCTGGACCGCATCCTCGGCCTGGAGCTGGGCGCCGACGACTACCTGGCCAAGCCTTGCGACCCCCGCGAGCTGACCGCCCGTCTGCGCGCCGTGCTGCGCCGCAGCCATCCGGCCGCCGTATCGACCCAGCTTGAGCTGGGCGACCTGAGCTTCAGCCCGGTGCGCGGCGTGGTCAGCATCAACGAGAAAGAGCTCACCCTCACCGTCTCCGAAAGCCGCCTGCTCGAAGCCCTGCTCAAGCAGCCCGGCGAGCCGCTGGACAAACAGGAACTGGCGCAGATCGCCCTCGGCCGCAAGCTGACCCTCTACGACCGCAGCCTGGACATGCACGTCAGCAACCTGCGCAAAAAGATCGGCCCGCACCCCGACGGCCGCCCGCGCATCGTGGCCCTGCGCAGCCGCGGCTACTACTACAGCCTCTGACGCTGCGTCAGTTTTGTCAGGCCGGCGCCGGAACGTCTTTACTCAAGCTTTACCCAGCGCTGACCGCCGCTGACCTTGATCTCCGTAATCTGTACCCATCCGGAACGTACCGGGAACGAGACAAGGAGATACACCATGCGCAAGACCCTCATCGCTCTGATGTTCGCCGCTGCCCTGCCGACCGTCGCCATGGCCATGCCGGAAGGCGCAGGCCCGATGGGCGGCCCGCAGGAAGGCCCGCACCACGGCCAGATGCACGGCATGCACGGCAAAGGCCCGTACAGCCAACTGGACCTGTCCCGCGAACAGCGCGAGCAGATCCGCAAGATCATGGGCGAGCAGATGCATGAGCGCCGTCAGGTGGTCGACAAGTACCTGGAGAAGCTGTCGCCGGCCGACCAGAAAGCCATGAAGGATGAAATGGCGGCCAACCACAAGAAAGCCGAAGCCGACGTGCGCGCCGTGCTGAAGCCGGATCAGCAGAAGAAATTCGACGAGATCCAGAAGAAGCAGGCCGAGCGCCGCGCCGAATGGGCCGAATTCAAGGCCTGGAAAGCGCAACAGCCGCAAAAGGCGCAATAATGTCCTGAACCCCGGACCCGACGGCCTCCCCCGTCGGGTCTGTCTTGTTTGTTCCCCTGTGGGAGCGAGCCTGCTCGCGATGGCGTCGTGTCGTTCGACATATCCATGTCTGTAACAGCGCTATCGCGAGCAGGCTCGCAACTGCAGGGATGTAGGTCTGACCGAGGATTTTCAGTGCGTTCACTGTTCTGGCGTATCCTGGCCAGCTTCTGGCTGGCCATCGCTCTGGTGGCGGGGCTCTCCATCCTGATGGGGCACATGCTCAACCAGGACGCGTGGATCCTCAGCCGCCACCCGGGCCTCAACACCCTGGCCGCCGAGTGGACGCAGACCTACGAAAGCCAGGGCGAAGACGCCGCCCAGGACATCCTTCAGCAGCGCAAGCGCCAGTACCACATCGACGTGCAGGTGCTCAACGAGAGCGGCGATCCGGTGGTGCGCGGCACCTTCCCGCGCCGCGCCGCCGCGTTCGAGGCCCGCCAGAACAACGACGACCGCCGCCTGCCCTGGCGGCGCCTGACCGACGAATACACCAGCGCCAAGAGCGGCGACACTTACCTGTTCATCTACCGCATCCCGCACCCGGAACTCGACGCCTGGCACCGCGAAAGCCTGCTGTGGCCGTTGAGCGCGCTGGGCATCGCGCTGGTGGTGCTGACCCTGTTCAGCCTGTTGGTGACGTTTTCCATCACCCGGCCGCTCAACCGCCTGCGCGGCGCCGTGCACGACCTGGGGCAGACGACCTATCAGCAGAACAGCCTGGCGCAACTGGCCAACCGCCGCGACGAGTTCGGCGTGCTGGCCAACGACTTCAACCGCATGGGCGCACGCCTGCAAAGCCTGATCGGCAGTCAGCGGCAACTGCTGCGCGACGTCTCCCATGAGTTGCGCTCACCCTTGGCCCGCCTGCGCATCGCCCTGGCGCTGGCCGAACGGGCCAGCCCCGAAGAGCGGGAAAGGCTGTGGCCGCGCCTGGCCCGCGAATGCGACCGGTTGGAGGCACTGATCAGTGAGATCCTGGTGCTGGCGCGGGTCGACGCCGACAACGCCAGCGCCGAAGACGTGGACCTGAACGCCCTGCTCGGCACCCTGCAAAAGGATGCGCAGCTCGGCTCGCCGGAGCAGGTCGTGCGCCTGGAGGCCGAACCGCACCTGGCGCTGACCGGCTGGCCGACCATGATCGAACGGGCCGTGGACAACCTGCTGCGCAACGCCCAGCGCTTCAACCCAGAAGGCCAGCCGATCGAATTGCAGGCGGCGCGCCAGGGCGAGCGAATCGTGGTCAGTGTGCGCGACCACGGGCCGGGGGTTCAGGACGAACATTTGAGCCAATTGGGCGAGCCGTTCTACCGCGCCCCAGGCCAGACCGCCGCCGGCCACGGCCTGGGCCTGGCTATCGCCCGCCGTGCGGCCGAACGGCACGGCGGAGCGCTGGTGCTGGCCAATCACCCGCAGGGCGGTTTCATCGCCAGACTGGAACTGCCCCTCGTGCCCGGCGCCGTCACCCAACCCTGACCCCCTGCAGGAGCCAGCCTGCTGGCGATGGCGGCGCATCAGCCCCATGACTTCTGCCTGACAGACCGCCATCGCGAGCAAGCTCGCTCCCACAGTGTCCGAGGGGTTCACAGATCCGGCGTTCGCCCGCGATACCTGTGGGAGCGGGCTTGCCCGCGATGGCGGTGCATCAGCCCCATCATTCTTGGCTGACAGACCGCTATCGCGAGCAAGCTCGCTCCCGCAGTGTCCGAGGTGTTCACAGATCCTGCATTCGCCCGCGATACCTGTGGGAGCGGGCTTGCCCGCGATGGCGGTGCATCAGCCCCATCATTCTTGGCTGACAGACCGCTATCGCGAGCAGACTCGCTCCCGCAGTGTCCGAGGTGTTCACAGATCCTGCATTCGCCCGCGATACCTGTGGGAGCGGGCTTGCCCGCGATGGCGGTGCATCAGCCCCATCATTCTTGGCTGACAGACCGCTATCGCGAGCAGACTCGCTCCCGCAGTGTCCGAGGGGTTCACAGATCCTGCATTCGCCCGCGATACCTGTGGGAGCGGGCTTGCCCGCGATGGCGGTGCATCAGCCCCATCATTCTTGGCTGACAGACCGCTATCGCGAGCAGACTCGCTCCGCAGTGTCCGAGGTGTTCACGGGTTCAGTGTTCAGCCGAGATCCCTTGTGGGAGCCAGCCTGCTGGCGATGGCGCCGGCCAAGGCGCCGGGGATGCCGGGGCTCAGGCCTCGGCCGGCCAGGCGCTGACGAATTCGGTCAGTTCGACCTTCTCCGCCACCCGCGGCTCTTTCAACGGGGTGCCCAGGTACAGGAAGGCAATCACCTGTTCGTCCTCAGTCAGCCCCAGGCCCTTGGCGACGTGTTTCGAGTAGGCCAGCTCACCGGTGCGCCACACCGCACCGATTCCCTGGGCATAGGCCGCCAGCAGGATCCCGTGGGCCGCGCAGCCCGCCGCCAGCAGTTGCTCGGATTTCGGGTACTTGACGTGATCCTGCAGTTTCGCGATCACCACAACCACCAGCGGCGCACGCAGCGGGCCGTTGCGCGCCTTGTCGATGGCCGCCTCGGTGACTTCGCCGTCCTGCATCTGCGCCGCCTCGGCCAGCAGCTCGCCCATCCGCTCGCGGGCGGCACCTTCGACGGTCAGGAAACGATACGGCTGCAAGTGCCCGTGGTCCGGCGCGCGCAGGGCGGCGCCGAACAGGGCCTCGCGCTGTGCGGCGGTCGGGGCCGGGTCGGTCAGTCGCGGAACGGAAACACGGTTGAGCAAAGCGTCGAGAGCCTGCATCGGCCACCTCCTGTCAAAAATGTCGGGCTATTCTAGCGGCAAGTGCCCGCTCGATGCCGGTTTACATGCCTTGCCCCGCGGGTAGAATGGCGCCCTTCCCCCTTCAGCCCGAGTGGATTTCATGGCGTTGCCGACCTTAAGGATCATTGGTTTCATCATCGGCATCTTCCTGATCACCCTGGCCATCGCCATGATCGTGCCCATGGCCACCTTGGTGATCTTCGACCGCACCGGCGACATGCCGTCGTTCCTCTGGTCGAGCATGATCACCTTCGTCGCCGGCCTGGCGCTGGTGATCCCCGGCCGCCCGGAGCACGTTCATCTGCGCCCCCGGGACATGTACCTGCTGACGGTCAGCAGTTGGCTGGTGGTGTGCATCTTCGCCGCGCTGCCGTTCCTGCTGACCCAGCACATCAGCTACACCGACTCGTTCTTCGAGAGCATGTCCGGCATCACCGCCACCGGCTCGACCGTGCTCACCGGCCTGGACAGCATGTCACCCGGCATCCTGATGTGGCGCTCGCTGCTGCACTGGATCGGCGGCATCGGCTTCATCGGCATGGCCGTGGCGATCCTGCCGATGCTGCGCATCGGCGGCATGCGCCTGTTCCAGACCGAATCCTCGGACCGCTCGGAAAAGGTCATGCCCCGCTCGCACATGGTCGCGCGGCTGATCGTGGCGGCCTACGTGGGCATCACCATTCTCGGCAGCCTGGCGTTCTGGTGGGCCGGGATGAGCCCGTTCGATGCGGTCAACCACGCCATGTCGGCGATCTCCACCGGCGGTTTCTCGACCTCCGACCAGTCCCTGGCCAAGTGGACACAGCCGGCGGTGCACTGGGTGGCGGTGGTGGTCATGATCCTCGGCAGCCTGCCGTTCACCCTGTACGTGGCGACCCTGCGCGGCAACCGCCGGGCCCTGATCAAGGACCAACAGGTGCAGGGCCTGCTCGGCATGCTGCTGGTCACCTGGCTGGTGCTCGGCACCTGGTACTGGTGGACCACCAACCTGCATTGGCTGGACGCGCTGCGGCACGTGGCGCTGAACGTCACGTCGGTGGTCACCACCACCGGATTCGCGCTGGGGGACTACAGCCTGTGGGGCAACTTCTCGCTGATGCTGTTCTTCTACCTGGGTTTCGTCGGCGGCTGCTCCGGCTCGACGGCGGGCGGGATCAAGATCTTCCGTTTCCAGGTCGCCTACATCCTGCTCAAGGCCAACCTCAACCAGCTGATTCACCCACGGGCGGTGATCAAGCAGAAATACAACGGCCACCGCCTCGACGAAGAGATCGTGCGCTCGATCCTGACCTTTTCGTTCTTCTTCGCCATCACCATCTGCGTGATCGCCCTGCTCCTGTCGCTGCTGGGCGTCGACTGGATGACGGCGCTGACCGGCGCCGCCAGCACCGTGTCGGGCGTCGGCCCCGGCCTTGGCGAGACCATCGGCCCGGCCGGCAACTTCGCCAGCCTGCCGGATGCGGCCAAATGGATCCTGTCGTTCGGCATGCTGCTGGGCCGGCTGGAGATCATCACGGTGTTTGTGCTGTGCATTCCGGCGTTCTGGCGTCACTGACCGCGCTCGGCGCGTCCAGCAGGCGCGCGCGGTAGTCGCCGGGGGTGGTGTCGAACCAGCGCCGGAAGGCGCGGAAGAAGTTGCTCGGGTCGGCGAAACCCAGCAGGTAGGCAATCTCCAGCAAGGTCATGTTCGGCTGCGCCAGGTACTGCTCAGCCAGTTCGCGGCGGGTGTCGTCGAGCAACTGCTGGAAGCTGGTGCCCTCCTCCTGCAGACGGCGTTGCAAGGTGCGCTGCGACAGGTGCAGGGTCTGCGCCACCGCATCGCGCTTGGGCTCGCCCTGGGGCAGCAGCCGGCACAGCACCTGGCGCGCCTTGTGGGTCACGCGGCTTTCGGAGAACCGCGCCAGGTACTCCCCGGCGAACCGGTCGTGCAGCAGCGCCATCGCTTCGTTGGCGGTGGGCAGCGGCGCTTCCATGTCGGCGCGCTCGAAGATCAGCGCATCGTACGGCGCATTGAACACCAGTGGTGCGTGGAAGGCCTGCCGATAGGGCTCCAGGTCGTCCGGCTCGTCGCCCTGCACCAGCACCTTGCGCGGATGCAGGGTGCGCCCGGTCAGCCAGCCGCACAGGCTCAGTGCGCAGGCCAACGAGGCCTCGGCGCTCTGGCGGGTCGGCGGCAGGTGGTCGCCGTGCACCGTCAGGATCAGCGCATAGCCTTCATCGAGCAGGCGGAAACTCAGGTCGGCGCTTTCGGCGATGATCCGCTGATAACGCACCAGGCGCTGAAAGCCTTCGGCCAAGGTGTTGCTGGACATCAGCGCGTAGCCGGCGACATGGAAGGAGGCCGGGCGCACCACCTTGCCCATGTTCAGGCCGATCGCCGGATTGCCCGACAGCTCGACCGCCCGCTGCCACAGACGGGTCATGGAGTCCTGCGGGAAGCGTGCGTCCGGATCGTCCAGCGCCGCGTAGTCGAGCCCCAGTTGCCTGAACAGAACCCGGCAATCCAGGCCGTCCATTTCCAGTGCCTTGACAATCCCCATCGCCCAGCTTGAAGAAGTCGTTCGTTCGCTCATGGCGTTTATTCTTAAATGACATGACGGGCCGCATACTACGGCGGATTTTCCAAGGATAGTAAAGTGGCGCCGATTGTCACTGGCCAGCACCGACGATCACTCTAGACTCAAATAGGCTACCCGCCGAACAACTCGCCATCAGAACAATAACCACAGAGATCGCAGTCGTGGACACGCTCAAGCCTTTCAGCAGCTTCGCCGAGTTCTATCCGTATTACCTCAGCGAGCACAGCAACACCGCCTGCCGGCGCCTGCACTTCGCCGGCACCACACTGGTGCTGTTCATTCTGGCGCTGGCCATCGCCCAGGGCGCATGGCTGCTGTTGCTGGCACTGCCGCCGGCCGGCTACGGCTTCGCCTGGGTCGGGCATTTCTTTTTCGAGAAGAACCGCCCCGCCACCTTCCAGCATCCGTTCTACAGCCTGCTCGGCGACTTCGTCATGTACCGCGACATGATCCTGGGCCGCGTGCCGTTCTAGAACCCAGCAAACGAGGACGGCCGATGAACGCCAATGCCCGTTTCACCCACATGAAGGACGGCACCCAGGAAGACTGGGCGATCATCGCCGCCGATTTCAGCGCCTACGCCCGCCAGCTGCCCGGCCGGATCCTGGCGCACCTCAAATTGCTGGAGGGGGATTTCGGCGGGTTTGCGGTGGATCGCCTCACCCACTCCTTGCAGACCGCGACCCGCGCCTGGCGCGACGGCCGCGACGAGGAATACGTGGTCTGCGCCCTGCTCCACGACATCGGTGACACCCTCGGCTCCTACAACCACCCGGACATCGCGGCGGCGATCCTCAAGCCGTTCGTCAGCGCCGAGAACCTGTGGATGGTGGAGAAGCACGGCATTTTCCAGGGCTATTACTTCTTCCATCACCTGGGGATGGACCGGCACCTGCGCGAGCAGTTCAAGGGACACGCGCAGTACCAGGCGACGGTGGAATTCTGTGCCCGCTACGACGCCGCCGCGTTCGACCCGGCCTATGACACGCTGCCGCTGAGCTTCTTCGAACCGATGCTGGAGCGGGTGTTCGCCGCGCCGAAGAATTCGATCTACAAGGCGGCGATGCAGGAACACACCCCGGCCTGAATGACCTTGGGAGCGCTGCGCGGTTCATCGCCAGGAGGCTGGCTCCCACTTCGATTGGCGGCGACCACAGATTCTGCCTTCAGCCCTGAACCCGGTGGGAGCCAGCCTGCTGGCGATGGCGTCAGTGCGGGCAGCTAGCTAGGCCAGCTCAGCCACCTTGGCCGCCTTCAACTGCGCCTCCCGCGCCTGCGCATCCGCCAACCGGTACAGCTCGATGGTGCCGTCCCAGTGCTCGATCAGGGCCGTGCACGATTCCACCCAGTCACCGCAGTTGAGGTAATCCACCTCGCCCACCTTACGGATCTCGGCGTGGTGGATGTGGCCGCAGACCACTCCGTGCAACTCGCGTTTGACGCATTCGTGGGCGATGGCTTCCTCGAAGTCGCTGATGAAGTTCACCGCCGTCTTCACCTTGTGCTTGAGGTAGGCCGACAGCGACCAGTAGCCATAGCCGTACTTCGCCCGCCAATGGTTGAGCCAGCGGTTGAGGGTCAGGGTGAATTCGTAGGCCGAATCGCCGAGGAACGCCAGCCAGCGGTGATAGCGGGTGATCACGTCGAACTGGTCGCCGTGGATCACCAGCAGGTGCCGGCCATCGGCGGTGACGTGCACCGCTTCGTCCACCAGCTGGATGTTGCCCAGGATCAGCTTCGAATAGCGGCGCAGGAATTCGTCGTGGTTGCCGGTGACGTAGATCACCTCGGTGCCGCGCTTGCTCATGGTCAGCAGGCGGCGGATCACGTTGGTGTGCGCCTGGGGCCAGTACATGCCGCCGCGCAGTTTCCAGCCGTCGATGATGTCGCCGACCAGGTAGACCTTATCGGCATGGTAGCCCTTGAGGAACTGCGACAGGTGCTCGGCCTGGCAATCCCGCGTGCCCAGGTGCACATCAGAGATCCACAAGGTGCGCACCCGTTGTTTACGGCTGGGTCTGGCGAGCTCGGCGCTGGTCATGGACAACCCTCTGCAATGTTTTGCAAAGCTTGCGCCTGCGCGGTGAACCGACCATGACAACCGTGCGTCAGTCCCGTGACAGCGCACAACCCCCCGGGCGGTGTAGACTGAACGCCACTTCGGAGACCTGCGGCCATGCGACCGATCCTGACCCTGCGCCACTACACACACGATCTGATCGTCCACAGCCACGACCACGCGCAACTGGTGTTCGGCCTGTCCGGCGCGCTGGACTTCGAGGTCGAAGGCTGCGGCAGCCAGGTGCGCCAGCAGAGTTTCGTGGTGGTCCCCGGCGGTGCCCGCCACGCCTGCGGCAGCCCCGACGGCAGCCGCTGCCTGGTGCTGGACGTGCCCGAGGGGCCGTGGGTCGCGGACTCGCTGGGCGACCACGCCGACGCCAGCCGCCGCCTGCTCGAACGTCCCGGGCGCCTGACGCTGGACAGCGGGCAAAGCCAGTTGGTCAGTTGGCTGGCCAACAGCCCGATCGGCGATCCCCTGATCGCCCGCCAGGGCGCGGTTCTGCTGCTGGCCAGCCTGAACAGCGCCCGCCCCGCCGAACTCGCCGCACGGCGCCTGCCCTACGCGGCGCTGGATGCGCACATCGATCAGTACGCCGCCTACCCGTTGCAGGTGGCTGACCTGGCGCGGATCGCCGGCCTGTCCAGCGCCCGCCTGCACGCGCGCTTCGTCGCCGAATGCGGGCAGACGCCGATGGACTACATCCGCAGCCGCCGCCTGCACAAGGCCGCCGACCTGCTGCGCGAAACGGCCCTGCCCATCGGCGAAATCGCCAGCCGGGTCGGCTACAGCTCCCAGAGCGCCTTTGCCGCCGCCATGCTGCGCGAGTTCGGCGCCTCGCCCGGCACCCTGCGCCGCGAGGCCGGCGACAAAGGACAATAGTCTGCCGACAGACATCCCGGGCGTGGTGTCCCTAAACTGTCGTTGTGTTGAACCCGATTCCCAAGGATCGCAATGACTCCCCGCACAGCCCTCGGCGCCCTGCACATCGGCGCACTGATGTTCGGCCTGACCGGCGTATTCGGCAAACTCGCCGCCGCGTCGCCTGCGGTCATCGTGTTCGGACGCGCCGCCTTCGCCGTCCTCGCGCTGGCGTTCTTCGCCCGGTTCGCCAGCCACAACGCCTGGCAACGGCTCCAGGCGGCGGACTGGCGCCGCCTCGCCCTCGGCGGCGTGCTGCTGGCCGGGCACTGGGTGAGTTTCTTCCTGGCGGTGAAGGTCGCCGGGGTGGCGATCGCGACCCTGGGCTTCGCCAGTTTCCCGGCGTTCACCGTGATCCTCGAAGGGCTGGTCTTCCGCGAACGTATCCGCACCAACGAAATCGTGCTGGTGGCGCTGGTGAGCGTCGGCCTGGTGCTGGTGACGCCGGCGTTCGACCTGGCCAGCGGCGCCACCGCCGGCCTGCTTTGGGCGATCCTGTCGGGCCTGCTGTTTTCCCTGCTGTCGCTGACCAACCGCGCCAGTTCCGGGCGCATCCCCGCAGTGCAGGCGGCGCTGTGCCAGAACGTGGTGGTGGGGCTGTGTCTGCTGCCGGTGGCTGCGCCGCAGCTGGGCGGCGTGCGGGCCATCGACTGGCTGTGGATCGCCCTGCTCGGGGTGTTCTGCACCGGCGTCGCCCACAGCCTGTTCGTGGCCAGCCTGGCCGTGATCAAAGCCCGCACCGCCGCTGTGGTGTTCGCCTTGGAGCCGGTGTACGGCATCACCGTCGCCTGGCTGCTGTTCGATGAAGACCCGACCCTGCGCATGCTGGCCGGCGGCGCGTTGATCATCGTCGCCATCGTGGTGTCGAGCCGGTTGTCAGGCGGTTCCGGCAAGAATGCCGTCGGGGCCCAGGCGCCGTCTCACTGAGTGCGGTCGTTGTGGCCGAGGTCGCGGTCAGGGTCGATCCGATCGCGCACCCGCTGCTTGAGCACCTTGGCCTCGGGGAAGCCGCCGTCCGCCTTGCGCTCCCAGATCTGCACGCCGTCGCAGGCGATGTGGAACACCCCGCCGGTGCCCGGCACCAGCGACACCTTGCCCAAATCGTCGGCGAAGGTGCTGAGCAGTTCCTGCGCCAGCCAGGCGGCGCGCAGCAGCCACTGGCATTGGGTGCAATAGGTGATGACGATTTCCGGTCTTGGGGCGGACATGTTCGCTGAAACTCCTGAGGCAGAGGGCGCCGCTATAATAGCCGGCTTTATCGCTCGCCCCGAGACTCACCATGCGTCGCCTTCTGATCTGCCTGCTGCTTGGTTTCCTTCCGCTGCTCGTCCATGCCGATGAAACGGCGCGGCCCAAGGTCGGCCTGGTGCTGTCCGGCGGCGCCGCCCGGGGGCTGGCGCACATCGGCGTGCTCAAGGCCCTGGAAGAGCAAGGCATCAAGATCGACGCGATCGCCGGCACCAGCATGGGGGCGGTGGTCGGCGGCCTCTACGCCTCGGGCTACAAGATCGACGAACTGGAGAAGCTCGCCCTGTCCATCGACTGGCAGCAGGCGCTGTCCGACGCCCCGCCCCGGGAGGACGTGCCCTTCCGGCGCAAGCAGGATGACCGCGACTTCCTGGTGAAACAGAAGCTCAGCTTCCGCGACGACGGCAGCCTCGGCCTGCCGCTGGGGGTGATCCAGGGCCAGAACCTGGCGCTGATGCTCGAAAGCCTGCTGGCCCACACCAGCGACACCCGCGACTTCGACAAACTGCCGATCCCGTTCCGCGCCGTGGCCACCGACATCGCCGACGGCGAGAAAGTGGTGTTCCGCAAGGGCCACCTGCCCCAGGTGATCCGCGCCAGCATGTCGATCCCGGCGGTGTTCGCCCCGGTCGAACTGGACGGCCGCCTGCTGGTGGACGGCGGCATGACCGACAACATTCCCCTCGACGTGGCCCGGGAGATGGGAGTCGATGTCGCCATCGTCGTCGACATCGGCACCCCGCTGCGCAACCGCAAGCAACTGGCCACGGTGGTCGACGTGCTGAACCAGTCCATCACTCTGATGACCCGGCGCAATTCCGAAGAGCAACTGGCGGCGCTGCACCCCGACGACGTGCTGATCCAGCCGCCGCTGGCGAGCTTCGGCGTCACCGATTTCGGCCGCGCCCAGGAGATGATCGACGCCGGCTACCGCGCCACCCGGATCCTCGACGCCCGCCTGGCCCGCCTCAAGCCCTCCCAACCCCAGGACACCGAACTGGCCGCCGCCCGCTCGCCGGGGCAACGTACGCCGGTGATCACGGCGATCCGGGTCGAGAACGACTCGAAGGTCGGCGACGACGTGATCCGCTACTACATTCGCCAGCACATCGGCGAACCGCTGGACCTGGGCCGCCTGCAGACCGACATGGGCACGTTGTACGGCCTGGACTACTTCGAGCAGGTGCAGTACCGCGTGGTGCACAAGGGCCCGGACCACACGCTGGTGATCAGCGCCCGGGGCAAGCGCAGCGGCACCGACTACCTGCGCATCGGCCTCAACCTGTCCGACGACATGCGTGGCGACAGCGCCTTCAATCTCGGCGCCAGTTACCGGGTCAACGGCATCAACCGCCTCGGCGCCGAATGGCTGACCCGGGCGCAGATCGGTGACAAGCAGGAGCTGTACACCGAGTTCTATCAGCCGCTGGATGTCGGCTCGCGCTACTTCCTCGCCCCCTACGCGGCGTTCGCGGCGCAGAACGTCGACTCGGTGCTCGACAACGACCCGATCGCCCAGTACCGCGTCGAGCGCTACGGCTTCGGCCTCAATGTCGGCCGACAGATCGGCAACAGCGGCGAGGTGCGGCTGGGCATCGGCGAGGCTTGGGGCAAGGCCGACGTGCGCATCGGCGATCAGAACCAGCCCAGCGAGCACTTCAACGAAGGTTTCTATGCGCTCAAGTACTCGTTCGATTCGCTGGACAACGTGTACTTCCCCCACGAGGGCGAGGACATCGGCCTGACCCTGGCGCAGTTCGAGCCGGGCCTGGGCTCCGACACCCGCTACCGGCAATGGGAGTTCAAACTGGACAAGGCCATGAGCCGCGGCCCGGACACCCTGGTGCTCGGCGGCCGTTACGGCCGCACCCTGGACGATGCCAACGTGGTGGTCTCCAGCTTTCTGCTCGGCGGCGCCCGGCAGTTGTCCGGGTTCCGCGAAGATGCGGTCTCCGGCCAGAACGTCAGCCTGATGCGCGCCGTGTATTACCGCCGCCTGACCCCGCGCTCGTTCCTGCCGCTGGACTTCCCGCTGTACGCCGGCGCCTCGCTGGAGCGCGGCCGGGCGTGGAACAACGACAACGAGTTCGACAGCGGCTACATCAACGCGGCCAGCGTGTTCATCGGGTTCGACACGCCGTTGGGGCCGCTGAACTTCAGCTACGGGCTGAACGATGCGAATGAGCAGGCGGTTTACCTGAATCTGGGGCAGACGTTCTGAGGCCGGCCTGGATTTTCTGCGGCGCCTGACCTGTCGCCATCGCCAGCAGGCTGGCTCCCACAGTATCCGAGGGGTTCACAGATTCGGCATTCGCCCGCAATACCTGTGGGAGCGGGCTTGCCCGCGATGGCGGAGTGTCAGTCCCAGTGGTTTGGCTGACAGACCGCTATCGCGAGCAGGCTCGCTCCCACAGTGTCCGAGGTGTTCACGGATTCTGCGTTCAGCCGCAATACCTGTGGGAGCCAGCCTGCTGGCGATGGCGCCAGCTCAGGCACCGCAGGGCAAGATCCCAAACGTCTCAGCGGATCCCCGCCAACAGCGTCCGCGCCGTCTGCCTGAGGGGTTCGTCGCCCTCCTTGAGCAACTCGTTGAGCAAGGCGATGGCGCTGTCGATGTCACCGTCGTCGATGCAGGTCTGGGCCTGCTCCAGTTTCCCGGCACCGGCCTGCGGCCCGGGCGGTTTGCCGGGGTCGCCGAACGCGTTGAGGAAGTCTTCGTCCAGCGTGGGTTCTTGCGGTTCGGCGATCCATTCCAGCTCCGCCGCTTCGGCCTCGGCGTCCTGGGGCAGTTCGAAATCCTGAGGCAGAATCTCCAGGCTGTCGCCCAGCGCGGACACCTCCTGCGCAAGCGCATCAGCGGGCCGTTCATCGTTCAGGTCCCAGCTCGAATCCATCGACAGATCGCCGTCGTTCAGCTCGAAGCTGTCCTCCGATGCCACCGGTGGCGCAGCCGTGACAAGCGGTGCTGCCGCCGTCACGGGCAAGACCGGCAGTAGCGGCGCGACAGGGGCCAGTTTCGGACAACGGCTGCGGATCTCCTGCAGCGCCGTCTCCGTCACCCCCTGCCCGCGCAGGTGGCTTTCCTGTTCGTCATAGGCGGCGCCATCGCCCTGCCGGCCCAGCACCTCAAGCAATTGCAGACCGAGGTCGGTGCGCTCCGGCTCCTTGCCCAACGCGTCACGCAGCAGGCCGGCCGCTTCGCCCAGCCGCCCGTAGGCCAGATAGATGCCGACCGCCTCCAGCACCTGGCCGGCGCCGGATTCCTCGCGGTGTTCGGCGGCGTGGTGAACCGCAGCGAGCGGGGATGTACCGGCCCCTTCAACCTGGGGCTCATTGCGCAGCGCCGGGGCCGGCCGCGCAGCCTGGGTTTGCGTCGTCTGCCGGCGCCGGCGAAGCACGAACAGGCCGGCCACCAGCGCGACAAACAGCACCAGCAATCCGCCGTACAACGGCCAATCGCTCGACGCCTCCCGGGGTTCGACCGGGGCGGCGACCGGCGCCGGCGCGGGTGCCGCCACCGGCGGTGGCGGAGCCTGCTGAAGCTCGGTCAGGCGGCTTTGAAGGTCGCTGACCTGCTTTTTGCCGTCGGCGATCTGGACATCCTGGGCCTGAAGCCTGGCGTTCAGCTCATCGAGAGATTTCTGCAACTGCTGGTTCTGCAGGACGCTGGCCGCCAGTTGCTCGGCCAACGCGTCGTTGGCAGGTGCCGCAGGCGTGGCCGGCGCGCTGGCGGCCGGTTGGGCGGCAGGCTTGCCGGGGGCGGTGGGCGCAGGCGCCTCGGGGGTAGGAAAACCGGAGTCCTGGGCGCGCACGTCCGGTTCGTCGGTGGCCGGCACGATGCCAGGCGAGCCCGGCGGGTCGATCAGCACCGTGTACTCGCGCAGCAAGCGGCCGTTGGGCTGATTGACCTGCACCAGGAAATTCAGGAAGGGTTCGTTGACCGGTTTGCCGGAGGTCACCCGGATCAGCTTGCGCTCGCCCCGCAGGATCGGGGTGAACCTGAGGTCATTGAGAAAGAACACCCGCTCGACCCCGGCCCGGCTGAACTCGTCGGCCGTGGCCAGGCTGACCGACAGTTCGCTTTGGCTGAGCCCGCCGACGTCCAGCAAGGCGATGTCGGCCTTGAACGGCTGATCGAGGCCCGAATGCACGGTGATGTCACCGAGCCCCAGCGCCAAGGAGGCGGTTGACCAGACAAGCACGCCGGCCACCACCAGCGGGCGGGCGCAACGCAGTACCACGTGCCGACTTCCGAGCATGAGCATCCCTTATATAAGCAAAACCGACTTCTATGCGTTCGCACATCCGGTACGAACACGATATTGCCCAGTAGTTCTTATAGTCGGCCCAGCGCGATCCCTCAAAAAAACGGCACGGGGTTTTGCCTCAGGATTTTTCCAGGTTGCCCAGAATGTGCGCGTGAACGCGCATGCAGACCTTCAGATCCGCGTCGTCCACGCCCTCGAACAGTTCGTGGCGCAATTGCGTGGCGATGGTTTCGATCTGGTCGATCAACGGCCGGGCCGGGGGGCACAGCACGATCTTTTTCGCCCGGCGGTCTTCCATCACGGACTGGCGTTGCACCAGCCCCTGGCTTTCCAGGCTGTCGAGCAGGCGGGCCAGGGTCGGCCCTTCGACGCCGACGCTCTGCGCCAGCTCGCGCTGGGTCGGCGCCTCGTCGAAGCGCGCCAGGTGCAGCAGCACCAGCCAGCGCGCCTGGGACAGGCCCATGCCGGCCAGCCGGCGATCCAGTTCGGCACGCCACCCACGGGACATCTGCGCCAGTTGCATGCCAAAGCGGTGTTGATCGGTTAACGGCATAAAACACTCATGGTTAGACTGAAGAAATAGAAAAAAACTAATTATTAGTCAGCTAAGCATGACATTTGGCTATAGGCAAGAGGATGTCTTGCACTGAATCGTTACATCAAAGCAACGGGTCGTGTAAGCCCAGGCTCACATCTCGAATTCCGACTGCAGCGCCGCGCGCACGCAATAGAGCACGCCTTCCGGCACCCGGCTGCCGAACAGCGCCGCCACTTCGGCCACCGACGGCAGTTCGCCTTCGCCGTCGAGGAAGGCGTCGTGGACTTCGCCCATCAGTTCTTCCGGCAGATCCAGCGCCTGCTCCAGCGACAACTGCTGCTGACCGATGGCCTCGGCCAGCATGCTGTAGACGTTCTTTTCCGAGCACTGCAACTGGCCGGCGATCTGCAGCGGCGTCATGCCGGCGCGGGCCAGGGTGATCAGCTCATGCCGCACGTCGGCCACGGCCTTCGGCGTTTCGGCCTCGCCGCCAAGCACTTCGAGGAAGGCCTCGCCGTAGCGCTCCAGCTTGCGGGCGCCGACGCCGCTGACCCGGGCCATTTCCGCCAGCGTGGTCGGCTGGCTGCGCAGCATTTCCACCAGGGTCGAATCGGGGAAGATGACGTAAGGCGGCACGCCGTGCTCCTGGGCCAGCTTGCGCCGCAGGGTGCGCAGGGCTTCCCACTGCTCGCGCTCTTCGGCACGCACCAGTTGGCTGGCCGGGCTCTTGCTGAGCCCCTTGGCGCTGACCTGCGGCTTGAGGTCGCGGCGCAGCTCCAGGGTCACCTCGCCCTTGAGCAGCGGCCGGCAGGTGTCGCTCAGGCGCAGGCCGCCGTACCCTTCGTGGTCGACGTCGGCCAGCCCCCGGGCCACCAACTGACGGAACAGCGAGCGCCATTCGCCCTCGCTCATCGCCTTGCCGACGCCGTACACCGACAGGTGCTGATGGCCGAAGCTGCGCACCTTTTCGTTGTCCTTGCCCAGCAGCACATCCACCAGGTGGCCGACGCCGTAGCGCTGGCCGGTGCGGTAGATCGCCGACAACGCCTGGCGCGCAGGTTCGGTGGCGTCCCAGGTCTGCACGCCGTCGACGCAGTTGTCGCAATGGCCGCAAGGCTCGGGCATGTCTTCGTCGAAATAGGCCAGCAGCGCCTGGCGGCGGCAGCGGGTCTCTTCGCAGAGCGAGAGCATGGCGTCGAGCTTGTGCTGCTCAAGGCGCTTGTGGCGCTCGTCGCCTTCGGAGTTCTGCAGCATCTGCTTGAGCATCACCACGTCTTGCAGGCCGTAGGCCATCCAGGCATCCGCCGGCAGGCCGTCACGGCCGCCGCGCCCGGTTTCCTGGTAGTAGGCCTCAAGGGACTTGGGCAGGTCCAGGTGGGCGACGAACCGCACGTTGGGCTTGTCGATGCCCATGCCGAACGCCACTGTGGCGACCATGATCAGGCCTTCCTCGTTGAGGAAACGCTGCTGGTGGTACGCGCGCAGGTCGTTGGGCAGGCCGGCGTGGTACGGCAGCGCCGGGAACCCTTGCTCGGTGAGGAACGCCGCGACTTCCTCGACCTTCTTGCGCGACAGACAGTAGACGATGCCGGCATCGCCGCGCCGCTCGCCGAGGAACGCCAGCAACTGCTTGCGCGGCTGCTCCTTGGGCACGATGCGGTAGAAGATGTTCGGCCGGTCGAAGCTCGACAGGAAACGCTCGGCGTTCTGCAGGTGCAGACGGGTGACGATCTCTTCGCGGGTGCGCTTGTCGGCCGTGGCGGTCAGGGCGATGCGCGGCACGTGGGGGAACATTTCAGCCAACTGGCCCAGTTGCAGGTATTCCGGGCGGAAGTCGTGGCCCCATTGCGACACGCAGTGGGCTTCGTCGATGGCGAACAGGGCGATGTCCAGGCCTTGCAGGAAGCTCAGCATGCGCGGCTGCACCAGGCGTTCGGGGGCCAGGTAGAGCATCTTCACTTCGCCGCGGCGGATCCGCGCCGCCAGGTCGCGCTGCTGCTCGGCGCTCAGGGTGGAGTTCAGCGCGGCGGCGGCCACGCCCAGTTCCTCAAGGGTGGCGACCTGGTCGTCCATCAGCGCGATCAGCGGCGACACCACCACCGCCAAGCCTTCGCGCAGCAGCGCCGGCACTTGGAAGCACAGGGACTTGCCGCCGCCGGTGGGCATCAGGACCAGGGCGTCGCCGCCGCTGGCCACGCGCTCAATGATCGCACCCTGGCGGCCACGGAAACTGTCGTAGCCGAAGATGTCCTTGAGGACGCGCTGAGCCTGTTCGAGCATAGAAACTCCAAAAATCACCGAAACATCCCTGCACAGGCTGGTTCAGGGCAGCCGAGGCTGCTTAAACAAAACGTAAGGGCGCATTGCATGATCATCGTCATGCCGGCAGGGATCGCAAAGCGCGGCAGTATACCCGAGCGTCTCCCTGCGCAGGGCGCCGCTGAGAAGCCGGTTGCACGAAACCTTGGGATAACACAAAACCTGTGGGAGCTGCGGTGCGACGACTCGACTTGCCAGCGATGACGTCGGCACCTTCAACATCAATTCCGACATTGCCACCGCTATCGCTGGCAAGCCAGCTCCCACAGGGCCTGTACCGTGAACCGGGATTTCAGGCAAATCTGCCGTGCGGCTGGCTTGAGGGCTCAAGAAGGCCTAGAATTCCCGCATTGTTTATTCCCCCAAGGTAGCCCCGTAATGTCCTTCGCTGAGCAACTGACCCGCCTGCAAGTCTTCCTCGACGCCGACGAGCTGCATGAAGAGGCGCTGGATTACGTGGCCGCCCACGGTTACCTCACCGCCCTGTCGATCTGCTCGGACGTGGTGCCGGACCGTGAATGGATCGACGCGCTGTTCGCCGAAGAGCCGCACTACACCAGCGACGCCCAGCGCGAAGAGATCGAAGCCACGCTGATCGGCCTCAAGGCCCACATCGCCCGCCAACTGGCCTCCGACGAAGAGTTCGAGCTGCCGTGCGACCTGGACCTGGGCGACGAGCCGGACGACTCCGAGTTGCGCGGCTGGTGCATCGGCTTCATGGAAGGCGTGTTCCTGCGTGAAGAGGCCTGGTTCGAGACCGCCGAAGACGAAGTCAGCGAAATGCTCCTGCCGATCATGGTCGGCTCGGGCCTGTTCGACGAGCAGCCGGAGTTCGAGGACATCGCCAAGGACGCCAACCTGATGGACGACATGATCGTGCAGATCCCGGAAGCCCTGACCGCGCTGTACCTGCTGTGCCAGGCGCCGGACGAAAAACCGGCGATCCTCAAGCCTCGCCACCACTGAGTTCCCGCCTATGGACAACCCCATAGGCAACCGTCCCCTGATGCTGCGCTACCTCCTGCTGGCCGTCGGCTGGCTCAGCGTGGCATTGGGGGTGATCGGGATTTTCCTGCCCGTCCTGCCCACCACGCCTTTCCTGCTGCTCGCGGCGGCCTGCTTCGCGCGCAGCTCCGAGCGCTTCTACCGCTGGCTGGTGGAGCATCCGAAGCTGGGCCCGTGGATCCGCGGTTACCTCGACGGCAACGGCATTCCGCTCAAGGGCAAGGTCTACGCCATCGGGCTGATGTGGGCGAGCATCCTGCTGTCGTGCTATCTGGTGCCGCTGCCTTGGGCCCGGGGGTTCATGCTGACCAGCGCAACGCTGGTGACGGTCTACATCCTGCGGCAGAAGACCCTGAAAAAAACCTGACCTGCGGCGAGGGCGCTTGCTCCCTCGCCGCAGGCGCATGACCGCCGGTCGCAAACCCGCCCGCCCCTGTCAGATCTGACAGTAGCCACCCTGCCCCTTCCGGCTTCCAATGACTCCGTCGCCCACCCGCACCGGAGTCTTTGCCATGCTCATCCAGCCCCTGCGAGCCGTCGCCCCCCTGGCCCTGCGCGAGCCCGA